>CAZGOY010000027.1:0-42653 GCA_964527565.1 uncultured Sulfuricella sp. | reverse complement strand
CCGCTCCCACCGGGGATACCGCTGCCCATATCGGCAGGTGGTCATAGCGCGCCATCGCGGTGCCTTTCAGAAAAAAACCTTAAAAGGGTCAATTACTGTCCGCCTCGTACGAGACGAACGACATTGACAGAGGGCTTAACGCCGCCGTAGTCGTAGCCATAGTCGAAAAAGACGAGCCAGGCAGCGGCCGGATGGGCCGCAAAATTGGTTCCTGACCAATGCAAGCCGGTGGTCGCGTTGGGGAAGTAGGTGCTGTCGATGGTGGCGGCGCCGCTGCCCTGCTTGCTTTGGTCCACCAGGCCGAGCAGTTCGTCCTTGTGCGGCATGCGCCAGTCGCTGGCGCCGCACAGTTGGGCGCTGTTGACGGCGGTGACGTAGGCCTGGGTGTTGCATTGGCTGGATGGCAGGGTGGCGTTGCAGGTGTTTGTGCCCACGCTGCCGCTATTCCCGCCGTTGCGCGTGCTGTCGGTGTCGTACCATCTGTAGGTGTGGCCCTTGTGGCGCAGGTGGGTGTTGTCGTTGACCTTCACTTCCCAGGTGAGGCCGGTGACGTTGTCGCGCGTGCAGGCCCAGTCGGTCGCGCCGCTGCCCAGCGCGGCGTTTGCCGCGAGTTCCGTGCCGTTGTTGGCGATCTTGGTGAAATCGAAACCCAGCGAGGAGCTGGCGCCCACTTTGTAGAGCACTCCGGCGGCATCCATGGCGGCGCGCCCGAAGCGGCCATCCTGGCGCGGGTAACCGGCGGGGTCGGCGCTGCTGCAATCGACGGTGTTGCTGGCGGCATCGCCGCACAGGACGATGCCGCTGTCGTTGAGGCCGGCGGCCTGGGCGATGGCGGAAAAAACAAGGGCGAGCGGGAGCATCAGGAAACGCATGGTTCCTCCGGGGGGTTGTCTTGTAATTAAATTCAGTTCTGCGGGAGGATGTCGGCGGGGAAGGCGGAAGCCCCACCGCCGACGTCACCGCGACGCTCGAAACCGGTCGCGGTTATGGCTCAACCGTTGACGTTCTTCCATTTCCGCATGGCGTCTGCGGAGGTTTCGCGGCTGTCATACCAACTGACGGTTTGTTTGCCGCATACCTTGCAGCGCTCGCCTTCGCTGGGCTGCTGGGTGCGGTTGCATTTGCCGCAGAAATAAACTTCATCACTATCCGGTTTGTACGACATGGTGGTTCCCCCTTGATTACGCTGCCGTCAAATTCATCAGCCATCCGGCAGCGGAGGATGCCTGAAATGCCGGTAAATTCAGCCGACGTTGAATCTCCCGCCCGGCTTTACCCGTAGGCGATGGCTTTTGCCCGGCGCTCGCTGTCATTGACGGCATTCAGGGCTTACAACTTGGACACGTTTCCATATCCCCCCCTATTAAAGTGAAATGCCAAAAGTTCGCGCCAACATCATTGCCGCTATAGCGGTGCCGAAATAGCCGAATACGGAACCCAGAAATGGGTGATTGACGGTGAAATCGGACAGATACCAGGCTCTTGCAAGGAGGACGCCACCCGCCATCCCGATCCAGGACAGCGGTGCGCCCAGGCCGAATTTGTCGAGCAGGTTGGTGAAAAACACGCCGGAGAAAGCAAAGATCAATAGCCACGCGGGCCATAAAACGATGAACCAAAGGCCGCGACCTTGGGCAGTTCTTTGCAAGACATGGTTTGCCAGCGCTTCGCCGCGCTCCTGCGAACGTTGCTCAAGGCGCTGATTGGCGCTCCTGGCGGCGTTTTCCATATCCTTGATGCTGTACCCCATGCGGAATCTCCTTTGGCACATCGTCTGAGTAAACCGGCAGGCGTGGCTTTATCGCGACTATCCCGGTTGCCGGGCTAATTCGGTGCTGGTCTTTTTGGTCGTCTAAACACCAAATCCTCAAATCCCCGCAGCGCCCGCGAAAGGTAAGCAATGTTGTCAACATTGTCAAGAATACGTTACATCGAAAACGTAAAGATTGCTTACCTATGGGATTGTTATCGGAAAGAATCATTTGGGCGCGCCGCAGCCACGCCAGGATTTCGCAGGCGGCGCTCGCCAAGGCGTGCGGCGTCTCGCGCAACGCCGTTTCGATGTGGGAAAGCGGCGAGACCAAATCGCTGGACGCGGCTTACCTTTTCAAGGCCGCCAAGATTCTCGGCGTGAACCCCAAGTGGCTGGCAACCGGCAACGGCGGCAAATTCCTGGCGGCGGCACAGATGCCGCTTTCCGATAACGACCCGGCATCGCCGGAGGAACGGCGCCAGCGCCTGCTGGAGCTCTTCGATGGCCTTCCCCCCCAAGCCCAGCTTTTCCTGCTGGGGTTTCTGGAAAACATCGCGATCAAGGGCTGATCGGGACAAACGCCTGCCCCGAATTCCATCGAGCCTGTTTCTCGCCGGGAATCATCCGCGCATTGCCGAATGATTACACAATGCGACCATCGTTACACAGTGATTCTATTTCCGTCAAGCGTCTTGTGGTTACATGGTGCAACCATGCCATGAGGAGCTGTTATGAAGGTGCGGGACATCGCGCCGTTCGGCGTCAGGATGCCGTCGGAGCTGAAGGATTTGCTGGAGCGCGAAGCGAAGATCAATAATCGCAGCCTGAATGCCGAAGTCATCGCCCGCTTGAAAAAAAGCACGGAACGGCAGGCGGCGCCGGAAAGCGCCCACTATGCGGCGTCCCCCTCCGCCAACCTCGATTATGCAAACGCCTTGAGCGATTCCGAACGCCAGTTTCTCGGCATTTTCCGGCGCCTGCCGGTGGAAAAACAGTTGGCGTTGCTTTCGTTGTTCCGGTAAACGGGACAGACTGACCGCCCGCGCCCGCCAGGAAGGCGTCAGTCTGAATACCCTGGTGCTCGCCCTCATCGCCGAAGGACTGGGGCGGCGCGCGGGTCACGCCTAAAAAAAGCGGCGGCACCCCGCAGGGTGCCGCCGCTTTGATAACCCGTCCGCCAAACTTACTTCTGCGCGCTGATGCGCTCGAACTTGGCTTGCAACTGGTCGCGGGACTCCTCGTGCGCGGGGTCCTTGGGGATGCAGTCCACCGGGCACACCGAAACGCACTGCGGCTCGTCGTAATGGCCGATGCACTCGGTGCACAGGTCGGGATCGATCACATAGATTTCATCACCCTGCGTAATCGCGCCATTGGGACATTCCGGCTCGCACACGTCGCAGTTGATGCATTCATCGGTAATCATTAATGCCATGATAATTTCCTCAAGGTTAAGTTAAGACAAAATTCGTTTCATCATGCGCTCCTTGATGAGGGGATGCACGAACTGACTGACATCGCCACCCAGCAGCGCGATCTCGCGCACCATACTGGCCGAAATGAACATGTACTGTTCGGATGGCGTCAGAAACACGGTTTCCACTTCGGCGTACAAACTACGGTTCATGCCCGCCAACTGGAACTCGTATTCAAAATCCGATACCGCGCGCAAACCGCGCAACACCACGCGCGCGCCGTTGGCGCGCAAAAAATCCATCAACAAGCCGTCGAAGCCGACCACCTTCACCATGGGCAGGTCGGCCAGCACGGCGGAGGCCATCTCCACCCGCTCATCCAGCGGAAAATACGGTTTCTTGGCGGGGCTGCCGGCCACCGCCACGACCACCTCGTCAAACAGGCGCACGGCGCGTCGTACCAGATCCTCGTGACCGCGCGTCACCGGGTCGAAGGTGCCGGGGTAAATCGCCTTCAAGGTCATGGCGCCGCCCTTTCCAACAAATAATGAAATACCTTGCCGGCGCGGCCTTCACGCCGGATGCGCCAGCCTGGCCCCGTCACACTCGCATCCAGAGGCTGTCCGCTTTCGGCATAAACCAGCCCGCGAGAATTGAGGCGGTTTTCAAGAAGCGGGAATAATAGCGGCAAAAACGCCCCAAGGAAAGGCGGGTCGAGGAAAACCACATCGAAACGGCGCGTTTCGCGCGCCAGAAACGGCAGGGCGTCGGACTCGTGCAATTCCAGGCGTTGCGCGCCCAGTTTGGCGGCGTTGTCACGTAGCGCTCTGGCGGCCTGCCGGTCGCGCTCCACCATCACCACCCGCGCCGCGCCGCGCGAGTGTGCCTCGAAACCCAACGCGCCGCTGCCGGCGAAAAGATCGAGACAAGCCATGCCGTCCAGTTCCTGCCCCAGCCAGTTGAACAGCGTTTCGCGCACCCGGTCGGGGGTGGGGCGCAGCCCCTCCACTGCGGGAAAATCCAGCCAGCGGCGGCGCCACTCGCCGCCGATGATGCGCACCCGGTTACGCCCCGCCGGGGTGCCGCCTGCCACATTTCTGCCCGGCGGATGACGGCTCACTGCCGCCCCGGACCATCACCGGCAACGATCACCGTCACCAGGGCATCCGGTTTGACATGGCGGGAAAAGGCGACGCGAATGTCCGCCGCCGTCACTTTTTCAACCTGGGCGATGAATTCATCCAGGTAGGTGAGCGGCAAATCGTAAAAACCGATGGCCACCAGATAGTCGAGTATCTTGCGGTTGCTGTCGATGCGTAGCGGAAAGCCGCCGGTCAGGTTGTCCCTGGCTTGCTTGAGTTCCGCTTCGCTGGGGCCTTCGGCGACGAATTTCGCCAGGGTTTCCCGCACCACTTCGAGCGCCTGCTCGG
The DNA here is from genome assembly GCA_964527565.1 of uncultured Sulfuricella sp. Classification (GTDB taxonomy): domain Bacteria; phylum Pseudomonadota; class Gammaproteobacteria; order Burkholderiales; family Sulfuricellaceae; genus JAGXQV01. Next base: position 38,055 of record CAZGOY010000027.1, on the reverse strand, counting down.
CCTGTTCGCGCTTGGTCTGCAAACCGATCTGGAACGCGCCTTCCTGCTTCATCGGCGAGAAATGGCTGTAGGCGCTATAGGCCAGCCCGCGCTTCTGGCGCACTTCTTCAAGCAAGCGCGAATCGAAACCGCCGCCGCCAAGGATATAGTTGCCGACCAGCAAGGGGAAATAGTCGGGGTCGGCACGCTTGATGCCCGGCACACCCACCAGGATATGACTTTGCGTGGCCGGATGGGCGATGCGCCGGATTTGCGCCGGGAGATCGCGCGCCACCGGCGGCAGCGCCCGGATTTCCCCCGCGCCGCGCGGCAGATCGGCGGTGAGCCGCAAGGCGATGGCTTTGGCCTGCGCCGCCGTCACGTCGCCGATAATCGCCACCTGGGCGTTGTCCGCGCGATAGTGGGTGCGCCAGAAATCCTGCACATCCTGGCGCGTCAGCGCGCCCACCGTCGCCACCTCGCCGCCCTGTTGCAGGGCGTAGGGATGATTGCCGTACAGCAGGGTGCGAAACGCCTTGGCGGCAAGGTAATCGGGCTGGGTTTCCGCTTCCTTGATACCGGCGATGCTGCGGTTCTTCTCGCGCTGCAATACCTGCTCGGGAAATTCCGGCTGCTGCACCACCCGCGCCAGCACGTCCAGCGCCTGTTCGCGCTCGCGCTCGCTGCTCAAGGTGCGCAGGCTGACGCCCGCGCGATCGGGGTCGAAACTGCCGCCCAGCGAGGCGCCGACATCGGCCATGCGCTGGGATATCCGGTTTTCGTCGAGACCGCCCGCGCCGAGGGACAGCAGGCGCCGGGTCATGGCCGCCAGCCCGGATTTTTCCGGGGTGTCGCGGCGGCTGCCGGCATCGAAATCCACACTGACGTCAAGCAGCGGCAAGTCGTGGTTTTCCACGAAATACACGCGCACGCCGTTGTCCGTGCGCCAGTGCTGGATTTGCGGCGCGGCCTGGGCAGCGGCGCTCAGCGCCAGCAATAAAATTGCGAACAGGGATTTTTCAATGTGCATGACGGCCTCCTTCGGGTGCTTTTGCAGTCTTGGCGCCGTCCAGCGGCTGCGGGTCGAGTGCCGCCACCGTAAGGCGTTCGTCGACCAGATACTTGCGCGCCACCTCGCGCACCTGCTCGGCGCTGACCGCCTTGAGCTTGTCCAGAATGACATCCAGCGCCTGGTGCGGCAGGCCGGTGGTTTCCATCTGGCCGATCAGCATCGCCTGGTAGAACATCGAATCGCGCTGGTACACACGGTTGGCGACGATCTGCGCCTTGACGCGCTGCAACTCCTCCTCGCTCACGCCGTCCTGCTTGATCTTCTCGACTTCCGCGCGCAAGGCGGCTTCCAGATCCCCTACCGTCTTGCCTTCGGCGGGTGTGCCGTCGAGCAGGAACATGCTCGGGCCGCGCGCGACTAGGTCGTAACCGGCGCCCACCGCGCTCGCCACCTGCTGCTCGCGCACCAGCGATTTATTGAGCCGCGCCGAGGCATGGCCGTCGAGTACGCCGGAAAGCACATCCAGCGCATAGGGTTCCCAGTCGTTTCCCGGATTTTGCAGCGCCGGGGCGTGGTAGCCCATCAGCAGATAGGGCAGTTGCGCCGGAGCCTTCACCGTCAGGCGCTTGATGCCGCGCTGCCCGGCTTCCACCGGCTGCTTGCGCGGAGGCAGGGCGCGCGCGGGGATTTTGCCGTAATGTTCCTGCGCCAGCTTGAGCACCGCCTGCGGCTCGACGGCGCCCACCACCACCAGAATGGCGTTGGACGGGGAATACCAGCGGCGGTACCAGTCGCGCGCATCCTCCGCCGTCATGTTCTCCAGGTCGTTCATCCAGCCGATCACCGGATGACGGTAGGGATGCGAATTGAACGCCGCCGCACGCAGCTGCTCATACACCAGCGCCTGCGGCTTGTCGTCGGTGCGCCAGCGGCGCTCTTCCATCACCACCTTGATTTCCTTGGCGAACTCCTCGTCGGAAATCACCAGATTGCTCATGCGGTCGGCTTCCAGCTTGAAGGAGACCGGCAGCTTGGCGACTTGCAGTTGCTGGAAATAGGCGGTGTAGTCGGAACTGGTAAAGGCGTTTTCCTTGCCGCCCGCCGCCGCGATGATCTTGGAAAACTGGCCGCCCGGAACATCCTTCGTGCCCTTGAACATCATGTGCTCCAGCACGTGGGCCACGCCGGTGGTGCCGCTCACCTCGTCCATGCTGCCCGCGCGGTACCACACCTGCGCCACCGCCACGGGGGCGCGATGGTCTTCCTTGACGATCAGCTTCATGCCGTTGTCGAGCCGGAACTCGTGGGTGTTCGCCAATGCTGACGGCGCATGGAACAGCGCCAGACAACAGGCGGAGATCAGTAAATTCGGTAAACTTCGCACAAACCCTCCTTATCGCCTAAAATGGCGAGGTTAAAAATTATAGCGTAGCGTCTGACCAATCCCCCCATGTTTAGTTTCTTCAAATCCGCCAGGGACGATTCTCCCAAGGACAAATCTCCCAGCGACGAGACTCCCGCCGAAAAACCGCTTTCCTGGAGCGAACGCCTGCGCCGCGGACTGGCGAAGACGCGCGACCATCTCGGACAAAAACTCGGCGGCCTGCTGGGCGGCGGCAAGATCGACGAAGAACTTTACGAGGAACTGGAAACCGTCCTGCTCACTGCGGATGTCGGCATCCACGCCACCCAGGCGCTGCTCGACGACTTGCGCGCGCGCGTCAAGCGCCAGGGGCTGAGCGACGCAAGCCAATTGCAGGCGGCGCTGCACGACGCCCTGACGGACATGCTGGCAACGCTGGAAAAGCCGCTCGACGTCGGCACAAACAAACCCTTTGTCATCATGCTGGCGGGCGTGAACGGCGCCGGCAAGACCACCACCATCGGCAAGCTGGCCAAATATTTCCAGGCGCAGGGCAAATCCGTGCTGCTCGCCGCCGGTGACACCTTCCGCGCTGCCGCGCGCGAACAGTTGCAAACCTGGGGCGAACGCAACGGCGTCACCGTCATCAGCCAGGAGGGTAACGATGCCGCCGCCGTGATTTACGACGCCATCCAGGCCGCCCATGCGCGCGGCATCGACATCGTGCTGGCGGATACCGCCGGGCGTCTGCCGACACAATTGCACCTGATGGAGGAATTGAAAAAGATCCGCCGCGTGATCGCCAAGGCCGATGCCAGCGCCCCGCATGAAGTGCTGCTGGTTCTCGACGCCAACACCGGCCAAAATGCGCTGGCGCAGGTCAAGTCCTTCAACGACGCGCTCGGCCTCAGCGGCCTGGTGCTGACCAAGCTCGACGGCACCGCACGCGGCGGCGTGATCGCCGCCATCGCCAAAACCTGCCCGGTGCCGGTGCGTTTCATCGGCGTGGGCGAAGGCATCGACGACCTGCACCCGTTCGTCGCGCGGGAATTCGCCGACGCGCTGTTCAAATGATCCTCCGCTCATGATCGCCTTCAGCGCCGTCAGCAAACGCTACCCTGGCGGTTTCGAGGCGCTGCACGACGTCACCTTTACCATCGAGACCGGCGAAATGGTGTTTGTCAGCGGGCATTCCGGTGCCGGCAAGAGCACCCTGCTCAAGCTGATCGCCGCCATCGAAACACCCAGCGGCGGCAGCGTGGTGGTCAACGGGCAAAACGTCGGCAGGATGAGCCGTGCCGCCGTGCCTTTCCTGCGCCGCAACATCGGCCTGGTGTTCCAGGACCACAAGCTGCTGTTCAACCGCACCGCCTTCGAAAACGTCATGCTGCCGCTGCACATCGCCGGTTTCGACCCCACGGAAGGCGCGCGCCGGGTGCGCGCCGCGCTCGACAAGGTCGGCCTGCTGGCGCGTGAAAAGGCCTTTCCGGTAGCTCTTTCCGGCGGCGAGCAGCAACGCCTGTGCATCGCCCGCGCCATCGTCAACCGGCCCTCCATCCTGCTGGCCGACGAACCGACCGGCAACCTGGACGCCAACTACGCCCGCGACATCCTGGAAATGTTCAAGTCCTTCAACCAGGTCGGCGTCACCCTCGTCATCGCCACCCCCGACCCGGAGGCCGCGCGCACCTGGGGAGCGCGCCTGCTCACTCTCGACCACGGAAGGTTATCCGCGTCATGAATATCTGGCTGATGCAACACGCCCAGGCCGCCGCGCTGGTGCTGCGCCAGTTCGCCCGCACGCCCGTCGCCACGCTGCTCACGGTGCTGGTGATCGGTGTCAGCCTGAGCCTGCCGGCGGGCCTGTACGCCCTGCTGAAAAACTTCCATGACCTGGCCGGGCACACGCACGGCGAGCCCCGTCTTACCCTGGTGCTCTCCGCCAAGGCGGACGACACGCTAATCAAGGCCATCGAGGAAAACCTGAAAAAACATCGGGAGATCGCGGAACACCATTTCATTTCCCGCGACCAGGCGCTACGCGAGCTGAGCACGCATGCCGGGCTGGACGACATCACCGCCGGACTGGAAAAAAACCCCTTACCCGACGTGTTCACGGTGCGCCCTGCCGCAAACGGCGCAGACGACATCCTGCGCCTGCAAGAGGAATTGCGGCAACTGCCCGGCGTGGAAAGCACCCTGCTCGACGAAGCCTGGGTGCGGCGCCTCGACGCCCTGCTGGCGCTGGGACACCGGGCGGTGCTGATTCTCGCCGCGCTGCTCGGCTTCGCGCTGGCGGTCATCACCGGCAACACCATCCGCCTGCAAATCCTCTCTCAGCGCGATGAAATCGAAGTCAGCAAGCTGATTGGCGCCACCGATCCCTTCGTGCGCCGCCCCTTCCTCTATCACGGCGCCTTGCAAGGCTTGGTCGGCGGCGCCGTTGCCTGGCTCATCGTCGCCGCCGCGTTCTATTTGCTCAACGATGGCATCGCGCACCTAGCCGCCCTGTACAACCTCAACTTCCACCTCGCCATTCCCGCCGCCGCCGACATCCTCGCCCTGCTGCTGTTCGCCACCCTACTCGGCTGGCTGGGCGCCTTCCTCTCGGTGGGACGGCACCTGGATGAAATCTGATCCCCGGATATTACAGGCCGACATCAGCACGCAGTGCTGATGCCTTGTCCGTGTTTTGGCTCCGGCCGGTGCTGCGCACCTTAACCTCCGCTTGCGCGGAGGTTAGCCTTCGCCCAAATATCGACAAGTACTCCGTGCGGCCTTACAGGCCGGCATCGGCGCGTAACGCCGCTGCCTTGTCGATATTTTCCCAGGTGAATTCGGGTTCGTCGCGGCCGAAGTGGCCGTAGGCGGCAGTGCGCGCGTAAATCGGGCGCAGCAGGTCGAGGCTCTGGATGATGGCGCGCGGGCGCAGATCGAAATGCTGTTCCACCAGTTGGGCGATTTTTTCGTCGGCAATCCTGCCGGTGCCGGAGGTGTTGACCATCAGGCTGACCGGCTTGGCCACGCCGATGGCGTAAGCCACCTGCACCTCGCACTTGCTGGCCAGCCCCGCCGCGACGATGTTCTTGGCGACGTGACGGCAGGCATAGGCGGCGGAACGGTCCACCTTGGAAGGGTCCTTGCCGGAGAAGGCGCCGCCGCCGTGATGCGCCGCGCCGCCGTAGGTATCGACGATGATCTTGCGTCCGGTCAGGCCGCAGTCGCCCATCGGTCCGCCGACCACGAAGCGCCCGGTGGGGTTGATGAGGTAACGGATGTTGGCGGCGCGCAGATTTTCGGGGATCACCGGCTTGACGATCTCCTCGATCACCGCCTCGGAGATTTGCGCGTGGGAAACGTCCGGGTGGTGCTGTGTGGAAACCACCACGGTATCGACCTGTTGCGGCTTGCCGTCGACGTAGCGGATAGTCACCTGCGACTTGGCGTCCGGGCGCAGCCAGGGCAGGCGTCCGTCCTTGCGCAGCTGCGCCTGGCGTTCCATCAGGCGATGCGAGTAGTAAATCGGCATCGGCATCAGTTGCGGCGTTTCGTCGCAGGCATAGCCGAACATCAACCCCTGGTCACCGGCCCCTTGGTCCATTTCTTCTTCCGGCGTGCGGTTGACGCCCTGGGCGATGTCCGGCGACTGTTTGTTGAGCGCGGTCAGGACGGCGCAGGTGTAATAGTCGAAACCGATGTCCGAACTGTTGTAGCCGATGCGCTTGACGGCGGCACGCGCCACGTCGATGTAGTTGACTGCGGCGGTGGTGGTGATTTCGCCGGAGATGACCACCAGGCCGGTGCTCACCAGGGTTTCGCAGGCCACGCGCGCCTTGTGGTCCTGCGCCAGGATGGCGTCGAGCACGGCATCGGAGATTTGATCGGCAACCTTGTCGGGATGGCCTTCGGAAACGGATTCGGAGGTAAAAAGATATTCGCTCATGGTTTTTTCGGCTCGCGCCTGCTGACTTGAAAAAAAGATGTCAGAGACTACCAGATTTGCTTATGTTGAAAAAGTACATCGGTGATGACGGGCATCACAGCGCGCGGCATTTGTCGCCGCGCGCGAATCCGCACAGCGGCTGCCCCATGCCCTTGCCGAACGCGATGACCTTGAACAGCTCGCCCATTTCCGCCGGACTCACCAGCTTTTGCGCCTGCGCCGCCAGCGGCAGGTAAGTAACCGCTTCCTCCGCCGGGGTTTGCGCCAGGAGATCGGTGAGGCCGCAGTTGAGCAGGAAGTGCGCCTGGCTGGTGTAGCCGAGCAGGTCCAGCCCCGCGTCAAGCGCGCCTCTCGCCACGGCGGAAAAATCGACGTGCGCCGTGATGTCCTGCAAGCCCGGCAGATGAAACGGATCGGTGTGGGCCTGGTGGCGGGTATGGCACATCAGCGTGCCGCCGCTACGCTGCGGGTGATAGTACTCACTTTCGCCGAAACCGTAGTCGATGAACAACATCACCCCCCGTTCCAGCCGCTGCGCCAAGCTGGCGACGAAGCCGCGCGCCGCCGGGGCGATCTCGCTGACGTAAACACCGCCGAACCGTGCCGGAGGCAAGCGCGCCGCCTCTTCGAACAAGGGCCCCGCGCTCAACGGCTGCTCGCGCCAGCAAAAAGCCGCGCCGTCCCACGCCACGCCACGCCGGAAAAAGGCTCCCGCGCGCCAGGCCACCAGCTCCACCGGCATGGCGTCCAGCACCTCGTTGCCGAGCATCAGGCCACTGAAGGAGGCGGGCAACGCATCCAGCCACTGCACCCGCCCGACCATGTGCGGCAGATTTTCTTCCAGCAAGCGGCGCTGCCTCTCGCGTAAGTCCGCGCTCACCTCCAGGATCAGGTAGCGCGGCGGCAAGGCATCGAGCGCGGCCAGTTCGCGCAGCAAATCGAGCGCCAGCCGCCCGGAACCGGCACCGGCTTCCAGAATGTCGCCGCCGGTCGCTTCGAGTATCTGCGCGGCCTGGCGCGCCAGCGTGCGTCCGAACAGGGGGGAGATTTCCGGCGCGGTGACGAAATCGCCGTCGGCACCGAATTTGTGCGCCCCGGCGCTGTAATACCCCAGGCCCGGCGCATACAAAGCCAGTTCCATGAAACGGGAAAACGGCAGCCAGCCGTCCGCCGCCGCAATTTCGGCGCGCAGCAACGCGCTCAAGCGTTCGCTGTGTTGCAGGGCTTCAAGCGGTGGAAGTGGGTGCGTGGTCATGGCAAAAGTGAATTTTAAGAAGCGGGCTGTGGTAAATTCAGCGCGGTGAGTTTAGCGGAGAGCGTCATGCAAGGCAAAGTCATCCTCATTACCGGCGGCGCCAAGCGCGTGGGCGCCGCGATCTGCCGCCGCCTGCACCGCGAGGGCGCGAACCTGGTGATCCATTACCGCTCTTCCGAGGGCGAGGCGCGGGCGCTGGCAGCCGAACTCAACCTGTTGCGCCACGACTCGACGGCGCTGGTGAAGGGCGACCTGCTCGATCCGGCCAGTTACAGCCGCATCCTCGGCGATGCCGTGGGATGTTTCGGCAGGCTCGACGTACTGATCAACAATGCCTCCAGCTTCTACCCCACGGCGGTGGGAGACATCGGCGAAAAGGACTGGAACGACCTGATCGGCACCAATCTCAAAGCACCGCTGTTCCTGTCGCAGGCCGCCGCCCCGCAATTGCGCAAGCACCACGGCTGCATCATCAACATTGCCGACATCCATGCCGAACGCCCGATGAAAAGCTACGTGGTATACAGCATCGCCAAGGCCGGCCTGGTGGGACTCACCAAATCGCTGGCCCACGAACTTGGCCCGGAAGTGCGCGTCAACGCTGTTGCCCCCGGTCCCATCGCCTGGCCGGAAGACGACCCCAAGTTCGACGAACTGGAGCGCCGCCGCATCATCTCCCATACTTTGCTGAAGCGCGCAGGCGACCCCGACGACATCGCCCGCGCGGTGGCTTATCTGGTCAAGGACGCCGCCTATGTCACCGGCACCGTGCTGCCGGTGGATGGCGGCCGGAGCGCCAGTCTGTAAACCCTGGCTTCCCCTCAAATTCATTACCTGGAAATTGCATGACCACCGAACCCGTCAAACCGCCCCGCTCCCTGCTTTCCGCTTCCGGCAAGGCGATTGGCGACTACGCCATGATCCGCGACGGCGACCGCATCCTGCTCGGCCTTTCCGGCGGCAAGGACAGCCTCTCGCTGCTCCATGTTTTGCTGGCGCTGCAAAAAAAAGCCCCGATCAAGTTCGAACTGGCAGCCTGCACTGTCGACCCGCAGTCGCCGGATTTCGACCCTTCGCCGCTGAAAGGCTATATGGCTGGACTCGGCGTGCCCTATTTCTACGAAAGCCAGCCCATCGTCGCGCAGGCGGAAACCTCGATGCAGGGCGATTCCTTCTGCGCCTTCTGCTCGCGCCTGCGGCGCGGCATCCTCTACCGCTGCGCGCGCGAGAACGGTTACAACGTGCTGGCCCTGGCGCAGCACCTCGACGACCTCGCCGAGACCTTCCTGATGAGCGCCTTCTTCGGCGGCAAGCTGCGCACCATGCAGGCGCATTACCTCAATGACCGCGGCGACACCCGCGTCATCCGCCCCTTCATCTACGTGCGCGAGCGCCAGACCGCCGATTTCGCCAGGGCGGCAGGACTGCCGGTGATCATGGAAAACTGCCCGGCCTGCTTCGGCATGCCCACCGAGCGCATGCACATGAAAACAGTGCTGGCGGGACTGGAAAAGGCGAATCCCAAAGTGTTCCCGAGCTTGCAGACGGCGTTGAAGCCGTTGCTGGGCGTGCCGCCCCAGAACACGTTCCCAGCAGGCTAGGCCGGGCGCAACACCCCGACCCGGCTATGCTTTTCCTCACGCCACAGGTATAAGCCGGTCAGCACACCCACCGCACTGAGCGCCATCACGTAGTGCGCCGGCGCCATCGGGTCGAGCGGCAGCAGCAGGCTGACCACGATGGGCGTCATGCCGCCGAATACCGCATAGGCCAGGTTATAGGAAAACGACAACCCCGAAAAACGCACCGCCGACGGGAAAGCATGCACCATCACGAACGGCACCGTGCCGATCACCCCCACGCTCAAACCGGCCAGCGCATACAACAGGTTGATCTGTGCGGGATCGGCTTTCACCCCGCTGTAAAACAGCCACGAAGTCCCCGCCAGCAACACGCAGCCGAGCACCAGCGTTTTCCCCGCGCCGAAACGATCAACGATGGCGCCCGCCAGCACGCAGCCGAAGGACAGGAACAGCGTCGCCAGCGCATTGGCCCGCAAAGCCGTGGCGGCGGGAATGCCATAGAGTTTTTGCACCAGCGTCGGCGTCATCAGGATCATCACCACGATGGCGGCGGAAAGCAGCCAGGTCAGGATCATCGATAGCACCACCGCGCGCCGATGCTCGCGCAGCACGGTTTTCAGCGGCTGCTCTTCGGCCAGCGCCTGATTGGCCTGCATTTCCCTGAACACCGGGGTTTCTTGCAACCACTGGCGCAACCACACCGAAACCAGTCCGAAAACACCGCCGACCAGAAACGGAATGCGCCAGCCGTAATCCAGCAACTCCTGCGGGGAATACAGCGTATTCATCGCCGTGGCGACCAGCGAACCGAGCAGTATCCCGCCGGTCAACCCCGCAGTCAGCGTGCCGCAGGCAAAGCCGATATGCCGCGCCGGCACGTGCTCGGCGACGAATACCCAAGCGCCCGGCACCTCGCCGCCGATGGCCGCCCCCTGCATGATGCGCATGGCCAGCAGCAGCAAGGGCGCCCAGATTCCCAGCGTCTGGTAGGTCGGCAGCAGGCCGATGGCCAGAGTCGGCACCGACATCATGAATATACTCAGGGCGAACATCTTCTTGCGCCCCAGCAAATCACCGAAATGCGCCATAACGATGCCGCCCAGCGGGCGCGCCAGATAACCCGCCGCGAAAATGCCGAAAGTCTGCACTTGGCGCAGCCAATCCGGCATGTCGGGCGGAAAGAACAACTGCCCGATCACCACCGTGAAGAAAATGAAAATCACGAAATCATAAAACTCCAGCGCCCCACCCAGCGCCGCAAGAGCCAGCGTGCGGTAATCGCGGCGGTTGAGAGGGCGGGAGGCGGTCAGCAAGTCGGTCATGGGCATGGGGGGAAAGCAATCCCGAAATCAGGCAAAGTCCGCGAACAGGCGGCACAAAACCGGCAAGCCATCGCCGGGCGGGTTTTCAATTTTCGGAAATTATAAGGTAAAATGACCGCGTTAATTGGGCCGATAGCTCAGCTGGGAGAGCGCCGCGTTCGCAATGCGGAGGTCGTGAGTTCGATCCTCATTCGGTCCACCATATCCTCAAGGCCAGATGCGCTCTGGCCTTTTTCACGCCCCGCGAAACCCCGCGCCACGCGGGCCTGCGCGTTTGATGCGAATTCATGTAGCCCCGACCTTCGCTCAATTTCGCCGCCCCACCCGCGCCAATTCCTCTCTTTTCTCTGTTTATGCGCAGGTCGTCCTGCGCACCACCCCCAGCAATGACGGGGCTTCCCAGGCGGCGGTTTGCGCCACGAAACGCCTGCCAAGCACCTTTTCAAACTCGGCTTCACACTGCCATTTCCCGAATCACCCGCCGCTGATCCTCCCAGTCGTCCGGCAGTGGATGGCGGATGAAGAACTCCTGCGTTAACCCCACCGGCTGTTTTCCCCGGGCGATATCTTCGACCAGATCAGGCGCCAGCCGTGCCAGCTTCAAGGTCTTCTGAACCCGAACCTTGTCCATCTCCTCCGCAGCCGCCAACTCACTGATGCTGGCTACCTTGCCCTCATCCAGCAACTGCTGCCAGTAAATCCCTCGCGCCAACGCACACATCAAGGTGGCGTCTGCACCCACATGGGCTGGCGTGGCGCGCCCATCGGCTGTCGGACGCAGAATCATCTTCTTCGCCTTGTGTCGCACAAAGCGCACTGGGATGAAGATGGTCAGCTTGACCCCGCCTTCCGTCGGCAGTGTTCTGGCTGTTCGATCAGAAAGCCAAGCGTTTCCGAGCAAATCTGATTTGTGATTTGGACTGTAAACGCATGATAAGATAGCAATCGGCAGTCAATTTGAACAGTCCCCGAAATGGGCGCAGGTTTCGCCGCTGCCATCCGCGCCTCAGACCATGTCAAGGATTCGGTCAAGGAGAAAACCGAGCCGGAGCTTCTCGACCATTACTTGCTGGCACAGGAGGATTTCCTGACCAACCTTGGGGTATTGTGCATCGGTCGTCGCGAGGGTCGCGCTGGCTTGGGAAGTTCGCCGCCGGGAAGCTACAGTCGGAGGGTGTGCGCAATGGCACACGCTATACCGTCATCGGCTGATTTGGCTCACCACTGCGCCTATCTGCCCCACTTGAGCCAAACGGGAAGCGCAAACTGTCGAAATATCGCAGCAACACCATGATTATATTTAAATTGCAATTTGGCTCAAACGACAGGCCTGAGCCAAATAGGTTGCGCAAAGAATCAGGAGAACCCGTTGTCCGCCATTCATGATCTGATCGCGCAAATCAGCGACCCGCGCCTGCGCGAGCGACTGGCCGGGTCTTACGGTGTGAAGCCATGACAACCCGCAAATGCATGCGAGGGCGGTAGGGATGAGCAAAAACAAACCTCCACAGGTTCCCAAGAAAAATGAGGTCTCCATCGTCCGTTCATCAGCGGCTGAATATCTGACCTTTGTCGCTGCGGGGGGGCAATCGGAAACCAGCGTGGAAATGCGCTATGAAGACGAGAACATCTGGCTGACGCAGAAGATGATGGCTACCCTCTACGATGTGTCGGTGCCCGCCATCAACCAGCATTTGAAACGTATTTTTGCTGACAGCGAACTCGAAGAAGCGGCAGTTATTAAGCAGTACTTAACAACTGCTGCCGATGGCAAAAACTATCAGGTCAAGCACTACAGCCTGCAGGCCATTATCGCCGTCGGCTTCAAGATTGAAAACGAGCGCGCCGTGCAGTTCCGCAAATGGGCCAATCAAATCGTGAAGGACTACACGATTCAGGGCTGGACCATGGATGTGGAGCGCCTCAAACACGGCGGCAGTATCCTGGGCGATGAGTATTTTGAGCGGCAACTGGAAAAAGTCCGGGAAATCCGGCTTTCCGAGCGCAAGTTCTACCAGAAGATCACCGACATCTACGCCACCGCGCTGGACTATGACCCGTCCGCCACGGCGACCAAACGTTTTTTCGCTGCGGTTCAGAACAAACTGCACTACGCCATTCACGGCCAGACAGCGGCAGAAGTCATTGTGGATCGGGCAGATCACCAAAAAGAGAACATGGGCTTGGCCAGTTGGGAAGGTGCTCCCCAGAGGAAGATCCACAGATACGATGTTTCCATTGCCAAGAACTACCTCTCGGAGTTCGAGTTGGCGCAGATGCAACGGATTGTCTCCGCCTATCTCGACATGGCGGAACTCCAAGCCATGCGTCGTATTCCCATGACCATGGCGGACTGGGAAGAACGCCTTGGCGGGTTCCTGAAACTTTGGGACAGGGAGATTCTTCAGGATGCGGGCAAGGTCACCGCTGAACTTGCCAAGGCCCACGCTGAAAGTGAATTTGAAAAATATCGCATCGTGCAGGATCGCTTGTTCGAGAGCGACTTCGACCGGGTGGTCAAGCAGATCGAGGCTGGGAGCAAATCGGGATGCCGAGATGAATAAGGTCTCCCGCATTCCGGCGGGAAGTCGCGCAGCATGACCTTCGCCCTGCAACTGACGCCCAAGGGGCATCTCCAGTTCGGCGCGGAAGCGGACGCGCCGCTCTTGTCCGAGGCGCTGGCCGACCGGCTTGCTGCGGCCTTTGCGCGAGGCGCCGGGCACGGCCTGCTGCACCTGGGCGCGGCGGAAGTCGCTACCGCGCTGCCGCCACTTTGGGCCTTCTGGCGTGACTTCGCGGCGCGCTTTGTGACGGCGCTGACCGCGACGCCGGAAGACGGCGAGATCGCGGTTGCCGTCCCCGATGCGCTGGCCCTCGAAACGCTGTGCCTAGATGCTCCGCCGATGACGGGCGCGGAGTATCTGACGCCGGAAACCTTCCGCGCGCTCTGGGCGGAGATCGAAGCGACCGTGAAGACGGAACTGGCCGCTTTCGGCGGGTCGCTGCTGGATTTTCTCAAGTCGAAACATCCGGCCTGGAATCTTGTCGGGCGCGTGCATTTCAACCTTGCCGAAAACCGCAAGGATGCGGAATACCCCTTCGCTTTTCTCGCCACCTACACCTCGCGCTTGTCGGCGCACGGCAAGGCGCAGCACCTGCCGCTTTCGCAAGCCCTGGCGGAATTCTCCGGCGGCAGGAAGAAGGCGCAGCTTCTGTCCCTGCTCCTTCCTGTGCAAAAGGCGGCGGAAAGCTGCGCCTGGCTGACCGACATGGTCAACGAGGGCGAGATATATCATCCCTTGCGCTGGGGTGTCGAGGAGGCGGTGCACTTCCTCAAGGATGTGCCGCATCTGCAAGGGGCGGGCATCGTCGTGCGCATGCCAAAAACCTGGGCGGCGGATCGTCCCGCCCGGCCTAAGGTCTCCGCTACCGTCGGCACCAAGAATCCCTCGCTGCTCGGCATGGATGCCCTGCTCGACTTCCGCATGGAAGTCACGCTTGATGGGCAGCCGCTGACCCCCGCCGAAATCCAGTCTCTGCTGGCAGCGAGCGCCGGGCTGCAATGGATACGCGGCCAGTGGGTGGAGTTAGACCGCGATCGGCTCTCACACCTTATCGCGCGTTTTCAGGGCATCGAGGATGCGGCTGCGGGGGGGCTGCCCTTCGGTCAGGCCATGCGCCTGCTGGCGGGCGCCGCGCTCGACGATGCCGTACCTGCCGATCCGGACTGGTCGGAAATCGTCGCCGGAGACTGGCTGGCCGAGATGCTCCAGGGATTGCGCTCGCCGGAAGGATTGGCCGCCGTCACCCCCGGCCCGGCGCTGAAAGCAAGCCTGCGTCCCTACCAGCAGGCGGGGGTGCGCTGGTTGCACCTGCTCACCCGGATGGGGCTGGGGGCATGTCTCGCAGATGACATGGGGCTGGGCAAGACGATCCAGGTACTGGCGCTTCTGCTCACGTTGCAGCGAACGCGCCCCAGTCTGTTGGTGGCCCCGGCTTCGCTGCTGGCCAACTGGCAACAGGAAGCTGAACGCTTCACCCCCACCCTGCGCTGCCTCATCGCGCACCCGTCGGCGATGGCGCAGGAGGAGCTGCGCGCGCTGGACGCCGAACGGCTGGCGGGCGCCGATCTGGTCATCACCAGCTACGGCACGCTGATGCGCCTGCCGAATCTGCTGGCGATGCGCTGGCACCTGGCGGTGGCCGACGAGGCGCAGGCGCTCAAGAATCCATCCGCCAAGCAGACCAAGGCGGTCAAGCAACTCCAGGCCGAGGCGCGCATCGCCCTTACCGGCACGCCCGTGGAAAACCGTCTTTCCGATCTGTGGTCGCTCTTCGACTTCACTCATCCAGGCCTGTTGGGATCGCAGAAGGCCTTTGCCAGATTGACGAAAAACATGGCGCACTACGGCCCGCTGCGCACGCTGGTCAAACCCTACATCCTGCGCCGCATGAAGAGCGACAAGCGCATCATCGACGATTTGCCGGACAAGACGGAAATGACCGCTTGGGTAGCGCTGAGTCCCGTCCAGACAGCCCTTTACCAGCGTGCGGTCAGGGAATTGGCCGCCAGACTGGAAACGGTAGAGGGCATCGAGCGCAAGGGGCTGGTGCTGGCCTTTTTGATGCGCTTCAAGCAGATCTGCAACCACCCGTCCCAATGGCTCGGCGATGGTGCATGGAAGCCGGAACACAGCGGCAAGTTCGGGCGGCTGGCCGAAATCGCGGAGATCATCGCCGCCAAGCAGGAAAAGATGCTGGTCTTCACCCAGTTCAGGGAGACGACCGCGCCGCTGGCGGCTTTCCTCGGCAACATCTTCGGGCGCGAAGGCCTGGTGTTACATGGTGGTACGCCGGTGGGCAAGCGTCGCGAACTCGTCAAGCGCTTCCAGGAAGATGAGCAGTTCCCTTTCTTCGTCCTGTCGCTCAAGGCGGGCGGAACCGGGCTGAACCTGACCGCCGCCTCTCATGTAATCCACTTTGACCGCTGGTGGAACCCCGCCGTGGAAAACCAGGCCACCGACCGTGCTTGGCGTATCGGCCAGCACCGCAATGTGCTGGCGCACAAGTTCGTCTGCCGGGGCACCATCGAAGAGCGCATCGATGAGATGATCCGCTCCAAACAACAACTGGCAAAGGATGTGCTCGAAGGCGGCACAGAAATCAACCTGACCGAGATGAACGACGCGGAACTGCTCGATTTGGTTAGACTTGACATCCACTCCATCGGAGAATGAGAGCATGAGTTACGGATACTGGAAACCCTATGTGCCGGTCGCCAAGCGGCGGGCTCAGGCCGAAAAGGCGGTCGCGAAGGCGAAGAAGGCCGGGCAGGACATGAGCCCGGTGGTCATTGGGGGCAGGGCTATCGCCAAAACCTTCTGGGGCAAGGCATGGTGCGACAACCTGGAAGCCTACAGCGATTTTGAGAATCGTCTGCCGCGTGGGCGAACCTATGTGCGCAACGGCTCGGTCATTGATCTGAAGATCGAGCCGGGCAAGGTGCGCGCGCTGGTGATGGGGTCCAGTCTGTACAAGATCGAAATCGGCATCACCGCCGTGCCGGATACGCACTGGAAGTCGCTGGCGAAGGAATGCACCGGCTCCATCGCTTCGCTGGTCGAGCTATTGCAGGGCAAGCTCTCGAAAGCCGTGATGGAGCGCATTTGTCAGCCGAAGACAGGCCTGTTCCCCACGCCCAAAGATATCCAGCTTGGCTGCTCTTGTCCGGACTGGGCGACGATGTGCAAACACGTTGCAGCCGTGCTCTACGGCGTGGGCGCGCGTCTGGATGCTCAGCCTGAACTTCTCTTCACGCTGCGCCAAGTGGATGCCAATGATCTGGTGACTCAGGCGGCGGAACTACCCGTCAAAACCAGGAAAGTTCCTGCCAGGGGCAAGGTGCTCGACGATTCTCAACTTGCCGACGTGTTCGGCATCGAGATGGACAGTCCCGAGGTATTGCCGGACACGAAGAAAAAGGCGGGAACCCGCCGGACGAAGCCGGTGGAACCGCCCTCTGTCGCCGCGAAAACACCTGCCAGGGCATCGGCGAAGAAGAAGTCTGTGTCAACGCCGAAGACGACGACAGATCCACAGCCCCGGAAAGAGAGAACGCAGGCCACAGTGGAGCCTGCATCTGCCCGTAAACCGGCCAACTCCGCCACCGGAAAACGCGCATCGCAGCAAATCGCCCCCAAAACTCCGGCTCAAACGAAAAGGAAGAAAGCGCAGACCTGATCTTGCCTGCTTCCCCATCGAACGCACCCGCAGCATTACTCATTAGCCCCAATAGCGAGGAGTTCGACAGTAAACTGCGCACCACCAATTCACCAAGGCCAGACGCGCTCTGTGATACGGGAAGCATAATCTTGCCGCATAGGCAACGTAATACTTCCAAGGTCAAGACAAGACGAAGCCGAATCAGTTAATACTGGTTCGGATTTTTTGGGTCAGCGGAAATTGGAAAATTCCGGTTATCCGCTTTTGCATCTTTCAGCTACGGCGCGCTGCCGGGAATGCGTTCCGTCAGGCGTCCTGCCTCAGCTTGCGCCATAGCGTGGTCCGGCTGATGCCCAGGCGTTGCGCCGCCTTGCCCCGGTCGCCGCCGCATTCGTTCAGCGCGGCGCGGATGCAGGCCAGCTCGCCTGAGCGGGCGATGCCGCCCAGGTCGCGGACAGCCGCCCCTTCGCCCCGGACGAACAGTTCCGGCACCACGCTGCGCAATGCCTCGCCTTCGCCTGCCGTTGCATCGCCCGCGCCGTAAAACACCGCGATGCGCTCGATGACGTTTTCCAGTTCGCGGATATTGCCCGGCCAAGGGTAGGCGGCAAGGAGTGGCGGCAGAGATGACGGCAGGCCGCCCGCGTCCGGCGCCAGCCGCAGGCGTTCCAGGGCCGCAGCAAGAAAGTGGGCGGCGAGAAGCGGAATGTCGCCGGGGCGTTCGCGCAAGGCGGGCAAGTGCAGATTGAGGATATTGAGACGATAGAACAGATCGGCACGGAAGGCGCCCTCTTCCACCAGGCCGCGCAGGTCGCGATGGGTGGCGGCGATGATGCGCACATCGACCGGCGTAGGCTCGGTGCCACCCACGCGCAGCACTTCCTTTTCCTGCAACACGCGCAACAACTTGGCTTGCAGGGCCTGCGGCATTTCGCCGATTTCGTCGAGAAACAGGGTGCCGGTATGCGCTGCTTCGAACAAGCCGGCCTTGCCGCCGCGCCGCGCCCCGGTAAAGGCGCCTTCCTCGTGGCCGAACAATTCACTTTCCAGCAGGGATTCGGCGAAGGCGGCGCAATTGACGGCGACGAAGGGCGCGGCGGCGCGGCGGCTGGCGTTGTGAATGCCCTGGGCGAAGAGTTCCTTGCCGGTGCCGGATTCGCCGCCGATCAGCACCGTGGCATCCACCCTGGCGTAACGCTCGGCCACCCGCCTGGCCTGGCGGATTTGCGCAGCGTCACCGATGATTTGCGCCAGGTGATAGCGGGCGGTGAACTGGCTGGGGCGGCTCTGCGCGCGCAAGCTGCGGTCGGCGCGCTGGATGGCGCCGGCATCCTGGCCGATGAGCAGCGCGCCGGTGACGGCATCCCCTTCGCGAAGCGGCAGGCGGCTGACGATGATCGTGCGCTTGCCCAGCTTGCGCACCTGCTCGACTTCGGCGGCGCCGGTACGCAGGACATCGGCCAGGCCCAGCTCCGGCGCGATGGCGCTCAATACCCGCCCGCGCGCCCATTCCTCGGCAACGCCCAAGAGATTCGCGCAGGCCGGGTTGAGCGACTGGATGCGCTCCGCGCCGTCCACCGCCACCACGGCCTCGCCCAGGTGATGCACGATGGCGTTGAGCCAGTCGCGGCGCGTTTCCTCGATGCGGGCGACACGGGCGAGGTCGATGGCATCCTCGAGCGCGCGCCGCACCGCCTCGACGGAATACAGGAATACGCTGGACAAGCCGGCTTCTTCCGCCAGACGGTTGATCATGCTCGACCCGACGATCACGCGGAAACCGTCCGCCGCCAGCTGCTGGACGCGCTCGCGTGCATCCGCCGGGGTGGTGTAGTAGCACTGCTCTATTTCGACATTGAGCAGCTCCTTGATTTCCTCCAGTTCGGCACGGATCGCCTGGTAACTGAAAATGGCGATGCGCCCGGAGATTTCCCGCGCTTTCTGGAGCGCATGGAGAATGTCGAAACCGCTCACCTTGATCTGCACCACCGGCGCGTCGAGATGCGCCCGCAGATATGCGCCGTTGGCTCCGGCGGCAATGAACACGTCGGCCTCACCGGCGTCCAGCAGGCCACGCGCGGCGTCCAGCCCTTCGGCGAAGAGCTTGTTGATGACGCGAATCTCCGCCACCGCCGCATAATCCGGCAGGATGTCGGGCAGGAATCCCCCCAGGCTGAAACCCGTTACCCAGATGCGCGGTTTTCTGTTGCCGCCGACCATGGTGTTGCCCCTTATAAAGTACGCCACCCGAAATATTTCACCATTGTAACGCAATGTTTCACGCGCGAAACATCGCACCCGAACGCTCACGCACCGCCCCATAAAAAAACAAGGTGTTGCACGTTAAACCCGGGCTGGCACGGCGTTTGCATTAATCAGCCCATTGCGACCCCTCAAGGAAACCCCGTGAACACACCTTCCGCAGGCGCGCGCTTCCGCGCCGCCGTTACCGCCGAAAACCCCTTGCAGGTGATCGGCGCCATCAACGCCTACCATGCGCGCCTCGCCGAGCGCACCGGCTACCGGGCGTTGTACGTCTCCGGCGGCGGCGTGGCGGCCGGCTCGTTGGGGCTGCCCGACCTTGGCATCAGCACGCTGGACGACGTGCTCACCGACGTGCGCCGCATCACCGATGCCAGCGGCCTGCCGGTGCTGGTCGATGCCGATACCGGTTTCGGCGGCGCCTTCAACATCGCCCGCACGGTGAAAGCCCTCATCAAGGCGGGCGCGGGCGCGCTCCACATCGAGGACCAGGTGCAGGCCAAGCGCTGCGGCCACCGCCCCGGCAAGGCCATCGTCACGCAGGCCGAAATGGTGGATCGCGTGAAGGCGGCGGTGGACGCCAAAACCGACGGCGATTTTGTCATCATGGCGCGCACCGACGCGCTGGCCGTGGAGGGCCTGCAGTCCGCCATCGACCGCGCCTGCGCCTGCGTCGAGGCGGGCGCCGACATGATTTTCCCTGAAGCCGTCACCGAACTGGCGATGTACCGGCAATTCGCCGCCGCCGTGAAAGTGCCGGTGCTCGCCAACATCACCGAATTCGGCTCGACGCCGCTGTTCACCGTCGACGAGCTGCGCGGCGCCGACGTGGCGCTGGTGCTCTACCCGCTTTCCGCCTTCCGCGCCATGAACGCGGCGGCGCTCAAGGTCTACCAGGCCGTGCGCCGCGACGGCACGCAACAAAATGTTCTCGACCTCATGCAGACGCGCATGGAACTCTACGATTACCTCGGCTACCATGAATTCGAGCAGAAGCTGGACCAGTTGTTTGCACAGGGGAAACAAGCATGAGCGAAACCGACAACAAGCCGAAAAAGAAATCCGTCGCCCTTTCCGGCGTCAACGCCGGCACCACGGCAGTGTGCACCGTCGGCCACCACGGCAACGACCTGCATTACCGCGGCTACGACATTCTCGAACTGGCGGAGAAATCCACCTTCGAGGAAGTCGCCTTCCTGCTGATTCACGGCGCCCTGCCCAACCAAGGCGAACTCAACGACTACCGCGCACGCTTGAAGTCGCTGCGCGGCCTGCCGCCGCAACTGAAAGCCGCGCTGGAGCTGATCCCCGCCGCCGCCCACCCGATGGATGTGATGCGTAGCGCCTGCTCGTTGATGGGCACGCTGTTTCCTGAAAAGGACGACCGCAATCTGGCCGGGACGCGCGACATCGCCGACCGGCTGGTGGCTTCGTTCGGTTCCATGCTGCTGTACTGGCACCATTACGCCAACAGCGGCAAGCGCATCGAAGTGGAAACCGGCGACGACACGGTGGCCGGGCACATCCTGCACCTGCTGCACGGCGCCCCGCCCGCAGAATTGCAACGCAAGGCGCTGGACACTTCGCTGATCCTCTACGCGGAACATGAATTCAACGCCTCGACCTTTGCCGCGCGCGTCATCGCCGGCACGCTGTCGGATTTCTATTCCTGCATCACCGGGGCCATCGGCGCACTGCGCGGCCCCAAGCACGGCGGCGCCAACGAGGCGGCCATGGAGATCATCCAGCGCTACCACAGCCCCGAACAGGCGGAAGCCGACATCCGCGCGCGCGTGGCGCAAAAGGAAATCATCATCGGCTTCGGCCACCCGGTCTATACCATCGGCGACCCGCGCAACGTGGCGATCAAGTCGGTATCGCGGCGCCTGTGCGAAGCGGGCGGCAACCTCAACCTGTTCCATGTTTCGGAACGCATCGAGGCGGTGATGTGGGAAGCGAAAAAGATGTTTCCCAACCTGGACTGGTACAGCGCCTCCAGCTACCACATGATGGGGGTGCCGACCCCGATGTTCACCCCGCTGTTCGTCATTTCGCGCACTACCGGCTGGGCGGCGCATATCATCGAGCAGCGCCTCGACAACAAGATCATCCGCCCCAACGCGGAATATGTGGGGCCGGAGGAACGCGCCTACGTGCCCATCGCCGAAAGACCGTAAGCCCATTACCAATCTCGTCCAGGCACGCCTTTATGCTCATTGGTATGCCCTTGGGCGGTGACAGGTGTTCACCCGTTCACTACAATGAACGGAAACAGGCACCATGCAGGGAAGAAAACCATGCACCGCACCCAGATTTACCTTCAGAATGATCTGTATGAAAGGCTCAAGACACGCTCGCGCTGTGTCGGTGTGAGCGTTTCGGAAATCATTCGGCGCGCCCTGGAAAAGGACACCCGGCAAGATACCATCGCCGATGCCAAGGCGTTTTTCGAGCGCCTCAAGCCGCTCGAAAGCTTTGCCGACAAAGAGCCTGAAGCCTACGTTCGTGGTCTGCGCAACGCCAGCCGTCTGCTTCAGGACAAAACGGATGCCGCCTGACCGCTTGGTGCTGGATACCGACATCGTTATCCATCTACTGAAAAAACGGCCGCAAACCGTGACGCATTTCATCAAGTTGCTGGAAGCACAAACCGTTTTTCTGCTGTCACCGATTGTTGAGGCGGAAGTTTTTGCCGGTGCTTTTCTGCGCGAGCACCAAGAAATTGAAACCCTGTTCGGTCTGTGCGAGCCCATAGTCATAGACAGTGAAACCGGGCGGCTGGCCGGGCACTATGCTTGCCGTTACCGCAAGGCACATCAAGGTATCTCTCTGGAAGACTACCTCTTGGCTGCCAGTGCAAGGCAAAACCGCTGCCCCTTGTGGACAGGGAACCGCAAGCACTACCCCATGGAAGATATTGTGCTACTCGATCTGCCGGACTGAGGCGGCCCCTCGAATCCATCGCCGAAAGACCGTAAGCCCATTTACCCACCTCACTCAGGAATCCCTTTATGTCCGCACCCATTTCCAATGTCCGCCCCGCCCCCGACCAAGTGCTGGTGGATATCGCCGATTACGTCTGCGATTTTGAAGTTACCTCCGGCGAGGCCTACGACACGGCCCGCAACTGCCTGATCGACACCCTGGGCTGCGGCCTCGAAGCGCTCGGCTATCCGGCCTGCACCAAGCTGCTCGGGCCACTGGTGCCCGGCACCGTGGTGCCGAACGGCGCCAGGGTGCCAGGCACGCAGTTCCAGCTCGACCCGGTGAAGGCCGCCTTCGACATCGGCGCGATGGTGCGCTGGCTGGATTTCAACGACACTTGGCTGGCCGCCGAATGGGGCCACCCCTCCGACAATCTGGGTGGGATACTCGCGGTTGCCGACTATCTGTCGCGCACGCGCATTTCCCAGGGCAAGGCGCCGCTGACCATGCGCGAGGTGCTCACCGCCATGATCAAGGCCCACGAAATCCAGGGCGTGCTGGCGCTGGAAAACAGCTTCAACCGCGTCGGTCTGGATCACGTGATCCTGGTGAAAGTGGCTTCCGCCGCCGTGGTTACGCGCATGCTCGGCGGCACCCGCGACGAGGTCATCAATGCGCTGTCCCACGCTTGGCTGGACGGCCAATCCCTGCGCACCTACCGCCACTCGCCCAACACCGGGCCGCGCAAATCCTGGGCGGCGGGGGATGCCACCAGCCGCGCGGTGCGCCTGGCGATGATGGTGATGAAGGGCGAAATGGGCTACCCCTCCGCACTCACCGCCAAGACCTGGGGCTTCTATGATGTCTCGTTCAAGGGCAACGCCTTCAAGTTCCAGCGCCCCTACGGCTCCTACGTGATGGAGCAGATCCTTTTCAAGATCAGCTTCCCCGCCGAATTCCACTCGCAAACCGCCGTGGAATGCGCCTTCCAGTTGCATGCCCAGGCTGGCGGCAAACTCGATACCCTGGAGAAAATCGCGCAGATCGACAAGATCGTCATCACCACCCACGAATCGGCGATCCGCATCATCGATAAGAAAGGTCCGCTGCACAACCCCGCCGACCGCGACCATTGCATTCAGTACATGGCCGCCATCGGCCTCTTGAGAGGCAAGCTCACTGCCGCCGACTACGAGGACGACATCGCCGCCGACCCGCGCATCGACGCCCTGCGCGACAAGATGAGCTGCGTCGAAAACCCGCAGTACACCCAGGATTATCTCGACCCGGAAAAACGCTCCATCGCCAACGCCATGCAGATTTTCTTCAAGGACGGCTCGCAGTCGGACAACATCGCCGTGGAATACCCCATCGGCCACCGCCGCCGCCGCAATGAGGGCATCCCCGAGCTGGTCAGGAAATTCAAGGTCAACCTGGCGCGCCGTTTCCCCGCCAAACAGCAAAACGCCATCCTCGACGTGTGCCTCGACCAGCAGAAACTCGAAGCATTGCCGGTTCATGAGTTCGTCGATCTGATGGTGATCTGAAGCGGCGATTTTTAACGCGGTTTCCCCTTTGGGCGCGGCTTGCCGCGCTCTTTTTTTGCCTGAGCATGGCCCCGGTTTTGGCGCAAATGCTCCAGCAAGCAAGCTGGCCCACATGAATACCGAATCATGGAATTGGGCTCTTCGGGGGATTTCTACGGTAGTTGAAGGATAGCATCCGCCCAGAATACCTTATGCGGCGCTGGGTACGTGTTCCCCACGCCGCCGGGGAGGAAATTATAATTGCCCGGTCCGGCGTGCCGATGGCGCTGCTTAACCGCATCACCCGCCACTGCGACATCCTGGAAACCGGAAACGATTCCTTCCGTTTCAAACGGGCCGGAACACTTTCGTCTTCTAGACTGTCGTTCGGGCTCTGAAAAACACGTATTCTGCTGGCGATGGAGATAGCAGTGTGCTGCAACGACTAGGAAGGAAATGTCTTGATCAAGAAAACCACCGCGCAAGGCCAACCCAAACAAGGCCAACCCAATCCAGAGGGCCTCCTGCATGAACTCCAGGTGCATCAGGTCGGACTGGAGATGCAAAACGAGGAATTGCGGCGCATACAGTATGTTCTGGAAGAATCCCGTGACCACTATGCAACCTTCTATGAACTCGCTCTGATTGGCTACCTCACCCTGACCGCTGAAGGATTGATCGCTGAAGTGAATCTTGCCGGTGCTGCATTGCTGGGGCAGGAACTCAGCAAGCTGCAGAACGGTCATTTCGCGCGTTTCGTCGCCGCCGAGGATCTTGATCGTTGGCACCACTATTTTCAGCGCATGTCGCGGCATAACGGGAATCAGGAATGTGAATTGAAGCTGCGTCGCGCGGACGGCACGGTTTTGTTTGTTCGCGTGTTTGGTTTGAACAGGCCGCCTGGGGATGAGCCTGCCGGGATCGCCCTCGCGCTCATCGACATCACCCGCCCGTTCCAGCAGGAAAACGAATTGCGCGAATGGCAGAAATTCACCGAAAACGCCTCGTGGGGCATGGCTATCGGCGATGAAGAAACCCGGACGATCCGCCAGGCAAATCCGGCTTATGCCGCCATGCATGGCTACACGCCGTCAGAACTGAACGGAATGAGGGCGGATAGCCTGTATGCGCCGAAAAGCCGCGACGATTTGCCTCTTCACGCGGAGAAATTTCGCAAAGCCGGACATCTGGTATTCGAATGCGAGCGTTTGCGCAAGGATGGCAGCACTTTTCCCGCCAGTGTAGAAATTACCGGTATCCAGGATGCTGTCGGCAAGGCTGCTTTCATTTCCAATGTGCGCGATATCACCAAAAAAAAACGCGCCGAATCACGCTTGTCTGAGCAGGAACTGCAATACCGCATCCTGGCGGATTCTGGCCAAGCTCTGATCTGGACATCCGGCACGGACAAATTGTGCAACTACTTTAACCAGCCCTGGTTGAATTTCACTGGACGAACCCTGGAACAGGAGCTTGGCAACGGCTGGGCAGGAGGAGGCATCGCGCCACCTTGTCGCCGTACAGGAAGATGCGCGGCGGCGACTTTCTGCTGAACTGCATGATCGCACCAGCCCGAACCTCGCTGCCATCGACATCAATCTGGAAATTATCGCAACGGAATTACCGCAGGAACATTCGACCGAACTTGCCGAGCGCCTAGAGGATACGCGTGCGTTGATCGTGGACACGGCAGCCAGCATCCGCGAAATCAGCACGGATCTGCGGCCGCCTTTGCTCGATTACGCTGGCCTGGCGGCGGCGTTGGAGAGCTATGCTCAACAGTTTACCCGGCGTACCGGCATCGTCGTTCAATTTGTTTGCGAAAATCATGGCGCACGGCTTGCGCCAGAGCTGGAATCGTTGCTGTTTCGCATTTGTCAGGAAGCGCTGACGAATTGTGCCAAACATTCCCGTGCTACATCGGCCATGGTGACGCTAATCAAAATTGGCCGCCCCATCATTTTGACCATTACGGACAACGGCGTCGGATTCGAACCGTTGCAGTTGGGGAGAGAAGGCCGCATCGGCCTGGGCCTGTTAAACATGCGGGAAATGACGGAAGTCGCGGGCGGAGCACTCGCCATCGAATCAACCCCTGGCAAAGGAACGCGCATCGCAATCGAAATTGCGTAGGGCGTTCATGGGCAGCGGTGAGAGGCAAGGCGGTACATTTCGGGCTAATGGATTATTTGGGTTAAAGTCGCACTACCTGAATACCGGTAGCGAAAATACGCTGATCCAAGTATATCTTGGTACTGTTCATTTCTTTAGTCTCTTATCCTTAGGTCGTAAAGCCCGTTACAATTGCATCGCAAACGTAATTCAGCAATCAGGAGCCCGACCATGAAAACCGCCACCATCCCCGCGCTGCGTGTTGACCCCGAGCTTCGGCACGCGGCTGAACGCGTTCTTCAGGACGGGGAAACATTGTCAAGTTTTGTAGAGCAATCCCTACGAGCCAACATTCAGCGACGGCGTTTCCAGCAGGAATTTATCGCGCGTGGGCTGGCCTCACGCGAGCAAGCACGACTTACCGGTGAATACTACCCGTCCGAGGATGTGCGGCGCGAACTGGAGGGCATGTTGGTCCAGGCGGAAGCCAAGGCCGGTGCATGAGCTATCGCATCCGCTACACCAAGGCAGCAAGGGAAGATTTGCGCCGTTTGTACGCCTTTCTCCTTGAACACGATCTAAAAGCTGCGCGCCGGGCACTTGACGCGGTCGGCAAAGGCATCGAACTTCTGCGGGAGTTCCCCTTCACTTGCCGGAAGACGGCGCCTGACAACCCATTTTTGCGCGAACTGGTCATCCCGTTTGGCACAGCCGGTTACGTTGCCTTGTTCGAAGTCGAAGACAACGAAACCGTCACCATTTTGGCGGTTCGCCACCAACGCCATCGAATCGGTGAATATGAGCTTGCGGAAAATCACCAAAAACCGCGGCTCGTTCCTCAGCGACGATGCGTTGATGAAATTGTTCTACCTGGCAATCCGCAACATCAGCCAGAAATGGACCATGCCAATCAAGGACTGGAAAGCAGCGCTAAACCGCTTTTCCATCCAGTTCGAGGATCGCATGCCGAAGCACTAAACGAAAAACCGTTTACACAAAATCGTTGACAGGCCCCGACTGAGCGAAGTCATGCAAGGCATTAGCGCCAGTCTTTCCGCGCTGCCGGATAAGCCGCCAGCGACAGACGAAACCGCCTCTGAAAAACCCATGGCTGATATTTTGGCTGAATTGCGGAGGCTGCTCGACGTGGATGTCGGGATGGCGACGCTGCTGCGCGATGAAATTCACCCCCTTTTTACGACGGGCGATTCTGCCGAAGAATTCCAGCAGTTCGAAGCGTGCCTGGCGGTCTATGACTTGGCAGGCGCCAAGGCAAGTGTTGACAAGTTGATTGAACATGTTGGCTTGGCGGTGTTGGCGCCATAGCCTACGAACGCTCGACGCAGGAATATCTGGCCATCAAGCACGATCATATCTGCAATTCCATGATTCGGTATTCTTGTGTCAAGAAGCGCGCCATCCCTGTTTTCGGTTATCATGCCGGTTTTACGAACGTCTTGAACCGTATGGAAAACACCACGCATTTCGGCTTCCAGACCGTGGCGGAAGCGGAAAAAGCGCACAAGGTCGCGGAAGTGTTTCATTCCGTGGCCAATCGCTACGACTTGATGAACGACCTGATGTCGGGCGGCCTGCATCGCCTGTGGAAACATTTCACCATCGAACAAAGCGGCGTGCGCGAGGGTAGCCGCGTGCTCGACGTGGCGGGCGGCAGCGGCGACCTGTCGCGCGCCTTCGTCAAACGGGCGGGCAAAAGCGGCACGGTGATCCTCACCGACATCAACAGTTCCATGCTCAGCGTCGGGCGCGACCGCTTGCTGGACGATGGCGTGCTGCCCCTGGCGGCGCAGTGCGACGGCGAGAAGCTGCCGTTCCCGAAGAACTGGTTCGACTGCGTAACCGTGGCTTTCGGCCTGCGCAACATGACCCACAAGGAGGAGGCGCTCAAGGAAATGTTCCGCGTGTTGCGCCCCGGCGGGCGCTTGCTGGTGCTGGAATTTTCCAAGGTATGGCAGCCCTTGCAGGGGCTGTACGACAGCTATTCCTTCAACCTGCTGCCGGCCATGGGCAAGCTGGTGGCGAACGACGAGGATAGTTACCGCTACCTGGCCGAATCCATCCGCATGCACCCCGATCAGGAAACGCTCAAGGAGATGATGGAACAAGTCGGCTTCGAGCGGGTCGAATATTTCAACTTGGCAGCGGGCGTGGTTGCGCTGCACAAGGGCTTCAAACTGTAATCCGCATGAGTCACCCTTTGTTATCCCTTTAGGAGGTCAATTCCATGAATAAACTATTGTCCCTGTGTTTTGCGGTATTGCTCGGCTTCGGGCTGGCCGTGCCGGAGGCTGACGCCAAGCGCTTCGGCGGTGGCGGCAGCATCGGCAAACAGCGCACCATGAACACGCCGCAACAGAGTAATGCGGCTCCGGCCAAGCCGGCACAAGCGCCGGGTGCGGCGGGCGCTCCGGCGGCCAGCGGCGCGAGCAAGTGGATGGGGCCGCTGGCCGGTCTGGCGGCGGGCGGCTTGCTGGCCTCGCTGTTCATGGGCGGCGCCTTCGACGGCATCAAGATGATGGACATCCTGATGATGCTGGCGCTGGGCGCGGCGATTTTCTTCATCTTCCGCATGCTGCGCAAACCGCAGCCGCAGGCGGCCCGTCCCATGCAGTACGCCGGCATGGGCGAGCAGACTGTCGCCGGCATGATGAATACCGGCGGCGCGGCCTCTTCCGTGCCCGTGATGTCCGCCACCCGCCCTGCCTGGTTCGAGGACGAGCCGTTCCTGCGCGAGGCGAAAACCCATTTCCTGCGCCTGCAGGATGGCTATGACCGCGCCGATCTCAACGACATCCGCGAATATGTGACGCCGGAAATGTTCGCCGAGATCAACATGCAGATCCGCGAACGCGGCAGCAAGAGCAACCAGACCGAAGTCCTGGCGTTGAACGCCGCCATGCAGGATGTGGTGACTGAAGACGACACGGTTATCGCCAGCGTGCATTTCAGCGGCACCATCCGCGAGGATAGCGGCCCGGCCGAGCCTTTCAGCGAGGTGTGGCATATCCAGAAATCCCAGTCGCAGCCCAACGCCAGCTGGCAGATTTCCGGCATTCAGCAGCTTTGATGCCTTGCCCCGCCCCGCCAGGGGGCGGGGTTTTCCAGATAAATAGAATAAAAATTTCCCTATGCGTTTTCTGCGCCTGATCCGCATCCTTCAGGTGGTATTCCGCTTCGGCCTGGAAGAGTTCTTTCTCGGCCACGAGCGCTTTCGCGCCATGCGCTGGCTGGTCAATGCGGCGCTGTTCTGGCGCCCGCTCGATGCGCCGCGCGGCGTGCGCCTGCGCCTGGCGCTGGAAAGCCTGGGGCCGATATTCGTCAAGTTCGGCCAACTGCTTTCCACCCGGCGCGACTTGGTGCCGCTGGACATCGCCGACGAACTGGCGAAATTGCAGGACCGTGTGCCGCCTTTCGCCACGGCGGCGGCATTGGCCACCTTGCGGCGCGTTTACAAAAAGCCGCTGGCGGAAGTCTTCGACGAATTCGATCCCGTTCCCATCGCCAGTGCCTCGGTGGCCCAGGTGCATCGCGCGCGCCTGCACGACGGGCGCGCCGCTGCGGTCAAGATCCTGCGGCCCAACATCGCCGCCACCATCGCCAAGGACGTTGCCCTGCTGTATGCCGGCGGCGGGCTGATGGAAACCCTGTGGGCGGACGGCAAGCGCCTCAAGCCGCGCGAGGTGGTAGCGGAATTCGAAAAACATCTGGGCGACGAGCTCGATCTGATGCGCGAAGCCGCCAATGCCTCCCAACTGCGGCGCAACTTTGAAAACTCGGAATTGCTGCGCGTGCCGGAAGTGTATTGGGATTGGTGCCACACCGAAGTGATGGTGATGCAGTGGATGGATGGCGTGCCCATCGGGCAGGTAGACAAGCTGCGCGCGCAGGGGGTCGACATCCCCAGGCTGGCGCGCGCCGGCGTGGAAATCTTCTTCACCCAGGTGTTCCGCGATGGTTTTTTTCATGCCGACATGCATCCCGGAAACATCCTGGTGGCACAGGATGGCCGCTATATTGCCCTTGATTTCGGCATCATGGGCACGCTCACCGACCGCGACCGCAATTACCTGGCGCAAAACTTCCTTGCCTTCTTCCGCCGCGATTACAAGCGCGTGGCGCTGGCGCATATCGAATCCGGCTGGGCGCCCGCCGATACCCGCGAGGACGAGTTCGAAGCCGCCATCCGCGCGGTGTGCGAGCCGGCCTTCGACCGTCCGCTGAAGGAGATTTCCTTCGGCCGCGTGTTGTTGCGCCTGTTCCAGACTTCGCGCCGCTTCAACGTGGAAATCCAGCCGCAACTGGTGATGCTGCAAAAGACCTTGCTGAATATCGAGGGGCTGGGGCGCGAACTGGATCCCGAGCTCGACCTGTGGCAAACCGCCAAACCCTACCTGGAAAAATGGATGAGCGAACAGCTCGGCTGGCGCGGCCTGCTCAAGAACCTCAAGGCGGAGGCGCCGCAATGGGCCTCCCTGGTACCGCAGTTACCGCGCCTGTTGCACGCGCACCTGAACCCGTCGCACGACGGCGAAATGGCCCTGCTGCGCCTTGAACTAGCCAGCCGCGAACGCCGGGAAAAACGCTGGCAAATACTGGTGGCGGCGTTGCTGTTTCTGATGCTGCTGGCCCAACTATTGAAGTGACACGCCGGGATTCCGGCGTGTGTGGATTCGCTTACCCGTCAGGAGCAGTTGGGCGTTGCCGTACCGGTCCACGGCTGGGATAGCACGAAGGTAGCCACATCCCATGCCGACCAAGTGGTGGGATCGTCAAAATTGACCGTCGCGCTGTCGGCGATGATGCCGACCAGTTGCCAGGTGCCCGTGGGTACGCCATCAACCGTGACGTAGCCGCCGAGCAGGGTTTCGGTTACCGAGCCGGAGCCCAGGTTTTCAGCCACCGTGATGTAGATGTCGGTTGCCGCTGCGGCGGTCAATGCCGCTGCATCGGCACGGGCGGACAGCACAGGCCCGGTGCCCAAGGTGCTTCTCTTTATCGTGATGAATGAGCCTGTGGGCGCGCGCAACAACACGTAAACATCCTTGAGGTCCGCCACCAGCTTGCCCGCATCGTATGTCACCGTGAAGGTGATCGCATCAAGCTTCCCTGCGGTGCAGGGCGTCAACTTCGTATTGGAGGGCTGCGAGGTGGCAAGCTTCTCGCCGGCAGATCCCTTGGGCATGGTGACCGCCGTGGTGATCTTGTAGGAATAGGCCGCCGCAATGGCTTGCGGGGCAAGCCACATCGCCGCCAAGCCGCATACCACCCAGCTTACCCATGCCGCCCGCTTCGGGCCACGATTTTCACGATTCATTTTTAGTCTCCAATCCAGTAAGCCTGTTGCCGGTTATCGGCGTTTCCAGGAAAAAATTTAGCTGCCGGCGGATTCCGGCCTGAAGCTCGGCAACCGCATGCTCTGAAGGAAGCGGTGCAATCACTCTTTCGACTTGTCGCGCTCGATGAGCGCGTAGGCGGAATGGTTGTGGATGGATTCGAAATTCTCCGCTTCCACCGTGTAGGCCTCGAAGCGCGCGTCGCGGTTCAATGCGGCGGCCACGTCGCGCACCATGTCTTCCACGAATTTCGGGTTGTCGTAGGCGCGCTCGGTGACATGCTTCTCGTCAGGACGCTTCAGCAGGCCGAACAGTTCGCAGGAAGCCTGCTCCTCGACGATGCGCACCACTTCCTCGATCCACACCATTTCGCGGGTGCGCGCGGTCACAGTGACGTGCGAACGCTGGTTGTGCGCGCCGTAGTCGGAAATTTTCTTCGAGCAGGGGCACAGGCTGGTAACCGGTACCACCACTTTCATGGTGAAGCGGTACTCTCCCCGGTCGATTTCGCCGATGAAGGTGACGTCGTAGTCGAGCAGGCTTTGCACGCCGGATACCGGTGCTGCCTTATTGATGAAATAGGGGAAGCTCATTTCGACATGGCCGGATTCCGCCTCCAGGCGTTTAACCATGTCGCGCAGCATGGATTCGAAGGATTCCACCGAGATTTCGCGCTCGTAGCTGTTGAGGATTTCCACGAAGCGCGACATGTGGGTGCCTTTGAAATTGTGCGGCAGATACACGTACATGTTGAACCAGGCGATGGTGTGCTGGACGCCCATGTTCTTGTCGCCCACCTTGACCGGATGGCGGATGGACTTGATGCCGACCTTGTCGATGGCGATCTGGCGCGTATCGGCGAAATTCTGCACGTCCGCGATGGTGTCGCAGGCTGGCGCATCGGGGTTGCAGGGCGTTTCGCAGTGGCTCATGACAAGTCCTTGAACAGAAGTTTAGACCAAGTTTAACAGAATTTGATTCCCGAGTGAATTACTCGGCTAAGCGGGTGCGTACCGCACGCTCGATGCCGGGTGCATCGAGCCCGCATTGGGACAACAGCCCTGCTGGGTCGCCATGTTCGACGAAACTGTCGGGCAGGCCAAGGTGCAGCAGGGGCAGGGATATGCCCTGGCGTGTCAGGCTTTCCGCAACCGCGCTGCCGGCGCCCCCCGCCACGACATTTTCTTCCACCGTCACCAGCAGTTCGTGTTCCTGCGCCAGTTGGGCCAGCAGTGCCTCGTCCAGCGGCTTGACGAAGCGCATGTTGACCACCGTGGCATCGAGTGCCTCGCCCGCCTCAAGGGTGGCGGCCAGCAGGGTGCCGAAAGCGAGCAGGGCGATTTTGCGGCCTTGGCGGCGCACTTCGCCCTTGCCCAGCGGCAGGGCCTGCATGTCCCCGGTGGGGAGGGTGCCGGGGCCGCCGCCGCGCGGGTAGCGCACCGCGCTGGGGCCATCCAGCATGAACGCGGTATAGAGCATCCGGCGGCATTCGTTTTCGTCGCTGGGCGTCATGAGGGTGAGATTCGGCACGCAGCGCAGGAAGGAAATGTCGAAACTGCCGGCATGGGTCGGCCCGTCCGCGCCGACCAGGCCGGCGCGGTCGATGGCCAGCACCACCGGCAGGCCTTGCAGGGCGATGTCGTGGATGACCTGGTCGTAGGCGCGTTGCAGGAAGGTCGAATAAATCGCCACCACCGGCTTCAAGCCTTCGCAGGCGAGTCCCGCCGCAAAAGTGAGCGCGTGCTGCTCGGCAATGCCGACGTCGAAATAGCGTTGCGGATATTCCTGCGAAAAACGCACCATGCCGGAGCCTTCGCACATCGCCGGGGTAATCGCCACCAGGCGTTCGTCCAGCGCCGCCATGTCGCACAGCCAGTCGCCGAAGACCTGGGTGTAGGTGAGCTTGCCGCCGGTGTTTTCCTTGACGCCGACGTCTGGATCGAACTTCGCCACTCCGTGATAGCGGCAGGGGTCGTCCTCGGCCAGCTTGTAGCCCTTGCCCTTCTGCGTGACCACGTGCAGCAGTTGCGGACCTTTCAGCTTGCGGATGTTGGTGAGCGTGGCAATCAGCACGTCGAGGTCGTGGCCGTCGATGGGGCCGATGTAGTTGAAACCGAATTCCTCGAACAAAGTGCCGGGAATCACCATGCCCTTCATGTGCTCTTCGGCACGCTTGGCCAACTCCCAGATCGGCGGGGCCACGCTGCCCAGCACCTTTTCGCTGGTGCGCCGCGCGGCGGCATAAAAACCGCCGGACATGAGCTTGGCGAGGTAGTTGTTGAGCGCGCCGACGTTGGCGGAAATCGACATGTCGTTGTCGTTGAGCACCACCAGCAGGTCGCTGTCCATGGCGCCGGCGTTATTGAGCGCCTCGAAGGCCATGCCGCCGGTCATTGCGCCGTCGCCGATGATGGCCACGCAACGCCGGTCCCGGCCCTCGCGTTTCGCCGCCACCGCCATGCCCAGCGCCGCGCTGATCGAGGTGCTGGAGTGTCCGGCGCCGAAGGCATCGTATTCGCTCTCCGCCCGCTTGGGAAAGCCGGCGATGCCGCCGTGCTGGCGCAAGTTGCTCATCGCGGCGCGGCGCCCGGTGAGTATCTTGTGCGGGTAGGTCTGGTGGCCGACATCCCACACTAGCCGGTCAAACGGCGTGTTGAAGACGGTGTGCAGGGCGATGGTCAATTCCACCGCCCCCAGGTTGGAGGCCAGATGGCCGCCGGTGCGGCTGACGCTGTCAATCAGGAAGGCGCGCAGTTCCTCGGCCAGTTGCGGCAGTTTCTTGCGCTCCAGCGCACGGAGCTGCGCGGGGTCGTCGAGGGTGTCGAGCAAGGGAGTCATGCGCGCCTCAGAATTGCCGCTTGACGATGAAATCGGCAAGCTGTTGCAGGCGTGCCGCCCGGCCGTCGAAGCAATCCAGCGCGCGGAGGGCGTCTTCGTGCAATTCGGCGGCGAAATCGCGTGCCGTTGCCACGCCCAGCAGGGTAACGTAAGTCGGTTTGTTGTGTTCGGCGTCCTTGCCGACGGTTTTTCCCAGCGTGGCGCTGGAGCTTTCCGCGTCGAGAATGTCATCCACTACCTGGAAAGCCAGGCCGACACATTTGGCGTAATGCTCCAACGCGGCGGATTCGCCAGTCGTCAGCGGCTGGCCGCACAGGGCGCCCAGGCGCACGGCGGCGCGAATCAGGGCGCCGGTCTTGTGGATGTGCATGAATTCCAGTTCCGGCACCGAGAGCGCCTTGCCGACACTGTCGAGGTCGATGGCCTGTCCGCCCGCCATGCCGCGCGAACCGGAAGCCTGTGCCAGGGTTTTCACCATTTCCAGTTGCATGGCCGGGGCGTCCGCCAGCTCGTGGTGCGCCAGCAACTGGAAAGCCAGGGTTTGCAGGGCATCGCCCACCAGCAGCGCGGTGGCCTCGTCGTATTCGACGTGACAGGTCGGCTTGC
The DNA here is from genome assembly GCA_964527565.1 of uncultured Sulfuricella sp. GTDB lineage: Bacteria > Pseudomonadota > Gammaproteobacteria > Burkholderiales > Sulfuricellaceae > JAGXQV01. The sequence continues at coordinate 3,753 of CAZGOY010000027.1, read as the reverse complement.
CGCGCCGCAAGGTATCGTCGTCCATGCACGGCAAGTCGTCATGCACCAGCGAGTAAGCATGGATCAATTCGACGGCGGCGGCGGCGATTTCCACGCGCGCCGCTGCCGCCTGGGTGATTTCGGCGGCGGCGAAAGCCAGCAGCGGACGCACCCGCTTGCCGCCGCCCAGCACGGCATAGCGCATCGCCTGGTGCAGGCGTTGCGGGGCGATTTCCGCTGGCGGCAGCGCGGCTGCCAGCACGGTTTCCATGCGTGTTTGCCGGGCGCTCGACCAGGCCGGGAAGTCAGTTGTCGTCATTGTCTGTGCCGGGGGTATTCAGGATGGCGTCTTTCAGAACGCCGCCTTCCAGTATGCGCACCTGTTGCTGCGCATTTTGCAGCGCACCCTGGCAGAACTGGAGCAACTCGGCGCCGCGCCGGTAGGAAGACAGCAACTGTTCCAGTGGTTGCTGGCCGGATTCCATGGCGGCGACGATCTGTTCCAGTTCGGTGAGCGCGCTTTCGAACGTTGGATTTTTTGCTGCCTTGCTCATCTGCCGCACTCGATAAAACCGATAAAATAGCCGAAGTGACGGCTGCCGGTCAATTGCGCCGGTTTTGTTGCGCGGTAGCACGAAGAGCCGAAGAGCATGGATGTTTGGCTTGATGCGTCTACCCCGAACGTTTCATGAAAATGCGACTTTGCTGGTGGGAGGGGGCTTGCCCCCGAGTTTCTTCGTTCAGCAGGCAAAAAGTCAAAATCTCGCGGCCATACCCGACAGCCTGTCGGCTTGGGCACAAGAGTCCGCTCCCACGGAGTTGGTACGTGGGCGCCTATTTCCTGCTGTTGAAATATTCGCGCTGCGCAAAGTCGTGCTCGGCGCGCTTTGACCATTCGACGCTAAGCGGCTTCTATACGGTCACGGAGGCGATTCAGGCGGAATTTCAGGATGTTTTCACGAACGATGGCATCGGGAACCACGCGCCCGGCCTCAAGGTCATCCAGGCCCAGTTTCACTTCCTCGTCGAACCACACACGGTAGGCGTCCGGTTTTGCGATTTTTGGGGGTTCCATGTCGGTTGTCCTGAGTCAGCGGGGGAAGTATGGAGCAAAAAGCATAGGGCGGAATCCGTCGAGGTTGAGTTCGTTGTCGACGAGGTGGCTCAGGGCGTGCTCGAAACTGCCGGGTAGAACTTGCTTGTCGAAATCCACCGGCAACAGCTTCAGGCCCTTGTGGACGGGTTTGTAGCGCGGCATGCAGGTTCTCCTTGAGTAGTTTCCGTTGTGGGGATTATGCCTGCGCGAGGGCGGGTTTTGGGGGTCTTTCTACAGCGTCAACCTTGAATCGTTAGCGCGCTGCCCGCTATGGCTCGTTGTTGTCATCTTCATAACCGGCGTAATCATCGTTTGGTGCGTAGTAATCGGCGAGGTCATATGTAAAGGTCGCCGTATATGTGTCTCCTAGGCGGCAGGCAGTGAGTTGAGAAAGACCCGCAATCTTTAATTGACAGGCGACACATTCAAATTTGGATGGGAGGTACTGTTGAGTCTCAACCATCAGGTCATCTTCGATTTTCTGGAATGGGGCTGCAATAGCGGCGCCAGTGACGAGCGCATCATTGCCGCACGCCGGGCAGTGGACTCTATGACCGGATTGTCTTGTGGCCCAAGTGGAAGCCTGATTCGAAAGCTTAGTACGCTCAGGAGCTGACTTTCCCTCCCAGACTGTCTTGTGTGCCGCGATCGATTTCAGAACCGCCTTGGCCGACTCGTCCTTGAATGCCGTGATAATGGTTGCTGCTAAGGCTGCTTCCTCTTTGCCAAGAAGTAGTTCCAGAGTTTCGCCGAGAGACTCAATTAGAACGGAGCATGCTTGGTAGTAGACTGGTAGCCACGCGATGGTCTTCAGGCTGTCAAACGGGGTACCACCTGCGTGAAGTTCTTCATTTCGTCTAGCCATGTGAAGGACCGCAAATCCTTCTAGCTCCTTCGTAAATGTAGGAAGAATCTCCTGTAGCCGACTGAACACGGTGGAGACATCAATCGATTTGGGGACAAACTTGGTTGCGGTTGGAGTGAAGCCCAAGCTGAAGTAAAGATTGTTCCAGTCTTTTGCTTCTGCTAATAAGGCCGGATTTACTCGGGCCAAGGCAGCACGCCCAAGTAGTTCAAGCATCAAGGTAGACCACAAGGCGAAGCGCCAATCGTCTTTGGGATGACTGAGCATTTGCTCTGCAAAGCGCTGTGCCTTGGAAAGCAGTGCATCTTTCGACCAAGAGTGCTGTTGTTGGGTAGCTTGCTTCTTCGTATTCAATGCAATGCCCCTACGTAAACGCGATCAATGTGCCTGTTTGCCGCAGTTGCCGGTACGGGGGAGCGGCGATGAATCATTCTCCAATTGTCGACCACCAGTGTGTCACCAGGAGCCAACAGGACGACATCATCTCTAGCCATCGAAGCGATGTGTTTAGACACCAGCACGAAGCTCGTTTCGCTCTCGGCAGTTGCTGGTCGAAGATAGATGCTGTCCCATCTAAGCACTGGCGCATCGAAATCGTCAAAGCGATCCATGAGTCTCAGAAGCTGTTTTCCATTGCTGAGCGGCCTTCTCGGTTGAACCAGGGTTCTTCGCAATAGTGTGCTTCCGAAGTTTTCGATGAGGATATTTCCATCTGTAACGCCCGTCGCCACTTCGGAAGCGCCTTGAATGCAGCGAAGCACGAGATAGCGGGGCGGAACGGCCCAATGGGCCAGATCGGTGTGCATGGGAAATTCGCCTACACCGAAATTCCCGCTGTATGTATTTGGCGCGGCGGATGATGCCTGGTGTGGTCGTAACTCCTGAACCGTCGAGAAGCCAGTCAATGTGAGTGGAGTTCCCAAGAGCGAAACTGCCTCGACCGTAGACAAATCGGGGCGATGACGAGGGATAAGTGCATAGCCATTTGTGGCAACTGCTTGAGCTAGCGGTGTGCTCATACGTAGGGCTGCTGCGCGTCAACGAATGAAAGGGACTTCCCCGTCCCGGGCTAGCGGCGGAAGCCGCCGACAGCGAAAGCTGCCATGATTGTGCCATTGGATTGTGCCATTGAGGTAGAGTAGAGAACAGGCTCTCGCCTGCCCTCCCTCATCAAACCGTGCATGCGGGTTTCCCGCACACGGCTTTCCGATGTTCTTCACGTCGAGGCATGCGCCATCTTCCAGCCAGCCACCGTTGGTAATTTGTAGAGACCATGTTTCTCATACAGCACCCGCTTCGGAAATTGAATCATTGCTGATTTCCAATTCCCGACCTTGTGCCGTTTGCGTAGATGGATTCTCAGCCGCTCTTCAGCATGACGTTTCACCTTCTGAAATACCGCCGATGAATTCCTGAAATGGAAATACCCTGACCAGCCGCGTAGCGTTCGATTCATATCGCGCACCACTTCGTCCATCGGTCTCCATGTCTGGCTCCTCGCGGTTATCTCATTGATGCGGGCCTTTACCTTCTCTACCGCTTTTTCTGCCGGCTTGATGTGCGGGTAAGGCACACCCTTTGATCCGACATTCATCTTCAGCTCAAATCCCAGAAAGCGAAACCCTTCCTTGTTGGCGTCGACGATCTTTGTCTTGCTTTCATTGAGTTCCAATTCCAGCTTTCCCAGTATTTCCCTGATGATGTGTAGCGGCGTGGCTACGTCTTTCCGGCATAGCACGACAAAGTCGTCAGCATACCGCACCAACTTTGCTTGCAGTTTCCTTGCCAGTTCGTGGCGTTGCCAGATACGATC
>CAZGOY010000026.1:0-45777 GCA_964527565.1 uncultured Sulfuricella sp. | reverse complement strand
CTGGGTTTAAAACGTCGTGAGACAGTTTGGTCCCTATCTGCCGTGGGCGTTGGAAGTTTGAGGGGGGCTGCTCCTAGTACGAGAGGACCGGAGTGGACGTGCCTCTGGTGTACCGGTTATGACGCCAGTCGTATCGCCGGGTAGCTATGCACGGAAGAGATAACCGCTGAAAGCATCTAAGCGGGAAACTTGCCTCAAGATGAGACTTCCCGGGAACTTGATTCCCCTAAAGGGTCGTTCGAGACCAGGACGTTGATAGGTCGGGTGTGGAAGCGCAGTAATGCGTTAAGCTAACCGATACTAATTGCCCGTGAGGCTTGATCCTATAACCTTAAGCGGTAACGACCGCAATCAAATTACCTAAATTACTTCTTCCCTTTTGGCTTCGGCGTAATGCAAATTACGACGAGGTATACAAGTTATGCTTGGCGGCCATAGCAAGTTGGACCCACCTGATCCCTTCCCGAACTCAGAAGTGAAACGACTCCGCGCCGATGATAGTGTGCATCTAGCATGTGAAAGTAGGTCACCGCCAGGCTCCTCATAACACCCAAAGCCCTCCTCGCGAGGGCTTTGGCGTTTCTGATATCCCCTCTGTCATATTCCTTGCCGCATCTTTTAAACCTGCCCCACGCGACTCATATCCTCGCAACAAAAACGCTCGCTTTCGGGCACGACTTTACCGTGCGGGTTTTGGGGGCGCATGTGGCGCGTTGCCCCTATGTGGCAAGCGTCATCAATACTTATGTTCGGGATGTTCGTCCTTTGCCATGGCCAGCGGCGTGAATCGTGCCTGCTCGGCAGCTTTGCCAGGTAAGGCAATCGAAACCACCACCTTCATGTCGGCCTTTGATGCGTAATTGCCGGTGCCCTTGAGGCGGTTGTCGCCATCAGGAGACAGTTTGACGCTGGCTTTCTGCTTGCCGACAAGGAGGGTTGCCGTTCCGCTGCCGCCTGCTGTTGGAATTTTGGCACCGGCATGGTCGGTAACATACACGACGACTGGGTTATTCTTGGCCTGCAAACTGCCCTTGGCTACCACCAGTTCGAAATGATAGTTTCCGGCCATGCGCATTTGCCCGCCATTGGGCGCTTTTTGGGTGTCAAGATAATCATCGCTGTGAGCAAATGCAACCGAGCATGCCAGCATCAACGCGCTGGCAGTCGAGGAAAGCATCGTGGTGGTAAATGGCTTCATGGGAAACTCCTTAAGTATTGTCAGAAACGGGGTTAGAAACTTTCGTGCTCTTGGGCGGCGAGCAGACGTTCCAGGGCGGGTTTTCCCCACAGCCAGAACATCAGCGGTGTCAGCAGGGTGTCGAGTAGCGTGGAACTGATGAGGCCGCCGAAAATCACTACCGCTACCGGGTGCAGCACTTCCTTGCCCGGTGCGTCGGCCGAGAGAAGGAGCGGCAACAGGGCAAATGCGGCGACCAGCGCGGTCATCAGCACCGGTGTCAAGCGTTCCAGGGAGCCGCGAACGATCATCGAGCGCCCGAAACGTTCGCCCTCGAAGACGCATAGATTGATGTAATGGCTGATTTTCAGAATGCCGTTGCGCGTGGCGATGCCAGTCAGCGTGATGAAACCGACCAGCGCCGCCACAGAGAGCGGTTGCCCGGAAATCCACAGTGCGATTACACTGCCGATCAGTGCCAGCGGGATATTGCCCATGATGATGAGCGTCAGCGTGATTGACCTGTATCGGCTGTAGAGCACCATGAAAATCATGGCCAGCGAAACGGAGGCGAGCAGTGCAATCAGGCGCGCGGCTTGTTCCTGTGCTTGGAACTGGCCTTCCAGGGCGCTGAAATAGCCCACCGGCAATGCGCTTGCAGCCAGTTCGGCACGAACGTCGGCGATCACTTGCGACATGTCACGTCCATCAGTGTTGGCCGAGAGTACGATGCGCCGCCGTGAATTCTCGCGGCTGACCTGATTGGGGCCGTCACTTTCTTCCACGCTGGCGATTTTCGACAGCGGTACGTGACCGCCCGGCGTTTCGATCAGTAGACCGGCGAGCGCCTGCGGGTTCCTCGCGCTTTCCGGCAAGCGCACCAGCAGATCAAAGCGGCGGTTGCCTTCAATGACTTGGGTAATCCGCTCGCCCTCGATCATCTGTTCCAGACTGCGCAGCAGGTTGCCGGGCGCTACGCCGTAGCGCGCCGCTTGCTCGTAATCGAGACGAATCTTCACTTGGGGAATCAACACCTGCTTCTCGATCTGTAAATCGGTGATGCCGGGAATTTCCGCCAAGCGCTCGCGCAGGTTGTCGGCCAAGCCGCGCAGGGTGTCAAGGTCGTCGCCGTAGATCTTCAGTGCGATTTGGGCGCGAACGCCGGAGAGCAGGTGATCGAGGCGGTGCGAAATCGGCTGGCCAACGCTGCTGACCGCCGGCAAGGTGGCCAGACGCTGCCGGATGTCGGCGATGATTTGCGCACGGTTGCGCTCGGATGCCCTGAGGTCCACATCCATCTCGGTGTAATGCACGCCCTCGGCATGTTCATCGAGTTCGGCGCGGCCGGTGCGGCGTCCCGTCTGCGTCACTTCGGGTACCTGGGCGACCAGTTGCTCCGCCAGTGTGCCGATACGGTTCGATTCGCTCAACGAGGTGCCGGGATTAAGCAGAACATTGACCGTTAGCGTGCCTTCATTGAAGGGGGGCAGGAAGGAGCGCGGGAAGAAGGGCACGCTTGCTGCGACCATCGCCACCACAATGAGGGCGCCGCCCAGCAGCGTGCGCGCGTGCGTGAAGGACCAGTGCAGCAGTCTGGCATCCCCACGCTTGAGCCAGGTAACCAGCTGGCTGTCGCCGTCATGCAGTTGTTTCATGCGCGGCAGCAGGTAATAGGCCATCACCGGCGTCAGCGTTACCGAGACGATCATGCTGGCTAAAATTGAGACAATGTAGGCCACCCCCAGCGGCGTGAACAGGCGTCCTTCAATGCCGGGCAGGACGAAGAGCGGCACGAATACCAGCACGATGATTACGGTGGCATAAACGATGGCTGAGCGTACTTCCAGCGTGGCTGCGGCGATGACCTCGGCGACCGGCCGCGGATGGTCTGCCGCACGGTTCAGCTTCAGGCGCCGTAGCACGTTTTCCACCCCGACCACGGCGTCGTCCACCAATTCGCCGATGGCGATGGCCAGGCCGCCCAGCGTCATGGTATTGATCGACAGTTCGAAATAGTGGAACACCAGGACAGTCGCCAGCAGCGATACCGGAATCGCCATCAGCGAAATGAGCGTGGTCCGGATGTTGAGCAGGAACAGGAATAGGATTACCGCGACCAGGATCGCGCCATCGCGTAGCGCTTCTTCGACGTTGTTGACCGAATGCTCGATGAAGTCCGCTTGCTTGAAAAGGAAGGAAGGGGACTCGATGCCATCCGGCAGGATCGCGCCCAGTTCGGCGACCGCGTTTTCCACCGCGCGCGTCAGCGCCACGCTGTCGGCGGCGGGCTGCTTTTGCACCGACAGGATCACCGCCGGCTTGCCCTTATAGCTGCCGTCCCCGCGCTTGATGGCAGGTGCCAGCTTCACCTCTGCCAACTGCTTGAGCAGGATCGGCTGCCCGTTCCTGACGCTGACCACCAGGTTTTGCAAATCCTCGATGCGCGAACTGCGACCAATCTGGCGGATCAGGTATTCGCGCCCCTGCGCTTCGAGAAAGCCGCCACTGGTATTGGCGCCGAAATCGCGCAGCGCCGCTTCCAGTTTTTCACGTTCTACTCCAAGGGCCTGAAGCTGGGCGGGTTTGAGTTCGACGCGGTACTGGCGTACTTCACCGCCGATGGCAATCACCTGGGCGACACCGGGGATGGTCAGGAGGCGTGGTCGTACCACCCAATCCGCATACTCGCGCACTGCCATCGGGCTGACCCTGGCCGGGTCTGCCGGGATGGCGAGCAGCAGTATCTCGCCCATGATCGAGGAGATCGGCCCGAGTTGCGGGACGATGTCGGGCGGCAATTGTTCGCGCACCAGATTCAGACGTTCGGCGACCTGCTGCCGGTTGCGGTAGATGTCGGAACCCCATTCGAATTCGACATAAATGATCGACAAGCCGATCCCCGATACCGAACGCACGCGCGTCACGCCCGGCATGCCGTTCATGCCCGACTCGATGGGAAAGCTTACCAGCTGTTCGACCTCCTCCGGCGCCATGCCGCCGGCTTCAGTCATCAGCGTCACGGTGGGCTTGTTGAGGTCGGGAAAGACATCGACCGGCATTTGCCGCAACGTCACCGTTCCGTAGACGATCAGCAGCAGCGCCATGCCAAGCACGATCAAGCGCTGCTTGAGGCTGGTGTGGATGATGAAATCGAACATGTCAGCGTACCTGGGAGAGCAGGGCCGCACCCTGGATCACCACGCGGTCGCCATCGTGAAGGCCATCGACAATGGCGATGTTGGCGGCATCCAGCGATTGGTGGCGCACACGGCGCACGACAAAGCGTTCGGCTTCGGCATGCACCCACACCGCAGACTCGCCGGTGCCGGTTTTTGTCAGCACCGAGCGCGGCAGCGCCGCCCCCTGTATGGCATGCGCCGTGCGCACAATCACCTGAACCGGCTGACCGACTGCCACCATCGAATCGCGCCCGACAATGCGAAACAGTAGCGGCAAGGCCTGTTCGCGCAGTTGCCGGCCCGCGCCGACGAATTTCAGCTCCAGCGCCGTTTTCTCCGCCAGCGCGCTGGCGGAAATCAGGGTTGCGGCGATTCCGGCATCGTAGGCTAGCGCTTCCACGGCAAGGCGCGCCGGATCGACAATCTCGAACAGGATTTCCTTGGCGTCGACCACCTGCCCGGCAACGACGCCGCTGGAACTGATCACGCCCGTGGCAGGGGCCAGCAGAGGTTCGGCGGCGTTGATACTGGCGGAGACGAAGGCACGGCGCTTTTGCAGCGCGTCGCGCTCGATGAGTGCCGCGTCGATTTCCTTTTGGGGTATCGCGCCTTCAAGCTGTTCGAAGCGCTTGACGCGCCTTTCGGCCACGGCTAACTGGGCTTCCAGTTCGGCCTGTTGCGCCTTCTGGTTGCCGCGTTCGATGGCGCCGCCGACCGGGCGTAGATAGGCCAGCACCTCGCCCTTGCTGACTTTGCGGCCGGGGGTTGGCATGCCCTTGGGGCCGGGCATGACGCTGCCGGAAAAGGTCGCCTGGACGCGACCGCTGGAATTCGGGTCAGGGATGACCTTGCCGTTGAGCTCGACCGTAGCGGCGAGTTTGCCGATACGCGCCGCCTGGGTGCGCAGACCCAATTGGCGCTGCACCGGCTTGGGGACGAACAGGCTGCCATCGGCGAGGCGTTGCAGTGCGGCCGGAGCGCCTGGCGGGGCGCTGGAAGAGCGGGCCGGAGATGCCTGCTTGCCGTCCTGGCCGTGATCCTCGCCGTCGTGGGCCAGCGCGCCGGCAGCGGCGAATGCCAGCAATGCGGTGGCGAGAAGGCATCGCGTGTCAGTGTTTCGCATGGTCATGATCCTCTGATGACGGCCCTGCCGCGCCGTGCGGCGAACAGCGCGCCTCCGGCAAGCAGCAGCGCGGCAACGGCCCACGCGGCCCATTCGCTCCAGAAAGGCGCTTGCGTAACGGAAACGGCGGGCAGCGAGGTGTCCAGCGTGGCACTAAGCAAGTCGCTGTTGTCGCCGTCCTCGATGCTGAAGGTCAGGGCGTGTCTGTCTGGCGCGAGATCCGCAGCAATATCCAGCACATAGGTGCCGGGCGCGGCTTCGCGGGCGCGACCGCCCATCGGTGTGCTGTCGACTTCTACCTTGGCATTTTCGACCGGTTCGTTGCTGGCGAAACGATCGACATGGATTACCAGTTGTCGGCCTTCAAGCACGGCAACCACTTCGAATTCCCCGGTGCTGGCGCTGGCGCGCGGCGCCACGCTCTGGTTAAGCGCCGGCGCTGGCGCGCCGTGATCCTCCCCGCCGTGGCCGAAGGCTGAAAACGTTGCGGCAAACAGGAGGGCGGCAACAAGCAGTTTCATGGCCGGATTTCCTTTGACGAGGGCTTGCCTGGATTATGGAAAACACTTCCCCACCGGAAGCTGACGCCTGGATTACATTTCTGTTATCTTTGGGAGGCGCTGGTGTGGCAAGCGCATAATTTCGACATGGGCACGAGCGGGAAATGAAATGAAGATTCTGGTGGTCGAAGATGAACCGAAGACCGGTGACTACCTCAAGCAGGGGCTGGTCGAGGCCGGTTTCGTCGTCGATCTCGCGCGCGACGGTGTGGATGGCCTGTATTTGGGGGAAACCGGCGATCATGACCTGGCGATTCTCGACGTGATGCTGCCGCGCCTGGATGGCTGGCAGGTGCTTGCCGGAATGCGCCGCGCCGGGCGCGAGATACCGGTGCTGTTTCTTACCGCGCGCGACCAGGTCGATGACCGGGTCAAGGGCTTCGAACTGGGGGCCGACGACTATCTGGTCAAACCCTTCGCCTTTGCCGAACTGCTTGCCCGCGTGCGTTCGCTGCTGCGTCGCGGAACCCGCAGCAAGGAGCCGGAGCAGATACGGGTGGCGGACCTGGAGCTCGATCTGCTGCGCCGCCGGGTAACGCGCGGCGGTCAGCGCATTGATCTCACGGCCAAGGAATTCGCGTTGCTGGAGCTGTTGCTGCGCCGCCGCGGAGAGGTGCTGCCGCGCTCGCTGATCGCTTCGCAGATATGGGACATGAATTTCGATAGTGACACCAACGTCATCGAGGTGGCGGTGCGCCGCTTGCGCGCAAAAATGGACGACGGTTTCGAGCCCAAGCTCATCCGCACCGTGCGTGGGATGGGTTACGTACTGGAGGACGGCTCTGCGTGAGGCGCCACCGCTCGATCACCTTCCGCCTGACTTTCCTGTTCGCCGGCGTTTCGGCGGCGGTGCTGCTCATGCTGGGGCTGCTCATCGGCAATTCGGTCGAGCGGCATTTCGTCGAGCAGGATATGGAGCTGATGACGGGAAAGCTGCATCTGGCCGCTCACCTGCTGGAAAAGGTGCAAACTTCCGCTGAACTCGCCTCCCTGCCGACGCAACTCGGCGATGCGCTGGTCGGCCACCACGGCCTTGCCGTGCTGGTGCGCGATGCCGGCCAACGCACGTTGTTCGCTACCGATGGCGCTGATTTTCCACCCGCCCTGCTCGAGCGCGGCGCCATCCGGATCCCGCCGCAGCCACAGGTCTGGCAGCGCAACCTGCCTCAGGGGACGCAGCCGTTGCGCGGCATCGCAGCCCTGTTGCCCACCGGCATTCCCGGCTCACAACCGTTGCTGGTGGCGATTGCCGTCGACATCGTCCACCACGAGCATTTCATGACTTCGTTTCAGGCTACGTTGTGGCTGTTCGTTGCCTTTGCCTCCATCCTTGCCGGTTTTCTCGGCTGGGCTGCCGTCAGGCATGGGTTGGCGCCCCTCAAAGCCATCCGCCAGGGGGCGGCCGGGGTCACGGCAAGCCGTCTTGATTTTCGTCTCGCGCTCGATGCGGTTCCCGTCGAGTTGGCCGAGCTCGCGCAAACCCTCAATGACATGCTCGCCCGCCTCGAAGAGTCGTTTCAGCGGCTGAAGGATTTTTCCTCCGACCTGGCCCACGAATTGCGCACGCCGATCAGCAACCTGATGACGGAAACCCAGGTGGCGTTGACCAGAATTCGCAGCGTCGAGGAATACCGCGAGGTGCTGGCTTCGAATGCCGAGGAGTACCAGCGTCTGGCGCGCATGATCGGCGACATGCTGTTTCTGGCGCAGGCCGACAACGGTTTGATGGTGCCGCGGCGCGAGCCGGTGGACCTGGCGGTGGAAGTGCGCGAATTGTTCGATTTTTTCGATGCGCTGGCCGAGGAAAAGGTGCTGCATCTGTCGCTGGACGGCAGCGGGCAGGTTTCCGGAGACAAACTCATGCTGCGCCGGGCGCTGGCCAATCTGATCTCCAACGCCATTCGCCACACGCCGAGGGGCGGCAGCATCCGCGTGCGCATCCGCTCTGACGGCGCCGGCGCAACGCTGGCGGTGGAAAATTCCGGCGAACCGATTCCGCAAGAGCATCTGTCACGCATCTTCGACCGTTTTTACTGCGTCGACCCAGCGCGCCACGGCGGCGAGGGCGCCGGTCTAGGCTTGGCAATCACCCACTCCATCATCCGCGCGCATGGCGGCGAGATCGATGTCAAATCCGCGACGGATGGCGTTTGCTTCGAGATACGGCTGGTCTGACGGGTGTAACGGGGGGCACAACCTTACCGGGTAACCCTTGATCCGCCGAACGCCGCTTCCGACAGGGGCGCGGGGCGGGCGATGGCATAACCTTGCGCATAATTCACACCGATGGCCCTGAGCTTGTGCAGGGTGGCTTCGTCCTCGGCATATTCGGCGATGGTCTTGATGCCCATGACCTGGCCGATGCTGTTGATGGCTTCGACCATGGCGCTGTCGATCGGGTTGTTGACCATGTCCTTGACGAAAATGCCGTCGATTTTCAGGTAATCGACCGGCAGGTTTTTCAGGTAGCTGAAAGAAGACAGCCCGCTGCCGAAATCGTCGAGGGCAAAGCGGCAGCCGATGGCCTTGAGCTCGCCGATGAAATCCGCAGCCTTGGAAAGATTGGCGATGGCCGCGGTTTCGGTGATCTCGAAACACACTTTTTGCGGGGCCACGCGGGTTCCCTTGAACTGGTTGAAGATGAAGTTGAGGAATTGCTCGTCGCCGATGGACTGGCCGGAAAGATTGATCGAGCAGACCAGCTCGGTGGCGGCGTTGGCAACCAGCCAGTTGAAGGTGTTGGCGACCACCCAGCGATCGACCGAACGCATCAGGTTGTAGCGTTCCGCCGCCGGAATGAACGAGTTGGGCGGAATCATCTGGTCGTGTTCGTCGAGCATGCGGATCAGCACTTCGAAGTGCGCCGCTTCATTGGCTCCCGGCTCCAGTGCCATGATGGGCTGGAAGTAAAGCTGGAAGCGGTCTTCCTCGAAGGCGCGGGCGATGCGTCCCACCCAGTGCATTTCACCGTGGCGGCGCGCCATTTCCGCATCGTCCGGCTGATAGATCTGCACCCGGTTGCGCCCCGTGTCCTTGGCGGCGTAACAGGCCGTATCGGCGGCGCTCAACATGCGCGCGGCAGTGCCGCTGACCTCGTTGATCTCCACCAGGCCGATGCTGGCGCCGACGGTGTAGGTCTTGTCGTCCCACTCGAAACGGAATGCCCTGACGGCTTCCAGCAGGTCGTTGGCGATGGACGAGGCTTTTTCCATCGGACAGTTGCTGAGCAGTACGCCGAATTCGTCTCCTCCCAGGCGTGCCAGGGTATCCGCCCCGCGCACCTGCCCTTTCAGCATGTTGGCGAGTTCGCGCAGCAACTGGTCGCCTATGCTGTGGCCGCAAGTGTCGTTGATGATCTTGAACTGGTCGAGATCGAGATAGAGCAGGGCATGGCTGCGATGCAGGGCCGCCGCACTGTTGATGAGTTCCGCCAGTTGCAGTTCGAATTCGCCGCGGTTGACCAGGCCGGTCAGGCTGTCGTGGCGCGCCTGGTAGGAGAGTTGCAGCGTCAGCATGTGCTTTTCGCTGACGTCGCTGAAAGCCAGCACCACGCCGATGATTTCGCCGTGGCGGTTGCGGATCGGCGCGGCGGAGTTCTCGATATGCAATTCCTTGCCGTCGCGCCGGATCAGGAGGGTGTGGTTGGACAGACCGATGATGCGGTCTTCGCGTAGAACCCGTGTCACCGGATTTTCAATAATTTTTCGCGAGGATTCGTTGAGGATGCGGAAAACGTCTTCCAGCGCGCGTCCCAGCGCCTCTTCGCTACGCCAGCCGGTCGCCGTTTCCGCCACCGGGTTGAGAAAAGTAATGCGTCCTGCGGTATCCGTGGTGATGACGGCATCGCCGATCGAGTTCAGGGTAACCTGGGCGCGTTCCTTTTCCTCGAACAGCGCGGCTTCGGTTTGCCGGTGGCTGACGGCATTTCGTTCCAGCGCTTGTGCCATTGCGCAGAACTGCCGGACAAGGGTGGAAAGTTCATCCTTGCCGGTAGCGGCAGGCAGAGAAATCGCAAACGCTCCTTCGGCAATCTTTCCCGCCGCACGGGAGAGTTCATCCAGCCGGCGGGTCGGAGTGCGTGCTGCCAGCCAGGCAAGCAACCCGCCCAGGAGGGTGGCGCCCAGCGCCTGTGACGGACTCAAGCCGCCGGGGACGAGGCCATACAGTCCGGCAAGCAGCGTGGCGGCGAAAACGGCCAGGCGCAAGCGCAGGCTGTGCAGGGGAGAATTCAGCGGTTCGGGAAGCGGCACGGGATGTCGGGACTTTGGGACGGTTGCATACCGGCGCATCCTATGCAGAAGCGCCGTTTAATGCAAGTGGCATATCAACGAATGTCAACGAATGAATGGGCGCTTATTCATACCCAATTCCGTGATGTCACGCATAGCGTATGAGCTGCCGCCAAGTCGAGCCGCCTTGAGGCAAACCCCGTGTAGAACAACCGATCCGGTAACGCCCAATCCCATTTTTCCGGCACCCCCAAAGACTTTCGATCAAGAACCCCAGCAGGTTCCGGGCAGGGTGCGGCAGCAATGATTGCCAGGGTTGTTTTCAGTTCGGCGGCAGAAGTCCCGCGCACCTGAATGCAGATACCCTGATTTTCGGCCTTCAACCCGTTAGCCCTCAGCAATGCGGCCAGCGCATTCTGGGTGCGGTCACCGCGCCAGGCAAAGAGGTTTACCGTAGTGCCTTCTTCCAGCAATTGGCTTTTGACCAAGCCCAGCGCGGCGAAATCTTTTTGCGCGTTTTTCAGCAATGCTCTGGCTGCCGTATCCAGCCAGGACGGGCACTCATCTCCAGCCAGCAATGCCCGCATTTCCTCGCGCACCCGGTCATGAACCACCATGCCGCCGCTACCTGTGCGTGGCAGCTTGCCTGCCGGGGCGGGGATCAGGTCAACCCGTCTTTTATTGTGATCGATTGCAGCAATTCGCCAGCGCCGTCCGCCAAAAATCATCACGTCCCCGGCGCAACGCCGACGATCCAGCGGCAGCGTGCCCAATTCCTTGCCGGCGTTCAGCAAACGATATTCCTGAGAATCCGGGAAGGCTGCAAAAAATCTGAAATGGTTTACCTGCTTCTCGCCCCGCGCCCCATGCAGCAACAAGCGGTTGGCGTCCTGGAAGATCAGGTCGGCGGCTGCCAGCGCGCGCAGCAACTCGATAAAATCCGCCTCGCTCACCTCATCAAACGGCCCCGTTTTACACAGCGTCCGGTAAGCATCTGCGGCGGTAATGCCATGCCGTTCCCCGATCAGGCTCAACACCTGCTGCACCAGCGTGGAGTAATGCAGCGCGCCCGTTTCTGGTGGCTCGTACCACTTGGACAGAAACAGGCGGATAACTGCAATGGCTTGCACGAGGTCGGGATATAAATCGTCCACGCAATCAGAATTATCGGACGGGTTTTCGACCGCGCAATATTGCCAGAGCACCGCCGTCTCATTTGCGCGCCGACCCGCCCGCCCCACGCGCTGGCACAGGCTGGCTACCGTACCCGGCGCACCGATCTGCACCACTCCGCGAATGGCGCCAATATCGATGCCCATTTCCAGCGTGGTGGTGCAAATGGCGCTGACCGGCAATGCGCCACGCTTGAGGGATTCCTCGGTGATTTCTCGTTCGCCCTTTTCCAAGCGGCCATGATGCGGAAAAAAAGTGACCGGCAGCCCCGCCGCCTCACAATGCTGCCGTAGCGCATCGGCGTAAAATTCCACCAGGAACGTGCTGTTGGGAAAAACCAGATAATTGGCACCGCGCAGCTTCTCGAAAAGCTCCACTGCAATAGCCGTGTGCGCCGCCTCTTGGGAATCGCTCGGCGCGTTGGGCTGGATGATAGCCTTGACCAACAGTTGCAGCGATTTCTTGTCATCCGGGCTGTCGACCACCCGCACTTCACCACCACCACCAGGGCGCAAAAAATTCGCCGCCAGCCCCATATCCCCCAGCGTTGCCGAAAGCCCGATACGCTGCACCCGCCGCCCCAAAGCCTCTTCCAGGCGATGCAGCAGAGATTGCAACTGCCTCCCTCGTTCGCTGCCGATAAAGGCGTGCAACTCATCGACCACTATCGCTTCGAGCGCGCCAAACAACCGCGTCATTTCTATGCCGCGCCGAAACAGCAAGGACTCCAGCGACTCCGGCGTAATCAGCACCAAGCCGCGCGGGTCGGCCAGAAAGCGCCGCCGGGGCGCCTCCCCAATATCGCCGTGCCAGGGAAAAACCGGGATTTCCAAATGTTCGCACAGCCGGTTCAGGCGCTCTTCCTGATCGTTAATCAGCGCCTTCAGCGGCGCCACATACAGCGCCACACCCCGCCCATCGCCTTGCCACAAGCGGGTCAGCAGCGGCAAAAAAGCCGCTTCCGTCTTGCCCGATGCGGTCGAAGCGGTAATCACCACATCCTCCCGCCCATCCAGAATCAGCGGCAGCGCTTCCAACTGCGCCGCGCGCAGCCCCGTCCAGCCTTGCTCCCAGAGGCAACGTTGCAGGGGTGGGGCAAGGCGCTCGAAGGCGCTCTGGCTTTCTCCGGCGGTCATCACTGAATGGGTGTAAGCAAGGGATTCAGTACGCTGAGTTGAGCCTCCACCACCAAGCCGTGCTGCATATCTTCCGTAAGCAGCGTGTTACAGCCCGCTTCCAGCGCCGCAGCCACAATCAGGCTATCCCAGAAGCTCAAGCTGTATTTACCCCTCAAACCATGAGCACGGCGGTGTAAATCAAGACCGGGCATCACTACTTGGCAGCGCCCGTAAAAACTTTCCACCAAACGCATCAAATGCGCATCCTCTATTCCCGCCTTGCGCAGCAGATTAGCGGAAACTTCGGCGACCACCTGCTCGCTCACAATGTAGCGCACGGGTTTTTCTACCAGTTCACGCGCCTTGGTGTGTTTGGATTCTTCACCCGCACGACAAATGAAAGCGTAAAGCCAGATATTGCTATCGACAAACACCTTATCGCTCATGGGCTTCGTCCCGAGAGAGGGGGACAAAATCGGGCACCACCAGCGGGTTGGCGCAAAGCGCTAAAATGGCATCCCCTTGACTGGCTCCGGCAGGTTGAATCCCCGCTTCCTCGTACATCACCACCACCCGCACCGGTAGGCCGGGAGCCAGCACCACCGGGGCGGGCAAAGGGATAGAATGCGCCTGAACAACAGTATCGAACTCAATGGCCTGCATAAATTAACCTCTTTTCGATCAGATAAATGACGACACAAGCATCGAGGTATACCCGGCGCATTAGCGGCTACCCCAATCGTTGCGCAGGTCGTCTATGCGCTGCTGCACTTCGACCGGGTTAGCCGCCGGACGCTGAACAAAGCGCGGCGAGGCTAGCAGTTTCAACGCCTGCGCAGCACTGCTGCTTTCAACGGTGGATGGGCTGGATTGCTTGTCCGAAGCGGGCAGCAGTGTCAGATAAGCGCGCCCTGACGGGACGAATGACAATGGCTCAAGCGGATGAATGCGACCGCTAGGGTCAATTTCGACTTCGATGGTTTGTAACATGCTCAACTTCCTTTATCAGCGTTATTTGTCTTCTTCAATGAATGCGCTTTGCTCTTCTTGTTCTTTGGCTCTGTCTTCAGAGGTATAGATGTTAGTTAGCGTTTCACTCACGACCTTTTCCCTTTGCGTTTATTGTTCCCTACTGCCCTTGCCATGTCGACACAACCTGAACCAGCACTTCACGAACGACGATAATGCAATCGCCGTCATCTTCAAGGGCAGGATCACCGGTAATGTCCAGCGCCCGCTCGTTGAGGTCGTCGATCACCGCACTGGGAAGCAAATCCAGCGGAAGCAGGTGGGCGCGTAGATCGGACAGGGCAACGGTTTCCTGGGCCATCAGCCAGGCGACAACTTGCTTTAATGTTTCAGATACAGCCGGTGCGGGTCGTTTCGTGGCGGCTGGCGCACGGACTGGCGTTGTGTGATGTGATGCTTCTACCGGTTTTGCATCCGATTCAGGTTTCGCGGCGGCTGGCGCACTGACAGGAATTGCGCCGGTTTCCCCCAGAAAACCGCGAAGCTCGGCAATCTCAGCGGGAAATAGCTCAGGCCGCTGCCTGATGAAGGCTATGGCGGCGCGGACAATCGACTTTGCTGATGCCTCCTTAACGGGAGAACCTATCGCTTTGCTGGTGACATCGCCATTCAAAGTGCCAAAATACTGTCCACCGCGCACGAGATGAACCTGGAAGCTAAGCGTCTTATCGTAAGTGCCGCCGCAGCCATACCCGAAAGCAACGCCCCACGCGACATCCGAATTGCCGTCATAAACCGAAGCCGACCAGAAAGCCTGGTCCGGCTCGGTTGGAAAGGCAGCAGTGTCGATTGCCGGGCTACCTCGGGTTTTATCGACTACGCTTATTAGCTCGTCAATATCCGGTAATCGCCAGTCACCATGTCCCGCAAAGTCATAACGCAGCGCCATCGCCTCATCCCAAGTATAGCCCTGAGCCTTTCCAGCACAGGTTCTGCCATCACAGGTTTGTCCCAACACGCAGAGCATCCACATCAGCCCGGTGCGGGTATCCGTCACCGTGCCATCGCCATGATCGATAAAATCGCCGATTCTGCCGCTGGAAGGGCTGTTTCCCATCACATCACAATGTCAGGTTTACCAACTCGTCGCCAATCCCGGCAGCATCCAGTTCCCGATCTGCCGCAACCGTAGTGTGTTTGAGCAATTCCTGCCATGCCGCTCCCGCATTTTGCTCCAGCACCGCCAGCAGCCCGACAAATGCGATGATGGTGGTGCGCGGGGTGCGGAAAGTGGCTTCGCCGATGCGTTGTTCGCAATGTGCCATGAAAGCGGGAATGGCTGCATCGGGCAGCAAGATGCGTTCGGGCTGCGGGCCTTGATAAACATCGCGCAGTTTGCCCAGCAGCGCGGCGAATTGTTCGCGGCTGAGGTTGTTGAGCTTGAGCACGGGGCCGGACAGGTCGATGAGTCCGTTGCGGGCAAAGGGGTTTTCGGCCAGGCGGGATTGCAGGGCGGGGTAGCTGTAAAGGCCACGGCGCGGGTCGGTGAGGAATTCCGTGGTGCCGCCAAGCAGGAAGCCCAAGCCTTCGGCGCTGCCTTGTTCGAGGTCGTTGAGGATGCGCAGGATTTGTTCGTAATTGCCGTTGCGCGCCTGGGTGTTGGCGAGTTTGTAGAGGTTGACCATTTCGTCCAGGCAGATCAGCAGGCCGTTGTAGCCAGCCAGTCGGCAAAAACGGGCAAGCAGTTTGATCTGGTCGTAAATGGCGGCGTCATTGATGATCTCGCGCACGCCCAGCGCGGCGCGGGCATCGGTCTTGGCGCTGAATTCGCCGCGCAGCCAGCGGATGGCGTTGGTTTTGAGGGTGTCGTCATCGGTTTCGTGGGCGCGCCAGTAGGCGGCGATAACGGCGGCGAAGTCGTATCCCATGACCAGTTCGTTCAGTTGTTCGAGCCGCTCGTGAATGATGTCGGTGGGGTTGCGCCCTTCTTTGCGCGCTTCGGCCAGCGCGGTGGTGATGAATTTTTCGACCACCACGGTTAGCGCGCCGCCACCCGGTTTGGTGCGCGTCGCCAGGTTCTTGGCGAGTTCGGCATACAGGCTGCGGGCTTCGCCGCCGGAGGCGTGCAGGCGGCGACCGGGGTTAAGATCGGCGTGAGCGACGACCAGTTGGCGCTCCATGGCCTCGCCGCGCACCAGATTCAGGAAGAAGGTCTTACCCGACCCATATTCGCCGATAACCAGGCGGAAAGCCGCGCCGCCTTCGGCGATGCGGTCGAGGTCTTTATCCAGCGCGGCAATTTCGGCGTCACGCCCCACCTGGATATGCTTGGTTCCCATCCGGGGAGTGACTCCGGCGCGCAGGGATTTGATTAAGGCATCACGGTCACGCGGGCGCAGGTCTGTAGGGTTCATCATGTGGTTGTTTGCGAGGGGCGGAAAACGATTATAGCTGTAAAAGTTGCAGCCATTCTCTCACCTCAATGGCTCACTACGTGAGCCTCATTGGTGCCGTTTAATGCAAGTGGCATATCAACGAATGAAGGGGAACGAAAGTCTTAAGCCGCCAACCGGCATTCAACGGGTTTCCACTTGTACAAGGTCGCGGGGGCAATGTCCACCATTCCGTCGTTGAATTCCAGGCACCCCCACTCCATGTCCAGGCGCGCAGTATGCAAGGCTTCCGGTTTCACATGGGCGCCTATCAAATCCTTCAAATCGACCTGTCTGGTTTCTCCATTTTCGAAGGTCAACATGAACCGGTAGCCATCGTGGCGCTCGAATTTTGTCAGTTTCATGATTCACTCCAATGGTTCGATTGAATAAAAAACCACCAAGCCCCGTGGGAGTGGGCTCTTGTGCCCTTCAGGGTATGCCCGCGAGTTCTTTGGTTCGGCAGCGAAAAGTCAAAATCTTGCGGCCATACCCGAGAGCCTGTCGGCTTGGGCGCGAGAGTCTGCTCCCACGGAGTTTGTCAAAATTCACGAAATATCTGGATTAGCCGTTCTTCAATGCCGGCGTCAGATGCGGCGCGAGCGTTTGCAGCAACTGGTGGAAAATCCTTGGGCTGCCGGCGATGATGTTGCCGCTTTCCAGGTGATTTTCGTTGCCGCTGAAGTCGCTTACCAGGCCGCCCGCCTCTTGCACCATCAAGCAACCGGCGGCGATGTCCCACTTGCTCAGGCCGATTTCCCAGAAACCGTCGAAGCGTCCCGCTGCCGTGTAGGCGAGATCCAGCGCGGCGGAGCCGGGACGGCGCACGCCGGCGGTTTTTTGCACCATGTCGCGGAACATCGCCATGTAGGCGTCGAGATGGGTGAAATCGCGGAAGGGAAAGCCGGTGCCGATCAGCGCGTCGTCAAGCTGCTTGCGTTTGCTCACGCGCAGGCGGTGCTCGTTGAGAAAGGCGCCCGCACCACGGCTGGCGGTGAACAGGTCGTTGCGGCTGGGGTCGTAGATCACCGCCTGCGACAGCACGCCCTTGTGTGCCAGCGCGATGGACACCGAATATTGCTGAAAGCCATGGAGGAAATTGGTGGTGCCGTCGAGCGGATCGATGATCCACTCGTATTCCGAGTCGCCTTGCGCGCCGCTTTCTTCTGCTAGAATCGCGTGCTTCGGATAGGCCTGCAACAGGGTTTCGACGATGGCGGCTTCCGCGGCCTGGTCGACTTCACTGACGAAATCATTGTGGCTCTTGCTGGTGACGGTGAGCGAATCGAGATCGCGGGTGGCGCGGTTGATGACGCCGCCGGCGCGGCGGGCGGCCTTGACCGCGATGGTGAGCATGGGATGCATGTTGAGGGATTTTCCGGTTGAATGCCAAATGAGCACGCCATTTTAAATGATTCCACCCCAATGAAGAAATCCGGCAGCGTTCTCGACAACGTGCGCGTGGTGTTGAGCCATCCTTCCCATCCCGGCAACATCGGCGCGGTGGCGCGGGCGATGAAGACCATGGGGCTGTCGCGCCTCTATCTCGTCAATCCGCGCTGTTTCCCGGATGCCGAGGCGACGACGCGCGCTTCCGGTGCGGTCGACGTGCTCGAAGGCGCGACGGTATGCGCCTCGCTTGGCGAAGCGCTGGCGGGAACGGTTCTGGCAGCGGCATTGAGCTCGCGCCGTCGCGACCTGTCCCTGGCGCCGCTTTCCCCACGCGAGGCTGCGCCGCAATTGCTGTCAGAAGCCGCGTGCAACGAAGTCGCGCTGGTGTTCGGCGCGGAAGCCAACGGCCTGACCAACGAGGAACTGGATCATTGCCAGATGCGGGTGATGATCCCGGCCAACCCGCACTACGCCTCCCTCAATCTGGGGGCCGCAGTGCAGGTGCTGGCCTACGAACTGCGCACGGCGGCGCTGACCGGCGATCTGCCGGCGGAAGCGCCGGGAAACTGGGCGAATCTCGACGAGGTCGAGGGCATGTTCGGGCATCTCGAACAGGTGATGATTGCCAGCGGCTTCCTCAATCCGGCCAGCCCGAAGCGTCTCATGCACCGCTTGCGCCGCCTGTTCGCGCGCACCCGCCTGGAGCGCGAGGAGGTGAACATCCTGCGCGGCATTTTGACTTCCGTCAGCCCGCGCAAGCCTTAGCGGCGTGCCCGGACTGAAAAACCCGCACCAAATCATCCATGGAAAAAATACCCCGTCGGCAAGCCCGCCACCGAAGGGTGTAACGCAACACCATAACCAGGGTTGCGCAGGCGAAAGGGACATTTCTACTTTGCAGAAAAGGGGGGGGCACTTCTATTTAGCGTTGACATATCCGCATTTTGCCTTGCGGGCAGCCTCCATCTCGGGTATGCTACGCACCCTTTAGCGCCACCGGAGAGGTGGATGAGTGGTTTAAGTCGCACGCCTGGAAAGCGTGTTCAGGATAATATCCTGACGGGGGTTCGAATCCCCCCCTCTCCGCCAGCCACCAAGCTGCAACCCCTGTAATTACTGGGTTTCAGATTTTTTTGTTTTTCTCTGCCCATCTTTCTACCCATGCTGCTCTTTTAACTGACGCGCTCAGCAGCCTGTCGGACTTGAGACGAGAACAATACTGAAACCTGAGCAAAGCGGTCTGAATCTGGTGATATTTGGCGATAGTCGCACGAATTCCTCCGTTTTCTGCTACTTTGTACGCAATACGGCCATGCGTTTCAAATTCCACGCGAGATTGGCGTGGAATTCAGCAGGGACAACCGTAATATCGTCGGCATCGAGACCGAAACGCTGGAAAGCACCTGAACGGCTCATTAGCAATCACGTTGCCAATCGACAGAAGCAGGCATCGCCTTGACCGGAAAGGCGGGCAAACTTTGCTATACTCGGCGCTTCGTGCCATCCCGCAGCAGAACCATGTCCATCATCATTAAAACCCCGCAGGAAATTGAACGGATGCGCGTTGCCGGCAAACTGACCGGCGAGGTGCTCGACTACATCCAGCCTTACGTCAGGCCCGGTATTACCACCGACGAACTCGACAAGCTGTGCCACGATTACATGGTCAATGTGCAAGGCACGGTTCCCGCGCCGCTCAACTACGCGCCGAACGGGCACAAGCCCTATCCGAAGTCGATTTGCACCTCGGTCAACCACCAAGTCTGTCACGGCATTCCCGGAGAGCGCAAGCTCAAGACCGGAGACATTGTCAACATTGACATCACAGTCATCAAGGACGGTTTTCACGGCGACAGCAGCCGCATGTTTTACGCCGGCGAACCGTCCATCCAGGCGCGACGCCTATGCGAAACCAGCTTCGAGTGCCTGTGGCTGGGTATCGCCGCCGTCAAGCCGGGAGCGCACCTTGGCGACATCGGTCATGCCATCCAGACACATGCGGAGCGCCAGGGTTACAGCGTGGTGCGCGAGTATTGCGGTCACGGCATCGGGCGCGCCTTTCACGAAGAACCGCAGGTGCTGCACTACGGCAAGCGCGGGGACGGACCGAAGCTGGAAGCCGGCATGATCTTCACCATCGAGCCGATGATTAATGCCGGCAAGCGCGACATCCGCCAACTCGGTGACGGCTGGACGGTGGTCACCAAGGATCACGCTCTCTCGGCGCAGTGGGAGCACACCGTGCTGGTGGGCGAAAACGGTTACGAGGTGCTTACCCTATCGGACGGGGCGCCCCTCAGGCCGGATGTTTCATAAAAAACCACCAAGCCTTGTGGGAGCGGGCTTGCCCGCGAGGGTTTGGGTGGAATGACCGCCCCAGCTTGTTATGACGAAAAGCTCGGGGGCATACCCTGAAGGGCACAAGAGCCCCCTCCTACAGGAGTTGTCGAAATTCATCAAAGAGTTGGATCAGGATGATGCCCTCAACATGGCGCGAAATTCTCCGGCAGCAACGAGCCGAACTCAACGGCGCGTTCGCGGGAAACAGCCATGCTTATTTGCGCCTGCACGGCAAGCGGGTCGATGACCTGCTGCGCGCCATCTGGCACGATACTTCCATGCCGCGCGCGCTCGCCCTGGTGGCGGTCGGCGGTTACGGACGCGGCATGCTCTATCCCTATTCCGACATCGATTTACTGGTACTGCTGCCGGAAAATGCCGATGCACAAACACAATCCAGCCTGGAACAACTGATCGGACTGTTGTGGGATGCCGGCCTGGAAGTCGGCCATAGCGTGCGCACCATCGGACAATGCCTGGAAGAAGCGGCACGCGACATTTCCGTGCAAACCACCTTGCTGGAGGCGCGCTTTCTGGTCGGCAACCGTTCCCTGTACCGCCGCTTTTGCGATGCGGTCGGCGACAGCCTGGACCCGGCGGCCTTTCTCGAAGGAAAGCTCCTGGAGCAACGCCAGCGCCATACGCGCTTCCACGACACGGCTTACAACCTGGAACCCAACCTCAAGGAAAGCCCCGGCGGCTTGCGCGACCTGCAAACCGTGATGTGGATCGCCCGCGCCCTCAACGTGGGCACCTCCTGGCGCGACCTGGTGAGGGAAAACATCCTCACTGCGGGCGAAGCCGCGCACATCCGGGGCCACGAAAAATTCCTGCAACAGCTGCGCATCCGCCTGCACCTGCTGGCCAAAAGGCGGGAAGACCGCATCGTATTCGACCACCAGACCGCCCTGGCTGCGCAATTCGGCCTGGTTTCCGGCAAGCAGCGCATGGCCAGCGAGCAACTGATGCAGCGTTATTACCGCACTGCCAAGGCAGTGACGCTGATGACCGAAGTGTTGCTGCTCAGCCTGCGCGCGCGCCTGGAGACGCCGTTATGTCACCTGCCTGCGCCGATCGACGCCCGCTTCCAGGCTCGTGACGGCCTGCTGGAAATGCGCGACGATCAGCTCTTCCAGAACGAACCGGCAGCGGTCCTCGAATGCTTCTTGACCTTGGCGCGCCATCATGAACTGAAAGGCATCGCCGTCGCCACCCTGCGCGCCCTGTGGCGCGCCACGCCACGCATCGACGCGGCTTTCCGCCGCGACCCGGAAAACCGGAAACGCTTCATCGCCTTCTTCCGCGAACCGCACGGCATCACCCACGAGTTGCGCCGCATGAACCGTTACGGCGTTCTCGCCCGCTACCTGCCGGCGTTCGGCAAGGTGATCGGCCAGATGCAGCACGACCTGTTTCACGTTTACACCGTAGACGAGCACATCCTGATGGTGGTGCGCAATCTGCGCCGTTTCACGGTGCCGGAATTCGCCCACGAATTTCCGCTGTGCAGCCGCCTCATCAGCGCCTTCGAACGTCCCGAAGTGCTGTACCTGGCCGGACTGTTCCACGACATCGCCAAGGGCTGCGGCGGCGACCACAGCGCGCTGGGCGCAGTCGAGGCGCGGCGCTTTTGCCGCAGCCACCCTCTCGACCATGAAGACGCGGAAATCATCCCCTGGCTGGTGGAAAATCACCTGCTGATGTCTGCCGTCGCGCAGAAGCAGGACATCAGCGACCCGGACGTGATCGGCGCCTTCGCCGCCAGGGTGCGCGACATGCGCCACCTGACCGCGCTCTACCTGCTGACGGTGGCGGACATCCGCGGCACCAGCCCGAAAGTGTGGAACGCCTGGAAGGGAAAACTGCTGGAAAACCTGTTCGAGACTACCCGGCGCCACTTGTCCGCAGAATCGCCTTCGACGGCGAGCTACCTGCAGGAAAGGCAGGAAGAAGCGCTGAGGATTTTGCGCCTGTACGCCATCGCCGAAAACGCCCACGAAACCCTGTGGCGGGAATTTGACGATGGCTATTTCCTGCGTCATGAGGCCCAGGAAATCGCTTGGCAAACCCGCCAGCTCTATGCGCACGCCAACAGCACCGCGCCGCAGGTGCGGGCGCGCCTGAGTCCCACCGGGGCGGGCATCCAGGTGATGATCTACACGCACGACCGCGACGACCTGTTCGCCCGCATCTGCGGTTTTTTCGAGCGCACCGATTTCAACATCGTCGAGGCCAAGATCAATACCACGCGCCACGGCTACGCGCTCGACACCTTCGTGGTGCTCGACGAGGCGGGAAAATCCGCGCACTACCGCGACCTGCTCAACCTCATAGAACACGAACTGGCACAGCAACTCACCCTGTTGCCGTCCCTGCCGCCGCCACGCGAAGGTCGCCTGAGCCGCCACCTGCGGCATTTTCCCATCACCCCGGAAATCAGCCTGCGCCCCGACGAAAAGGGCAGCTATTACATTCTCGCACTGGCTGCCGGCGACCGCCCCGGCCTGCTGTCGCGCATTGCCCAGGTCCTGCTGCAACATGGCGTCCACCTGCATACGGCAAAAATCACCACTCTGGGCGAACGCGCCGAGGATACTTTCCTGGTAACCGGGGAAAACCTGGATGACTCCAAGAGATTGCTGCGCCTGGAAACCGATCTGCTGGGACAGTTGCAGACCGTTTATTGAGGGCTGTCTTGCGGAATTTCCGGCAAGAGTTTTTTCAGGTTCGGCGGCATGTTCGCATCGCTCTTGCCGTGTTCGATCTGGTACAGCCAGGCCAACAGTTCGGCAACGGCGATATACAGTTCCGAGGGAATGTGCTGATCGAGATCGACCTGCATCAGCAAGGCCACCAATTCTGGAGATTCATGCACATAAACGCCGGCTTCTCTGGCGCGCTCGATAATGGTTTCGGCAATCAGGCCGCGCCCTTTGGCCACCACCTGCGGAGCCGACTGACCGGCGCGGTAGGCCATCGCAACCGCCAGTTGGGGAGAGGTTCTAGGCACTCCCATCGTGCTCGACCGTCATGCCGGACAGCGCCAGCCCGGCGGCCTCCAGAGAGTGGTGCAAGCGCACCTGAGAAGTTTTCAGCGTCGCGGCGGTAGCGGGATCGGCAGCCGTCAGGTCGATGCGCAAGCCCTGCGCGCCGAAAGCCAGCGTTGCGGAAACCTCCCCCAGATTCGGCATGGTCAGGCGCAGGTGTGTGTTCCAGTTCGCCGCCGCTTCATCCGCCCCACCCTGTTCGCGCGCATCCCTTTCTTCCACCACCCAGTCCATCTGCTGCCCCGGCCACACCTGGCCTTGCCATATCAACTGGTGGGTATCCAGCGTCTGTAACTGTTGTTGAATCAACGGCAGGGTTTCCGGGCGCACCATTTCCGCCCCCTTGCCTGTGGCAGCCTGGGCACTATCCGGCTGCAAGGCCACCATCACCTGCGCTTTCTGCGCTTCACCGGCAGATGCCGGGATAGTCGGCGCTTGTGGTGCCTGGGAAGAACGCAGGGATAGCGCGCCCTGCGGTTCGCGCAGCAACTCCGCCATGGGGCGCTCGCCGGCTACCCATTGCGCCTGGTGCGACTCGTAGAACAAGCCGCTTTGCGACAGGGCACCGCGCAAGGCCAGCGCGAACTGGCGGCTGTCGGCGGGAGGCGCGGCAACCACGGCAGCGCCCTTCACCTGGGATGAGGCAGGCGCATCGTCGCCCTGCTGCTGCGCCACCTTTTGCATCAGGGCACCGATGAAGCGTGCCGTATCGCTCAACGTCACCGGCTGCCGGGCGCCCGCGCCGCTAGCCGCCAGCGGCAAGGCATCCTCGGCAGCCGCCAGCGCGGCGGTGCCGTTGGAAGCAGCCAGGGAAGCGGAGGCTCCGGCATTGGCTTTCTGGGAAAGAGGGGGGTCGCGCGAAAGCACAAAAGTCAGACGCGGCTGACTGGCAACGAACACCAATACCAGGTTTTCGCCGGGCTGGGTGTTCTTGGGCAGGTTCATGTCGAGAACCTGATCGCCCACGCTGACCTGAAAACGCCCGTTCGGCAAACTGGCCAGGACATGGGCGGGCAATTTTTGCCCCGCCGCCCAATGCGGCAGTTCGGCGGGAGTTTCCGCCACCTCCACCAGAGGCGGCGCTGTCGTCTTGACCAGCAATTGCAACTGGTTGATGACATCGTTGTGGATCATGGCGTGCTCTTGCCCTGACTAAGGCGGTTGACGGCGATAATCAGCTCCGCCTCGCCACGTGAAATCCCGCAACTGGCGGCCAGGTTATCGGCATCCACGCCCCCCTCGGCCATCCTCACCGCCTCGTTATAGGGGCGGGCAATCTGTTCCCGCTCTGAATTCAACTGTTCCACGTCAGCCTGCAACTTGTCCAGGCGCTCGTGCAACCGGTTGATATCCAACTCCAGCGCCTGGATTTCCCGCTCCTGGGACTCATCCCTGTGGCCTGCCGCCCGCCCTTTGCCGAATCGGGTCAGCAACAGCACTTCGGCGATGTAAATCCCCAGAACCAGAAGCGCGCCGATCAGCAGCTCGCGCCATGTAATAACGATGCCTTCCAATCAGGAACTCCTGAAAAATCAGCCAAATATCTTGACAAGTTGAGGCAGGTTACCGGGATAAAACACCTTTATCAAGCATAATCATCGACATGGTGCTCAGAATCAGGGCTAGGGGGAGAAGGGGAAGACGATTCGGGTTGCTGCGGGGGGCGTTTTTTTTGTCGGCGTTGCTGCTGACGGTAGCGATCGCGTTCGTAATCGTTAATTATCATGCGCAGGTCGGGAATTGCGCCGACCGGATCGTCGCTGGCAAAACCCAGCAGAAACGCCGCTACCGGCAAATGCTCCGCACCGCTATTCGAAGGAAGCGTATGCATTGCCCAATTTTTTTTCTTTGCCGACGCTATCGAGAATCTGTCGCAGTTCCTGCCTCCATGCCTCGGTCAGGGCGCGTGTTTCTACGTCGCAATCGAGAATACTGCGTATCAGAACGGCTTTTCTAGCGTTGCGCCCGCTATCGCCCCCCCCCTCTTGATCCGCTGCCATCAGGATTTTCATCAGAACGTAGCGCTCATTTTCCAGGACGGCAAGCTCATCCCACTGACTTTCCCGTGCTGCGCCACGCATGCAGACGCTCAATGCCCAGATGTTTTCATAAACGCCCAGTGAGTCCGTTTCATTCACGGTTTCACACCTTGCCGTAGCTGGTGGCTACGGTTTGCTTTTCCAGGGCGAGAGCGGGTTCGCACACCCCCACGACAGCCGGGTCTTTCTCGATGGATGCCCAAGCCCCTCGCAACCCCACCAGCAGGCCGGTCACCTCTTCCAGCACCTGCACATCGTTCTTGAGATTGGCCTGCATCAAGCGGTGGCACATGTACTCGTAAAGCGCGCTCAAGTCTTCCGCCAGTTCCCCGCCCGCCTTGACATCCAGGCTAAGCCGGAGCCCTTCGTCGATAATGGCGATGGCCTTGGTTATCGCCAGCCCCTTTTCAGCAACATTGCGCATATTCATGTGAAATTGCGCCTTGCCGACAGCCTTGATGGCGCCATCGAACAACAGCAGGATGAGCCGGTGCGGACTGGCGGTTCTGACACTCACATCCACACCGACGTGATGATAGGCATCGACGGCGTTACGCGCGACAGCATTCATGTTTTTTCAGTCCAATGGTTTTACGGGGCACCCCCTCAATGGGGGGCGCCTCCATCTTATCGCTACTCGCCAATCTTGGGAAGATTGGCGAGTTGCTGCGCTAAATAGTTGCTGGTGGAAGACATCTGGCTGATGGTCACATCGAGCCGGGTGAACTGCTCCCGATAGCGCTTCTCCATTTCGGTCAGGCGCCGCTCCAGAGTCGCACGCTTGCTGTTGAGGCCTTCGATGCTGCTATTGACACCGCTGGTACGGCTGTCGATGGGGCCGGAACTGGATAGCAGCCCATCCAGCAGGCTGTTGAGATTATAAGCATACCCGCGCACGAAATTCACGCTGCCGCGCCCCCCCGCCATACCGCCGGTAATTTCGATTTTCAGTCCGTTGGATGCGGTCAGATATTGGCCTGTACCGGTTGCATCCATCCCGCCAATCTTGCCGCTGACATCGCTTCCCGCCGTAGTGGTGCGCCCCGCCCCCAGCAGGGAATCGGCGCCGTTATTGCCTACCGCCACGCTGGACACTGAGCCGTAACGATTGGATGCCATGGTGAATATCCCGCCCGCTTCGCTTAGCGTCACGGCGATACCCGCACTGGAAAATGCCGAAGCGCCATTGATTTTCGACTGCACCTCAGCCAGCAGGGTCGATGCGGTGTAGCTGCCGGCAGCCAGTGTCACGCTGGCGCTGACGCCGTCCACCGTCATGCTCAGTGTATCGTTGCTGCCCGCGGTAATCGTCAAACCGGCGGCAGCCGCCCCAGCCACCTTGCCCTGTGTGGCCGTCACCACATCGGTCAGCGCGTAACTGCCCGGCAGGGTGCTGGATGTCGAACTGGTATATTTAACCAGACTGTCTTCCGCCTTGCCGATCGCTGTGAACAAGCCGGCCACGCGTGTGGCATCGCTGTTCACGGCAGTGGACAATTTACCGCTATCGAGCTTCAGCGTGCCATCTTTCTGAAAAGACACGCCGACGCTGCTCAACGTGGTGTTGTCGCCATTCAGGTCGCGGATGGCGGTATTGAGCACCCCGCGCACCTGGGACTGTATGGAACGCACGGCGGAATCGCCGATCAGCACCCCGGCGGTTTTGGTTTTCGCATCGTAGGCGGTCATTTGCTTGATGGTCGCCGCCAAGTCGTTATAGGACTTGACAAAACCTTCCACCGCAGACGTTACTGAAGCGGTATCGCGCGACACGCTCACCGTAGTTGGCGAACCAACGTTGGTTTTCGTCAAATTCAGCGTTACACCCTGAATCGCCGTGCTCACCTGGTTGGTCGCACTGGATACGGTGATACCGTCGACCACCACGGTGGAATTCTTCGCTGCCAGGGTTTCCACCATGTTTTTCCCGGACCCGCTACCCGCTGCCGGATCATAGGCCAGTTGCGACAGGCCACTCATATTGGTGTCGTCCAGATCGTCATCATCGACGGTGATTTTCAGGCTGTTGGCCGCGCCGCTGGCGGAGGTCAGCACCAGTCGGTTGGTGGTGCCGTCGTTAACAATGCTGGCGGAAACACCGATACCGGCGCTGTTGATGGCGTCGCGCACCCCGGCCAGGGTATTGTCTTCGGGATCGATGGAGACGGTTTGCGCCCCCTTGTCTGGATTGAGCGTAAAGACTCCGGCATTGTCGGTGCCGAAATAGAAAGTCAGCTTTCCCGTGCCCACCACATCGGTGACATTGGCTGCCGTGAAGTTGGTGCGCATGGATTGCGCCTGCGACAGTTGCGTGACTTCCACCGTGTGCGACGAAGGCGAGGCCACGCTGGATGCGCTGGCGCCCAAGACCGAACCATCGCCGACCGAAGCCGACAAACCGGTAAATTTTGAAGAACTGTTGAGTGCGGAGAGCGCGCCCTGAAACGACGAGAGGGCGCTTTTCAGATTACCGTAAGCCGAGAGTTTGGCTTGGTAGGCCACTTCCTTCTTGGTCAACTGCGTCAAGGGCTGGCTTTCCACCGCCATCAGCTTGCTGACGATGCCATCGACATCGAGACCTGAGCCGATACCGGAAGAAGTTATGGCCATGACGTTCTCCTTGATTCATTATTCCTGATACTCCAGGAGCGCAACGAAATCGTCAGGCTTTTTCCTTGAGCAGCAGACCCTGCAATTTATCCAGGGCTTTGGCAATGGCCAGCGCTTCCTCGGTGGGAATCTGGCGTATCACATCCTTGGTTTCCACATCGACGACCTTGACCACATTCATCTGGGTGGACTCGTCCACCGTAAATTGCAGGTTGCGGCCCATCGCCTGGACAGTTTTGTTGATCTTGTCGATCGATTCCCTGACTTCTTGCGGTTTTGGCGCGGCCACCGCCTGCTGTACCGCACGCGCCGGTGCGGGTGCCACCGCCGCCGCCACGCCGGCGGCATTAGTGACGGAACCCGGTTGCGCGCCGTCAGGCAGATTCGCCTTGGTTGCGGGCTGGTACCCGCCCCCCGGCGTATTGCTTACTTGCTGGATTTCCATGATTATCTCCTTCCCCAAACTCCCGGCCAGATCAGTCTGGCCGGGTTGTCACGCCAGGATTATTTCAACAGCGACAGCACGTTGTTAGGCAACGCATTGGCTTGCGAAAGCATCGCCACACCGGCCTGTTGCAGAATCTGCGAGCGTGTCAGCGAAGCGGTTTCCGCCGCGAAGTCTGCGTCACGGATACGGCTGCGGGCGGCCTGCATGTTTTCTGAAGAGGTCATCAGGTTCGATACCGTACTTTCGAAACGGCTCTGCAAGGCACCGAAGGAGGCGCGCTGGTTATTGACCACCTGCAAGGCCGCGTCGGCGATTTCGATAGCCATGCTGGCATTGGTCACCGTGGTGATGTCCAAAGTATTCACCGCCTGCAGGGACGAAGCGATCGTCGTGTTGGTCGCCGCGTTCTGAGTGCTGGAAAACACCCCCGCCTGGAAGCGTGCCCCCGTATTGCTAATCGAGTGCGCCTTGTCGGATTGCAGGTTAACCGAGCCGCCGATGGTAAGGGTCCCCGACGATGCTGCTGCAATGGTCGCAGCACCGGATGCCGCCGCATTGTTCATGCCGGAAACGCTGATAATACCCGCTGTTGAACCCGTGGTCGCCTTGCCCAGGGAAATATTGCTGCCGTCGTAGTTGGTCAATTGCAGCTTTTGCCCGGTGCTATCCAGCTGGGCTGTCACGCCGGTCTTGGAAGAGGCCGTATTGAAAGCCGTAACCGCTGCGGACAAGCCCTGCGCCGTGGTGGCGGAGGACAGGTTGAACGACACCGTTTCCACGGTGGAATTGCTGCTCAACACTTGTACCTGATAACTGCCGGTCGCGCTAAAGGCCACTAGCGCATTGGTTTCGGCCCTTGCCTTGACACCGGTTTGCGTCTGCCCATTGATCAGGGTGGCAATATCCTTGGCGGAACTCCCCGTTGTCACGGTAATGCTGCCGGAACCGGCCGCGCCGAAAATCGTGGCGGTGCCGGCCACCGAAACCGCCACACCGGAGATGTGGGCGCCGGTGCCCGCCCCGGAGGCCGTGTTGATCTGTAGCTGACCCGTTGCATAACCGGACGCGTTATATCCGCTCCCTACCGCATTGTTGCCATATTGATTGGTGCGGAAATTGGTGGTGGTGGCGGTAATGGTCTGACCGGCGTTCGCCCCCACCTGATAGGTGGCGGAACCGAATGACCCGTCGAAAATTTTCAGGCCGTTGAATTCAGTCACCTGGGCAAAACGGTCCAGCTCGGCGGTCAATTGCGTCACTTCGGAATTCAGCGCCTGACGGTCGGATGCCGAGTTGGTGGCATTGGCGGATTGCACCGCCAGTTCGCGCACCCGTTGCAGAATATTGCCCATCTGTTCCAGGGCGCTCTCACCGGTTTGCGCCAGGGAGACACCGTCGTTGGCATTGCGGCGCGCCTGATCCATACCACGGACCTGCGCGGTGAAGCGCTCGGAAATCGCCAGACCCGCCGCATCGTCCTTGGCGCTATTGATGCGCAAGCCCGAAGACAAGCGCGTCAAGGCTGTCGCCATGGAGTTCTGGGAGGTATTGAGGTTACGCTGCGCGTTCAGCGAGGGAATGTTGGTGTTAATGACTTGTGGCATGATAGCTCTCCTTGAATTTACCCAATACAAACAGCATTGATCAAACTTACTTCAGGGTGGCTTGAGATCGCTCCCACCTTGTGCCAATTATCGACTGCCCCGACAAAAACTTTAACGCGGCGCTTTACCCCGGCAACCAGGCCGCCAGCCATTCGTCGAGATGGTCTTCCAGCATCCAGTTTTCCTCGACATAGCGGCGCAGGGCGTCACCCTCGGCGGCCAGCGCATCGGGGGCGGACAATTTTTCACGGATCGCCGCCACCCATGCCTCGTGCTTGTTGGGTACCCGCGTCACCGGATAATCGCCGCGGTAGGGCGCAATGTCCGTACAAATCACCGGGTAGCCCATGATGCCATATTCCAGGATACGCAAATGGCTCTTGGCCTCGTTGAACAAATGGATTTCCAGGGGCGCAATCGCCAGATCAAGATCCAGTGTGGACAGTTTGTTCTGGTATTGCGGCAAGGGTACGCCACCATGCACTTCCCGCACATAGGGGCGCAAACTCTCCGGACATAAGCCGAGAAACACCCAATCCACCTCATCGGCCAATTCGCGCACCACGTCGGAAACCATCTCCAGATCGCCGACATGGCTGGCGCCGCCCGCCCAGCCCACGCGCGGACGCTCAGACTGATGGCGGCGCGGAACAAAACCGCCCCAGCGCGCCCGCTCCAGATAATTGGCTTGCACCCGGATATCCGAGTGCAAGCTGCGGTACAAATCCGCCAGCACCGGAGTCGAGACCACGAAGCGGTCGCACTGCGCAATGGTTTTCATCACCCCCTGCACCATGTCGCCGGTTATCGTATCGCGCGCGTGGCTGCGCAAAGTGAGATGGCTTAGCAAATCATCCAGTTCATAAACCACGAAAGCCCCGCCAAATTTGCGGTAACTCTTGATCGCTGGAATCAATTCCACATTGGGGCGTTGCATCACCACGGCATCAGGACGCAGCCGTGCCATCTCGGCTTCCCTGAGCAGGGAAAAATTGGTCCAGGTCTGGGCGCGCCCCGCGTTTTGCAGGGCGCGTGCCGGGGCGATGATGCGGTACTCGCCGCAACCGAAAATATCGCCTTGATGTGCCAGTATCTTGGGAACCGGACGCCACGGTAGCGGATCGAAACCGACCTCCGGGCGGGGATCGAGCAGAATTCCGTTCCCGCCCAGGTCCAGGTTGCGGTTGAAAGCCGGGTCGTCCGGCAACAGCGTCCGCCACTTATACAGGAATTCCTGCCAGGAAACGGGGGATGACGGGGTGACCGATTCGCTCAGTAGCGTGACGAAGGGCGTCCACACCGCCAGTTGCCCCTCCTGGGTGACGCGCAGCGACAGGTCGCAAGCATTCTGGGCATCGTCTTCAAATGATTGGCCGAAGCCACCCAAGGAGCTGAACAGGGCTTTTTCCATCACCAGGCAGCCGCCATACAATACGCTGAAATTCTGCTCCAGGTGGGCGCGCCCCCAGTATCCGGCCGCATCCAGGGAGGCGCCGACAAAGGGTGAGGCCACCCCAACGCCCATGCCAAGTACGCCACATCCCTCCACCAAGCGGCCTTTGGCGGAAGCGAGACGCGGCGCGACCATGCCCACCTCGGGGCGGCGTGCGTGCTTTATCAAATCGGTAAGCCAGCTTTCCTGCACGACAGCGCAATCGCCCTGCAAGAACACCAGATAATCGCCTTGCGCTTCACCCGCCAGCACGTCGAACAACGCGCAGCAGGCCAACCCCTGCGCCACGGAGCGCGCCCGCAGGCGCGCCTCCCCCAGAGCGGCGAGTTGCGCCAACCAGGCATCCACCTCGCCGTTAGCGTGCGCATCCGCCACCAGAATTTCATAATCGGGATAAGCCGTGCGCTCCAGCAGGGATTCCAGGCAGCGCTGCAATTGCGCCAGATTGCCCCCCCCTGCCACCAGAATAGAGACCTTGGGACTATCAGGATAACGATAGTCCACGCGCCATGAAGTGCGGAAATACCCCTCTTCCACGCGCGCATCCACCCCCAGCCGGTCGAGATGCGCCTGCACCACCCCGCGCCCCAGCGCCACCAGCTCGTTTGCCGGTCGGCGGCAATAGCCGCCATCGACCAGCCGATGGTAAAACACATCGGGAATGTGGCCGATCACCCGTGCGCCGCCGGACTCGTAGGCACGCAGAACCAAGTCATGTTCCTCGGTGCCGGACAACGCCTGATCAAACCCGCCCAGGTGTGCAAAAAACCCGCGTTTTGCCAACAGCAACCCGCCGATATAACCGTGGCTGCGCAGCAAATCCAGGTTGAAATCCGGCTTGAAGTGCGGCAATTCACGCCGCCCCCCGGCACCCAGCCGGTCTTCGTCGCTGTACACCAGCGCCCAATCCGGGTGGGAAAACGCCGACTCGGCCCAGTAATACAGCGCCTGTGGCGCAATCTCGTCACCCGCGCTGAGCACCCCGACCCAATCGCCATCCCCTTCAAGCAAAATGCGGTTGGCAGTTTCCAGCAGGTTTCCCCCGCCCTCATGCCAGTCGAGTTTGTCCGACTTCTCCGATGAGACAAGACCATCTGGAATCCGAGTGCCGAAAACCACGCTGAGGCGAATATTTGCGTACCACTGGCCGGTCAGCGAAGTAATGGTGTTGGCAAGGCGCGCTTCATTATCGTCCACGCTCAAAATCACCAGATGAAAACGCGGCTGCGACGGCCAGGAAGCCTGCCGCGCCTCCAGCAACGGCCCCCAGGCTTTGGGATACTCGCGCAAGCCCTGCCATAGGATATAGGCCGGTAATTCTCCGAGATATTCCCCGCGGCGGGCGGCGACGGCGTCCAGAGCAGCACTTTCTCTTTCCGCAATAGCGGAATGCGGGGATTCCTTTTTCCATTCAAAACTCACGGTACGTCCCTCTCATTTTCGATTACTGGTTGCTTCCTGCCACGCCCGCTTCCATCAGCACATCGCCCATCACCCCATCCAGCAAAGCCCTCACGGCAGCAACGGCTTCCCGCCATTCCCCTTCCCGTTCCTGGCGGAACAGCAAGGTCTGGGGATACCAGGGGCTGCGGTCACCCCGCCCCCAACACCAGCCGTGTTCCCTCGGCAACACCCCCCAGGCGGTGCGCCCCAGCGCGCCAGCCAGATGAAGAATCCAGGATTCCTCCGCGATGACCATGTCCAGCACGTCCAGCACCGGCGAGAAGCGCGCGTGTGCCCCGGCCAACTCGGGGACGGACACGGCTTCTCCTCTTTCGGCTTCTCTAGCGGCGCCGACCTCGCCGGTCAGGTTGAAGAGCGTCACGCCGGGAACACCGGCCAAAGCCTCCAGTAACGCCGCCCCCAAATCGCCATCACGCCAGTAAACGCCAATCTTGATGGTATGGTCGTAGGGTGTGAAACGCGCACGCCAGTGCATGACGTCCTCGGAACGCGAAAACAGGTAGGGAATGGTTAACGGAATACTGTCGAGCCGTGTCTGGAACTGGAGAGGCAGGCTGCTCATGGGCAAGACGTAGCCACCACTGGATGCAAGCTCCTGGTCGCCATAGACCAGCGCGATACCGTCGTGGGTCTGAAGAATTTCCTCGATTTCCTGCGGGCACTGCGCCACCACCCTCATGCCCTTCTCGGCGATGAAACGGGCATAGCGTACCATTTGTATCGCCTCACCCCAATCCGTTCCCGCCTGCAACAACAAAGTGGTATTCGGCCGGATCAAGCCGTCCCAGCGCGGCAAGCCGGGGGAGGGCGCCGGGGAAGGCGCCGCGCAAACATCCAGTGCGGCCAGCCCCTGTTCATAGTCTCCCGCCAGAAGCCATTGCCGCAGATTGGCGCAACGTTCCTCCAACGGCATGGAGGGCGCCTTTTCAGGCTCGACAGCCATCTCCCCGCATTTTTCAGACTTCGGCGCGGAAACCGGGGAAGGACTTGGCAAGGCTTCCGCCTCTTCGGGAGTCAGCGAAACGACCCCCTGCGGGCGACCATAAGCCAGCGGGGCCGGCTTTATCAAGCCGGCCCAGTCCGCCGGTACCCCCTGCACCACTTTGGCGATAAAGTCGGGCACTCCTTCGGGCAGGCTAAACCATTCCTGCCGATCATTGTCGTACCAGCCGGGCGGCGCGCCAAAGGGCGCG
The DNA here is from genome assembly GCA_964527565.1 of uncultured Sulfuricella sp. Classification (GTDB taxonomy): domain Bacteria; phylum Pseudomonadota; class Gammaproteobacteria; order Burkholderiales; family Sulfuricellaceae; genus JAGXQV01. The sequence goes on along the minus strand of CAZGOY010000026.1, from coordinate 12,227 downwards.
ACAACCACCAGTTTCACCAAAAACCCGCAGCGGTCGAGCAACGCATTGAAACCGAAAATAAAGGGGATTTCCTCGGGACTACCGAGCAACAGCACCGGGACAATGCGTTCGTGCCCGGCGGTAATGCGCAGTTCGTGCAAGGTACGGAAATCCATTGCACCCACCCCTCCCCCCCTGCGCCACAGACGGCAACCGACCAGCATTTCATCCTCATTCTGTGGAACATAGGCGCACTCCCCCCAGCCCGAAATGGAGATGGGTAGAGCGGACGAATCCTTCCATGCCGTTGCCCACAGGGCAAAGTCATGGCGTTCCACCACCACCGCAGAAAATCCCGCCGAACGCAAAGCGCGGTAGAGCGTACGGGCGGTAAAGCCGGTGCGATGGCACATGAATTCGTTTTCATCGAGAAGAAAGCGCCGGTAGCTGTAAATCATGTCCATCGGCGTGATCGGGCCAGCCGGGGAAACATAGGCTACTTCGTCGAATTGGTCCGCCGCCGCCATCTCGGCGGCGGCCTGCAAATCCGGCAGCGTCACCAGCGCGAAACCACCGGGTTTCAACACCCGGTAAAACTCACGCAAGGCTACCGGCACCTGGTGGGAGAAAATATGCTCCACATTGTGGCTGGACCACACGGCATCCATGGATTCGTTCTCAACCATGCCCATATCCGTGAGGGTGCCGATAATTTCTGGTTTGACATCCGGATCGATGTCCAGGCGTATCTCGCGCCACCCGCTCCCCTGAAAAGCCGAATGCAGCCCCGCCGCGTTTTCCGGGCCGCAGCCCACATGCAGCACCAGTTTCTTGTCCGCCATTCCCATCCCCGCTCGTTTTGCACACCCGGAGTTCATGCTACCAGCTTTCTGGTTTTTCCATCAATTCAATTCCGGCCAGCACAAGGCCATTCAGATGAAAAGTTTGTTATATTGTCAGGAAAGATCAGGAGATGCAGAACAGATGTACGAGATGGGGGCCGGTGCAGGCGTGCTGCAACGAGGCAAAAGTGAAGGTGAGGCCAAGCGAATGAACCGTTCTGCACGAAAAAGCGCACAACTGGGCCTATCCTTCCCCTACGACTGGCCAAACCCTTCCATCAGCGATGAAGCGCTGATTCTCAATGTTCTGGAACGTGGCATCTACCAGGATATCTGCCGCGTGTGTGCGCATTTTGGTCTTGGCATGATCGAAAACCTGCACGCCGACCTGCCGGACGATGTCGCAAGCAGCCAGTCCCTTGCCCGCATGCTGGATAACATCAGGAAGGGGTTTGCTCGTGCTCAGGCTCGATAGCCTTCCCGAAGCAACCCGCCGGGTATTTGACCAGCTTGCTGCCAATATGGCGTTGCGTGATTTCACGCTGATTGGAGGTGCCGCCTTGGCGCTGCAAATCGCACACCGTCGCAGCGAAGATCTCGATTTCTGGATATTTGGTGAGTGTATGGACAAGGGAGTTATTTCCTCGATTGCCCACATGACACGGCAGGCCGGTTTCAAGGTTGATCTTGCGACGCCACATCGACAGATTGTTGCCGAGAGAATCAACGGCAGGGATCTTCTGGCCCACGCCCAGGACTATGTGATCGGCGGCGTCAAGGTCACACTCTTTTCCCGCGCTGACATGATCTACCAGCATTTCGATTCCTTCCCGCGTGTGGCCGATACCGGCACTTCTTTCCGTATCATGGGTGAAGAGGGTTTGTTTGCCATGAAGTCCCACCTCATCCATCAGCGTGTGCGCTCGCGAGACCTCTACGACCTGAAAACTTTCCTGATGCGCGGCAGGAACCTCGCTGACATCCTGCAAGTCGGCGCGGACGCTGATCCCGCCTGCTCGCCGGAGTACGCCAAGTCCGTCCTGACCGGTGAAGTGCCGCTGGACAAAGAAGATGAAGGCTTTGAATCGATAGGCATTGCCGAGCCGGTTGAGGACATTTATGCCTTTTTCAAAAGCGCCGTGAATGCACATGAGCAAGCTATCGCGGAAGAAACATTCAGGAAGCGCTGATTAAACCTAAGGGAAAATATTCTATGGACTACTCGGAAAAATCTGTACTGGTGAGCGGCGGCACCGGCTCTTTCGGCAACTTCATAGTGCGCCGCCTGCTCGATCTCGGCGCGCGCGAGGTGCGCGTATTGAGTCGCGACGAGAAAAAGCAGCACGACATGCGCGTTTTCTACCGGGGCAGAAACAACCTTTCCTTCGTCATCGGCGACGTGCGCAAGCGCGAGTGCCTGGACGAGGCGATGAGCGGCATCGACATCATGTTCCATGCCGCCGCGCTGAAACAGGTTCCGGCCTGCGAGAATTTCCCCCACGAAGCCATCCACACCAACGTCACCGGCGCGCAGAACGTGGTCGATGCTGCGCTGCGCAATGGCCTGGAAGCCTTCGTCATGATCAGCACCGACAAGGCGGTCAAGCCGGTCAACGTGATGGGCATGACCAAGGCCCTGCAAGAACGTATCGTGCTGAAAGGCAACCAGTCGCGCCTCAATCGCGGCACCCGCTTTGCCTGCGTGCGCTACGGCAACGTGCTGCGCTCGCGCGGCTCGGTGATTCCCCTGTTCCGCCGCCTGCTTGCCACCGGCAAGCGCCTGACCATTACCGACGAGCGCATGACGCGTTTTTTGTTGACTCTCAACGATGCCATCGACCTGGTGCTGTACGCCGCAGAACAGCAGCAGGGCGGCGAAATCTTCGTGCGCAAGGCCCCTGCGGCGCTCATTACCGACTTGGCGGCGATCATCAGCGAGGAAGCGGGCAAACCGCTGGAATACGACATCATCGGCATGCTGCCTGGCGAGAAACTCAACGAGATCATGCTCACCGAGGAAGAATTGATCCGCACCGAGGATCTGGGCGACTACTATAAAATCCATCCCTGGTGGAGCAAGGGCAACTTCGATCACCTGCAAACGGAATACAGTTCTTTCGACAGCCTGGTCGAAAAAGATGCAATCAAGCGACTGATGGCGCGTGCCGACCGGGAATTCGAGGAAATGGAGATGGCCGGTGGCGAATTCGCCAACTTCTAGCCGCAACAACCATGGAAACCGCCTGCCCGACCGACATCCTGTGCATCGACGATTACCCCGAGCTTGCGCTTTTGGCGTGGAACCGCGCCGTGCGCCACATTGCTGGTGACGAGGCACTGGCGCTGTACGAATCGAACTGGCGCTTTGTCGACAAAACCGCGATGACGCCGAAGGAAAACGCACTGATCGAACGCTTGGTGCGCCAGTATGGCCACGGGCTTCTCCATGTATAAGCGCCCGCACCATCAAAGAGTTGCCGTCGTGCTTGCAGGCATGAATGCGCCCTTTCTGCGTGACGCCAAGTGCTATTTTGGTGGCGGCACGGCCATTGCGCTCCAACTGGACGAATACCGCGAATCCGTCGATATTGACTTTCTTTGCGCTGATCAGGAAGGATATCGCAAGCTACGCAAATCGATATTCGATAACGGGTTGGTTGATCTTTTCCCCGCCGGCATTACAGTCCTGCGTGAAGTCAGGGCAGACCGCGACGGCATTCGCGCCATTCTCGCCGCCGATGGCATACCCATCAAGTTTGAAATCGTGCGTGAAGCGCGGATCGAATTGGATGGCACCGACATTCCCCCCATCCCGGTTCCCTGTCTGACAAAAACTGATCTGTTCGCGGAAAAATTGCTGGCAAATGCCGACCGTTTCACCGACAGGAGCACGATGAACCGGGACATCATCGACTTGCTGGTCATGGAGGAACATTGGGGCCCCATCCCTCAAGGGGCGTGGGAAAAAGCATCCGCTGCCTACGGCGATTCCGCACAGCGCGCGTTTCTGAAGGCCAGGGAATTATTGGCGGACAATCCCGCCTACCTTGGCGAATGCCTTGCCAAAATGGGCATGGAAGAGGCGGTGGGCATTCGCCTGCAAAAAGCGCTCAGCGCATCACATTCGGCGATCAGTCCGCGATGAATTCGCCAACTTCTGATGGAACTACTAGCCATCTGACTAATCCGGCAAAAAACGCCGGACAAGTCATTGGTTATAGCCACCACGGCGAGATTCCGCTGTTCAAGGTTTTCCTGCCGCCGCGCGAGGCGCTCATGCCGCGCCTGGAATACGTTTTATACAGCGGACAGATTTCCGAAGGCGCCACGGTGGCCGAATTCGAACGGAATTTCGGCGAATTCGTCGGCTGCCCGAACATGCTCTCCTTTTATTCCGGCACGGCGGCGCTGCATGCCGCTCTGGTGCTGGCGGGCGTGCAGCCGGGGGACGAAGTGATTACCACCGCAATGACGGCGGAACCGACCAATATGGCGATCCGCCACGCCGGCGGCAAAATCGTCTGGGCGGACGTCGATCCCGCTAACGGAAATCTGAGTGCCGCTTCCGTGGCGGAAAAAATCACCGAACGCACCCGCGCCATCCTGGTGGTCCACTACGGCGGCATCCCCGCTCCCATCGCCGGCATCCGCGCCGTGGCCGAAACGCGCGGCATCCCGGTCATAGAAGACGCCGCCCATGCCCTGGGCGCACGCTACGACGGCCAGCCCATCGGCACCCATTCGGAATTCGTCATGTTTTCGCTCCAGGCCATCAAGCACATGACCACTGTTGACGGCGGCATGCTGGCCTGCAACCGCTCAGAAAACATGGAGGGATTGCTCGCCGCCGGGCGCGAATTCCGCTGGTTCGGCATCGACCGCGCCGCGCCGCGCACCGAAGTCAATGTCACCCGCGTGGGCTACAAATACCACATGAACAACGTCACCGCCGCCATCGGGTTGGTGCAACTGGAACACATCGCCCCCGTCATCGCGCGCCACATCGCCAACGGACGGTATTTCGACCGCGCCTTGCAAGGCATCCCCGGCCTCTCGCCATGCCGCTGGGAAGAGCGGGCTGCACCTTCCTACTGGTTTTATACCGTGCTGGCGGACGACCGCGAAGGCTTGGCGCGCCACCTCGCCGCCCACGGCATTGCCTGTTCGCAGGCGCACCGGCGCAACGACCGGCATCCGGTGTTCGCCGACAGCCGCTGCGAACTGCCAGGGCTGGACGACTTTTACCAACGCATGTTGCACATTCCCTGCGGCTGGTGGGTCGATGACGCACAGCGCGAATTCATCGCGGACGTGATCCGCCGCGGCGGCTAAGCGCGAAATGCCCCCGCCCGAGCTTCCCCTCTTCAAGGTCTTCATGGCGGACGGCGCGCATGCCGCGCTCAAGCCGGTGCTGGAAAGCGGACGGCTGGCTGGAGGGCCGCAAGTAGCGCAATTCGAGTCCCGGCTTGCCGCGTGGCTGGGCGCGCCCGATGCCGTGGCGCTCAGCGACGCATCCGCTGCCCTCACCCTGGCGCTGTATTTGGCCGGCGTGCGCCCCGGCGACGAAGTCATCGCCTCGCCGCTGGCCTGTTCCGCCACGCTCATGCCCATCACCAACCTGTTCGCCCGCCCGGCATGGTGCGACATCGACCCGCTGACCGGCATGCCTGCGGTTGAACACATCGCCGAACGCATCACGGAAAGGACCCGCGCCATCCTGCTCTACCACTGGTCGGGAGATGTGGGGGACACCGCTGCTCTAGCCGCATTGGCGAAGCGGCATGGCATCCCGCTGATCGAGGACGCCAGCGAAGCCTTCGGCGCACAAATTCAGAACCGGCACTTAGGCGGAACGGCGGATTTCACCGTGTATTCCTTCTACGCCACAAAACACCTGAACACCGGCGAAGGCGCCGCCCTGCTGGCCGCCGACCCGAACAAGCTCGAAAGCGCGCGCAGGCTGCGGCGCTTCGGCATCGACTATGCCACCTTCCGCCTGCCGAACGGCGACCTCAACCCCCATTTCGACATTCCGCTGGCGGGCTACAATTTCACCATGAACGAAATCGCCGCCACGCTTGGGCTGGAACAACTGCGCCACATCGATCCCCTCCTTGCGCGCCACCGCGACAACGGCGCCTTTTACCAATCCGCCCTGGCGGACATCCCCGGCCTGACCCGGCTCAAGCGGCGCGAGGACGGCGTTTCCGGCTGGTGGACCTACGCGCTGCGCGCCGAACGGCGCGACGATCTGGTGCGCAAGCTGAGCGCCGCCAGCATCGGCGCGCAACGCCTGCATTTGCGCAATGACGGCTACACCTGTTTCGGCGGAGAAAAAACCGCTCTGCCGGGCGTTGCCCTGTTCGACGAACAGAACCTGAGCCTTCCCTGCGGCTGGTGGGTGCGCGAGCACGACCGCGAACGGGTGGCCGACTGCCTGCGTGAGGGCTGGTAAGCAACCCGCATGGACATTCGCGGCGCCACCCCCGACGATCTCGAACGTCTGCTTCCCTTGCTGGACGACGCCTTCATCTTCGGCAGGCAGCGCACGGTTTCCCTGCGCCACCGTTTTCCCGCCGTGTTCCGCCGCGACAATCTGGAAAACCTCCTCCTCTGCCTCCACGGCAAGGAAATCCTTTCCGCCCTGGCGATACGCCGCTTCATCCTTCGCGAGAACGGCGAACACTGGCGCGGCGCGATGATCGGCGCGGTCTACACCCGCCCGGAACAGCGCGGCCAAGGGCTGGCGAGCCGCCTGCTGGAAACGGCGGCACAACGTCTGCGTGCCGACGGCGCGGATTTCGGCGTACTGTGGACGACCCAGCCCGGTTTTTACGCGCGACTGGGCTGGGTGGCGGCGGATTGCGGCATGCTGGGAGAAATGCCCCTAGCCCGAACACTTCATAAAAACGCTACCTTTCCTGTAGGAGGGGGCTTGCCCCCGAGTTTTTCCGGTCGGCATGTGAGAAGTCAAAATCTCGCGGCCAAGGCCGCTCCCACAGGCTTTGGTGGTATTTGCGAAATATTCGGGCTAGAAACGCGGAACGGTATCTCCGGCGGCGAAGTAACGCGCCTCGACGCGGAAAATGCCGGGGAGCAAATCGAAGCCCTGCGCACGCACTGGCTGGATGCCGCCACCCTGCGCGCGCTCCCGGACGGCTACCGCGCTTTGCCGCCACCGGCAGAAAAGGTGGAAGCCATCCTGCTGGGGCAGGAAAAGGAAAATGCCGCCTATGCCCTGGCGGGGCGCGCCGGGGAGTCCGTGATCCTGTACGAGATGACCGGGCATCCGGACAGGTTTCCCGCGCTGTGGCGGGAAACCTGCCGCGCGACCAAACGCATCCTGGTCAACGAACGCAAAGACAGCCCCGCCCAACGCTGGCTCGCCGCCAATACCGCGCTTTCCTGGCAGGATAAACCGCTCGCCCTGTGGCTTCCGCTATCGCCCAAAGTGGATTATTCCCGCATCGCGCGCTGGTATATCCCTTATTTCGACAGGATTTGATAGGTTTAATGTCGCAGAACCATTGCGCGACACTAAAATGTCGCGATAATGGCTTTCGCGACACATGCACCCCTTGGTGTCGCGATTTTTGCAATACGCGACAGGAGGCAACATGGCCAGACCCCTACCGACACAAGCCCAGGAAGCGGTGCTTGAAGTTATTGCCCGATTTCCTGACGGAGCCAGCGCCGAGCAGATCGAAACGAATCTCACGGCGTCACCGAATCGCCGCACCTTGCAGCGTTGGCTCAATGAGTTGATTGCTCAGGAACGTGTACATCGGGTAGGCCAGGGGCGTGCCGTTAAATATCGACTTGGGAAGATATTCAGCGCCGCCGCTCACGCGGAAATCCTGATTCCCTTCTCGCCGGAGGCCAAGGCGGTCGAGGCGCACGTTCGCCAACCCTTGATGCTGCGCAAACCCGTCGGCTACAACCGCAGCTTTCTGGATGACTACCGCCCCAACGAAACCTGGTATCTGCCCAAGGATATCCGCGATGAATTGCTCTTGCAGGGCCAAGCCGTGGCTACCAGCGAACCGGCCGGCACCTATGCCCGCCAGATTGTCGGCCGACTGCTGGTTGATCTGTCGTGGAACTCCAGTCGGCTTGAGGGCAACACCTATTCACTGCTCGAAACGGAAAGACTGCTTTCCGTCGGTGAAGCCGCGACGGGTAAGGATGCGCTCGATGCGCAAATGATCCTGAACCACAAGGAGGCCATTGAGTTTCTGATTGATTCAGCCAGCGACATTGGCTTCAACCGCTACACCGTGCTCAACCTGCACGCGCTACTCTCCGATAACTTGCTGGACGACCCGACCGCCAGCGGTCGGTTGCGTAGCATCGCCGTCGGTATTGGGCAGGCGACTTTTTTGCCTTTGGAGGGGCCACAGCGAATCGCAGAGTGTTTCGATCAGGTTCTCGACACGGCAGCGGCCATCCGCGACCCGTTCGAGCAGGCTTTTTTTGCGATGGTGCATTTGCCTTATCTGCAACCCTTCGAGGACGTGAACAAACGCGTCTCACGGCTGGCAGCCAATATTCCGCTGATCCAGCGCAACCTGTGTCCGCTGTCGTTCGTTGATGTGCCCCAATCGACTTACATCGGCGCCATGTTGGGCATCTATGAACTCAATCGTATTGAGTTGCTGCGCGACGTGTTTGTCTGGGCTTACAAACGCTCCTGCGCCCGCTACTCGGCCGTGCGTCAGTCACTGGGAGAGCCCGATCCCTTCCGTCTGCAGTACCGCCAGCAAATCACCCAGGCCGTCACCGATGTCGTCCGCAAAGAAATGAGCAAACTGCAGGCCGTCAGTTATGTCCAGCAATTTGCCCAAGCCCAGATCGAACCCCCGGATCGCGAACGATTCATCGAAGTCGTCGAGACGCAGTTACTCAGCCTCCATGAAGGCAGCATTGCACGCTACCGTCTGCGGCCGAGTGAGTTTCATGCCTGGCAAGCGAACTGGAAATCGTGACCACCTGCCAAGTCCCGCCTGTTGCTCACCCAGATGATCGCCAATAATCCCATCACACGTCACCCCCGCACCATTCCCGCCACGCCTGCCGGTACACGCCCTCCAGGGCGCGCGTGAATCCCGCTTCGTCCGTCAGCGGCGAGGCCGCCACGAACCCGCGCAGATTCGCGCGGATTTCCGCCAGCAAGTCCCGGTTTTCGTTCAGGTACGACGCCACCTGAAGATACGCTTGCGGTGTGGCGGCGGCAAAGTCCGCCATTCCCACCGTGCTCAAAATGCTCAAGCCCGCGCGCGACAGAAAACGCTGCCCGCTCAGCGACAACACCGGCAAGCCCATCCACAAGGCTTCGCAGGTGGTCGTCCCACCGTTGACGTTCACCGGGTCGAGCGCAATGTCCGCTTCCAGAAATTTGCGGTGAAAGGCGTCCATCGGCAGGCTACCGTGGAGTTCCAGGCGCTGTGCGTCGATTCCCCGTGCGGCGAATTCCTTCAGCAGCCGCTGCCGGGCTTCTCCCTCCGGCACGGTCAGCATCATCAGCCGGGAGTCCGCTATCGCCCGCAACAGCGCGGCCCACAGATCCATCGTCTCCTGATCCAGCTTATTGAAGTTGTTGAATGAACCGAAGGTGAGATAACCCCGCTTCTGCGCCGGCAAGGCCGTCACATCCGGCATGTCCGGGCCGGGACGATAGCACCACATACTGTCCGGCAGGCGCAACAGCTTTTCAGTGTAGCGGCCATCCGCTTCACCTTCCGGGTCGGCATGACCATCCGTCAGGCGGTAATCCATGGCCGTTAGCCCGGTGCTTCCGGCGAAGCCCAGGTAGGTGAGCTGTACCGGGGCGGGCTTGCGCCCGAATACCGGCAGACGGTTACCCCGCGAGTGCCCGGCAAGATCAATCAGGATATCGATCCGGTCCTCCCGGATACGCTGCGCCAGCGCGTCGTCACTCTGCCCCACCGTGCTGCGCCAATGATCCGCCAGATGACGAAATCGCTCCGTATAGTCGTCCTCCCGCTGCACTTCGGCATAACAATACACTTCCACTTGTTTCCGATCGTGATTCGACAATATCGGTTCGACAAAATATGCGACTGCATGACGGCGAAAGTCCGGCGAAACATAAGCCACCCGTAGGCGGCGGCCCGGCTCTCGACCGTTGGCATACGGCTGGAGATCGCGACGGCCAAAACACCTTTCGTATTCCAGGCAGGCTGCACGAATCTCGTGCTCATATTTTTCAGGATGGTAATTCAGGGCAAACAACAGATTGCTGTGTACTTCTGCAAGCGCCGGATTAAATTCAAGCGCCTGCCGATAATTTGATATGGCTTCGTCAATCCGCCCCAAATCCTTCAGCGCGTTGCCCAGATTATTGTAAGCCTTGTCAAATTTAGGATTGAGTTGCAGCGCGCGGCGGCAGCTTGCCACGGCGTCGTCAACTTTTCCAATTTCTTTCAACACATTGCCAAGATTACTGTGCGCCTCGACAAAATCGGGTTTGTTTTCCAGCGCACGACGGTAGCTGATGACCGCCTCATCAAAGCGCCCCGAATCATTCAGCACATTCCCTAAATTGTTGTGTGCCTCCGCCGACTGGGGATTGATCTCCAGCGCGCGGTGGTAACTGGCCAACGCATTATCCGCCTGCCCTATCTCCCGCAGGGCATTGCCCAGGTTATTGTGCACATCGGCATCGTCAGGCAAGCATTCTGCCGCACGTTGCAACGCGGCCATGGCGTCCTTGCCTTGCACTTGCAGTGCTGCGCTCAGCCCTTTCCAGACGAAACCCGAATCAGGATACGTTTCGAGCAGTTGGCGGCTATGGTTTTCCATTTCCGCGTGGCGCCCGGCACTGTATAAGTCAATCAATTGCTTGCGTTCGCTTTGCGGCAGGCGGTCCGCCGTCCGGGTGATGGGGAGGCCGCAAGGCCGGAGATGACCCGCAGAGGTTATGGGGACGGGCACTTCCTGTTTTTCCGGTATTCCGGCCTCCGTCAAGGCCTCGGGGCGGCCCCCGCTCCGGTGCAATGCGCTGCGCGGATTGTCCCCTACGCTTTCCGCACAGTATTTTTCCCACATCTGCCGGTAAGCCGTTTCCACTTTGCGCGCAAATCCCGTTTCGTCCATCAGGGCGCTTTGTCTCATTTCCTGCCGCAAACCCGCCCGCAATCCCGCCAGCTTTTCCAGGTCCATCGCCAGTCCCACGGCTTTTTCGATGTATTCCTCTTCCGTTTGCGCTATCCATTCCGGGTGGCCCACGCCATGCAGGATGCTGCCACCCAGCCTGCCGACGCTCGGGCGTCCGGCAAGGGTGACGTAGGGGATGCCCATGTACAGCGTTTCAAACAGGGTGGTGCCGCTGTTGTGCGGGAAACAGTCCAGACCAATGTCGATGCTTCTCAGGGTCTCCCAGGGCGGGGTGTGGTAGCCGATCTCCAGTCGCTCGGGGCTAATGCCGTGTGCGGCAAAACGGGCTTGCAAGGCGCTTTGCGCGCTGCTTTCCTGGTAGTTGCTGCTGTCGATGATCAGACGGGATCCTTCTACCTGTTTCAAAAGTTCCGACCATACCCGGATGGTGCGCGGGTTGATGCGAACAGCGCGCGTCAGGGTGCCAAACGTGACATGACCGCGTTGCGCGGCGGGTAGCGGGCTTACCGCGCCCATGCCGTGCTCCGGCCGGTAGACGTAGCAAAGGGGGGCCACTCGCCACGGGATTTCGCTGAATAGTCCTTCGCTGCCCGCCGGAGCGCTGATGCTGTCGGTCAGGAGGTAGTCTATGGCGGTGAGGCCGGTGGTGTAACCATAACCCAGCCAGCTTATCGATACCGGCGCGGGTTTGCGGGCAAATACGCCCAGCCGGTTCTTGTCGGTATGCCCGGCCAGATCGATCAGGATGTCAATGCCGTCTGCACGAATCCGTTCGGCAAGGGCGTCGTCGCTCAGGCCGCTGGTGACGACCCAGTGCTCGACGTAGCTTTGGTAGCGCCGCGTGACGGGGTCTTCGCACAGCAATTCGGCGTAAGCGGTCACTTCAACAACGCTTTTGTCGTGATGCGCCAGCAGGGGTTCGAGAAAATGTCGGCAGGAATGGTGCCGGAAGTCGGGTGAAACATAGCCGATCTTGAGCCGTTTCCCCGCTATTCGCGGGTTGGTCGGCGGGCGCCAGTTCTTGCGCTGCCCTAGTCCGAAGCGTTCGTCGTACTCCCGGTACGCAGAAAATATCTCTTCCGCGCTCTTCTCCGGGTGGTAGTTCAACGCAAATAACAGGTTGTCGTATGCGTCGGTAAACAGCGGGTCCAACTCCAGCGCGCGATGATAGCTCGCTATCGCTTCGTCCAGCTGGCTCAAGTCCTGCTGGGCCGTGCCCAGGTTGCACCAGGCTTGCGCGAAATCGGGCTGGATCGCCAGTGCGCGCCG
>CAZGOY010000025.1:0-46750 GCA_964527565.1 uncultured Sulfuricella sp. | reverse complement strand
AGATTTATTTTCCCCAGGGATGGGAGGGATAAATAAATCTGTCCCCTTTTGCCTCATGTATCCATGAACAGCATCCTGATGATGATGCCGTAAAACATGCTGATGGTGGGCATGGCGTGATTCTCCTCGGGTCAAGCTGCCAACGCGAAATTATTGCACACAATGGACCTTACGTTAAACAAAGTGGGTGTCCTTTTGTTTGGGGGAGATAAATAAATCTGTCCCCTTTATTAATCAGCCGAGGGATTCGGCTTCGATGGCGGCAAGGTCGGCAAGATCCGCCTGCGGGTTGATCAACACCGCAACCTCAATTGAACTTCAGCGTCTCACCCTGTGCCTGCACTTGTTCAAGCGGGGTGGGCAAGGCCGACTTCAATGCATTGGCGTAAGCATTACGCGCTGTCTGGGCGATGGCGAGTTGCAGTTGCAGCCGCTGGATTTCCTGCTCCGTGATTTGCAGCATCTGCAGGTTCTGCTTGGCCGTATCGTTAAGGCTGTCGGTGTTGTATTCGATGTCATTGATCTTGATGGTGGGCATGGTGTGTTCCTTGGTAAAAGTCGGTGCTGGCGGGACGGCGATGTTACCTAACCACCAAGTAAAAAACCCTGCCCCTCGTGAGAAGGACAGGGTTTGAGAGGCTTTACCTCAAGCACCTACCCGAGGGCGGGTGCTTGTCTCCGGTTAGAGAGATTAGGCGATGGTCAGATCGGTGGTGCTGATGGTGCTGTCAGACAGACCCGTTACACCGGTCAACTTGATCAGGACATCGCCAGCGCCGAGAGCTGTTGTGCCGTCATGAATAAACACATAGCTGCTACCGCTGAACTCGAAGATTGCGAAGTCGCCAGCCGATTCTGTTCCTGCATTGATACCTGCATTGACAGCAGTAATCATCAAAGCGAGGGTGTTGTCAGCGCTGTTGAAGGTAGCAATACCTTCAGCATTAATTGCAGCAACACCAGAACTCGCTGTCGCGTTTTGCTCAACGGTAAAGGTCTGAGCGCCACGGATGATGTCGCTAGCCTTTGCAAAGTCGGTAATAGTATCAAACACGGTAGCGCTCGGCATACCACCGGACGAACCTGCACCGAAGATGAAGATATCAGCACCAGCGCCACCAGTGATCGTGTCAGCACCGTTACCCGCTGTAATCGTATCAGCACGGGCACCGCCAGTGATGGTATCGGCAAAGCCGGTAGCAACGATGGTGTTAGTACCAGAACCACCAGCAATAACCACACCTTGGGTCAGACCGTTAGTGGTCAGATTCAGCGCCAGATCACCCGACAAGTCAGTTGCGGTGATGGTTCCCAATGCTGCCGTAGATGCTGTCGAAGTAAAGGCAAATGCGCTAGTCCCGCTGACGGTCATTTGCGTCATGCTGTTATCGTTAGTCAGGTTAACAATGTAACCGTCATTACGATCAGTTGCCCCATCGGTATTGTCACTGTCAGCCGTCGTAATCACCAGCTTGTTGATACCGGCGATGCCATAAGCAGATTCGACGTTATCGTTATTGGTGATATTGCCGTTCAGCTTGATGTTCAGAAGGTCATCAGGCGTACCCGCACCAGTTGCACCGGTCATGGTGATGTCGGTTTCGATGGCATCGCCAGTGGCTGCAACGATTGTAACGCCAGCATCTACAGAGGTTTCAGCAACTGCCGTTGCAACAGTCGTCGTGAGCGTTACTACACCCAGAGCGCTAGATGCGGTACCAGCGCCAAATTGGGTGTTAATTGCTGCGGCAAGTCCAACTGCAGCAGCGGCAACGTCTGCTGCTGCGTTACCCCCCACATCGCCACCGACCATGGTGTAGGAGACGGTCGTGCCGCGGATAGTCGCGGACACAATGTCTCCCGCCAGCAAAATAGCGTCGCCAGTGGCAGCGATGGTGATTGTCGACCCTGCATGAACATTCGCGCGGTTTTCGATGGTTGCGCCAGAAGTCACACCGGTGATTGTGCCGTTAGCCGTAGTGGTATCAGCACCCAGTTGAACGTAGTTAATGCCACCCGAGAACTTCGAGGCATCAACGGTCACGTTGTTCAAATCGGTAGTGATACGAATACGCTCGAAACCGGTAATAACAGCCAAGTCAGCAGCAGTGTCACCATCCAACGAATCGGCAGTCGCAGCGGTCATCGATAGCGTGTCGGTACCATCGCCACCATTGATGCTGTCAGCTGAACCAGTAGTGCTGGAAAGATCACCCAGTACGGTACCGGTATCGAACACAACCACGTCGTCACCCGCACCAGCGTTTAGCGTAATGTTGCGAGCCAGATCGACGGTGATCGTGTCATTGCCCGAACCGCCCGTAATGGTTTGGTTAGTGCCGGTGGATGCGGACAGGTCGACCGTTACGCCGCCAGAGTTGGAGGCAGCATTGAGGGTGGTGATAGCCGTACCAGTTGTACCTTGAACGGTCAGGGAGCCTGTGCCCGAAACATTAACAGTTGCCAGAGCGGCGCCAGTGTTTGCAAGGCTGATGTTGTTTACACCAGTGGCCGCGATGCCAAGAGTGGCAACACCGGTACCCTGAACATCAAAATCAACATCGTTCAATGCGGACAAGGAAGTCTGAGCGCCAACGCGCGCCAGATTCAGAGCGAGAGAGGTTACGCTTGCTGCGGACGCAAGGAGAATATCACCGTCCGTACCATCGGTACCGGTGTCAGCATCAGCCACATCAGTCAGGGTCAGCGTTGCGCCGGCCTTGGTCGTCAGCGTCATGTTGGCGCCATCAACAGTAACACCACCAGCCAATTCCAGAGAGGTCACAGCCGACAGGGCGGTTGTCGAAATGTCGTAAGACTGGTGAATATTGTCGTTGATATAGATGTTCTCAACATTGGACAAGCCTGCTGGCAATGTGACAGCGCCGTCGCTGTAGATTTTCAGTGTATCGGTACCTGCGCCGCCATCAATTTGGTCAGCAGTATTGAGAGAATTAGTTGTACCAGCGGACGCAACAATGGTGTCATTGCCGGAGGTGCCGACGATGGTATCCGTACCAGTAGTGAGCGTGAAGGTCAATAATCCATGCAACCATCTGAATATACTTGTTTTTCATTGCAAGATGGCCGCCCCAAAGACAGACTCCTATTCTCTTCCTAATTTGATTACATCGTGACCAAGCGATATTTCGGATCGAAACATGGGCTAATCATATCCAACGTATTGATTATTAGAGCTAACAAACCATAAGCCACGGCAAAAATAAACCTATGCATTTCCGCTGCGTCATTCATCGATGAGCGTCGATTCGAGGCGAAAAACCTTGCCATCGACGATCAGGCTGAATCCGCCTTCGGGGGACTCGTCAATGATTCTGACGCCAGCCTCATGGAGCGCCGTCTTGATTTTGGAAACGGTTGACAGCCGAGGCGACATGGCCCCCGTTTCCATCCGAGCAATAGTGACCTGTGATACGCCACACTTCTCAGCAAGCACTTGCTGTGTCCAGTTCAAAGCGGTGCGCGCTGTCTTGAGGGACGTAATTATTCTAAAAGACTGGGCTTCCATGACTATCCTATGGCTTAATTGATATGTATAATAAAGTTTATGTTATTGGATGGAGATAAATCATGCCTGTCATCGCGCTATCTGCCACTACGGTCCGCAAATTAAATTGTCCAGCCAACCTGGGCAAGGTTGATTATTTTGATGCTAATTGTAAAGGGCTATTGCTTGAGATTCGGAAATCCGGTGGAAAAACCTGGTATCTCCGCTACACTAATTTTCGCGGCAAGCAACATCAGTTTCGGATCGCCCAGGTTAACGATATGTCCTTGGAGCAAGCTCGCAAACGCGCTCACGAACTCCGCGGCCAAATTGCCCTTGGCATCGACCCCGCCGCCGAAAAATCTGTCCGCCGCGCGGTCCCCTCCTTCGCCGATTTCATTGAACAGCGCTACCTGCCCTTTGTGAAGGGGTATAAGCGTTCGTGGCGAACGGATGAGTCCTTGCTGCGCAACCATCTATTGCCCACGCTTGGCAAACGGCATCTGGACGAGATCAGCAAAACCGACATCATCAGCATTCATCACGGTCGGCGTGCGGCGGGTGCGGCGCTGGGTTCGGCCAATCGCTTGCTGATCCTGCTGCGCTATATCTACAACCTGGCGATGCGTTGGGAGATTCCGGGGGTAACGGTGAATCCGACGAGGGATGTGGCCCTGTTCGAGAACCCCAACAAGATGGAGCGCTATCTGTCGCAGACAGAGGCGCAGCGGCTCTATGAAGCGGTGTGCGAGAGCGGGAACACGATGCTGCGGTTCATCATTCCGATGCTGATTCTGACCGGGGCGCGCAAGCGCGAAGTGCTGGATGCTCAGTGGCAGGACTTCGATTTGTTGCTCAGGCAGTGGCGAATCCCGGTGACCAAAGCCGGCAAGCCGCGCTATGTTCCCTTGTCGGACGGCGTGTTGCAGTTGCTGGCATCGGTGCCGCATGACGACGATTGCCCCTGGGTGTTCCCGAATCCGAAAACACGGTGCCCGTATGTATCGTTTTTCTGCTCATGGGATACGGCTCGCCGCAAGGCGGGCCTGGCCGATGTGCGCATTCACGACCTGCGGCACAGCTTCGCTTCCTTCCTTGTCAACGCCGGGCGGTCGTTGTACGAGGTACAGAAGATTCTTGGACATACCCAGGTGAAGACCACTCAGCGGTATGCTCATCTGGCACAGGAGACGTTGATCGATGCCTGTAACTCGGTGGTGAATTCCCTCGGCGATGCCTTCGGGCCGATGTCAAAAAAATTCTTTACAGGGTAAACACTTGCTGCTAGGATTTAATGTAGATTGTGTGTAATAGTGTATAACCCCAATGGGGTCAGACTCGATTGATTCTCCTAACGAATAGCGTTTATCCGCCGCCCCGCCCAAGCCTGCGAGAGCCGCCGAACTTGTTGGCGGCCTTGTGCGCAGGCCCCAGCAGGCCGTAGTGGCGGATGCGCTTGAAGCCTTTGGGCAGCACATGCAGCAAGAAACGCCCGATGAATTCGCCGGCCTCCACGCGCACCACCCGCTTGCGGTTGCCGCCCGCCGAATCGCGCACCCGGAAACGCACGATGCTGGCCGTGGTCGCGCAGAATGTCGGCCACCAAAGAGCGTTCCAAGGGAGATGGGTGGGGTGGCTTTCATGAATAATCCGCCATAAAAAGGGGGGCTTGCGCCCCCTGTTTATTTCACCCGTGGTAATGCGTTTCAGGCATCCACTTTCTTCTTCTTGGCGTTATCGCCGGCGGCCATGTGCTCATAGAAGGCGAAGCGCTTGTTGATTTCGTCTTCGTAGTGCGCCAGCAGCCCATCTTTTTCGTTCAATTGCTGCACCAGGCCGCGGAAGCGCGGCTCGTTCTTGACGAAATCGATGTAGGACACCGAGGGCTTGGCCGAGTCCATTACCATCGGTACCTTGCCTTCTTCGGCGCGGCGCGGGTCGTAGCGGAACAGCGGCCAGTGACCGGTATTCACCGCCAGCTCCTGCTGCTGGTGCTGCTTCGACATGTCGAAGCCGTGTTCCACGCAGGGGCTGTAGGCGATGATCAGCGACGGGCCGTCGTAGGATTCCGCCTCGATGAAGGTCTTGAGGGTGTGGATGTCCTTGGCGCCGTAGGCGACGTGCGCCACGTAGCAATGACCGTAGCTCATGGCGATTTGCGCCAGGTCCTTCTTGCCGGTGGGTTTGCCGCCGGCGGCGAACTTGGCGGTGGCGCCCTTCGGCGTGGCCTTGCAGGCCTGGCCGCCGGTGTTGGAATAGACTTCGGTATCCAGCACCAGGATATTGACGTTGCGCCCGGAAGCCAGCACGTGATCGACGCCGCCGAAGCCGATGTCGTAGGCCCAGCCGTCGCCGCCGATGATCCACACGCTACGCTTGATCAGCGCATCGGCCACGCTTTCCAGATTGCGCGCTTCGGCACTATCAATACCCGCCAGTTTCTTGCGCAGTTCAACCATGCGGACGCGCTGTTGCTGAATGCCTTCTTCGTTCGTCTGGTCGGCATTGGCCATCCCGGCCACCAGTTCAGCACCGAGTTGTGGCTCCAGCTTGTGCAGCAACTCCTTGGCAAACTGGTTGTGCTTGTCGAGCGTCAGGCGGAAGCCCAGGCCGAATTCGGCATTGTCCTCGAACAAAGAGTTCGCCCAGGCGGGGCCGTGGCCGTCGGAGTTGGTACTGTAGGGCGTGGTCGGCAGGTTGCCGCCGTAGATCGACGAGCAGCCGGTGGCGTTGGCTATCACCATGCGGTCGCCAAACAGTTGCGTGGCCAGCTTGATATAGGGCGTTTCGCCGCAACCCACGCAGGCGGTGGGGAATTCGAACAGCGGCTGCATGACCATCGCGCCCTTGATGGTGGAAGTGCGCAGCTTGGTGCGGTCGAATTCAGGCAGGGTAAGGAAATAATCGTAGTTTTCTTTCTCCTGCTGGCGCAAGGGGATCTGGTCGCGCATGTTGACCGCCTTGTAATTGGGGTCGGTCTTCGATACTGCAGGACAGATGTCCACGCACAGGCCGCATCCGGTGCAGTCTTCCGGCGCCACCTGATAACTGATGTGCTGGCCCTTTTCGAATTCCTTGCCGGTCACCTGGATGTGCTTGAAGGTGGGCGGCGCATCCTTGGTCAGATCGACCGGAAACACTTTGGAGCGGATGGCGGTATGCGGGCAGACAAACGCGCATTTGCCGCAATAGATGCACAGTTCGGCATCCCACACCGGGATTTCCAGCGCCAGGTTGCGCTTGTCCCAGATAGCGGTACCGACTGGCCAGGTACCGTCGGCGGGAATTGCCGATACTGGCAGCAGGTGGCCGCGTCCGGCCATGATTTCAGCGGTGACGCGTTTGACGAATTCCGGCGCATGCGCCCCCACCGGGTCAGGCATTTCAAAGTTGCTGCTGGCCTCGGCGGGAATTTCAACCTGGTGCAGGTTGGCAACGGTTTCGTCGATGGCCAGGTAGTTGCGCTCGACGATTTCCTTGCCCTTCCTGCCGTAGGTTTTCAGGGCCGCGCTCTTGATGGATTCAATCGCCGCTTCGCGAGGCAGCACCCCTGAAATGGCAAAGAAAGCGGTCTGCATGACGGTGTTGATGCGTGCGCCCATGCCCGTTTTCCGGGCGATAGCGACGGCATCAATAGTGTAAAAGCGGATTTTCTTGGCGATCATCTGCTGCTGCATCTTGCGCGTCAGGGTATCCCATACCTTGTCCGGCGCGGCGGCGGAATTGAGCAGGAACACCGCGCCCTCGGCAGCGTGCTCCAGCATCTCGTAACGCTCCAGAAACACTGGCTGGTGACAACCGATGAATCCCGCCTCGTTGTTGCCGATCAGATAGGGCGAGTGGATCGCCTTGGACGAAAAACGCAAGTGGGAGATGGTCGCCGCACCGGCCTTTTTCGAGTCGTAAACGAAATAGCCCTGCGCGTAGAGCTCGGTTTCCTCGCCAATGATCTTGATGGTGTTCTTGTTGGCGCCCACCGTGCCGTCCGAGCCCAGGCCGTAGAACATCGAGCACATCACGCCCTGGCCGGCGTCGATGCGGTAACCGTCGTCCCAGGCCAGCGAGAGATGGGTAACGTCGTCGATAATGCCCACGGTGAAGTTGTTTTTCGGGGTGTTGCGTTCCAGTTCGGCGAAGATGCCGTTGATCATGCCGGGGCGGAACTCCCGCGAGGACAGGCCATAACGTCCGCCCACCACACGCGGCATGGCGGGAAATTCGCAGCCTCCGGAAGAGTAATAGGTGGCAATGGCGGTGACCACATCCTTGTACAGCGGCTCGCCGTCGGCACCCGGTTCCTTGGAACGGTCTAGTACGGCAATGGTTTTCACCGTTCTGGGCAGCGCGGCCAGGAAATCTTCAGCGGCGAACGGGCGGAACAGGCGCACCTTGAGCACGCCGACCCTTTCGCCGCGCGCCGTCATGTGCTGCACGGTTTCTTCCACGGCTTCCGCGCCGGAACCCATGATGATGATGACGCGCTCGGCATCCTCCGCGCCGACATATTCATAGAGCTGGTACTGGCGTCCGGTCAGGCTGGCAAATTTGTCCATCGCATTCTGGACGATGCCCGGCATGGCATTGTAATAGCCGTTGACGGTTTCGCGCCCCTGAAAATACACATCGGGGTTCTGCGAGGTGCCGCGAATCACCGGTTTTTCCGGGTTCAGCGCGCGCGCGCGGTGCGCCTGCACCAAGTCGTCGCGAATCATCTGGCGCACCACTTCGTGGCTGACCTGCTCGACCTTGGCGACCTCATGAGAGGTGCGGAAGCCGTCGAAGAAATGCATGATCGGGATGCGCGCTTCCAGCGTGGCGGCCTGGGCGATCAGTGCCATGTCCATGGCTTCCTGAACCGAATTGGAAGACAGCATGGCGAAGCCAGTGGAACGTGCGGCCATCACGTCGCCGTGGTCGCCGAAAATCGACAGTCCCTGCGCCGCCAGCGAGCGTGCCGCGACATGCATGACGAACGGCGTCAGTTCGCCGGCGATCTTGTACATGTTGGGAATCATCAGCAGCAAGCCTTGTGAGGCGGTGAACGTCGTCGTCAGCGCGCCGGTTTGCAGGGCGCCGTGCACCGTGCCGGCGGCGCCGGATTCGCTCTGCATCTCGATGACTTCCGGCACGGTTCCCCACAGGTTCCTGATGCCGTGTGCCGTCCAGTGATCCGAATATTCCCCCATGGGAGAAGACGGCGTGATCGGATAAATGGCGATCACCTCGTTGGTCAGGTGAGCGATGTAGGCGGCGGCTTCGTTGCCGTCGATTGTAACCATATGTTTGTGTGACATCAGTGACCCCTATAAAAACCTTACCGGTTCAACAAGATAAATTCCGGGCAAACGCGTTGCCCGCGCATACAGACGACAATTCGAGATTTGGCTATGTTATATAGATGACTTATATATTACAAGTGATGAGGCAGCAAAAAAATCTGATGGTTCAATTGGCGGATTGAATCCCCAAAGCCGGGGCCGACAAGCTGAACGAGGTGCATTGGTTTTGCTTTTCGCCTGGCGCTGCTCGTTGCGGCAGCTTATGCGGGATGGCTGGACGCGCCGGGTGAGGAGAATGGCATAATGACGTTTTTTCCGGCCAAGCCGATTGCCAATCAGGAGACCTTCCATGAAATTGCGACTGTTCACCTTCCTGCTCGCGCTGTGTCTGTCCGCGGGCGCCCATGCCGCCAATCCGCAAATCGAGATGAAAACCAGCCACGGCAGCATCACGCTGGAACTTTTCCCGGACAAGGCGCCGAAAACCGTGAAAAACTTCCTCGAATATGTCGATAAGGGGTTTTACAGCGGTACGGTATTTCACCGCGTCATCGACAATTTCATGATCCAGGGCGGCGGATTCGATACCTATCTACGCGAGAAGGTGGCCTACCGCCCCCTCTATAACGAAGCTAACAACGGGCTGAAGAACGAGACCTACACGCTTGCCATGGCGCGCAAGCGCAATCCGCATTCGGCCACGGCGCAGTTTTTCATCAACGTGAAAAATAATTCCTTCCTCGACCATACCGCACCCACCCTCACCGGCTGGGGCTACACCGTATTCGGCAAGGTGGTGAAGGGGCAGGAGGTAGTGATGAAGATTTCCAAGGTGCCGACCGGCCAGCGCGAGCCTTTTGCTTCGGACGTGCCGCTGGAAAACGTGGTGATCGAGGAAATCAAGCGCTTGCCGTGAACCGCGCCGCTTATGATTCTTCGCGCGCCAGCTTGCTGTGGCGCATCGAGTAGGTGAAGTAAACGATCAGGCCAAGCAGCAGCCACACCAGGAAGCGCAGCCAGGTGATGGCCGGCAGGAAGGCCATCAGGGCCATGCAGGAACAGGCGCCGAGCAGGGGGAACAGCGGGTTGAGCGGGTTCCTGAAAGGACGGTGCAGGTGCGGCTGGCGGACGCGCAGCACCACCACGCCCAGGCACACCAGCGTGAAGGCGGCAAGCGTGCCGATATTCACCAGTTCCGCCAGCGCGCCGAGCGGGAACAGGCCCGCGCCGAGCGCCATGACGATGCCGCACAGCACCACGACGCGCACCGGGGTCTGGGTTTTGGCATCGACCTCGGAAAAGAACGGCGACAGCAGGCCGTCGCGCGACATGGCGAAAATGATGCGCGTCAGGCCGTAATACATGACCAGCATCACCGTGGTGAGCCCGGCGATGACCCCGGTGGAAACCAGCGCGGAAGCCCAGTTGTAGCCCAGCAGTTGCAGGGCATGGGCGACGGGGGAAGGGACGTCGAGCTTGCTGTACGGCACCACGCCGGTGAGCAGGCCGGAAACCAGGATGTACACCACCGTGCAGAAAGCCAGCGAGGCGATGATGCCGATGGGCACGTCGCGCTGGGGATTCTTCGCTTCCTCCGCCGCCGTGGAAACGGCGTCGAACCCCAGGTAGGCAAAGAATACCAGCGAGGCGCCGGCCAGCACGCCGACGGTCTTGCCGTCCGGCAGGGTGTCGAACCAGCCGTAGGGCATGAAGGGCTGCCAGTTTTGCGGGTTGACGTTGAATGCGGCGATGCCGATGAAAACCGCGATGGTCAGCACCTTGACGCCCACCAGCGCGGTGTTGAGTTGCGCGCTCTGGCGCACGCCGATGACCAGCAGCCCCATCAACCCTAGAATCACGGCGGAAGCGGGCAGATTGACGATGCCGCCCTGCCCCGGCGCACGCGTAAGCGCATCCGGCAAGCCCATGCCCATCGCCGTCAGCGCGTTGTTGAAATAGCCGGCCCAGCCGGTGGCCACGGCCGCCACCGCCACGCCGTATTCCAGCAGCAATATCCAGCCGATCACCCATGCCACGATTTCTCCGAAGGCGGCGTAGCTGTAGCCGTAGGCGCTGCCGCAGCCGCCCACCGCAGCCGCCAGTTCCGCATAGGCCAGGGCGGCGAAGGCGCAGGCGAAACCGGCGATCACAAAGGACAGGACGATGGCCGGTCCCGCCTGGTTGGCGGCGGCGATGCCGGTGAGCACGAAAATGCCGGTGCCGATGATGGCGCCGATCCCCAGCAATGCCAAGTCGAAAGCGCCGAGGCAGCGCTTCAGGCCGCCGTCGGTCTGTTCCGGGCTGATGTGCTTGGTACGGAATATCTGCATGGTTCCTCCAGAATTTTTCCGGCAGTGTCGCGCGTCGGCGAGCCGGGCTTATCCCCGCAGCACCCTGCCGCTGGCCAGGTCGCGGATGGTCGAGGGCTTGCGGTGTTTCCCGATGCGGCCCGGCACCACCAGCACGCGCGCACCGAAAGCCTTGCGGCAGGCGGCGGCGCTCTTCAGCGGGTGATGCCCGGCCAGGTTGGCACTAGTGGAAACCAGCGGCGAGCGCAAGGCGCGGCACAGCGCCGCCGCGCCCGCGTGGGCGGTGACGCGCACCGCCAGGGTGACATGCTTGCCGCGCAGCCAGCCCCCGCATTTTTTTCCGGCGCGAATCAGCCAGGTATTCGGCCCCGGCCAGGTATTGCCGATTTTCCGCCAATGCGTGTCGGCCAGCGGCGCGATGTAGCCGCGTAACTGACGCGCGGCGGCGGCAATCAGGA
This sequence comes from uncultured Sulfuricella sp., assembly GCA_964527565.1. Lineage (GTDB taxonomy): Bacteria > Pseudomonadota > Gammaproteobacteria > Burkholderiales > Sulfuricellaceae > JAGXQV01. The sequence goes on along the minus strand of CAZGOY010000025.1, from coordinate 35,196 downwards.
TCAGGCCCTTGCTTTGCGGCCGGGCCTTGAGGCGCAACAGAACACGCACTGCGCGCGGATTGCGCGGGTCGCAGCCCAGGCCGAAGCACGATTCGGTGGGATAGGCGATCAGCCCGCCGCGCCGGAAATGGGCGCGCAAGCGCTGGAGAAAGGCGGCGCCGATTTCTGGAGAAGCAGGGGAGCCTGGACATCTCATGGTCGATTTCCCCCGGCGCCTGAAAAATCAGCCCTTCAGTTTTTCCTGCAAGGCCTGATCCTTGGCGATGATCTGGGCGGTGTTGGCGGCGCGCTCGTCCTTGAGCTTCTGCGCGAGCGCCGGGTCGGCGAGCGCCAGCATCTGGGCGGCAAGGTAGGCGGCGTTCTTCGCCCCGGCCTTGCCGATGGCCACGCAGGCCACCGGGATGCCGCCGGGCATCTGCACCGTGGAAAGCAGCGCGTCGAAACCGTTGAGCGGGCCGCCGTCCATCGGCACGCCGATCACCGGGCAGGTGGTGTGCGCGGCCACCGCGCCCGCCAGATGGGCGGCCAGGCCGGCGGCGGCGATGAATACGCAGCAGCCGCGCGCTTCGGCGGATTTCACGTATTCCATGGTGTTGGCCGGGGTGCGGTGGGCCGAAGTGATGCGTACCTCCCAGGCGACGCCCAGCGCGTTCAGGGTGTCGAGCGTGGTTTGCATCACGGGCAGGTCAGAATCCGAACCCATCAGAACGGCAATAAAGGGTGTGGTCATGTCAATTCCTCGATAATCTCAGATATTCCGTCCGGGATTGTAACAAATGAGGGGGGGTAGGGGGACTGCTTGGCTGGAATAGCGGCTTGTCACTCCCGTGCCGGGGGTGACGTTGCATCGCCAACATGCCCGTAGTTTGCTATTATTGCGCCCATGAATTCTTCCGCCACCTTGAGCCATAGACTGTTGAGCCGCAGCGCCTGGATTGCGCTGTTGGCGGTGTTGCTCAACGCGCTGGCGCCGACCTTGTCCTACGCGATGGCGGCGGGCCGGGGGGGGGCGGTGGTGGAGATGTGCACCAGCTTCGGCCTGAAGAAGGTGGTGGTTTCCAGAGCGGGGGAAGAAAGCGCGCCTTCCGCCATGCAGGGTATCCAGCACTGCCCGTTCTGCCTGTCCGCCGATTCCGCTTCGCCGCTGCCCCGCGCCGCTTCCGCCCAGCCGGCGCTGCCGGGTGTGGCGGGTGCTGCCGTTCCCGTTTCGTCCATTATTCATGATCCCCTGTTGTCCTGGTCTGCCGCCCACAAGCGCGGGCCGCCCGTTCTCTCCTGATTTTTCCCGCCGCCCACCGGGCGGCTGCGTAGCTTCGCCATTCGACCCGCATGCGGTTGAACGGCGCATAGAAAAATGACGAGGAGAGCAATCATGAAGGAACCCCAAACCGTCACCCAGGCCAATCATGACCGCGAAATGGTATCGCTGCTGCTGGGCGCCGGCTTCGCCCTGGCGTCGCTGATTATCCTGCCCGCGCTGGCGCAACGCGTCGGCCTCGGCTCCAGCCTGACCATTGCCCTGCGCGGCGCGCTGATGCGCGCTTCCAACCGGGTGTAAGCGGATGGAACCCGCTGCCGCATGAATAAACGCCGCTGGATCCAGTTGCTTGCCGTCGCCGTCATGGCGCTGGCGGGCGGCGCATGGTGGGCGCTGGGCAACAAGGAAGGCGGCCACACCACCGTGCTGCCGCCGCTGGCGCAGCGTCCCACGGGCGGCGATTTCACCTTGCAGACGGCGGACGGCGCGCTTTCGCTCAATGACCTGCGCGGGAAAGTGGTGCTGCTGTATTTCGGCTACACCAACTGCCCGGACGTGTGCCCGGCTTCCATATCGGCAGGCGCGCAGGCGCTGACCCAACTAAACGAGCAAGAGCGCGCCAATGCGCGCCTGCTGTTCGTCTCGGTTGACCCCGCGCGCGACACGCCCGCCAAGCTCAAGGAATACGCCGCCTATTTCCATCCTGAAATGATCGGCGCGACCGGCACGCCGGAGCAGGTCGCCGCAGTGGCGGGGGCCTACGGCGCAAGCTATGTGCGGCAACCCGCGCGCGCCGATGGCGGCTATGCGGTCGATCATTCCGCGCAGACCTACGTCATCGCCCCCGATGGGCGTCTGGCGGAAGAGGTCGAATACGGCGCCAGCGCGGCCAAGGTCATACAGGCCGTGCGCCGCCATCTTCCTTGATCCCGTATGAAACGTTCCCGCCTGGCGCTGGTTTTTTTCGCTTTCGCCCTGCTGGCGTTTGCGCTCACTTTCGCGGATGTCGCGCGCCAGTCCGGGCGTTTCCCAACTACCTCCGTCAGCGCGCAACTGGTCGCGCAACTCGGCCTCACTGACCTGAGCCTCTTTACCGAGGCGCGCTACACGCGCCATCCTTCGCAGGCCGACCTGCACAGCGCCTTCCAGGACCACCCCATCGGACTGGAACATTTTCCCAGCGGCTCTCTTCTGTCGCCGCCCCGCACCCTGACTGCCGCCTATGAAAACCTGGATCGAAAAACAGAGCGCACTGATTGATTTCACCCTGGCTTCGCTGGGGCGGCGCAAGTTCAAAACGCTCGGTCTGCTGCTGGTCTACACGCTGATCGTTTTTCTGCTCGCCTCCACCATGCTGTATACCCACGCCCTGCGCCACGAGGCGGCGGCGGTGCTGAAAAATTCGCCGGAAGTGATCCTGCAACGCATGGTGGCCGGACGCCACGACCTGATTCCGCCCGGCTACCTGGAAAAGATCGGGCGCGTGCGCGGCGTGCAGAAAAAGGAAGGGCGGTTGTGGGGCTATTATTACGACGCCGTGGTCAAGGCCAACTACACGCTGATGGTTTCTCCCGCACAGGCGGGTGCGTTGGCAGAAAAAATCAGCGACGGGCGCATCGTGGTGGGGGCGGCGGTGGCGCGCGCGCGCGGGCTGATGCCCGGCAACCTGATTTCCTTCCGTTCCTATGCCGGGCGGCTGTTTTCCTTCACCGTGGCGGCAGTGCTGCCGCACGAGGCGGAGCTGGTCAGCGCCGACCTCATCCTGATGAGCGAGGCGGATTTCCGCGCCTTTTTCGAGTTTCCGCCGGGGCATTACACCGACATCGCGCTGTCGGTGGCCAACCCGCAGGAGGTGCGCAACGTCGCCGCGAAACTCGGCCAGATGCTGCCCGATTCGCGCCCGATCCTGCGCGAGGAAGTGCTGCGCACCTACGAATCCATTTTCAACTGGCGCGAGGGCATCGTGCTGGTGTTGCTGTCCGGCGCCATCATGGCTTTCGCCATCTTCGCGTGGGAAAAGGCTTCCGGGCTTTCCGCCGAGGAAAAACGCGAAATCGGCATCCTCAAGGCCATCGGCTGGGAAACCGGCGACGTGCTGAAGATGAAATTCTGGGAGGGGGCGCTGGTTTCGCTGGCGGCCTTCCTGCTCGGCTACGTGGCCGCCTACGTGCACGTGTTCCATCTTTCCTCGCTGCTTTTCGAGCCGGTGCTGAAAGGCTGGGCGGTGCTCTATCCGCGCTTCGATCTGGCGCCGGTGGTGGACGGCTTCCAGGTAGCCACGCTGTTTTTCTTCACGGTGTTTCCCTACACGGTGGCGACCATCGTGCCGATCTGGCGCGCGGCGGTCACCGACCCCGACGCGGTGATGCGCGGTTGAAAGGTTTTGACCATGATTGAGCTGAGTAACATCCGCAAGGCCTACAACCAGGGGCACGAGAACGAATACTGGGCGCTTGACGGCATCGACCTGAAAATCGAGGCCCAGCGCGTCACCGCGTTGCGCGGGCCGAGCGGTTCGGGCAAGACCACCCTGCTCACCATCATCGGCTGCCTGGCGCGGCCCACCAGCGGGCGCGTGCGTCTCGGGGAACGCGATATTTCCGGCCTGCCCGAGCGTTTTCTCACCGACATCCGCCGCAGCACTTTCGGCTTCGTGTTCCAGCAGTTCAACCTCATCAAGGGCTTGTCGGCGCGCGACAACGTCATGCTGCCGGCCTACCCGCTCGGGCTGGAGTGGAAAACCCTGCACCAGCGCGCCGAATACCTGCTGGATTCGCTCAAGCTCGCGCATCGCCGCGACACCCGCGTCGAATGGCTCTCCGGCGGCGAACAGCAGCGCGTGGCCATCGCCCGCGCCCTGGTCAACGACCCGCAGGTGGTGGTCGCCGACGAACCGACCGCCAATCTCGACACCGCCCTGTCGCGCGAATTCCTGGCCATCCTGGAAACCCTCAAGGCGCAGGGCAAGACCATCCTGCTGACCAGCCACGACCCGCTGGTGGTCGAATCCTCGGTGGTCGACAGGGTGGTGGGGTTGCGCGACGGGCGGCTCGTCCAGGAGGCTTGAGCCGATGCTGTTCCAGCCTGCCATCATCGCCCTGCTGCTGGCCTCCGGCGTCAGCGTGCTGCTGCTCGCCGCCATTGCGCCGTTTGCCTGGGAGCTGATCCGCCGCTGGGACATCGCCTCCGGTTCCGAGCGCCAGTTGCGGCTGGAGCGGCGCACCTACCTGATTTCCACCCTGCTTGCTTTCGTGTTCGCCACCCAGTTGGCCGCGCTGCTGCTGTACGTCTTCAACGCCGACAAGATGGCGGTGATGTTTGTCGGCGCGATGTGTGCGGTGGGCACGCTCAACGCCAATGCCTATGGCTTTCCCGCGCTGCTGGCGCAAATCGGCGTGTTTTTTCTCGCCGCCGCCTGGCTCACGCTCAACCACGCCGATAGCCGCGCTCACGACTACCCGCTGGTGCGGGTGAAGTATGCCTTGCTGCTGGGCATCCTGCCGTTCGTCGCGCTGGCCTTCGGCCTGCAACTCAACTATTTTCTCAATCTCGAAGCCGATGTCATCACCTCCTGCTGCGGCAGCCTGTTTTCCGGCGACGCCAAGACGCTGAGCGGCGATGCCGCCGCACTGGAACCCAAACCCGCGCTGGCGCTGTTTTACGGCGCGCTGGCGCTGGCCGTGGCGGCGGCGGGCTACCGCTCCACGGCACGGGAAGGCCGGGGCGCGGCGTTCGGCGGCTATCTGGTTGCGCTATTTTCCGCCATCGCCTTCGCGGCCACGCTGGCCGGCATCCTTTCTTTCCTGTCGCTGTACGTTTACGAGCATCCGCACCACCATTGCCCCTTCTGCCTGCTCAAGCCGGACTATGATTACCAGGGCTATTGGCTGTATATTCCGCTGTTCACGGCCACCGCAGCCGGGCTGGGCGCGGGCGCGCTGCAACCCTTCGCCCGCGTTCCCAGCCTGACCGGCATCGCCCCGCGCATCGCACGCCGCCTATCGGGCATCGCGGCGCTGGGCTTCGCCCTGACCGGCGCGGTGGCGACTTTCATGATCTGGCGATCCAATCTGATATTGATCGAGGGCTGACATCTTGAACTATTTATTGCAACGCGCCTGGTTGTTTCCTTTGCTGGCGTTGGCGCTTTCCGCCTGCGGCGACGGTGCGCCCAAACTCAACGTCGGCAGCCCCGCGCCGGGGTTTGCCACGGTGCGGCTGGACGGTTCCGCCGCGCGTTTTCCCGAGGATTTTCGCGGCAAGCCGGTGGTGATCCGCTTCTGGGCCGACTGGTGCCGCTTCTGCGAAGCCGAAATGAAGGGCATCGATCAGGTTTACCAGCGCCGTCGCGGTCAGGGGCTGGAAGTGCTGGCGATAAACGCCGGGCAGGACCGGGAGGCCGTGGTCGCCTTCATCAAAAAACTCGGCGTCACTTATCCGGCACTGCTCGACGAGGAATCCGCTATCGCTCGCCAATATGGCGTGGTGGGGTTACCAACCACTTACTTCGTCGGCAAGGACGGCATCATCAAGGCCAAACTGGTGGGCGAATCCGACGAGGCGGCTTTCGACCGTTTCGCCGTCGAAATATTATGATGGGCGAAGCACTATAATGAGCGCGAACAGAGCCTGCGACCTGTGCGGTCTGGATGTCGGCGCCCAGCCGTTTCGTCTGGAAAGCGCGGGGAAAAGCCTGGAATTCTGTTGCGACGGCTGCCTGGGCATCTACCAGATGCTGCACGAGGGCGAGCCGTCCGCCGCACCCGACGATGTATCACTTTCAAAAGGAGAAACACCATGAACGGAATGGAAGAAGCCGCTGCCGGCGGCATGAGGCACATGATGGAAGCGGGCGGCACCATGGGGGCAGGCGGGATGATGGGTGCCGCTGCCCCGCTCGCCAAGGGCGCCATGGTGGCTGCCGGCGGTTATGTCGCCGGGCGCAGCCTGCTGGGCGGCGCGCTGTTGCGCAATCCGCTGGTGCTGCTGGCCGCCGGTATGGTGGCGGGCTATTACCTGCACAAGCACCAGGATGAAATCGTGCTGGCGATGTCCAAGGCCAGCGGCATGGGCAAGGATTTCCTGCTGCAACAGAAGGAGAACCTCGCCGACCTGGTGGAGGGCGCCAAGGAGCAGGAAGCCCAACAGGTCGCCAAGTCCGAATAAACCGGCGGAGAGAACTTCATGAGTGACGTTTTTCACCCGGAAACGCTGGCGCGTCAGGTGGTGGTGCGCTATCGCGGCGACGGGCACGTGCGTTTCGGCCTGCCCGCCTTGCTGTGCGATGAACCTTACGCCGCCGCATTGGAAGAAGCCTTGCGCGCGCAGGCCGGGGTGTATCGCGTCACCTTGTACCGCCGCCAGGGAAAGCTGTCGGTGTTTTACGACCGCCACGCCTGCACCCTGCACGATGTGGCGCGCTGTCTGCACGGCGCGCTGGCGGCTCCCGCTGCCCAAATGCAGCGCGCTGCGGCCACAGCCTCGCTGGCCGAGCGCCTGCACGTCACCCAGCCGCTGCAATGGCTGAAGGGCAAGACCGCCAGCCTGAAGGAAAAGGCGCTGGACTGGAAGATGAAGGCCGCCCTGCTGTCGCGCTTCGCCTCCCTGCAAATCCAGAACCAGCCGGCGTTGCAGAACATCTTCTCCGAGAAGGCGGCGATCAATTTCGTCAACGACATCGTGGTGTTCTACCTGATAAAAGTCCACTGGGAACTGATTACCCAGAAATGGCTGAAGAGCCCGCTCAAGTACCGCAACGCTTGGCTCACCGTGTTTTACCTGGTGTTCCTGCTGGTACGCTACCGCAAGCAAAGTGCGAAAAAACCATGACCGCCAGCGCCGCCGCACCCGCGCGCTTCACTGTCGCGCACCGCTTGAGCCGCCGTCTGCGCATCGTCTCGCCGCTGCTCGCGAAAAATCCGGAGCGTTGTTACATCCTCGAAATCCTGCTGCGCAAACGCCCGGAAATCCGCGAGGTGCGCAGCACCCCCGCCCTGGGTTCGGTGACGCTGCATTACGACTGCGCCAGATTGCCGGAGGCGAAACTGCTCGCCGTGCTCGACGCGCTGATCGGCAACATCGCAGTCAAGCCCGCCGCCGCGCCACCCGCCGTGGCGGTCGCTTCCGGCGCGCCGTCGCGCGCGTGCTCGGTGGCGCTGGAAGGCATGACCTGCGCTTCCTGCGCTTTGCTGATCGAGATGAACCTGAAGCGCGACCCGCGCGTGAGCAAGGCGCACGTCAACTTCGCCTCGGCCACCGCCAGTGTGGAAGGGGCGCTGGAGCGCGACGACATCTACGCCCTGGTCGGGCGCCTGGGCTACGCGGCGCGCCCCATGGACACGCTGGCGCAACGGCGCATGGTGGTGGAACGGGAAAAGGCGCTGCTGGCGCAGGCCAAACGCCGCTTGCAACTCGCCGCCCTGCTCGCCGTGCCGGTGGCGGCGCTGGGCATGGCCATGCACGGCTCGCGGCTGCTGCGTTTCGTCGAATTCGCCTTGACCACGGTGGTGATGGCCGGCCCCGGCGCGGAAATCTTCAGGAAAGCCCAGATGCTGGCGCGGCAGCGCGCCGCCAACATGGACACGCTGATCGCGCTGGGTGCGGGGGCGGCTTACGTGTATAGCCTGCCCGGCCTGGTGCGGCGGCATCATCACGTGTATTTCGAGGCCGCCGCCAGCATCCTGGCCTTCGTCCTGCTCGGGCGCTACTGGGAGGAAAAGGCCAAGGGACGCGCCAGCGAGGCGATACGCAAGCTCATCGAATTGCAGCCGGAAACCGCCACCCGCCTGCGCGACGGACGCGAGGAAATCGTGCCGATCGACGACGTGGTAGCCGGCGACATCCTGCGCGTGCGCCCCGGCGAGCGCATCCCCAGCGACGGTGAAGTGCTGGAAGGGCGTTCCAGCGCGGACGAGGCGCTGATTACCGGCGAATCGCTGCCGGTGGCGAAAGCGCCGGGCGACCGCGTCATCGGCGGCTGTCTCAACGGCATGGGCAGTTTCACCCTGCGCGTCACCGCCGTGGGCGCGGATACCGTGCTGGCCGGCATCGTCCATCTGGTCGATAACGCCCAGGGCGCCAAGCTGCCGGTGCAAAAACTCGCCGACCGCATTTCGGCGCGCTTCGTCCCTGCCGTGGGCGGGGTGGCGGCGCTGACCTTCGGCGGCTGGCTGCTGGCCGGACACCCGCTGTCGCGTGCCCTGGCCCACTCCGTCGCCGTGCTGCTGATCGCCTGTCCGTGCGCCCTGGGGCTGGCCACGCCCACCGCCATCATGGTCGGCACCGGCCAGGCAGCGCGGCGCGGCATCTACGTGCGCAACGGCGAGGCGCTGGAAACGGCGGCCAGGCTCACCACCGTGGTGTTCGACAAGACCGGCACCATCACCGAAGGCAAACCGGTGGTCACCGATTTTCTAAATGTCTCCGCGCTGGCCGATGCCGAATTGCTGGCTGCTGTGGCGGCCGCCGAACATCCTTCCGAGCATTTCCTGGCGCGCGCGCTGGTCGCCTATTGCCGGGAGCAGGGGGTGGAGGCCGGGGAAGCGGCGGTTTTCGAAGCGGTTGCCGGGCGCGGCGTGAGCGCCCGCTTCCGCAACCACAGCCTGCTGCTGGGCAACGCCGCCTTGCTGGAAGAATGCGGCATCGCCTGCGCCGACCTCAATGATCGTGCCGAAGGTTTCGCCGCGCAGGGCAAGACGCCGGTTTTCGTGGCGCTCGACGGTCAGGCGGCGGCCTTGTTCGCCATCGCCGACCGGCCGCGCGAGGGGGCGCGCGCCGCCATCGCCCTGCTGCAGCGCATGGGCATCAGCACCGTGATGGCGACCGGCGACGTGGAAAGCGCCGCCCGCTACATCGCGCGGGAAGTCGGCATCGACCGCGTGGTGGCGCGCGCCACGCCCGCCGACAAGCTGGCACTGGTGCGCGATTTGCAGGCGCAGGGGCAGCAGGTCGGCATGATCGGCGACGGCATCAACGATGCGCCGGCGCTGGCCGCCGCCCATGTCGGCTTCGCCGTCGGCGGCGGCGCGGACATCGCGCTGGAAGCCGCCGACATTACCCTGGTGGGCGGCGACATCGCCCGCGTGGCCGCCGCCATCGAACTGTCGCGCAGAACCATGAGCATCATCCGCCAGAATCTGTTCTGGGCGCTGGGCTACAACGTGGTGTCGATTCCCGTTGCCGCCGCCGGGCGCCTGAGCCCGATGATCGCCTCGGCAGCCATGGCGATGAGCTCGGTGTCGGTGGTCACCAACTCGCTGCGGCTGCAAAAGGGGTAATGGCTAAATTGAAACCTGATAATCCATTAGCCCGAAATGTACCGTCTTGCCGGGTAGGAGGGGGCTTGCCCCCGAGCTTTCCCGTGGCTGAAGACAAAGGCTCGGGGCCAAGGCCCCTCCTACCCCGCCCGATGAATAATTTGGGTTGATGGAGGACTGGAAATTATGTCGAGCGAAGCAATTGCCGAAACCCATCAAGCCGCTGGAGTGATTCCCGCCGCTCCGTGGCGTTTGCGGGCGGTCAGTGCGCTGCCGGAATGGCGGCTGGCGGTAACCTTCAACGATGGGCTGACCGGTATCGTCGATCTGGCTGACTTGGTGAATGCAGCAGATGCCGGCGTGTTCGAGCCGTTGCGCGATGCCATTTTTTTTGCGCGTGTCAGCCTGGATTGCGGAGCCGCAACCTGGCCAAACGGAGCCGATCTGGCGCCGGATGCCATGTACAAGGCCATCCGCAGAGATGGCATCTGGCACGTTACGGAATGAGAGGATAATTTAATGATGCGTACCATTGAAGCCGTCATCGACCAAGGGGGCGTTGTCCACCTGCTGGAACCCATTGTTATTGAAGGTTCTCACCGGGCGCTGCTTACCATTCTCGACGAGGGAGCAGCCGGAATCACTCCCCCTCAGGAAAAAGGCGATCTGGATAATTTTCTGAACACATTGCCGCGCAATCTCCATGGACGAAGCCGGGAAGACATCGTCAAACAGGTTCAAGCAGAACGTGACGGCTGGAGTTGAGGTGTTATGAAGAAACGTATCTACCTTGATGCCTGCATGGTCATCGACCTTGTCGAAGGAGAAACCAGCGAACAGGAAATGCTGGCTTCCCGTCTCGCGGGGCATCGTGTTTACGGGAGCGAACTGGTGCGCATGGAAGCGAGAATCAAGGCTCTCAAAGAGAGCCGGCGGGGTTTTCTGGCTGAATATGACCGTTATTTCAATGCTTGCCAACTTGTCGCCCTTGAAAGAAAACTGTTTGACGTGGCGGCTTCCCTGCGTATCGAGCATGGGCTTAAAACGCCGGACGCATTGCACCTTGCTGCCGCAATAGGTGCGGGATGCGATACATTCTGGACAAACGACGGCAGGCTAGCCGATGTGGCAGCGAAACTTCTGGCAGTGGAAACCTGGGAGACGCTGAAACACCCCTCTTCTTCACAGATGCCATAACCACGCCCCATGGACCACAGCCACCACGCGCTGCAATTTTCCTACTGGCTCGCCTTCATGACCGGCATTCTCGGCAGCGGGCATTGCCTAGGCATGTGCGGCAGCTTGGTGTCGGGGTTTTTCCTGCGCTTGGGCGCCAAGGGCGCAGCGCCCTATCTCGCCTATCACGCCGCGCGCGTCATGGTGTATGCCGTCATCGGCCTGATGGCCGCATCGGTCGGCGCGGTGCTGGTGCAGACCGGCATCATCGGCAAGGCGCAGGGCATTTTGCAAATTGTCGCCGGGCTGGTGGTGATCCTGCTGGGGCTGGACCTGCTCGGCGTCTCGCCGGTGCGCAACCGCCTGAGTTTCGCACCCGTCAAGTGGTTGCGCGGCCAGTTTGCCGCCGCGACAAAGCGCGGCCCGGTAGTGGGCGCTTCCATCGGCGGCGCGCTCAACGGCTTGATGCCGTGCTCCATGACCATGGCGATGGCCGTTCAGGCCACCACCGCGCCCAGCCCGCTGGAGGGCGGCCTGTTGATGCTGGCCTTCGGCGCGGGCACCTTGCCTTCCATGCTGGCGGCCAGTTTCCTGTTCGGCAAGCTGGGCGCGAAAACGCGCGGCTGGCTGCTCAAGGGCGCGGCGCTGTTCGTCATCGCGCTGGGCGTTTCCACCGTGTGGCAGGGCATCGCCTATTACAGCGTGATGCGCAACCTGGCGAACTGGTAATGGGGGAACGCACACGGTCTGTGTGAAAAGACACGGCTGGTGCAGGGCGTATCCCCCTGTTTTGCATTGTTTTGACTAGCGGCACGTTCTTTGCGAAGAATGTGCGGCGCACCGGCATTTTGCCCGGCGCGCGTGAAATCCCTTGTTCGACATGAAAGGAAACTGAAATGAAACGTCGCGACCTGCTGAAACTTTCCATTGCCGCTGCCGGTTTGGCAGCCCTGCCGGCCAAGGCCGCCGAATCCTGCCCCGGTGACGGCACTCCGGCGCAATTCACCCCGAAAAAAGCGGCGGACCCCAAGCCGCTGGAAAACGACATCGACAAATATCCCAAGTGTCCCTACTGCGGCATGGATCGCAAAATGTTCCACCACTCGCGCATGCTGGTGCATTACAGCGACGATCTCGCCGACGGCACCTGCTCGCTGCATTGCGCGGCGATCAGCCTGTCGCTCAACGTCGATCGCGAACCCAAGGGCATCTACGTGGCCGACGTGGCCGCTGCTGCCGACAGCAAGCCGCTGATCGAGGTGGGCAAGGCGACTTTCCTGGTGGGCAGCCAACTGAAGGGCGTGATGACCAAGCGCAGCAAGGTCGCCTTCGGCAGCGCGGAAACCGCCAAGGTGGCGCAGGCCAGCCACGGCGGGGAGTTGGCGGATTTCGACCAGACCTTGCTCGCCGCTTACAGCGACATGGCGCAGGACGTCAGCATGATCCGCAAGATGCGCGAGGAGCGCCGCAAGAAAATGATGCAGATGCAGAAAGGCTGACGGCATGAAGCAGGGCAAATATTTTATTTTTGCCGCGCTGCTCGCCCTGTGGACGGCGCTCGCCGCCGCCCAAGGGGCGGGTGTTCCCAAGCCCGGCGTCAAGGACTTGTGCCCGGTGTGCGGCATGCTGGTGTCGAAATATCCCAATTGGGTGGCAGTGGCGCTGTATCGCGACGGCCATGCCCATTATTTCGACGGCGCCAAGGATCTGTTCAAATATCTGCACGAATACGCCAAATACGCGCCCGGCCACCGCAAGGAAGACCTGGCCGGTCTCTACGTCACGGAATTCTACGGCCTGGGCAAGGTGGACGCGAAAAGGGCTTTCTACGTCATCGGTTCCGACGTGCTCGGGCCCATGGGTCACGAACTGGTGCCGCTGGAAACGCGCGCCGATGCGGAGGAATTTCTCAAGGACCACAAGGGCAAGCGCATCGTCACTTTCGAACAGGCGACGCCTGATCTGCTCACGAAACTGGATAACGGTAAGTTTTAGCGCGTGATAAAATGACACTCATGTCCCTTTTGCCGTGAGCACGCGTAGCACGCGTAGGGCGCAATCCCCGAAGGGCATTGCGCCGGATGTTTGGGGAGGCCGCAAGGCCGGAGATGACCCGCAGAGGTTATGGGGAGGCCGCAAGGCCGGAGATGACCCGCAGAGGTTATGCAATTCCGGTGCTATTTTCGTTAAACAAGGATTGGCTAAATGAATACCGCAAAGAACGTCTTGGGTGGAGGTGGCCTTCGGTCATCGGTGCAGCAGTTGGTGGAGCAAACGTGGTTCACTAATTTCATTCTGGCGTTGATTATCATGAACGCCATTTTGCTCGGTTTGGAAACATCCAAGAGCGTGATGGCCGACTGGGGCACCCTCCTGATCGCACTCGATCAAACGATGCTGGCGATATTCACCATTGAGCTGCTGTTGCGCATTTACGCTTGGCGTGGGCGGTTTTTTACCGATGCCTGGAGCCTTTTCGATTTCGTCGTCGTCGTGATTGCACTGGTGCCTGCCTCGGGACCGTTTGCCGTATTGCGGGCCTTGCGCGTTCTGCGGGTGTTGCGGCTATTGACCATCGTGCCCTCGATGCGGCGCGTGGTGGCCGCCTTGCTGGGCGCCTTGCCCGGCCTGGGATCGATAGCGATGCTGCTGCTACTGGTTTACTACGTTTTTGCCGTGATTGCCACCAAACTCTTCGGCGAATCCTTCCCCGAATGGTTTGGCACGCTCGGCAGTTCGCTTTACACGCTTTTCCAGGTCATGACGCTCGAAAGCTGGTCCATGGGGATCTCGCGCCCGGTCATGGAAAAATACCCCTATGCGTGGACATTTTTCATTCCGTTCATTCTAGTGGCCACCTTCACCATGCTGAACCTGTTCATCGCCATTATTGTCAATGCGATGCAAAGCTTCAATGAAGCTGAGCATGCCGCAGAGGAAGAAAAGCATGAGCAGACCGAAAAATGCGAGCACGATTATTTGCACGCCGAGCTCGGCGCAATTCGTAGCGAACTGACTCAATTGCGCGAGCAGTTGGCAAGCGGGCGCGCTGCCGCTTAGCGTAACTCGGTCGGAGAATGGAACTAGTAGTAGACAGTCAAGCTAGATTTGCGTGATGTAGGAGCGACCTCCTGGTCGCGAACCGCTGAATTCGCGACCAGGAGGTCGCTCCTACCTACTGTTGTTTCAGGTTGGCTGACTGCTAGGCGGCCTTCTCCGCGACGGGGCCGCTCAGCCGCAGCAGCTGTCGCCCCCGGTGGAAAACCAGCCTTCCGCCCTGCCTTGGGAGGGCACGCTGCCGCTATGCACCAGCCAGCCTTCAACCATTACGGCAGGCGTAGCGTTCACACCAGCGGCCTGGATTTCTGCGGCCCCGGTAATCACCTCCAGTTCGATCTGCTCGCGCATCGCATCGGCAGCTTTTTCGAGCAGGCGGACCGTCGCGTCGCAGAGCGCGCCGGGCGGACATAACACTTTGACCTGTTTCATCGTTTTTCCGGCAATCAGGAAGGCTTCTTGCCTTCCCGGCTGGCACCGGCTTCCGCCATGCGCTCCAGATAGCGCTGCCAGAGGGCTTCCTGGTTGATGCCCAGGTCGTAGAAATAGTCCCAGGAATAAATCCCGGAATCGTGGCCGTCGGAAAACACCAGCGCCACGGCGTAGCTGCCGACCGGTTCGATGCGGGTGATTTCCACGTCCTGCTTGCCGACTTGCAGGACTTCCTGCCCCGGCCCGTGACCGCGCACCTCGGCGGAAGGGGAATAAACGCGCAGGAATTCGCAGGAAAACTCGAAGCGTTTGCCGTCGGCGAAAGCGATTTCGAGGCGGCGCGATTGCTGGTGCAGCTTGATTTCAGTGGGTTGCGGGAGGTTCTGATCGAGTCCGGCCATGAGTCTTGTCCTTGGTGATTTCGGTTGCCTGAATACCGGCATTTTACCTTACTCGGTCTTCACCGGCTGTTCCCAGGCGTTTTCGAAGAACAGCGCGCCGAGCGGAGTTCTTGCGCGTGGCGCGGTTTCGAGCTGTTTCAATTCATCGTCGAGCACATCTTCTTCCGCCTGATAGCCGACCGCGATCATCGCCATGCAGGCGTATTGGGCGGGAATGGCAAACGCGGTGCGCAGCCCGGCCTCGTCGAAGCCGCCCATCTGGTGTGCCGCCAGCCCCAGGGCGACGGCTTGCAGGCACAGGTTTTCGGCGGCGGCGCCGCTGTCGTATTGCCCCCAGCGGTTGGGCTGGTTATTTTTGCGGAACAGGCTGTTGGCGGTGACGAGCAGCAGCACGGGGGCGTTTTTCACCCAGTTCCGGTTCCATTCCACCAAGTGGCCGAAGGCGCTTTCCCAGGCGGCGCGGTCGCTGTTTTTATCCCACACGATGAAGCGCCAGGGCTCGTCGCCGAAGCAGGAGGGCGCCCAGCGCGCCGCCTCCAGCAGGGAAACGATCTGCGCGCGGCTCACCGGCCTGGCCGCGTCGAAGGCTCGGCAACTCCAGCGCCGCGCGATGATGTCGTGAATGGTTTCCAGGGTTTGTGCGGGCTTGGCTTGCATGGCGGCTCCTTTAATGTGGCTTGGCTGAACGAGGCGGGACCCCGAAGAGAGAGAATGGCGGCATAATGCAAAAATATCAACCCTGCGCCAGGTATTAGGATCATGAACTCACCTTGTCTCGCTTTCTCGTCCCTCTTCCTGCGGGCGCTCATGCTGGCTTGCTGCCTATTCGTTTCCGCCGCGAATGCCGCCGGGGTGGCTGCCGTCACGGAGTGGTCCGGCAAGGGCGGTATCCTGTCGGCGGACGGCAAGACGCACCCGCTGCGCAAGGGCGCGCAGCTTGACGCGGGCGGCGCCGTGACCACCGGCGACGAAGGGCGCGTTTCCCTTCGTTTCAGCGATGGCTCAGTGGTGCATTTGCAAGCCCATTCCCATTTTCGCGTGGATGAATATGCCTACGCCGGCAAGAACGACCGCGAAGCCAAAAGCATCTTTACCCTGCTGAAAGGGGGGCTGCGCACCCTCACCGGCATGATCGGCAAGCTCAACCGTCCCGGCTACGCGCTGCGCACCTCGGCGGCCACCATCGGCATCCGCGGCACGGAATACACGGCCACACTGAATAACGGCCTGCGCGTTGACGTGCATGGCGGCGAGATTTCCCTGAGCAACCGCAGCGGCAGCTTCAGCGTGGCGGAAGGGCAGAGCGCTTTCGTCGCCGACGAAAATTCCGCGCCCCGTTACCTCGGCACCGGCAATCGCGCGGAAAACCGCGCCAACCACATCGGCAGCGGCGTGAAAATACAGGGCGACACCCACATTGAGGCCAGCACCCGCAACGCCGCCGCCGTCGCATCGGGCAGGGGCAACACCGCTACCAACCAGGCCGGGGTGATCGGCGGCGATTGACACCGCTCCCCTGATTCGCACGCATTCGCCATCCGGCGCTTTGACCGGTAAAATCCGTCCCATGTCTTCCGATCTCTCCCCCAAAAAAAGGCTTTTCGAACAATTCGCCCGCGTCGCCAAGGCGCTGGGCAGCGCCAACCGCCTGGAGTTGCTGGAGGCCCTGGCGCAGGGCGCGCGCAGCGTGGATGCGCTGTCGCAGGCCACCGGCATGTCGGTGGCCAACACCTCCCACCATTTGCAGATCCTGCGCGACGGCGGGCTGGCGCAATCGCGCAAGGAAGGCTTGCAGGTCTTCTACCGTTTGAGCGACGACGCCATCACCACCGTGCTGGGCGGCATTCGCGGCGTGGCCGAACGCCACCTGGCGGAAGTCGAACGCATCGTGCGCGAAAATTTCGACCGCCGCGACAGCCTGACCCCGGTGAAGCGCGACCAGCTCCTGGAAATGGCGCGCGCCGGCGAAGCAATGGTCATCGACGTGCGCCCGGCCAATGAATACGAGGCCGGCCACATCCCCGGCGCGATCAACATCCCGCTGGAAACCCTGCCGGAACATTTGGACAAGCTGCCCAAGGAGCAGGAAATCGTCGCCTACTGCCGCGGCCCCTACTGCATGCTGGCCTTCGAGGCGGTGGAACAGTTGCGGCTGTCCGGTTTCCACGCGCGCCGCCTGGAAGACGGCTTCCCCGAATGGAAAGCCGAACAGCGGGAAATCGCCGCCTAGCCCGATCATTTCATAAAAACCACCAAGCCCCGTGGGAGCGGGCTTGCCCGCGAGTTCTTTGGTTCGGATGAGAAAAAATCAAAATCTCGGGGCCAAGGCCCCTCCTACACGGTAGCCACGAGCTTTTTCGTACAGCAGCGAAAAAGTCAAAACGTGATGTAGGAGCGACCTCCCGGTCGCGAACCGCTGAATTCGCGACCAGGAGGTCGCTCCTACGTGCCGTTAAGCCAACGGCATCGCCTTTTCTCCGTTTCATGATTAAATGGCGGCTTTTTTGCCTTTCCCGGAACATCATGACTCTCAGCATCATCCAGCGCATCGCTCAGGAACTTTCCGTTCATCCCCACCAAGTGCAGGCCGCCGTCGATCTGCTCGACGAGGGCGCCACCGTGCCCTTCATCTCGCGTTACCGCAAGGAGGCCACCGGCAGCCTGGACGACACCCAGATGCGCAACCTGGAAGAGCGTCTGCGTTATCTGCGCGAGCTGGAGGAGCGCCGCGCCGCGATCGTCAAGAGCGTGGCGGAGCAGGGCAAGCTCACCCCGGAACTGGAAAAGGACCTGCTGGAAGCCGACAGCAAGGTGCGCCTGGAAGACCTCTACCTGCCCTACAAGCCCAAGCGGCGCACCAAGGCGATGATCGCCCGCGAGGCCGGTCTGGAGCCGCTGGCCGACGCGCTACTTGGCAACGCCCTGCTCGACCCGGAAACCACGGCGCAAGCCTATGTCGATGCCGACAAGGGCGTGCCAGACACCAAGGCCGCGCTGGAAGGCGCGCGGCATATCCTGATGGAGCGCTTCGCCGAGGACGCCGGCTTGCTGGGGCAATTACGCGAATATCTGTGGGACAACGCCGCGCTCAAATCCACCGTGCTGCCCGGCAAGGAAGAAGAGGGCGCCAAGTTCCGCGACTATTTCGATGCGCGCGAGCCGCTGAAGAAAGTGCCGTCGCACCGCGCGCTGGCCCAGTTGCGCGGGCGCAACGAGGGCTTCCTGCAACTGGCGCTGGTGCTGGAAGAAGACGAGCAGGCGCCCGCCCGCAACGCGCCGCCCAACCGCTGCGAACAGATGATCGCGCGGCGTTTCGCGGTGGCGGATAAAGGGCGCCCCGCCGACAAATGGCTGATGGAAACCGTGCGCTGGGCGTGGCGGGTGAAGATTTTCCTGCATCTCGACCTGGAACTGACCAACCGCCTGCGCGAGGCTGCCGAAGCCGAGGCCATCAAGGTCTTCGCGCGCAACCTGAATGATTTGCTGCTGGCCGCCCCCGCCGGGCCGCGCCCGACCCTGGGCCTCGACCCCGGCCTGCGTACCGGCGTGAAGGTGGCGGTGGCGGATGCCACCGGCAAGCTGGTGGATACCGCGACGATTTATCCGCACGAACCCCGGCGCGACTGGGAACGTTCCATCGCCGTGCTGGCCGCGCTGGCGGCCAAACACCAGGTGGAGCTGATCAGCATCGGCAACGGCACCGCCTCGCGCGAAACCGACAAGCTGGCCGCCGACCTCATCAAGCGCTACCCGGAACTCAAACTGCAAAAACTGGTGGTATCGGAAGCGGGCGCCTCGGTGTATTCGGCTTCCGAACTGGCCGCCAGGGAGTTTCCCGATCTCGACGTGACCCTGCGCGGCGCGGCGTCCATCGCGCGCCGCCTGCAAGACCCGCTCGCCGAACTGGTGAAGATCGACCCCAAATCCATCGGCGTCGGCCAGTATCAGCACGACGTCAACCAGGCCGAACTGGCGCGCGGCCTGGACGCGGTGGTGGAGGACTGCGTGAACAAGGTCGGTGTCGACGTGAATACCGCCTCCGCCCCCCTGCTGGCGCGCATTTCCGGGCTGAATGCCACGCTGGCGCGCAACATCGTGGACTACCGCGACGCCAACGGCGCCTTTCCCAACCGCATGACGCTGAAAAAAGTGCCGCGCCTGGGCGACAAGACCTTCGAGCAGGCCGCCGGTTTCCTGCGCGTCATGAACGGCGACAACCCGCTCGACGCTTCCGCCGTCCACCCGGAAGCCTACCCGCTGGTGGAGCGCATCGTCGCCCGCCTCAAGCTCGGCATCAAGGCGCTGATCGGCGACACCACCACCCTGCGCCGCCTCGCCCCGGCGGAATTCACCGACGAACAGTTCGGCCTGCCGACGGTGAAGGACATTCTCAGCGAACTGGAAAAGCCGGGACGCGATCCGCGCCCGGAATTCCGCACCGCCACTTTCCTGGAGGGCGTGGAAGACCTCAAGGACCTGCAAGCGGGCATGGTGCTGGAAGGCGTGGTCACCAACGTCGCCGCCTTCGGCGCCTTCGTCGACATCGGCGTGCACCAGGACGGCCTGGTGCACATTTCGGCGCTGGCCGGCAAGTTCGTCAAGGACCCGCACAGCGTGGTCAAGGCCGGGGACGTGGTGCGGGTGAAGGTGCTGGAGGTCGATCTGCCGCGCCGCCGCATCGCGCTTTCCATGCGCCTCACCGACGACGTGTCGGCACCCGCCGCGACGGCGCGCCCCAGCGCCCCGCGCAAGGCGCCCGCCAAGCCGGAAGCGGCCCCGCAGGGCGCCATGGCGGCGGCTTTTGCCCATTTGCGCGGCGGGCGTTAGCCCGGATTTTTATGAATGCCGTCCAACTTTTCCGTTGCGGAACGAAAAAACGTGATGTGGGAGCGACCTCCTGGTCGCGAACCGCTGAATTCGCGACCAGGAGGTCGCTCCCACGTACCGTCGTACTACATTACTACCTGCCGGAAGAGACGGCACCCATCATTCCAGCACCTCAATGACGTGGTTCTGGTTGGTGTAGATGCACAAATCTGCAGCGATGGTAAGGGCTTTCTTGACGATGTCCGCAGGCGGCAGCCCGGTGTGGTCGAGCAGGGCGCGCGCGGCGGACTGGGCGTAAGGGCCGCCGCTGCCGATAGAAAGCAAGCCTTGCTCCGGTTCCAGCACGTCGCCGTTGCCGGTGATGATCAGCGAGGTTTCGCGGTCGGCCACCGCCAGCATGGCTTCCAGGCGGCGCAGGATGCGGTCGGTGCGCCAGTCCTTGGCGAGTTCCACTGCGCTACGCAGCAGGTGCCCCTGGTGTTTTTCCAGCTTGGCCTCGAAACGCTCGAAGAGGGTGAAGGCGTCCGCCGTGCCGCCGGCGAACCCGGCGAGAATCTTGTCGTGATACAGGCGGCGCACCTTGCGCGCGCTGGCCTTGACCACGATGTTGCCGAGGGTGACCTGGCCGTCGCCGCCCATGGCGACCTGCGCGCCGCGCCGCGCGGAAAGGATGGTGGTGCCGTGATACTGTTCCATGAAATCGGTTCCGTGGTGGTTGAAAAGCAAGTCAACGTGAAAAACAACCATCCGTAGGAGCGGCCTTGGCCGCGAGCTTTTTGCCTTGGCGTATTTTCAGCCAAAAATCTCGGGGGCAAGCCCCCTCCTACGAAGGGTGACATATTTTCATCATTTTGGGTGTTGGCTCACCGCCTGCATGATCGTTAGCGCGGCAGCAGCAGCGGCCATTGCGCCGCCCAGTATTCCTTGGGGTCGCGCTTGAAGCCGCTCTTGGCGAACTGGTGCCAGCGCCCGGCGACAAAGCACATCAGGAGATTGGCCTGCGCGGCAACGTCCAGTTCGGGAGAAATTTCGTTCTGGCTCGCGGCGATGCGCAGGGACTGCTTGAGGGTGGATTCCAGGCGGTCGTGCAACTGGTTGATGCGCGCCTGCAGGCGGTCGTTTTCATGCACCAGCGCGTCGCCGATCAATACCCGCGTCATGCCGCAGTTTTTCTGGGCGAAGCCGAGCAACAGCGAGAGGATGGCCTCGACCTGTTTGACCCCGCCCTGTTCCTCGACGGTGATCTTGTTGATGAGGCCAAACAGGGTCTGTTCGATGAATTCGATCAAGCCCTCGAACATTTGCGCCTTGCTGGCGAAATGGCGGTAGAGCGCCGCTTCCGACACGTCAAGCCGGGCGGCGAGCGCGGCAGTGGTAATTTTTTCGCCCTGCGGCGTTTCCAGCATTTGTGCCAGCACTTGCAGGATTTGCAGTTTTCTTTCGCCCGGTTTGGCAGCCATCATTCAGTCCCTTGACGATTTCGTCATTTATTTCGCGCATTTCATAAAAAACCACATTATCCGTGGGAGCGGGCTTGCCCGCGAGATTTTGAATTTTTGTAGCCGAACCAAAAAACTCGGGGCCAAGGCCCCTCCCACAGGGTTTGGTCAAATTGATGAAATGTTCGGGTTATTCCAGATCCAGATTATTCACGAGATGTTGCAGCAATTTTTCCCCCAGCGCTTCCACCCCTTCCGCCACGCCCTCGTCGCGGGTCTGCGTGACCCGCAAACCGGCATAGCCGCACGGGTTGATGGCCGCGAACGGAGCCAGGTCCATGTCGGCGTTGAGCGCCAGCCCATGATAGCAGCCGCCGCTCTTCACCTTGAGGCCCAGCGCGGCGATTTTCGCGCCGTTTACGTACACGCCCGGCGCCTTTTCGCGCCGCACCCCAGCCACGCCGTATTCCGCCAGCAAGTCGATCACCGACTGTTCCATGCCATGCACCAGCGCCTTCACGCCGCCGCCGCGCCGCTGCAAATCGATCAGCAGGTAGAGAATCATCTGCCCCGGCGCATGGTAGGTGATCTGCCCGCCGCGATCGGTTTTCACCACGGGAATCTCCGTGGCGCGCAACAAATGTTCCGCTTTGCCCGCCAGGCCCAGCGTATAAACCGGCGGATGTTGCAACAGCCACAGCTCGTCCGGCGTCTGCGCATCGCGCCTTTCGGTGAAATCGCGCATCGCCTGCCAGGCATCCACATAATCCACCAGCCCCAGGCGCCTGACCACCCAGCTCACAACGCCATCACCACCAGCGGATGAGCGGTGATCTCGCGGTACAGATCATCCAGTTGCCGCTGCGAGGTGGCGCGTACCGTACAGGTCAGCGACAGGTAGCGCCCGCCCTTGCTGGAACGCATCTCCAGGGTGGCCGGATCAAAATCCGGCGCATGGCGCAGTACCACGGCGAGCAGGGCATCGGCGAAGCCATCCTGGGTTTCCCCCATGATCTTGACGGGGAAATCGCAGGGGAATTCGAGCAGCGAAGGGGTCATTTCGTTCATGCGCCGCCTCGCATCACGTCACGTTTGTAGGCCTGGTACAGGGCATACATCCGGGCGAACAGCGGGCCGGGTTTACCCGTGCCCACCGGGCGCCCGTCCAGCGCCGTCACCGCCAGCACTTCCTTGTTCGAGGAAGTCAGCCACACCTCCTGCGCGCTGCGCAGCTCGAATTCCGAAATTTCGCGCACCTGGTGGGCGATGCCGTTGGCCCCCGCCAGCTCCAGCACCACATCGTAGGTAATGCCCGGCAACATCAGATGGCTCTTGGGCGGCGCCAGCAAAAATTCGTCGCGCACCACGAAGATATTGCTGGCGGCGCCCTCGCTCAGGAAACCGTCGCGCAACAGAAGGGTTTCCGCCGCGCCGACATCCACCGCCAATTGGCGCAACAACACATTGGGCAGCAGGGAAATCGCCTTGATGTCGCAGCGCAACCAGCGGTTGTCCGAGGCCGTCACCGCCGCCACGCCGTCGCGCACCAGTTCCGCCGCCGGGTACACCAGCGGGTTGGCCATCATGAACACGGTGGGCGCCGCCCCCTGCGGAAAGGCATGGTCGCGCGGCGCCACACCGCGCGTGACATGCAGGTACAGCGACAAATCCGCGCCGGGATTGCGGGCGATCAACTCGCCGATCAGGGCCTCCCACTGCGCCGCGCTGTAGGGGTTGGCGAGGCGGATGCCGTCCAGGCTGCCCTGCATGCGCGCCAGATGCTCCGCCAGACGAAAGGGGCGGCGCGCATACACCGGAATGATTTCGTAAATACCGTCGCCGAAAATAAAGCCGCGGTCGAGCACCGGCACGCGCGCCTCTTCGAGAGGCAGAAACTGGCCGTCAAGATAAACCATCATCGGATTGTGAAAATCTCATGAAAAATTCGCGGGGAGTTAACCTGAAACAATGGTATGTAGGAGCGACCTCCTGGTCGCGAACCACTGAATTCGCGACCAGGAGGTCGCTCCTACAACACGTAAATCCAACGTGACGACTACTACAACAGTTTGCCCGCCGCGATGATCAGGCCGCTCATGGTGGTGATAAAGCCGATCAGCCACAGAAAATGCCGGTCATGGCGGCGCGTCATCTCGTCGAAGCGATCATCCACCCGCTCGAAGCGTTTGTCGATCTGCTCGAAGCGCTTTTCCACCTGCTCAAAGCGTTTGTCGATCTGCTCGAGGCGCTTTTCCACCTGCTCGAAGCGTTTGTCGATCTGCTCGAAACGCTTATCGATCTGCTCGAGGCGCTTTTCCACCTGCTCGAAACGCTTATCGATCTGCTCGAGGCGTTTTTCCACCTGCTCGAAGCGCCTGTCGATCTGCTCGAAACGCTTCTCCATCTGCGCGAAACCCTCGCGCATCAACTCGCGCTGATGCTTGAGCTCCTCCTCCACGCGCACCATGCGCTCGCGCAGCTCGATCTCGTATACTACCGGCGGCTTGCCCAGGCTCTGCTCGGCCAGCCACTCGCCCAGATGCTGCTTGATGAATTCAATATCTTCCCGCGCCAGCGCCATGATGAATGCAGACCTTTAAAAACAATGGATTGTGGGAATTATAGCCGAAACCGGGTGCCTTGCCACGGTTTCAGCACCGGAACCGCGAACGAATTCGGCGCTACGCGTTCTGCTTTTCCGGGAGGGGGCTCGCAAGCTCAATACCTGCTGATCGATGAGAGAGCCATCTGTTTGCCATCTGGATACGGGCGACATTGATGCGCAAGGCGGAATGTCGTATCGTATTGCCGCAACTTGATGATTTGCACAGGGGAAAACCGCATGAGCATCGCAACGGAATTATACGAAAACCTCATCAAAGCAAACACGGACGAACGCTACGCGCGCCTGCTCGCCGATGCCATTGATCAACTGGAAGAGCGCTGCCGCGAGAGGCAGCCGTAGGGCGCAATCCCCGCAGGGCATTGCGCCGGATGATTCAGAAAAACTGCCGCGCAAAATTGGCAACCGCCATGGCGATCAGGGCGCCCATCATCCATTTGAGCAGGTTGAGATCGGCCTTGATGGGCGCAAGCTCGATCTGCAAGTCTTTTTTCGTCACCAGTTCAGATTCGTCGATGGCGCAGCGCATGGCGTCTGTCAGACCCTCGGCCTGTTTTTCGTCAAAGCCGGCCTCCTGCAATTTGCGGACAAACTTGTGCGTATCGAAAGTAATGGTGCTCATGGCCGCGCCGCTCCCGGAGTTCCGTAATGATGGCAAGTTTACCCGCAAAGCATCCTGTGGTAAAACGGCCTTCGGATGCTGTCAACGCCAAATAGAAATGTCCCTTTCACCTGCGCGGCATCTGTAGGGCGCCCTACGCGGGCTTGACCCGGATTTTTTGTGTAGAATGAAGACAGTCATGCAAGGAGCCAAACAATGAGCCACATCACATTTGATACGCTGCAATTCGTCGAAACATTGAAGGCATCCGGCATTGATGAAAAACAGGCCAAAGCCATTGCCACCGCCTACCGGGATGCGTCATCGGAGCAGGAACTGGTGACGAAAAAAGACCTGCAAGTCGAGCTTGCGCCGGTAAAAGTGATGCTCGGTGTCGTCATGGGCGGGATTGTCGCGTTAATCATGAAAGCGTTTTTCTGATCGGGAGCACGATATCATGGGCATCACCTATGCGGATTTGAGGCTCGCCAACGATGCGCGCGACGACCTCGAAGAAATCGACGCCTGCGCCGTCGTGGATACGGGGGCGCTGCACTTGTGCATCCCCGAGCACATCGCCATGCAATTGCAACTGAAAACGCGCCAGCAACGCGAAGTGCAAACGGCCGATGGCAAATCGCATCTGGTGGATTACGTGGCGCCGGTACGCATCTCGCTGCTCAACCGCGAATGCGTGACCGGTGCTCTGGTGTTGGGGAACCAGGTCTTGCTGGGCGCCATCTCCATGGAAGACATGGATTTGATTATCGAGCCGGCCAGGCAGCGCGTCAGCGTGAACCCGGCCAGCCCGAACATCCCCCTGTCGCTGGCCAAGCAAGCGGGTCGCGCACCCCGTGCCCGCGCTTGCGGCACACATTGACACAAACGAACTGGAGGGCAGCGTTAATGGAACATATCATCAATCTGCACATTGAGAAATTGCCGGAGGGAATGTATCTTGCCACCAGCGAAGAGGTGCAGGGGCTGGTTGCCCAAGGGCGCACGATACAGGAAACCGTCGAAATCGCGCGCGACGTGGCGAAATGCCTGCTGGAGATTCAGGGGCAGGGCGCCGACCTTGCGCGCTTGCCCCAGATACAGGACGTTATGGACTACCCGTTATTGTTGAATGCGTAAATGGGGCGCCTGGCGGGTTTCAAATACCGTGAAATTGTCAGCAAGCCGTAGGGCGCAATCCCCGAAGGGTATTGCGCCGGATGATTCAGAAAAACTGCCACGCGAAATTGGCAACCGCCATGGCGCAAGCTCGATCCGCAAGTCTTTTTTCGTCACCAGTTCAGACTCGTCGATGGCGCAGCGCATGGCGTCTGTCAGACCCTCGGCCTTCTTTTGTCAAAGCCGGCTTCCTGCAATTTGCGGACAAACTTGTGCGCATCGAAAGTAATGGTGCTCATGGCCGCGTCGCGTATGGGCACGCCCGACAGAATTCCGCGCCCGAATCCGGCACGCCGGAAAAAACCGGCACGGACCATCCGGGTTAATCGAGGAGCGCGTGTCGGGCGGTGTTCCAGAAACCAGCGATCAAGCGGCCTGCTTTTCCGCTTCCCAGGGGCGGATGCGTTGGAGGGCACCCGCCAGCGCATCGCGCACCCTCTCCGTGTCGTATCTTGCCTGGCAGCGTAGCCACCAGCCATCGGAAAGACCGAAAAAGCGGCACAGGCGCAAATCCGTATCTGCCGTCACCGAGCGTCGCCCGGCCACAATTTCGCCGATGCGCTGCGGCGGCACGCCGATTTCCTTGGCCAGTCGATATTGAGAAATACCCATCGGCTTCAGGAATTCCTCCAGCAGCATTTCACCGGGGGATACCGGTGGAATGTCTCGTGTCATGATGTGCTCCTCAATGATAATCGACGATTTCCACGTCCAATGCCGTGCCTTCCTCAAAGCGGAAACATATCCGCCACTGGCCGTTGATGCGCACGCTCCACTGCCCGGCGCGGTCGCCGGAAAAGGCCTCCAGGCGGTTTCCCGGCGGCACGCGCAGATCCGCGAGCCGAACCGCGATGTCCAATTGTTCCAGCTTGCGCAGGGCGACTCGCTCCAGATTGATAAAACGGGCAATCCGCCTTCCCTTGAACAGGGCTTCGGTTTCCGGGCATTTGAACGATTGGATCATCGCGAGATCATAACGCCATGCATGGTGGGTGGGAAGCGGTCGCGCACCCCGTGCCAGTCGTCAATCTCTTGACCCGGATTTTTTGTGTAGAATGAAGACAGTCATGCAAGGAGCCAAACAATGAGCACAATCACTTTCGATACGCTCAAGTTTGCCGAACGATTGGAAAAGGCCGTTGTTCCGCGTGAGCAGGCGGCGGCGATGGTCGAGGCGCAAAAGGATGCTTTTTCGGAGGCGCTGGATGTTTCCCTGGCAACCAAATCGGATATCAGCGGCTTGAGAACGGAGCTTGTATCCTTGCGCTGCGATGTCAAGTCCGAGCTTTCCGCCGTGCGCGGTGAAATTGCCAGCATGAAATGGATGGTGGGCGTTCTTATCGCCATCGCCATTGCCAACTTCGCCAAGCAGTTCTTTTGATCCAACCTTGTCGGTTTACCTTGCGGTGACGAAAAAAGACCTGCAAGTCGAGCTTGCGCCGGTAAAAGTGATGCTCGGTGTCGTCATGGGCGGGTTTGTCGCGTTGATCATGAAAGCCTTTTTCTGATTGCATTTCATTGCCGGGTATTGGGTGTGCGGGTGGCAGCCATGGTTTGTTTGGCGCGCCGTACCCAACAAGCTTGATATAATCCACCGATGGCCAACGACCACGACAGCAGCTACAAATTTCTCTTCTCCACCCCGGAGTTGGTGCGCGACCTGATCATGGGGTTTGTGCCGGACGAATGGCTGCACAGCCTCGACTACACCACCCTGGAAAAAGTCCCCGGCAGCTACGTAACCGAAGATTTCCGCAACCGGGCCGATGACGTCGTGTGGCGAGTCCGGGTTGCCGGCGAATGGGTCTATCTCTACCTGTTGATCGAATTCCAGAGCAGCGTCGACAAATACATGGCGCTACGCATGATGGTCTATCAAGGGCTGCTCTATCAGGACCTGATCAAGCGGGGTGACGTATTGGCCGACGGCCGCTTGCCGCCGGTGTTGCCCATCGTCCTCTACAATGGCAGCGCGCGCTGGGCGGCGGCCACCGATGTCTTTGAACTGATCCCGCCGGTGCCGGGGCTGGTCGAGCAGTACAAGCCCAAACTCAAATACCTGCTGATCGACGAGAACGCCTACACGGAAAACGAATTGGCCTCGGCCAAAAACCTGGTGGCAGCCGTATTCAGGATCGAGCACCCCGCCACCCCGGAAACCATCAGCAAATTACTTGGTCTGCTGAACGACTGGCTCAGCGACCGCCCCGACCTGCGCCGCATGTTTGCCCTGTGGATACGGGCGACCTTGATGCGCAAGGCGGAATATCGTATCGTGTTACCACAACTGGATGATTTACAGGAGTTAAACGTCATGCTGGCTGAACGGCTTGAAGAATGGGCGCACGGCTACAAGGCCGAGGGAATGCAGCAGGGAATGCAGCAAGGGATGCAGCAAGGGATGCAGCAGGGAATGCAGCAGGGCGAAGAGGTTCTGCTGCGCCGCCAACTGAATCGCCGCTTTGGCAGCTTGCCCGGCGCCATTGAGCAGCGGTTGGCGCAAGCCAGCATCGATCAACTGGAAACCTGGGGAGATCGCGTGCTGGATGCGAAATCGCTGGATGAAGTGTTTCTGGAGCATTGACCCGCCGGGAAAGCACGCCCCTCTGTCGCCAATTTCCAACACCCCCGCTGCAAAAAATGCGCTTCGTGTGACGCAAATCACAACACAAAAGGCAAATGTCGTTATAATCCGCATCAGGAAACAGGGTTAGGTACCTAAATTTCCTGTTGAATTTTTTAATCCCTTTATGGAGATAACTCACTATGGCACTTACAACCAACCAACTCGTGGTCGGCATGTTCAACATGGCTGCCGGCGGTTACAAGACGCTGGTCGGCGACTACATGACGGCACACGGCGCTACTGCTACTGCTGATACGCTGCTGGCTGCCTCCGGCCTGAACCCGCAATTCATGGGCACCAATCTGCTTTCCAACACCGACTTCGCCTCGGGTTTGATTGGTCGCGTGCTGACCGGTCTTAGCAGCAGCATTCAGTCCTCGATTGCCACCATCGTTTCCAACTACATGACCGCCAACCCCACGCTGTCGCGTGGTGCTGTTGTGGTTGCCGTGCTCGAGGCCGTGCTGGCCGTTCCGACGACTGATGCAACTCTGGGCACTGCTGTTAGCTCTTTCACCAGCAAGGTTGCGCTGGCTGATGCTTCTACGTCCACCTCTACCGACTTTACCGTGCTGTCGCAGATTGTTGGTGGTACGGGCTCCACGGTTACGCCGGGGCAGTCGTTTGTGCTTACTACTGGTATTGACACCGTTGCTGGCACATCCGGCAACGACACCATCATCGGTGACTTCGGTGTGACCAGCCAAGTGTCTGCTGCTGACCAGATCAACGGCGGTGCTGGCACGGATACGTTTGAGCTGTATGGTACATTTGGAACCCTGCCGACGACAATTACCAACGTTGAGACCCTGAGTCTTTCTGGTTACGGTGAAAATAAGTCCGTTAACGTTGCATCCTTAACCGGTGTGACCGATCTGGTTCTTCGTAATCAGACAACCGCGGGTACGGGTGACACCACAGTTACGTTGGCTGCAGGTCAGACGTTGACGCTGACCACCGTTCAAGACAGCGCGAATGCAGGTAATGAACTGATTGTTGCGGCTGCTTCTACTGTAACGGCCAACACCATCAAGCTTGACAAGGCAGGTGATGCTGCAACTGGCGGCGTCGATCTGGAAATCGAAATTGCTGGTACTGCAGTTGCGACCCTGAACTTGGTAACACAAAACAACGCCAGCCGTATCTCGCTGCAAGACGAAACCAGCACGGGTGACTTTGCAGTTGCTACCATTAACATCACCGGCGACAAGAACCTGACAGTTGACGCCCTGGCTGCCTCCTCCGCATCCAAGGTTACGATCGCTGCTGGCACCTTTACTGGTGCGCTTGATCTGAACCTCTCCGCGACTGAAGTTTTTGAAGTCACGGGTGGTACGGGTAGCGATCGCTTTAACTTTGGCGGTGCATTGACTGCTACAGATAAGGTTGCCGGTGGCGAAGGTACAGATACTCTGGCAACTTCGACGGCCGCTGTAGATGCAACTCTGGCTGGTGTGATTGACGGCAAGACCAGCGGTGTGGCGAATAACTCCGGTATCGATATTCTGGAATACACCGGTACAGCTGCGTACGCTATTGACGGTGCGCAGATCCAGATGAGCACGCTGAAGACCTACAGCACGTCGGGAGCAATTGTTGCTGCAGCTAGTAACGTAGGTGTTGCTGTTACTAACCAGGCTAATGCTCAATCCTTCATTATCGCTGGTAACGTAACAGGTGGTGCTGGTTCTAGCGGCGGTAGCGCAGGTTCCGATGCTATCAACTTTGCCCCGGCGGTCAACAACGGTTCGAACGTTCTAAATTTGACCCTGAAAGGTGTCACTGTCACGGGTGGTGCAGCTACCGGCTCTGGTAACTTGAACGGTGGTGACGCGCTGGATGTTGCCAACTTCGAGACCATCAACATTGTTTCTACCGGTGCAACAGCGACTGCGGTTAACACGCTGACGGGCGGCGCATTGAGTGGTTCGGGTGCTAATGGTGCCACCAT
Organism: uncultured Sulfuricella sp.; assembly: GCA_964527565.1. GTDB lineage: Bacteria > Pseudomonadota > Gammaproteobacteria > Burkholderiales > Sulfuricellaceae > JAGXQV01. Next base: position 5,374 of record CAZGOY010000025.1, on the reverse strand, counting down.
GCTGGTTTCCGCGAACACCACGATCAACATCAGTGGCGCGAACGAAATCAACCTGGGCACGATCAGCAACAGCAACCAGCCGGTGACGATTGATGCTTCCACGCTGACGGGCAAGCTGACGGTGACCACCGGTACAGCAGCTGACGTCCTTAAGGGCGGCACAAACGTCAACACCATAACCCTCACGGGTGGTGCGGATACCGTTAATCTGGCTGCATCTACCGCCAAGGCTGACGTAATTACTGTGAGTGCTAACACCAACGCGACCATCGCCGGCCATGTTGCGATCACCGGCTTCACCAACGCAGCAAGCACGGGTGACAAGCTTGACATTTCGGTTACGGCCGCACTTGTCAACGATGCCTCAGCAGTTTCTGCAGGAACAGGCCTGACCGCCAGTATCGCTAGCGGTATCATGACTTTTGCTGGCGCGAACGCAGCAACCGCCACTTTGGCTGACAAAGTCGCAGGTGCTGTTAAGGCCGGTTTGGTTGATGCAGCTAACGAAGTAGCCGCATTCGAGCATGGCGGTAACACCTACATCATCTCTAACGCGGGTGCGGATAACACCTTCACCGAAGGTACCGATATCCTGGTTGAGCTGACAGGCGTGACTGGTCTGACTGCACTGAGCATAACAGCCTCTGCAGCGAACACAGCCTACATCGTCTAATCAGGCTTTTCCCCTCAAGTAGTAGGGGGATGTTGGAAAATAGAAACCCCGGCTAATTTTGGTCGGGGTTTTTTTTACAGACAAGTAATTATGGTTGTAGATATGCAGAAACAGAATGCGGATAATTTATATAACGAAGCAGAGTTAGCCCGTAAGAACGGTAACCTTGAGCAAGCGCTAAGCCTTTATTCTCAAGTGTTACAGGCCTACCCTGGGTCATGGTTATCCTATTACGGGGTCGGTGATATACGTATGAGGCAAGCCCAATACATGGACGCTGCCAACGCCTTTGCCCTAGCATGGGTACATTCCCTGTTCCGCGTTGAGGCAGGATTAATGGTAGGGCGAGCACTCACAGCAGCGAAACTGACACTTTCCGCTTGCCTAGTCTTTGAAAAACTTACTCTTGAACGCTTCGATGAAAAGAGCCTGATTATCTACGCTGATGCGTTGCGACAAGAGGGGCGTATTCGTGAGGCACTACAGATCAGTCAGCGATTTTTTGAGGCAGCACAATCTGTAGATGCTTGTCGGGTTAGAGGCGATTTGTATCTCGAAATGAATTGGCTCGAAAGAGCAAAAGCGATCATTCAGCCATTACTGAATCTAGATAATCAGAACCTGTTTGCACATGAGCGCTTGATTAGCATAGCAATGGCCGAAAACGACTGGCCACGGATGAGAGAAATTGCTTTGAGTGCCCATCAAAAAGTACCGGGAAAAAGCTTTTGCATGGCTGCGCTTCTTGCATGCGAATATCTGGCATGCGGCAAAAAGCTTGACAAAGATGCCGAGGGCATAGGCAACCGTATGGATCTGTTGGATGCGGCTGAGGAGTTGAACGGACACAGGCAAAACGTCGAGATTAAGATTGCCGGCACAAACTATCAAACATTCGAGTACCTGATGCCAATGGTGTTGAGGAATGGACTAGTTTTAGAGTTTGGTGTCAGAAATGGTCACACCATACATGGCATAGCAGAAATGTTTCCAGACAGGAATATTTTTGGTTTCGATAGCTTTCAAGGACTGCCGGAAGCATGGCACGAAGAGTCTGCGGGGAGTTATTCAGCAGCGGGGAGAATTCCGGTTGTCCCGAAAAATGTCGAATTCATCGTAGGCTGGTTTAACGAAACACTGCCAGATTTCAAGAAGACACATCCCGAACCCGTCGCCTTCATGAATGTCGATTGCGATCTTTACTCAGCTACTAAAACCATTCTAGATGAACTCGATGCGCAAATTGTGCCAGGGACGATCATTGTTTTCGACGAGTACATCGGGAATCAGTCTTGGCGACTTGACGAATTCAAGGCCTTTCAAGAGTGGGTGGCATCGACCGGTGCGAAGTATGAGTACCTCACAGCAAGTTTCTATACGAAGCAAGTTGGCATTCGGATATTGTCGCGGTAATTGCCAATGACGCGGAACAAAAGCGGTCAAACGAGCAAAAGCATTAAAGGGGTCAGGGTCTCATGTCGCTAAGTTAAGCCCCCAAGCCGCGCGTTTAGCCCTGATTTCCTGACGCGCCTGCTGCCTTGGCACACTCCAAAACAAAGGGACACCCACTTTGTTTCTTCACTTTGCTTGCCTGTGCTAGACTTCGGGTCGTTGACTATTGTGGAGACAGGATCATGGGATTGACACACGTGACAGTAGCTTTAGGTAATTTGATGGGCAATGGTGAGCCATATGAAGAGGAGTTTCTTGTTGATACGGGCGCTATTGATTGTTTGGCACCGTCCGTCGCTTTGGTGCGAGCCGGCGTCGTGGCCGAGGGGCGCGATGTGTATGAGCTGGCCAATGGCGAGGTGGTGGAACATAAAAACTTCTAAAGGACAGTCACTTTGTTTGACATTGCCCCAGCCTTTTGCTAGAGTTCGCCCATGACCAAGCCACGCTCCTCCCTCGTTTCCCTCGCCGACACACCGTGGTACCACGTGGTGAGCCGCTGCGTCCGGCGTGCTTTTCTGTGCGGCGATGATGCGCACACTGGCAAAAACCACGACCATCGCCGCGCCTGGATCGTGGATCGGGTCAAACAGTTGGCAGGGGTGTTCGCGATTGATGTCGCTGCCTACGCGGTGATGAGCAATCACTATCACCTGGTGCTGCGCGTGGATGCCGGGCGGGCCCAGGGCTGGAGCAACGAAGAGGTCTTGCGCCGGTGGACACAGTTGTATGACGGGCCGCTACTGGTGCAGCGGCTGCTGTCCGGGCAGGGCGGCGACATGGATCAGGCGACACTGAATGCCATAGATGAATGGACGGCAACCTATCGTGCTCGTCTGAGCGACATTTCCTGGTTCATGCGCATCCTCAACGAAACGGTGGCCCGCCAGGCCAATGCCGAAGACGAAGTGACCGGACATTTCTGGGAAGGCCGCTTCAAGAGCCAGGCGCTGCTGGATGAACAGGCCATCCTCACCGCCATGGCCTATGTCGATCTCAACCCGATACGCGCCAAAATGGCGGAAACGCCGGAAGCCTCTGCGCACACCTCGGTGGCCGAACGCATGGCAGCACTCAGGCCAGAGGCTGAACCCTCGCCCAAAGCCAGAATTCATCACCATAAACCAGCAGCCGCCACCAACGAGGTGCGAGCGGTGACGGCGAACGTAGCGAACGAAAAGACACCCAAGGTCACCCGCCTCCTCGCGCTACGCCAGGAAACGCATCTGGCTGCCTTGCCTTTGCAGCCCCTGCTGACCTTCGACGGCACCGGCCGCCTGCGGGCTGCGGTTCCCTTTGCCTTCGAGGATTACCTCGATCTGGTTGAAACCGCCGGCCGCTGCCTGCATCCCGACAAGCGCGGGCTGATTGCCGAGCGGGTGCCCAAACTGCTGCAACGCCTGGAAATTGATCCCGAGCGTTTCATCGATTGCGCCACCGACCTGATGAAACAATTCGGCAGCGCAGTGGGTGCGCCAGCGCACCTGACTGAACTCTGCGCCCAGCGCCAGGTGAAATACTTGCGCGGGATGCGCGCCGCCCATGCGGCGTTTGGGCGGAAGGCAGCGTAAACCGTCAATCCCTCAGTCAGCGGCGATTGTGCCAGGGGCCGAGCGTCGAGCGGGTAACTGCAGGCGAAGAGCAGCAGCGCAAGTATCCAGAATTCCAAGTTGATCCTCTTGGGCAAATAAAGCGCGGGAGGATATGTGTGCGGACAACGAATTGAAATGGTGACTCGCGCGCAATACAATGTATCTCAAAATACGACTGGAGATTGTCATGGCCGCCACTTCAATGGTTCACGTCCGAGTAAACGAGCAAACCAAGATACAGGCAACAGAAACGCTTGCTGCAATGGGCTTGTCGGTCTCCGACGCCGTGCGTGTGTTTCTTGCCCGCGTAGTTGCGGAACAGCAGTTGCCGTTTGCCATCAAGGTGCCAAACGCTGAAACGCGTGCGGCGATGGCCGAAGCCGATGCCATGGCCAGCGCACATCGTGCTCGCTTCGCTACGGCCTCCGAACTGTTCGATGACCTCGAAAAGAACAGCCGCAAGTAAGCGCGCAGCGTTTCCGCGTGCTGCGGACTACGCCAAAAGCTTCCGAAAAGATTGGGGCCGGCTGACGCAGTCCGGGCGCTATGACATGCTTCGCCTCAAAGAAGTCATGCTGCTCTTGATTGCCAATGATCAGCCATTGGGGTCGGAGTGGCAGGATCATCCGTTGGGTGGCGAATGGGCCGGACATCGTGAGTGTCACATCGGAGGCGATTTTCTTCTGGCCTACCGGCTTGAGGATGTTGGCAAACATGGACTGGTGATTTTTGTACGGGCAGGTACGCATGCTGAATTATTTGAGTAGCAGATGACACACCATCCCGCCAGCGCAGACTTTTCCATGTCCTCTCCCTCACCCGCCGAACCCACCCGCCAGCAGCTGGAAACCCTGCTCACCCTCTTCTCCGCCGGTCGCATTGCCGACATGGCCGCGCACGCGCAAGCCCTCACCGAAACTCACCCCCACCACGGCTTCGCCTGGAAAGCCCTCGGCGTAGCCCACAAGCTCCTCGGCCAACCGGCACCCGCCCTGCACGCCCTGCGCCAAGCCGTCGAATGCCTGCCGCACGACGTCGAAAGCCACAACAACCTCGGCATCCTCCTGCAGGAACAATAATTAAAGGGGCCAGGCTCGAATGGCACTTACTTAAGCTTTTTCGGGTGTCCATGGAGTCGTACTTCAGCCTTAGCCTGAGAGCGTGGTTTCATCAATAACGGATAGTTTTTTGGCCGTCGCTTGAGCGTTCTTGGCTCAATGCGACCGTTGCGGTTGCCGACGCGTTGTTGAGCGATCAAGTCATAGAGAAGGTGCAGATGCGCTTCCTCAAACTCAGGTGGCCCGCCATGGCTCCAGGTCAGCCAAAGTTGCATACTGTGTTTAAAACTCAGCAGACGTGGCAACACGTCGGCCTGCTTGGCGGACTCGGTCATCAACAAGCGAATCAGGTTGTACGCCAGCAAACAAACCCAAAGCTCCTTCTCGTTCATCGTCGGCGTCTTGCAGTGAAGACGCTCCATGTCAATCAGCGTTCAAATTTGACCACCCAACAGCGTCCAATTTTGACCAGGGATTTATGAAGATTTCTTGCGCTGTTTGAAGCGGAAGGAATCGTTACCGGTTTCGAGGATATCGCAGTGGGGCATTCGGCACCGGGGTCAGTTCTAACATTCCAACATTTTCTGTTAGAATTTGCA
>CAZGOY010000024.1:0-48481 GCA_964527565.1 uncultured Sulfuricella sp. | reverse complement strand
CACCGCGCATCAAAAAACCGTCTGCCGAAATGGCGAAGTCCGACAGGCTGCTAGGGCGTGCGCGACAGGTGGATAACCTCTCCTGGGCTCGCGCAATCAAGCACGGGACCTACTCTTGGGCTTTCAACCCTGAGACTTACGAGTACAACTTTGAAGGGGCGACTTGATGGCAGGCCGGAAGCAGCATTACATACCGCAAGCCGTCCAACGCGCGTTCGAAGCAGCGCGTACGGGTACGAAGTCCCAGGTACTGGTCTTTCGCAACGGGCGGGCTCCATACCTGACCTCGACTGAAGGTGCTGCGGCCGAGCGAGATTTCTATTCGAACCCCCTCATCGACGGCACAGGCGCCCTAGACGACAAGATCACGGATTTTGAGAACCAACACCTGACCCCCATGCTGCGGGAGCTAAGGTCGGCCGGGAATGGCAATGTGGATCAGGAGATTGCCGCGGTCACAGTCGCGCATCTGGCGTTTCGCACTGATCACGTTAGAGGCTCGATGGCTGCCATGGCGGGCATCGCATTGGGGCAAATGCAATCTATCGTTGAAAACCCAGCGGCCGTGCGCCTTTTCAGCGAAATCGATTCGCCATCGGAGAACTCGAGGGTGGCTGAAGCAGTGCAGAGCGAACTTTCCCAACTAGGCCTGGATCACTGGACAGAGAAGGATCGTAAAGCTCTCGAGCGCATCGTCATCTTTCGGCTGCGCGAACGATTCGATGACTTGTTTGCTCTTGGAAGCGACAAGATGAGGGAGGCGCTCGATGTTCTCGCACGCAAGCTCCCCGGCTCGATAGCGAAAGCCCACGCGCACGCCCTGTCTGAGTCAATGGTTCCTCTCGAGCGGGTCCGTGTGATGCGCGAACTGAATTGGCGCGTTATCGCCGCCGATACTCAAGAACGTCACTTCATCCTGCCGGACTGTGTGGTCGTCGCCAGTTCCATTGAGACGGATGAGATCCAACCATTTGCGATGCTGTCGCTTGCCGAGGCGGCATTTGTCATCATGCCTCTGTCTTCTGACAAGCTCCTGCTTGGGAGTACCGGCGCGATTGAATTGGAACAGGGCGAGATCAATCGGCAACTGGCGCGATGCTCGTTGGACTTCTTCATCAGCTCGAGGCTGGACGAAGAGACGAAGGCACTTGCCGAATCTATCGGTTCGTGTTCCGCCAAGATGGCCGTGAGCTTGCTTGATGAAGACAATGAGAAGCCCACCGATGTAGCTGCCCCGCTAGTCCCCAGAGATGGAAGCTTGGTGATAAATACGCCAGCAGGAAAGTTCGGGAGAGCCGCGAAGAAGGCCCTGTCTACAATCATCGAAGAAGTCGCCGAGCCTCTGACCATCGCCAGAATTGAGTCGGTTGTAGTCCCTGCCAATATGTCGGCGACGCTGGAGGCCGTCTGGAAGCGGGCTCCAACCATGGACGAACTGCGAGCCGTCGCACTGGGTGCGGTAGAACCTGTGAAAGTGGGCAGTGACTGGAGGTGTCCCGAACAACAGCTTTTCGAGCCGCCGAATTCAAGCTCTCACCCCTGACCGAAATTCAGCACCGCATGTGGGGAGCCGACTTGACGACAACTACTTGCTGGGTGAGCAAATCGACGCGGTCCACCTCCGGGCGGCGCCCCAGGGCACGCGCCAGTTCCACCACGTAAAGCGTCTGGCCGCCGGTATCGGCATCGCGGCCCAATTCCAGCCCCTCACCGCGAATCAGGCCGTGTACGCTCAACATCAGGATATAAAGCGGGGTCATGTCGCATCCTTCCCTGTCAACTGCCAGGCCTCGATAAACGGGCGGTAAAAATCGTCATTATCAGGAACGGCACCGCGCAGACGGCAGACTTCCCCGGCGAAGCGATGCGCGCGCTCCAGTATCTGCTCGACATGCCAGCCTTGCGTCAGCCCGAGCAGATAAACGGCGGAAAAGGCATCACCGGCACCGACACTATCTAGCGTGTCCATGACCGGTTGCAGCGCCGGGGTGTGGAAATAGCCGCCGTCGCCACCCAGCAGCCACGCGCCCTGCTCGCCCTGGGTAACCAGCAGTTGACGAATGCCGAAGCCGTTGAGCAGACGCTCGCCGAGCGCCCTCGGCGTACCGCCGCCAAGACCGAGCATGGCGGCGATGCGCAGCAATTCCGCCTCATTCACCTTGACGATTTCCGCCTTGCCCAGCGACCAGCGCAACACATCCTTGCGCACCCAGGGATCGCGCAGATTAATGTCGAGAAACCCCTTGGCGCGCGAGCTTCGCAGCAGTGCGCGCAAAGCGCGGCGCGAAGCGAAACGCTGCGCCAGCGTACCGAAATAGACCCATTGCGGGCGGCGCGACAGGCCGGTCAGGCGCGCCATGCCGGCATGGATAAAATCCCATGCCTGGCCGGGGGCGATTTCAAAACGGTGTCCGCCGCCATCGCCGTCCAAGGTAATCCGCACTTGACCGGTGGCATGCAGCGAATCTCGCTGGATGCCATCCGTCGCCAGCCCGGCGGCATGAACGGTTTCCAGCAGGCGGCTGGCGCGCGCGTCCTTGCCGATGCGGGTAAGCAGCACCGGAACGAGGCCCGTGCGTGAACCGAACCCGCGCAAGTGACGCGCAACATTGAAGGGGGCGCCGCCCGCGACTTCCCGGTCCGGAAAGCAGTCCACCAGCAGTTCGCCGAACAGCAGAATGGTAGTGGGGGACGGCTCGGTTGCGGGGGTTTCCTGAACCTTCAACAAACCGGGAGGGTTCCGCAATCAGTAAAGTTGGCGGTGAAAATCAACGACGAGGTCGCCGACGGAGCAAGATATCCAGTTGGACACATGGCTATTCCTTTCCTGTTAGCGCTGACTTTTTTACCATACCACGAAACGGCACAGCGCCAAACCCTGCGCGGCGAGTCGTCCTTGACCTGAAAAAGCGCACCAAGCACAATGGCCGCCTCAATTTTCGGGAAGTTTCATGACTCTGAATCCCTCCAACCCCATCGGGGTTTTCGATTCCGGCGTCGGCGGCCTGACGGTCGTGCGCGCCCTGATGGAACGCCTGCCGTTTGAAAACATCGTCTATTTCGGCGACACCGCGCGCGTCCCCTACGGCATCAAGTCGGTGGAGACGATTTCCCACTACACCACCCAGATTGCCGAATTTCTTCTGGCCAGGGAAGTCAAGCTGCTGATCGTCGCCTGCAACACCATGGCCGCGGTGGCTTCGCAAGTGGTGCAGGATCTCTCGCCGGTACCGGTGCTGGACGTGATCGATGCCGGGGCGCTGGGCGCGCTCGCCGCCTCGGGCAAGAAGCAGGTCGGCGTCATCGGCACCCCCACCACCATCAACAGCAACGCCTATGCGCGCGCCATCCACCAGTACGAGCCGGACGTGCGCATCTATTCGCAAGCCTGCCCGCTGTTCGTGCCGCTGGTTGAAGAAGGCTGGCTCGACCATCCGGTCACCCGCCTCACTGCCCAGGAATATCTCAAACCGGTATTGGCGCAGGACATCGACACGCTGGTGCTCGGTTGCACCCACTACCCCCTGCTCAAGCCGCTATTGCAGGAGGTCGCCGGCCCCGGCGTGCGCCTGGTCGATTCCGCCGAAGCCATGGCCGAACGCGCCGCCGCCCTGCTCGCCGAAATGCGCCTCGCCAACCCGCAACGCGCCACCCCCAGCTACCAGTATTACGTCACCGACGTGCCCTTGCGCTTTCAGACCATCGGCGAGCGTTTCCTCGGGCGCACCTTGGCGAACGTCCGCGTGGTGAAATGGTAGTCTCTTGAATTTTCATCTGAAATCGCTATGCTTCAGGCATGATCTCCGCGACTTCCTCTTTCTCGCCGCATATCGCTTATCCCTCCGCCCTGAGCAGGACGCAGGGACGCGGGGAGGCGCGCGTACCGGGCGACGAACCGGTAGCGGAAGACGGCGCACTCAAAGAAGCCGGCCGGAAAAACACCCCGGAAGCACGGGCAGCTGAACAGCCTCCAGCCAAAGCCGCAGAGGAACAGCGGCTGATCGACGAACTGAAGAAAACCGACCGCGCGGTACGCGCCCATGAACAGGCGCACCTGGCGGCGGCGGGCGGCCTGGCGGTCAGCGGCGCCACCTTCGGCTACCAGCGCGGGCCGGACGGCCAGCGTTACGCCGTCAGCGGCGAAGTTTCGATCGACGTCTCGCCCGGCAGGACCCCGCAGGAAACCATCGCCAAGGCGGACAAAATCCGCGCTGCCGCCCTCGCGCCCGCCGACCCTTCCGGCCAGGACCGCGCCGTCGCCAGCCAGGCCATGCAGATGAAGGTGCAAGCCCAGCAGCAACAGGCGCAACTGGAAAGAGAAACCGCCCGCGACGGCGGCAAAGGCGCGGCAAACGAAGATGGCATCGCCGCGAAAATCAACCGCATCATCGCCGGCTACGGCGCCGGCAGCGGCAACACCAGCCCGCCTCCCGGCAGCATCGTCAACGCTGCCGCCTGAAAAATTTGAATCTTTCCGCTTCCTCTTGGGAGGCGAAGCCACACACCATCGGTTCCTGCCTATCAGCTTGGCGCCATGCGCCAAGGTTTGGGGGTCAGCCAAACTTTCCGGTGATGTAGTCTTCCGTGGCTTTTTGCGAAGGGGTGGTGAAGATGGTGTCGGTATCGCCGAATTCGATCATCTCGCCCAGATACATGTAGGCGGTGAAATCGGAGACGCGCGCCGCCTGCTGCATGTTGTGGGTGACGATGACGATGGTGTATTCCGATTTGAGCTCGTTGATGAGTTCCTCGATGTGCGCGGTGGAAATCGGGTCGAGCGCCGAGCACGGCTCGTCGAGCAGCAACACTTCCGGCCTCACCGCGATGCCGCGCGCGATGCACAGGCGCTGCTGCTGGCCGCCGGACAGGCTGTTGCCGCTCTGCTGCAACTTTTCCTTCACCTCGTCCCACAACGCGGCCTTGCGCAACGCCCATTCGACGCGCTCTTCCATCTCGCGGCGCCCGAGCTTCTCGTAGAGTCTTACGCCGAAGGCGATGTTGTCGTAAATCGACATAGGGAAAGGCGTGGGTTTCTGGAACACCATGCCGACCTTGGCGCGCAACATGTTGAGGTCCTGTTTGGCATCCAGCACGTTCTCGTCGTCCAGCATGATTTTCCCTTCGGCGCGCTGGCCGGGGTAGAGCTGATACATGCGGTTAAAGGTGCGCAACAGGGTAGATTTGCCGCAACCGGACGGGCCGATGAAGGCCGTCACCTTGTTCTGCCCGATATTCAAGTTGATGTTTTTCAGGGCATGGAATTTGCCGTAATAAAAATTCAGGTCATGGACGTTGATTTTTGTCGGGATTTCCGGCGTCATGGCGATCTTCCGTTAATACTGTGAATTTTTTTTATGGAACAAGGTACGCGCCAGGATGTTGAGTCCCAGCACGCTGGCGGTAATCAGCAGGGCCCCGGCCCAGGCCAGGGAGCGCCAGTCGTCGTAGGGGCTCATGGCGAACTGGTAAATGACCACCGGCAGATTGGCCAGCGGCTGGCTCATGTCCAGGCTCCAGAACTGGTTGTTGAGCGAGGTAAAGAGCAGCGGCGCGGTCTCGCCGCTGATGCGCGCCACCGCCAGCAGAATGCCGGTGATGACCCCGGCGCGCGAAGCGCGCAAGGTCACCTGCATGATGATCTTGGTCTGCGGCGCGCCCAGGGCGGCGGCGGCTTCGCGCAGTGAATCGGGCACTAGGCGCAGCATGTTCTCGGTGGTGCGCACCACCACCGGGATAACGATCAGGGACAAAGCCAGGGCGCCCGCCCAACCGGAAAAATGACCGGAATACACCACCACGGCCTCGTAAATGAACAGGCCGATGACGATGGAAGGGGCGGACAGCAGGATGTCGTTGATGAAGCGCGTGACGGGTGCCAGCCAGCCACGGCTGCCGAATTCGGCGAGATAGATGCCGGCGAGAATGCCCACCGGCGTGCCGATCAGGGTGCCTGCGGTGGCCATCATCAGGCTGCCGACGATGGCGTTGAGCAAACCGCCGGTACTGCCCGGCGGCGGCGTCATCTCGGTGAACAGCGCCACGCTGATGCCGCCCAGTCCATATTTCAGCAGTGTGAACAATATCCAGAACAGCCAGAACAGGCCGAACGCCATGGTCAGCCAGGAGGCTGCCAGGTTGAAGTTGTTGACGAGGCGCCGGCGCGCGTACAGGCTCAGCATGATGATGTCCTAAGTGGTTTTGCCTTCGCGCTTGCCGAGTTGCATCAGCAGCAACTTGGACAAGGCCAGCACGACGAAGGTGATGAAGAACAGGATCAGCCCCAGCTCGATCAGCGAGGCGGTATAAAGCTCGCCGTCGGCTTCGGTAAACTCGTTGGCCAGTGCCGAGGCGATGCTGTTGCCCGGCATGAACAGGGAGGTGCTCAGGCGGTGCGCGTTGCCGATGACGAAAGTCACCGCCATGGTTTCCCCCAGCGCGCGCCCGAGACCGAGCATGACGCCGCCGATGACACCGGCCTTGGTATAGGGCAACACCACGTTCCACACCACTTCCCAGGTAGTGGCGCCGACACCGTAGGCGGATTCCTTGAGCATGGGCGGCACGATTTCGAACACGTCGCGCATCACGGAAGCGATGAAGGGAATCACCATGATGGCGAGAATGATGCCCGCAGTCAGTATGCCGATCCCCATCGGCGCGCCCTCGAAAAACGGCTCCAGTAAGGGCGTCGCCCCCAGGGTATCCTGAATGCGCGGCTGGACGTGTTCGGCGAAAATCGGCGCAAACACGAACAACCCCCACATGCCGTAGATGATGCTGGGAATCCCGGCCAGCAACTCGACGGCGGTGCCCAGGGGGCGGCGCAGCCAGGGGGGCGACAACTCGGTGAGAAACAGGGCGATGCCGAAACTGACCGGAATGGCGATCAGCAGGGCAATCAAGGAAGTCACCAGCGTGCCGACGATGGGCACCAGCGCACCGAATTTTTGCGTCACCGGATTCCATTCGGCGCTGAACAGAAAGCCGAAGCCGAAAGCGCGTATCGCCGGCAGGGCGCCGATCAACAGGGAAACAATGATACCGGCGAGCAGGGCGAATACCAGAAAGGCAAACAACCGGGTAACGTTGTGAAAAATCAGGTCAAGCAGGACGCCGCGTTTCAGCAATCCGTTGATGGTGGATTTGGGCATGGAGTCTGAAAAATATCGCTTGCGCCGTAACGCCAGTATTTGTCGGAAAATCGCCGGGAACTGCCAAACTAAAGCACCCGTTTGTCGGGCTGCGGGCAGCGAATATTACAGTAATGTTACAGCCAAGACCACCCGCATACAAGCGCTGCGCCTAGGGGTTATCCCTATATGCGCCAAGTGGGCCACGTGATAGATTGTCCCGGTTATTTGACGACCGCTTGCCCGAACTTGATGGACAAAAACAAGCTGCTACCGCTCCTTTTCGCATCTCTCACGGCGGCCATTATCCTGGCCGCCACCTTCAAGCTGGACAGGATGGAGCGCGACTATCTCAGCCAAAAGAATCACGCCGACGCGCTCAACCACCTCAGCCAAATTCGCGCTCGTATCGAAAGTGCGCTCAATTCACGGCTTTACCTGACGCGCGGCCTGGCGGCCTTCGTCAGCAACAACCCCCATCTCGGCGACCGGGAATTCAACGAATTCGCTGCGGCGCTCATCAAGCAGCAGGCGGGCATTCACAGCATCCAACTGGCGCGCGGCAACATCGTCAGTCACATTCACCCGCTGAAGGGCAACGAACCGGCAATGGGCCTGAAATTGCTGGAACACCACACCTCGCGGGAAGCCGCGCAACGCGCCATCAGCACGCGCAAAACCGTGGTGAACGGCCCCTTCATACTGGTGCAGGGCGGCACGGCGCTGGTCAGCCGCACCCCGGTTTTTCTGGCGGATGGGCGCTACTGGGGGCTGGCATCGATCTTGATCGACCAGAACACGCTATTTGCAGAAGCCGGCCTCGAACGTCCCCACCCCTCCCTGACGTTCGCCCTGCGCGGCAAGGATGGCCTGGGTGCGCGCGGCGAAACCTTCTGGGGAAAACCGCAGGTTTTCGAACCGGACTCGGTGCGGCTCGACATCAGCCTGCCTGACGGCTCCTGGCAAATTGCCGCCACCCACAAGGAAGGCTGGGATACCCCCGGCACCCTATGGCTGCGTTACGGCGGCATTCTGCTGGCGCTGCTGGCCGGCACCCTGGTCTGGTTTCTCACCCGCAACCCCGCCCGACTGCGCGAGGAAATCGAACAAGCCACCCGCAAACTGAAGGAAAGCGAAGCCAATTTCCGCTCCTTGCTGGAAAATGCGCGGGATTTCATCATCTTGCGCCTGGAACCCGATCTCGCCCCGCCATACGGCTTTCACGCCACGCTGTGCAGCCCTTCGATCAGAGAAGTGATGGGCATCGACGACCTCAACGATCGTCAGGCGTGGCAGGAGCGGGTCCACCCGGACGATTTGCACCTGATCAACGAAGGGGTCGCCAGGGCGGTGGCGGAGGAAAGCACTTACAACGTACAGTCGCGCTGGAAACACCCGGACAAGGGATGGCGCTGGATACACGCCATCTGTACGCCGGTATTCGGCGCCGATGGCCGCCTCAAGCATTTCAACGGTCTGATCCTCGATATCACCCAGCAAAAACAAGCGGAAAAGCTGTTGCACGATGCCCACGCCCATCTGGAAAAGGATGTAAAAAAACGTACCCGCGAACTGGAAATCGCCAACCGCCAACTGCTCAATGAAATTGCGGTACGCCACAACGTCGAAGAAACCTTGCGCCAGACTCGCGACGAACTGGAAATTCGCGTCGACGAGCGTACCCGCGAACTGGCTCGTTCCAACAGCGAACTGAACAACGAAATCAGCGAACGCCGCCGCCTGGAAAAGGAAATTATCCATGTCGCCGAAGATGAGCAAAAACGCATCGGCCAGGAATTGCACGACGGGTTGGGACAACATCTCACCGGCATTGCTTTCCTCGGCAAAGCCCTGGAACAGAAGCTGGCCAGTCAGACATTGCCGGAGAAGTTCGATGCGGCCGAAATTGTGCAACTCGTCAACATCGCCATTTCGCGCACGCGCGCCTTGGCACGCGGCCTGTTTCCGGTGGAACTGGAAGCGAATGGTCTGATGGCGGCGCTCGAACATCTGGCGGCCAACACCCAGACGCTTTACGGGACTGACTGCGCTTTCCAGTGCGACGAACCTGTGCTAGTGTATGACAATGTCGTTGCCATCAACCTCTACCGCATCGCTCAGGAAGCCGTGCTCAACGCCATCAGGCATGGACGGGCGGAGCGTATCCTGATCGAATTGGCGCGCGTTGGCGGCAACATCTTGCTGAAAGTGACTGACAACGGCATCGGCTACAATCCCGACATTTGGGAGAACAGCGACGGCATGGGCCTGCACATCATGCGTTATCGCACGAAAATGGTCGGTTCGTCCCTTAAAATTGAAGAAAATGCCGGACAAGGCAGCGTGGTTTCCGTTTCAGTCAACGCCTCCCACGAAGAAACGTAAACGAACCTTATGGAACATACCGGAAAACACCGCATCATCATCGTTGATGACCATCCCATCGTGCGCCAGGGCATTGCCCAGTTGATCAACCGCGAGGATGACATGTGCGTGTGCTGTGAAGCGGGAGATGCCGACGCGGCCATGACCAGAATGAAAACCTGTCGGCATGACATTGCCATCGTCGATATTTCCTTGACCGGCGTTTCCGGCATCGAACTGATCCAGATGTTGCGCCAGCGCGATTACGAACTCCCTGTGCTGGTGATGTCCATGCACGACGAATCCCTGTACGCGGAACGCGCCCTGCGAGCCGGCGCGCGCGGCTACATCATGAAGCAGGAGGCGACGGAGAAAATCCTCACCGCCATTCGCCAGATCATGCAGGGGGACATCTACGTCAGCGAAAAGATGCGCTCGCGCATGTTGCAGCGC
Source organism: uncultured Sulfuricella sp. (assembly GCA_964527565.1). Lineage (GTDB taxonomy): Bacteria > Pseudomonadota > Gammaproteobacteria > Burkholderiales > Sulfuricellaceae > JAGXQV01. Next base: position 38,534 of record CAZGOY010000024.1, on the reverse strand, counting down.
CTGATCGACAACCGTGCGGACGCCACCGATATTTCCCCGGTCGCCAACCTGAGCAACCGCGAACTGGAAATCCTGCGCATGATCGGGCAGGGCTTCGGCACCGGCGAAATCGCCCGCGAGTTGAAACGCAGCGTCAAGACCGTCGAAGCACACCGCGCCAACATCAAGGACAAGCTGGCTTTGAGAACCGCCGCAGAACTGGTGCGTTTTGCGGTGCAGTGGGTGGAAAACGAAAAATGATTTCCTGTGACGGCGCAACGAGCGGTCTGGAGCATGGACAGGCGCCTGGCTAGTTTGCGCAACAACTGGTTACGGGTTGCGCTGTGGCTGGCGGCAATGCTGCTCCTGAATGGCTGCGGCGGGAACGACTCGCAGGAAAGCTACCGCCCGGAATTCAGCAAGCAGCCGCACACCGCGTTGCAAACCGGGAAAACCTATCTGTTCGGCGTACACCCGCTGCATAATCCCGACCGCTTGTTCCAGGTGTACGGCCCGCTCGTCGATTTGCTCAACGCGCGCATCCCGGAGGCCCGTTTCACGCTGGAGGCGTCGCGCGATTACGACGAATACGACAAGAAACTTTACAATCGCCACTTCGACTTGGCGCTGCCCAATCCCTTCCAGACGCTCAACTCGCTCAAGTACGGCTACCGGGTTTTCGGCAAAATGGGCGATGACGACATGTTTCGCGGCATTTTCATCGTGCGCCGCGATAGCGGCATCAAAACGGTAGCCGACCTGAAGGGCAAGGCCGTCAGTTTTCCCGCCAAGAGCGCGCTGGCCGCCACCATGATGCCGCAATTTTTCCTGCACCGGAACGGGTTGCCGCTGGACGCCTACGATGCGCATTACGTCGGCTCGCAGGAATCCTCCATCATGAATGTCTACCTCGGCAATACCGTAGCCGGAGCCACCTGGCCGCCACCGTGGCTATCCTTCGAAAAAGAACACGGCGAGATTGCCAAGCAACTGAAAATCCAGTGGACCACTGAAGCGCTGCTCAACAACGGCCTGGTGGCGCGCGATGATTTCCCCCCGGCCTTGCTGGAAAAAGTTGCGCAAATCCTGTTCACATTGCAGGATAACCCGGAAGGACAGGCCATACTGGCCCGCCTCCCCCTGTCACGCTTCGAAGCGGCCAATAACGACAGCTATGCGCCGGTACGCGACTTCGTCGAAAAGTTCAGCAACACGGTGCGCCCCCTCGACCCATGACATGCTGAATGCCCTCCGCGATTTCTGGCAAGCATCCATCCGCCATCAATTGATTGCCGGGGTGATTCTCGTACACACCGTGGCCATGACCCTGCTGGTCGCCGACATGGTCGGCAACCAGCAGGATTTTCTGCGCCAGCAAAGCCGGGAACAGGCCGCCAGCCTGGCGCAAACCCTGGCCACCAGCAGCACCTCGTGGGTATTGTCCAACGATGTAGTCGGCCTGCAGGAAGTGATCCTGTCGGTAACGCGCTATCCTGAACTGCGCTACGCCATGCTGCTGACGCGCGACCTGCGCGTACTGGGTCACAATGAACCCGGCAACATCGGCCTCTACCTGCGGGATGAACGCAGCCGCGCCCTGCTTGGCAGCCCGCCCATTGCCGAGACGCTGCACGCCGGTGATGACACCATCGATATCGCGGTGCCGGTAATGGCCGGCAACCGTTTTCTTGGCTGGGCGCGCGTCGGCCTGGGGCAGACCCGCATTGCCGACAGCCTGCGCCAAGCCAGGATTCACGGCTTTCTATTCACGCTGGCGGCCATAGCGATGGGAACCCTGTTTGCCGTCATGATGGCGCGCTGGCTCACCCGGCGCCTGAAAATACTGGCTGACGGCACCACGCGCGTGCGTTCCGGCGAACGCGGCTTTCGTATCGACATCGCGCGCAAGGACGAAATCGGCAAGCTGGGAGACGACTTCAACCAGATGCTCGGCGCGCTGGAAAACGACGAACAGCGTATCCACGAATACCAGAATGATCTGAGGCATGCCAACGCGCGCCTGCTCAGTATTATCGACGGCTCTCCCGACCTGATCGCCGCAGTGGACACCGGTTACCGCTATCTCGCCTTCAACAACGCCTTCGCCAGGGAGTTCGAGAAAATTTTCGGCAAGAGCATCCACCAGGGCATGAGTCTGTTCGAGGCATTGGCGCATCTGCCGGAGGAGATGGATAACAGCATCGCCCTGTGGACGCGCGCCCTCGACGGCGAATCCTTCTCCCTCAGCAGCGAATTCGGTTCCACCCGGCTGCAACGCAACCCCTATGAAATTTCGTTCAGCCCGATACGCGACGACAGCGGCCAAATCATCGGTGCCGTCCACATTCTGCGCGACATCACGGAACGCAAAAAAGCAGAAGAGGCGCTGGCTTTAAAATCGGAAGACCTGGCCCGCTCCAATCAGGAACTGGAGCAGTTCGCCTACATCGCCTCGCACGACTTGCAGGAACCGCTACGCATGGTTTCCAGCTACGTGCAGTTGCTGGCGAAACGCTATCGCGGCAAGCTCGACGCGGACGCCGACGAATTCATCGGCTTCGCGGTGGATGGCGCCACGCGTATGCAACGCCTGATCAACGACCTGCTGCTGTATTCGCGCGTCGGCACGCGCGGCAGACCTTTCGAGCCGATAGACAGCTACCAGGCGCTCGCCGCTGCGCTCGACAACCTGCAACTGGCCGTCGCGGACAGCGCCGCCACGGTTTCCCACGACCCGCTGCCCACCGTGATGGCGGATGGCTCGCAACTCACGCAACTGTTCCAGAATCTGGTCGGCAACGCCATCAAGTTCCACGGCGCGGCGCCCCCCCAGGTCCACGTCAGCGCGCGCAGGCAGGACAAGGAATGGCTGTTTTCGGTGCGCGACAACGGCATCGGCATCGCCGCAGAAGACTTCGGGCGTATCTTTGTGATCTTCCAGCGCCTGCACGGCCGCGGAGACTATCCCGGCACCGGCATCGGGCTGGCGGTATGCAAGCGTATCGTCGAGCGCCACGGCGGGAAGATCTGGCTGGAATCGTCACCCGGCGAAGGCACCACCTTCCTTTTCACCCTGCCGGCGGTACAGGTTGAGACATTGGCCCCATAATGTGGTGAGGTAGCCGTTTAACCCGAAGATTTCATAAATTTTGACAAACTTTCGTGGGAGCGGCATAAAGCTATCGTAAAAAACCCTCTTTAGGAGACGACGATGCACCGCATTCTGCTGGTCGACGACGAACCCAACATCCTCAGTGCCCTGCGCCGCCTGTTTGCCGCGCCGCTGAACAGCACCGGGGAAAATCTCGAAGTGGAAACGGCCTCCTCGCCCCGCGCGGCCTTGCAGCGCGCGCAGGAAGGCGTGGCCTTCGATGCGGTGATTTCCGACTACCGCATGCCGGAAATGGATGGCGTGGCCTTTCTCAAGGCATTCAGCGAAATCCAGCCGAACGCGGTACGCCTGATCCTCAGCGGCTACGCCGATTTCGACGCCCTGTTCGGCGCCATCAACGAGGCACATATCCACCGTTTCATTGCCAAGCCCTGGCACGATACCGAATTGCGCGCCGCGCTGGCGCAGGCGCTGGCACATCACGATTTGCTCCTGGAAAACCAGCGCCTGGCCGATGAAGTGCGCGCCCAGCGCGGCGTCATCAGTCGGCAGGAGATGGCACTGCGCCGCCTGGAAGCCGAATCGCCGGGAATCACCAAGGTGAACTGGGGGCCCAACGGTGAAGTGCTGCTCGATGAAGAAGATCAGACATGAACCCAGATTATCCATTGAAAATTCAGCAGGTCTCACCCTGAGCCAGATTGAAAAACAGGCGCCGCTCCACTAAACTGGTCAAGTAGTCATTTCATTTTGGAGACCCCATGCGCACCGTCACCGTAGCTACCGCCAAATCCCGTCTGTCCGCTGTGCTGGCGGAAGTCGAGGCCGGCGAGGAAATCGTCATCACCCGTCGCGGTCTGGCTGTCGCGCGCATCGTGCCGGAACCGTCTGCGGCACTTGATGGATTCGACATGGCGGAACTGTTCGCCTTCGTCGATAGCCAGCCCATGCACCCCGGCCCCGATGCCGGCGAATTGCTGCGCCGCATGCGCGACGAAGCGCGCTATTGATGCGCCGCTACCTCGATACTTCGCTGATCGTTGCCGCGCTGGTGCGGGAGCTGGGCACCGAGTCTGCCAAAGCTTACCTGTCGGATACCCGCGATGAATTTCTGTTGGCTTCACGTTGGGCGGTTACCGAGTTTTCATCGGCGCTCGCGCTCAAGGTACGCACCGGCACGATTACCGCAGCCGAACAGGCCGCCGCCCTGGCGATGTTCCGGCGCTTTAGCGCCGCGCGCTTGCGGCTCGTGGATGTCGAGGCCAAGGACTTCGACGCGGCGGCGACGCTGTGCGATCAAATCGCTGCGCCGCTGCGCGCCGCCGACGCGCTGCACTTGGCAGTTTGCAGGCGCACGGGCGCGCGGCTTGCGACCTTTGACATCGGCATGGCCGCTGCCGCCAGGCAGCACGATCTGCCCTGCGATCTATTGGCGCCACAGTGCCGACAAAACTGAGTAAAACCGCATAGGAGACGATGATGCACCGCATCCCGCTCGTGGACGACGAACCTAATATCCTCAGCGCGCGGCTTTCACTGATTTATTGCTATCGGCTTCCCCTTTGCCAAGGCAACCCCGTTTTGTTATCTTGAAATTGCGTTGTTATCTGGAGGTCGATATGAGCACAATAGCTCCCGCGTTGATTCAAAAACTTCAGCAACTTCCGCCGCAACAGCGCTACCGCCTGCTTCTGGTGGACGACGAACCCAACGTGCTGAAGTCGCTGCAACGCGTATTCCGCCAGGAAAACTACGACATCATCCCGGCCTTCAACGGCAAGGATGCGCTCGACTTGCTGCGCAAGGAATCCTTCCACCTGATCATTTCCGATTTCATGATGCCGGGCATGACCGGCGGCGAATTGCTGCGCAAGGCCAGGGAACTGCACCCCGACATGATCCGCATCATGCTCACCGGCCATGCCGACACCGCTGCGGTGATGGGCGCGATCAACGAGGGCGCGGTCTACAAGTTCATCCTCAAGCCGTGGAACGACGACGATCTGCGCGTCACGGTAGCGCTGGCGCTGGAGCAATACGACCTGATCCGGAAAAACCGTGCCCTGCAAACGGAAAACAGCAAGAAAAACCACGAAATCAACGCCCTGTCGAAACTGGCGGTGACCAATCGCAGCCAGCTGGCGATCATGCTCAACAAGCGCAACCTGCTCAACAGCCAGCAAGTGCAGGAACTGCACCGCCTGCAACAGACGCAGAAGGAACCGGTCATCAAGCTGCTGCTGGAACGCGACTGGATCAATGAAAAGACCTTGCGCGGCATCCTGCGCAAGGAATTTCTGATCGACCATCCGCCTGGTCAACGCCATCATTCTCGAGGCCATCCGCCTCGGCGCTTCCGACATCCACATCCAGCCGCGCACCAAGAGCGTGATGGTGCGTCTGCGCATCGACGGCATACTCATCGACAAGATCAACATCCCGCACCAGTTGCACGCGTCCCTGGTATCGCGCCTGAAAGTCATGTCGGAACTCGACATCAGCGAGCGCCGCCATCCGCAGGATGGGCGCATTACCGTCAAGACGCCGGTGCGGGTGGTCGATTTGCGCATTTCCACGCTGCCGACCATCAACGGCGAAAAAGTGGTGATGCGCATCCTCGACCGCAATTCGGCGACCAAGAGCATCGAGGGGCTGGGGTTTTCCCCCGCCGACCTCGCCAGGGTGCGCACCATGGTCGAAAAACCGCAGGGCATCATTCTCGCCACCGGCCCGACCGGCAGCGGCAAGACCACCACCCTGTACGGCCTGGTCCAGCACAACGCCACGCCGAACAAGAACTACGTCACCATCGAAGACCCGGTGGAATATTATCTCGACATGGCCGGACAGGTGCTGGTCAAGGAGAAGATCGGCCTGACCTTTCCGCTCATCCTGCGTTCCATCCTGCGCCAGGACCCGGACGTGATTCTGCTGGGCGAAATCCGCGATTTCGAAACCGCCGAAGTGGCCTTCCACGCCGCCCTCACCGGCCACCTGGTGTATTCCACGCCACACACCAATTCCGCGCTGGCCACCATCGCGCGCCTCTTCGATCTCGGCCTCAAGCCGTTCGTGGTCTCGACCGCGCTGGAAGGCATCATCGCGCAACGCCTGGTACGCAGAATTTGCGATGCCTGCCGCGAGGAAGATACCCCGCCCCCGGAAATGCGCGCGCGTTTCGGCGATCTGTTTTCCGGGACAGAAAAACTCTGGCGCGGAAAAGGTTGTCCGCAATGCCACGGCAGCGGTTATCGCGGACGCCAGGGCATCTACGAGGTGCTGGCGTTCGACGAACGCATGCGCCATCTGGTCGCCGGCGGAGCGAGCATCCTGGAATTGAATGCCATGGCAAAACAACAGGGCATGACCTCGCTGTTCGAAGACGCGCGCGACAAGGTGCGGCAGGGGCTGACCACGCTGGAAGAAGTATTGCGTGTGCTGGGACCGTTATCGTGATAAAACCCCGAATTATTTGACAAAGAATTTTCCGGCCGAGGATTAGGATCATGAAGCTGGCATTGAGAGTCGCGCTTTGGTACGTTGCCTTCTCCACGTTGTATATCCTGCTTTCCGACCAGGCGCTGTTGCTGCTGCTCAGTGATCCGCACGGCAACCACACGTTTGCGCTACAGCGCATGACCGAATGGCAAATCGCCAAGGGGATCGTTTTCATCATTCTCAGCGCCCTGCTGATCGCCGTGCTGATCCAGCGCGGCGAGCGGGCGCGGCAACGTGACGACGCGCTTCTGCTACGCGCCAACCGGGCGTTGCGCGCCATTTCCGAGTGTAACCGCCTCATTTTCGGCGCCACCGACGAAGCCGCCCTGCTGCGCGAATTTTGCCGCGTGCTGGTCGATCTGGCGGGCTACCGCATGGCCTGGGTGGGCTACGCGGTGCGCGACGCGGCCAAAACCGTGCAGCCGATGGCGCAGGCCGGTTTCGAGGACGGCTACCTGGATACCCTCGACATCAGTTGGGCGGACGACGACCACGGCCAGGGGCCGACCGGTACGGCCATCCGCGACGGGCGTCCGGTGGTTTCCGCCGACATCCACAGCGACCCGCGCTATGCACCGTGGCGCGCGCAGGCCTTGCGGCACGGCTATGCCTCCTCGGTCGCCGTGCCCCTGATCTGCGACGGCCAGATCATCGGCGCCTTCAACATCTATGCAACGGAAGCCGATGCTTTCGACGAAAAGGAGCTCGAACTGATCGTCCAGCTGACGGCGGAACTGTCGCATGGCATCCACTATCTGCGCACGCAAAGCGAACATGCACACACCTGGGAAAACCTGATCCTTTCGGAAAGGCTGCTGCGCGAGGCGCAGGAAGTCACCGACCTGGGCTATTACGTTTACGAGGTGGCACAGGACCGCTGGCAGAGTTCCGCCGTGCTCGACCGGGTTTTCGGTATCGCCGACGATTACCCGCGCGATGCCGCGCATTGGCTGGCACTGGTCGTGCCGGAATCCCGCCAGGAAATGGCGGCCTACCTCCAGCACATTCTGGTGAGCGGGGAGAAATTCGACAGGGAATACCAGATCGTGCGCCGCAATGACGGCACCAGGCGCTGGGTGACCGGGCTGGGAAAAGTGGATTTCGACGAACAGGGGCGTGCCGTGCGCATGATCGGCACCATACGCGACAATACCCGCCTCAAGGAATCGGAACTCGAACTGGTGCGGGTCAATGCCGGCCTGGAAGAAAAAGTCGCCCAGGAAGTGGAAAAAAACCGCCAGAAGGATTTGATGCTGGTCCAGCAATCGCGCCTCGCCGCCATGGGCGAGATCGTTCACAACATCGCCCACCAGTGGCGGCAACCCTTGAGCGCGCTGGGCCTGATCGTGGTCAACATCAAGGACGCCTACAAATTCGGCGACCTCGACCTGGACATGATCGAACGCGAATCGTCGAGCGCCAACCGCATCATCCAGAATCTTTCCACCACCATCGACAACTTCCGCACCTATTTTTCTCCCAGCCGGGACAAGCGCCTGTTCAGGGTGGACCGCGCCCTGCGCGAAGCCATCACCATCGTCGAAATCACCCCCAGCGACATCCACATCACCTTCAGCCTGCACGGGGATGAAAACATCCTTCTGTACGGTTTCGTCAGCGATTTTTCCCAGGTGATGATCAACCTGCTGACCAACGCCAAGGAGGCGCTGATGGCGCGAAATATCAAAACGGGAGAGATCGGCATCAACGTGAGCTGCGATGCGCATGAAGTGCGCGTGACGGTACGCGATAACGCCGGCGGCATCCCCCCGGACATCCTGGAAAAAATCTTCAGCGCCTATTTTTCCACCAAGAAAACCGGTAGCGGTCTCGGCCTTTACACGGCACGCATGATCGTGGAAAACAGCCTGGGCGGGCGCATCGAAGCCGGAAACCGCGAGGGCGGGGCGGAATTCGTCGTTACCATTCCGGCTCCCCCCGGCGCGGCCCAGGAACCGGCATGAGCATGGACTGGACCGCCGTGGAAACCGTCCTCCTCGACATGGACGGCACCCTGCTCGACCTGCATTTCGACAATCACTTCTGGCTGGAACACGTGCCGCAGCGCTACGCGGAAAAGCACCGCATCGCCATTGCGGCGGCGCGAGAGGAATTGACGGCACGTTACGCAAAAATTTCCGGCACCATGCAATGGTACTGCGTGGATCACTGGACGCGCGAACTGGGGCTGGACATCGCCCTGCTGAAAGAAGAAGTCGCCCACCTCATCGCCGTGCATCCCGATGTCACCGTTTTTCTCGATGCCTTGCGGCGCGCGGGCAAGCGCGCCGTGCTGGTGACCAACGCGCACCACAAGAGCCTCGCCCTGAAAATGCGGAAAACCGGGCTGCACGGCCATCTGGATGCGGTGATCAGCGCCCACGACATCGGTATCCCCAAGGAAAACCCGGCTTTCTGGGAAAAATTGCAAAGCCGCGAAACCTTCTCGCCGCAACGCACCCTGCTCATCGACGACAGCCTGCCGGTGTTGCGCTCGGCCCACGGCTACGGCATCGCCCACCTGCTGGCGGTATCCCAGCCGGATTCGAAACTGCCGGAAAAAGATGTCGGGGAATTCCGCGCCATTACCGCATTTAGCCAAATCATGCCGGACTGAAAGGGCGCAACGCCCTGGCACACTACCCCAGGGCAGCGGCCAGCAAGACCGTGACTTCGACGATCTCGACCATGGCTCCGGCGGTATCGCCGGTGGCACCGCCCAGCCTGCGCATCACGGCGGCGCGCAGGGCGGCGAAGGCCGCGCATGCTGCGAGTAGCGGCCACAGGCCAGACATCCCCTGCCCCGCAACCCCCAGCGCCGCGCAGCCCAGCAACACCGTTGCCAGCAGCAACAGGGTTGCGCCGCGCGGCAGGTTGCGCGCCAGCGCTTCGCCCAGCCCGCCCGGGCGCACGTAGGGTGTGCTGAGGAACAGGGCAGGCAAGGCGCTACGCCCCAGAAGTGGAGCGAGCACCAAGACCACCCAGTCGCCGCGCGCAAGCAGTTCTTCCAGCGCGGCGAATTTCAGCAGCAGCACCAGCAGCAGGGCCGCCACCCCCATCGGTCCGCAATAGGGATCTTTCATGATCGCCAAGGTGCGCTCGCGGCTGCCCAAGCCCCCCACCCAGGCATCGGCGCTATCGGCCAGCCCGTCGAGATGCAGCGCGCCGCTGGCCAGCACCCAGACAAACAGCAGGAGTGCGGCGGCCAGCAGTGAGCCTACGTCCGCCAGCAGCGCATCCAGCGCCACCAGCAACAGCCCGAGCAGCGCGCCGACCAGCGGATAATAGAGTAGCGACTGGCCGATCTCGCGCGCTTGCGGCATGCCGTTAAGGCGCACCGGAAAGCGCGTGAGGAATTGCAGGGCGATAAGGAAAGGGCGCAACGCTTTCACCCTTCCTCCGCCAGGAGCGCGCCGGCGCCATCGCCGCCCAGGCGCACCCAGCGCAAGGCGCCGTGGCCGATTTCGAGCTCCAGTTCGAGCAAGCGCTCGGGCGGGTGGCCCAGCACATCGCACACGATAGTGCGGATCGTCCCGCCGTGGGCGACCAGCAGCACCCGCCCGCCGTCAGCGCTTTGCCGCAGGTCGCGCCAAGCATCCAACACCCGCGCCTGGAAGTCGTGCAAGCGTTCCGCCCCCGGCGGCGAGCAGGCCGCCGGGTCGCGCCAGAAGCGCGCCAGGGCCTCGCCGTCGCTTTCCATCAGCTCGGCGGCGGTGCGCCCTTCCCAGGCGCCGAAGTGCATCTCGCGCAGGCGTTCGTCGAGTTCCAGGGGGATCGCCAGGCGGGCGGCAAGTTCATGGGCGAACTCCGCGCAGCGCTTGAGCGGCGATGCGACGATGCGCGTCCAGGTCTCGCCCTCCACCGCTGCCGCCATCTGCCGCCAGCCGAGCGGCGTCAGCGGGTCGTCGGTGCTGCCGCGAAAGCACGCCCCGCCAGCCGTTTCGCCGTGGCGCAGCAAAGCGATGCGGGAAGACAATTCAATCTGTTGAGGCGAGGGGGTTAACCGGTTCGGCTGGTGCCGCACTTCCGGTAGGAGGGGGCTTGCCCCCGAGCCCTTGGTTTCGGTTGCCGAAAAGCTCGGGGGCAAGCCCCCTCCTACCAGGTTGCGGCACGATTCCGCATCGATTTGAATCTCATCAGCGATGCGGATATCCGGCATAAGTGTCACGATTTTTCAGACACCCCGGCTTCGGCGAAGGTCGCCATTTCGTTGTGCAGGGCGCAGGCCAGGCGCAGCAGGGGCACCGCCGTGGCGGCACCGCTGCCCTCCCCCAGGCGCATGCCGAGATCGAGCAGCGGCTGGGCGTCCAGCGCCTGCAATATCCGCTGGTGGCCGGGTTCGGCAGAAGCGTGGGCGTAGATCAGCCAAGCGGCGACGCCCGGCTGGATGCGCACGGCGGCAAGCGCGGCGGTGCTGGCGATGAAGCCGTCGACCAGCACGGCTAAACCGGCTTGCGCGGCGGCGAGGTAGGCGCCGACGAGCGCGGCGATTTCGAAGCCGCCGAGGCGGCGCAAGGCTTCGCGCGGGTCGGCGAGGTGTTCGCCGTGCAGCGCCAGGGCGCGGCGGATCACCTCGGCCTTGCGCGACACACCGCTGGCGTCCAGCCCGGTGCCCGGCCCGGCCAGCTGTTGCGCTTTTGCGCCAAGCAGGGCGCAGGCCAGCGCGGCGGCGGCGGTGGTATTGGCGATGCCCATTTCACCGCCGATGTAGAGGTCGGCGCCGCTCGCCCTGGCCCGTTCGACGCTGGCGCGTCCTGCTTCCAGCGCCCGCCCCATCTGCTCGTGGCTCATTGCCGCTTCCTGGGCCAGGTTGGCGCTAGCCGGGGCGATGATCTCGCGCACCACGCCAGGCAGCGGGCCGGGGTCGTTGACCGTGCCGAGATTCACCACTTCCAGGTTGGCGCCCAGATGACGCGCCAGCACGCTGATCGCGGCGCCTCCGGCGGCGAAATTCTTCACCATTTCGCCGGTCACCGCCTGGGGAAATGCCGATACGCCTTCCGCCGCCACCCCGTGGTCGGCGGCGAACACCGCGATGTGGACGCGCTCGGCGCGCGGGTGCGCCGCGCCCTGCATGGCGGCGAGGCGGACCGCCAGGGTTTCGAGGCTACCCAGCGCGCCGGGCGGCTTGGTGAGTATTGCCTGGCGCGCTTCGGCGACTTGAGCAGCGGCGGCATCGGGGCTGGCCGGGGGAAGATCGAGCCAGGCGAGAAATTCGTTCACAGCGGTGTTCCTTTCAAAACGTGGGGCAACCCGGCCACGGTGAAAATCACCCGCTCGCAGCGCTGCGCCAGTTCCTGGTGCAGCCGTCCGGCTTCGTCGCAGAAGCGCCGCGACAACTCGCCGAGCGGGATGATGCCCATGCCGGTTTCATTGCCGACCAGGATGATCCGGCCGGGCAGTTCGGGCAGCGTCGCCAGCAGGGCGTCGTACTCGCTACGCAGACGTGTTTCGTCCTGCGCACACAGCAGGTTGGTGAGCCACAGGGTCAGGCAATCCACCAGCAGGCAACGCTCCGGGGCCGCATGGGCGCGCAGGGTGGCGGCCAGCGCCAGCGGCTCCTCGACCGTTATCCAATGCGGCGGGCGGCGCTCTTGGTGGTGACGGATGCGCGCCTGCATTTCGGCGTCGTCCGCCGTCGCGGTGGCGACCACGGTGACCGCCAGGCCGCTCGCCAGGGCGCGCTGCTCCGCCAGGCGGCTCTTGCCGGAGCGGATGCCGCCGAGGATCAGTTCTTTCATGGTGACAACGTCTCCAAATTCTCCTACACCTTCATTTCTACTTTGTCAGATTTCAAGGCAAGTGGTGTTAGAACGTCCCTTCCCCCCACGGGGGAAGGCTAGGATGGGGGCGAGAAAATCATTCAACCGCTTGATTTAACGCCCCCACCCCAACCCTCCCCCGTTGGGGGAGGGAGCCAAAAATGTTACAAGGCAATCTGACAAAGTAGAATTATCCAAGCCGAGCAGAGCCATGATCTTCCCCATGTCGAGATGTTCCTCGACGGCATCGGCCAGGCGCTCGATGTCGCGCTCGCGCAGGGCGTGGTAGTCCGGCGTGGCGGCTTCGCCCAAGCCCGCCCAGCGCAGCAGCGCGTCGCAGGCGGTGGGCGATTCGAACAAACCGTGCAGATAAGTGCCGAGAATCAAGCCGTCTTCCGACATCGCCCCGTCGCCGCGCCCGTCGAGTTGCACGGCGGGCCGTTCCAGCGCCGGACCGGCGCTGATGCCGGCGTGGATTTCGTAGCCGGTCACGGCGGCACCCTCCAGCGCCAGCGTGCCGACGACGTTGCGCAGCTGCTTTTCCGGCTCCATCACTGTGGTCATGTCGAGGTGGCCGAGGCCGTTCGAGGTGCCCGGCATGCCTTCCACGCCGTGGGGATCGACGATCAGCCTGCCCAGCATCTGGAAGCCGCCGCAGATGCCGATGACCTTGCCGCCGTAACGCAGATGGCGCTTGAGGTAGTCGTCCCAGCCCTGGGCGCGCAGCCAGGCGAGGTCGGCGCGGGTGTTCTTGGAACCGGGCAGGATCACCAGGTCGGCGGCGGGCGGCGCCTCGTCGGGAGCGACGAAGCGGAAATCGACCTGCGGATGCAGGCGCAGCGGATCAAAATCGGTATGGTTGCTGATGCGCGGCAGAGCCGGGACGATCACCGTGAGGGCCTGCTTCGCCGTGGCCGGGGCAGCTGCGCGCGACAAGGCATCCTCGGCCTCCAGGTGCAAGCCATGCAAATAGGGCAGCACCCCCAGCACCGGCTTGCCGGTCTTTTGTTCCAGCCAGTCCAGCCCGGTCTGGAGCAGGCCGATGTCGCCGCGGAAACGGTTGATGACGAAACCGGCCACCCGCGCCTGTTCGCTTTCCGACAGCAGTTCCAGGGTGCCGACCAGGTGGGCGAACACCCCGCCGCGGTCAATGTCGGCAACCAGCAGCACCGGGCAGTCGACTTCCTCGGCGAAGCCCATGTTGGCGATGTCGCCTTCGCGCAAATTGATCTCGGCGGGCGAACCGGCACCCTCGGCGACGATGGCCTGATACCGCGCGGCCAGGCGGGCGTGCGATTCCAGCACGGCGGCGCGCGCTACCGGCTTGTAGGCGTGGTAGTTGCGCGCGTCCAGGTTGCCGATGGCGCGCCCCTGGACGATCACCTGCGCGCCGGTGTCGTCGTTGGGCTTGAGCAGCACCGGGTTCATGTCGCTGTGCGGCTCCAGGCGGCAGGCCTGCGCCTGCACCGCCTGGGCGCGCCCGATTTCGCCGCCATCGACGGTGACGGCGCTGTTGAGCGCCATGTTCTGCGGCTTGAAAGGGGCGACGGCAACCCCGCGCCGCGCCAGGCAGCGGCACAGGGCGGCGGCCAGCGTGCTTTTTCCCGCGTCCGAGGTGGTACCCTGGATCATCAGGGTGCGTGCGGTCACAACTCCACCCCTTTCTGCGCCTTGATCCCGGCCTGGTAGGCATGCTTGATCCCGCGCATTTCGCTGACCGTGTCGGCGGCCTCGATCAATTCCGGCGGCGCGCCGCGCCCGGTGATCACCACGTGCTGCATGGGCGGGCGCTTGCTCAGCGCGGCGAGGACTTCCCAGACCGGCAAATAGCCTTCCTTGAGCACGATGTTGAGTTCGTCGAGCACCACCAGGTGAAAAGCCGGGTCGGCAAGCAGCTTGCTGGCGATGTCCCAGCCGGCGCGCGCGGTGGCGATATCGCGTTCGCGGTTCTGGGTTTCCCAGGTGTAGCCCGCGCCGGTGACGTGGTATTCAACTTCGGGAAAACGCCGGAAGAAGACTTCCTCGCCGGTGCTCATGGCGCCCTTGACGAACTGCACCACCCCCACCCTCATGCCGTGCCCCAAGGCGCGCGCCGCCATGCCGAAAGCCGCCGTGCTCTTGCCCTTGCCATTGCCGGTGTGCACCACCAGCACGCCGCGCTCCCCGTCGGCCTGGGCGATGTGCTCGTCGATCAGCGCCTTCTTGCGCGCCATGCGCTCGATGTGGCGCCCGTTGGCTTCGGTGGTCATCGTTTCTCCGGCTGGGCGGGTTGATAGCGCAGCGTGACGAACAGGCTGCGACCGGGTTGATTATAGAACGCTGCGGTTTCGTAGTTGCGGTCGAACAGGTTGGCGGCTTTGGCCTGCACCAGCCAGTCCTTGGCCAGCCGGTAATCGGCGCGCAGGTCGAGGGTGGCGTAGCCGCCCAGGCGGCGCCGGTTGGCGAGGTCGTCGAAGCGCTCCCCGGCGGCCAGCAGGGTGGCGCCGACGCGGTACTTGCCCAGTTCGCGGTCGAGATCGAGGCGCAGCGATTGCTCGGGGCGACGCGCCAGGTTCTTGCCGTTATTGGCGCCGGACGAGCGGTTCTCCGGGTCGAGCAGGGTCGCGTGGGCGTGGACCTGCCAATCCGCCAGGCGCATCCCGACGCTGCCTTCCAGGCCGCGTATCAACGCGCTGGAGACGTTGCCCGGCGCGTAGCGGGAGGCGTCGTAGGCGATCAGGTCGTCCACCCGTGTTTCGAAGATGTTGACCGACCAGTTCGCCGCCCCGCCGCTGCCGCGCAGCCCCAGTTCGGCGCTGCGCGATGACTCCGGCTTGAGGTCGGCGTTGCCGTAGCCGGGGTAATACAGGTCGTTGAAGGTCGGCGCCTTGAAGGCGCTGCCGTAGGAGGCGGTGAAGCGCATGCCCCCGCCGAGCTTATAGCCCCAGGCGGCGGCGCCGGTGTTATGGCTGCCGAACTGCCGGTTGTCGTCGCCGCGCACGGAAAATTGCAGGCTGTGCGCGCCGAAGTCGCCCTGGTACTGGGCGAACAACCCCAGGTTGTCACGGCGGGTCACGGCGTAGGCAGTATCGCTGGCGATGCTGTCGTTCTGGTAATCGAAGCCGAGCGTAAGCAACTGGTTCGCATCGAAGGCCAGGTCGTTCTGCCAGGAAAGCGTATCGCGGCGGGTATCGAAGCGGCTCATCCAGGCACCGTTCTTGTAGCTGTCGCTTTCGTCCAGGCTGGTCCCGGCGAGCAGCGCCACGCGCCACGCCGCCAGCGGGGAAAAGCGCACGCTGCCGCCCATTACCTGTTGCAGGGTTTTCGATTCGTTGACGAAGCCGCCGTCGAATTGGGTCGCGCTGTTCGAACGCAGCCAATTCACATCCACCTCCGCGCCGTTGTTAAAGCGCATCCCGGCGCGCGCCGAACCCGCCAAGTTGCGGTAGCCGTCCTTGTCGGGTTCGCTGGTGAAACAGCCGGCGACACCAGGCTGGCCGTTGCAAGCGTTGAAGCCGTTGGTGTCGATGCCGCTCAGGTTGGCGCTGTACCAGTTGTTCGCCCCGCCGCCTGAGACGCCTGCGGAGAACTGGCCGGTGCCGTAGCTGCCCGCGCCCAGGCTGAAATTCGGGGTCAATGTCCCGCCGCCCTTGCGGGTGAATATCTGGATCACCCCGCCGATGGCCTCCGAACCGTACAGGCTGGAGCGCGGCCCGCGCACGATCTCGATGCGCTCGATCTCGCCAACCGGCAACTGCTCGAACGGCGTGGTGCCCAGCGTTGCCGAGCCGGCCTTGACGCCGTCGATCAGCACCAGCACGTGGCCGGCTTCGCTGCCGCGCAGGAACACGCCGGTGGCCTTGCCCATGCCGCCGTTGTTGGCGACGGACAGGCCGGGCAGGCCATTGAGCAGCTCCGGCAGCGACTGCGCCTGCAAGCGCTCGATGTCGGCGCGCGTGATCACCGTGACCGGGGCGAGGGTTTCGTCCGCCGTGCGAGCGGTGCGCGACGCGGTGACGATCACCGCGTCGAGCGCGGCATCCGCCGCGAAAAGGGATGGGGAAGCGAGCAGCAAGGCTGCCGGCAAGAGACGCAATTTCATAAGTTTTTCCTCCGCGCACACCCGCGCGATAATGGCTGGTCAAAAAGGCAGACGGAGGAAGGGAAGCAGAGCGGAAGCGGAGAATAACCGGCACGCGCTGCGACGCCGCCCTCCGCGATGCCGACATTCAAGTCCCAGGCCGGTCTCCGGGCTGGCGAGCGGGAAAATTCCCCGGAACGGCGCCTTCCCGTGACTAATCACAGTGGCAAATTGCCGTTCCTACACTCGCTTACCGTTGCGGGGGCAGCGCCGGAATAGCTCTTGAAGAGCGCACCGGCTTCCCGTTTAATCCTGCCGGTTTTGGCCGACGGGACACCTGAAGCTTTGAGCGGCGCAGTGTAGGGGGTGGGGGTGGGGGATGTCAATTTTGCTCGCACCCTTGTTTTCGATTTATGGATTCCATAAACTTAGGGCATGGAAAAGCGCAATCCTCACCACAATCTCAATGACGTGAAGGCCATCGTGCTCAAACGCGGAATGGATGCGTTCACCCGCACGGCAAAGGACAATGCCAGGGCGATGGGGTTGGATGGGCAAGCAGCGCTGTGGGTAGTGCTGGGTCTGCAAAGCAGCATGTTGTTCAAGAGCATGACGACGCACGCCAGCAGCCAAGTATGGCAAGACGTGTACCACGCGCCCTGCCCCAACGGCAAAACCGCCTACATCAAGGTGACGATCCAGTCCGGTGCGACGGTGATTCAATTCAAGGAGAAATGAAATGAGCGAAATGCAATTCTGTTTGCAGTGCAACGACGGCACGGTGCTTGAGCATGGAAAACGCGACTTGTCGTTTGCCTATCGGGATCGTTCGCTGACCGTGCCGCAGGTGTCCGGCTGGCATTGCCCGGTGTGCGGCGAGTGCCAATTCGACAATGGCGAAGGTAAGCGTTATAGCGATGCGGTGGATGCGTTCGCCGCAACCGTCGACCGCGAGATTGCGGATTCCCTGCGCGCCACCCGCAAAAAGCTGGGTTTGCGCCAGGCTGAGGCCGGTAAACTGTTCGGCGGCGGGGCGAGCGCATTTTCCGAATACGAGCGCGGCAAAACGCAGCCGCACAAGTCCACCGTGCTGTTGTTGAAGCTGCTGGACAAACATCCCGAGTTGCTGGATGAGGTGCGGGCGGCTTGATGAGTATTTTGGGCGTGGGCATAACTGGTAGGGTGTTAAAGTTACCCCTTGCGATGTTTGGGGTGTCGTAATCAATGTGATGCGGGGAAGCAAATGACAATCAAATCAACCAAACCAAGAGGCGCCGCTGAGATTTCAACTGCAAAAAAACAGCGGCCGCGCCGTCCTACGCTAGGAGCCATTTCGGTTGCTGGTTATAAGTCACTGGTCAATAAGCAGCGTATTGAGATACGTCCTTTGACTATCCTGGCGGGAGCGAACAGCGGTGGAAAATCGAGCATCATGCAACCGGTTTTGCTGCTCAAACAAACCCTTGATGCGCCTTATGATCCCGGAAGCCTGTTATTGGGTGGCCCCAATGTACGGCTGACTTCGGCTGATCAATTGATGTCGAAAAAAACAGGCTCAAGCGCAGCAAAGGGATTCTCCGTCGAATTTGAAATCGGGAGTAGAACCGTTGAGCTTTGTTTTCGCCATGTCCCCAAGAAGGGGTTGGATATATTCAGCAATACTGTCACTGATGAAGGGGTAGCAGCCGTCATTACACGGGATGCAGATGTGACCGCACTTAAAACTGGCTTGGAAAAACACATCTCGCGTTGGCCAAGTGAGCTATGTAAAAAAGGGGTGCTGGAAGTCGTCCGTGACCGTTCTTTTCTTAAAGTTGAATTGGCCGTGGAAGAAAGTCGGATCAGACTCCCAGTACTTAATCCTGGGGATGGAATTGTTGAGATGATCGCCAAGCTGATCCACGTCCCCGGCTTACGTGGTAACCCAGAACGAGATTACAAAACTACGGCGGTAGGAGATTCCTTTCCGGGGACTTTTGAAGTTTACGTGGCCAGCGTAATTAAACATTGGCAATCAAGCAAAGATGACAGATTGTCGCAACTGGGCGCTGACTTGGAAAGCTTGGGTCTGACCTGGAAAGTGGAAGCCAAACAGCGGGATGAAACCCAGGTGGAATTGAAGGTTGGGCGTTTGCCGCACAGCTTGCGAGGGGGAGCGCAGGATTTGGTCAGCATCGCTGATGTCGGGTTTGGGGTGTCTCAAACACTGCCGGTTCTGGTGGCATTGCTTGCCGCCAAGCCGGGGCAACTAGTTTATATCGAACAGCCTGAAATTCATCTCCATCCGGGCGCTCAACGCGCATTCGCTAAAATTTTGGCAGAAGCCGCCAAACGAGGGGTGATTGTCATCGTTGAGACGCACAGCGCATTACTGCTGCAAGGCGTTCAGACACTGGTTGCGAAAGATGAATTAGCACCGGGGCTGGTCAAATTACACTGGTTCCAACGCGATACCACGGGTGTCACAGCCGTTACCAGCGCCGACCTTGATGACACCGGCGCATTCGGTGATTGGCCGGAAGATTTTGATGATGTGGAATTAAATTCAGATAACGAGTACCTGTCAGCCGCTGAAGCCAAACTTTTTGGAAAAAGTAACCCATCATGAGAAAAACGCCGTCGAGAAATCTGGTGATTGACGCTTCCGTTGCAAAGGCGTCGGGTGGTGTTGAGGCAACATTTCCAACGGCGATTAAAACCCGTGACTTCTTGCACGCAGTTTTAAAAATATGCCATAAGGTTGTAATGACCCCTGCTATTCGTGATGAATGGGTTCGACACGAGTCCGGCTTTGCACGTACATGGCGAAGAAGCATGGTGGCACGAGGGAAATTGACGGCGCGTCATGTTGAGGAAAAACAGGATTTGCGGCAACAAGTCGAGTCTGAAAATGTTACCCAGAAGCAGAAAAATGCCATGCTTAAGGATTGTCATCTTATCGAGGCTGCGATAAGTACCGATAGGCAAATCATTTCATTGGACGATACCGCGAGAAAATTGTTTGTTGGTTTGTCACACAGTGTTACAGACATACAAGACGTTCTATGGGTTAATCCCGTTTCGGATGCGGCGCAAGTAATAGCTTGGCTTGAAGGCGCTCCAAATGAAGCAGGATGGAAACTTGCCCATAATGGCTAAGACAAACTCGCGTAGATCGGGTCAAGCTTTGCCATGACGACCAAAACCAAATATAAAAGCGATGCCTTCGAAGCCATTCACAGTGCGGCCCAAGGCTTGCATCGTGCGGGCACCATCGACAAGACCACGATGCGCGAATTCGACGCGACTTGCCTGGCCGCACCGCCGGCAATCGGCCCCGAACACATCAAACAGTTGCGCGAGCGCAACCACGTCAGCCAGCCGGTGTTCGCCCGCTATTTGAATACCAGCGAATCGACCGTGCAGAAATGGGAGGCGGGTACCAAGCGCCCCAGCGGGATGGCGCTCAAGCTGCTTTCGGTGGTGGAAAAGCATGGTCTGGATGCCTTGGCTTGAGTTGCTCGATAGCGCAGAAAAAGCGGGGTACATTTGTTCATGTTTAAAAGTAAATTTGCCCTCACATCCCCACAAAAATTCCTATGGAATCATTTTTAAAATATCCGTAAACTCAAAACGGTAAAAATAAATTTTGGTAAAAAAATGCCTCCTACTGCTGGCACAGGCCATAACCTCATAGGCACCACAGTTACGGACGACTGGGTTATCACCAAACAGCTTCCTCGCCCCGGCGAACTTGGTGCGGATGACCTTACGGGATCTTTCTTTTCGATTGGTTACATTGCATCGAATGGAAAAAACGAGGCCTTCGTTAAAATTATCGATGTCCAAAAAGCGATATTTTCGAGCGGCGGATCACTGATGGATCGCCTGAAACTGGTCACTGAAAGCCACAGCTTTGAATGTACCATTTTAGATATATGCAAGAAAGCCAAGCTAGATCGCGTAGTCCGAATCATTGCACGCGGGGAAATACCCGCACCACCTGGTGCTTTAACACCTATACCGACTCCCTACATCATGTTCGAACTGGCGGATGGCGATGTACGGAAAATCATCGCCAAAACTAACAAACTCGACGATGCCGTCAAATTTCAAGTATTGCATGACGTCGCCGTAGGGCTTCAACAGTTACACAGCCAGCAAATTGCCCACCAAGACCTTAAACCTTCGAATGTCTTGCTTTTTCAACAGGTAGGAGGGGGCGCAAAGATCGGCGACCTTGGTCGAGCATCCAGAAAAGGTATGGCACCAGACCACGATGCCAATACGATCGCAGGTGCTATAAAATATGCGCCTCCAGAGCAAGCTTATGGAATCGCACCCCAAAGATGGGAAGACCGAAGGGAGGGGTGTGACATCTACCACCTGGGTAGCCTGACAACTTTCATTTTCGCGGGCATAACGCCAACCGATCATTATGTTCGAGACCTGCCTCAAGATATCCGCCCTCGAATATGGCAGGGAAACGACAAATGTGATTATCAAACAGCATTGCCAGCGTTAACTTCATCTTTCACATTATTCGTATCAAGCATCCAGCGGGATATGCCAATTTGGGCAGCGGATGAATTATCAAAAATAATCTTCAACACATGCAACCCCGACTATTCTAAACGCGGAGATCCAGATGCGCGCAAAAGAGTCGGCAGCCCAATCGGCATTGAAACTTTCGTATCTCGCTTCGACAAGCTTGCAAAACGTGCCTTGGTTGAAACACAACGATGAGCGTCCTGCACAGCAAGTCTAACCGACGAATCCTGCCGCGATGGAGATCATCGGATAAGGCGACATACTCGGCGGAATTTTCCTCGGCAAGTGCGTCAACATCTAAATCGGCTAATTACAATCACCAGAGTGATTTGCGACAAGCCATCAATGACTTTGAACAATCACCGTCAGTAGGTACAGCCGCTGAGCTAATAACAACTTCGGTGTTGTCAAACAACACCGAAGTTGCACAGGATGCGACTACATACATACTTCAACATGAAAACGAAGTACCACATGCATTACTCAACCTAGTAAAAGCCGCAACAGATGGAGATACAGCCACAGCAACACAATACGTCACCCGCACCAGAATCCTTTTGCGAATTCATCAGGACAACCCGCTTTTATGGGCAGATATGGCCAGACATTACGCCGGTTTGGGGAACAAGAGGCAATCATACCGTTGCATGCAAACAGCACTAAGCCTCGCACCTAACCATCGGTGGATGTTGAGGGCCGCAGCACGTTCCTTGGTGCATCAGGATGAAGCAACAGCAGCTCACAAATTGCTGAGCAATCACCCCCGCACTCGAAACGACTCTTGGCTGATTGCCGCCGAACTAGCTTGCGCGCATGTTGCAAATAGGCCGCCAAAATATTGGCGCCAAGCATACGATATCGTCAAACGGGATACAGTTGCCCCCATCCATATATCTGAACTAGCCACTGCCATCGCCATGATGGAACTTGAAAGCGGAGACCACAAGAAAGCCCGGAAAAACATTTTAAAAGGCCTTGTGTCGCCGACTGAAAATACCTTAGCCCAAATCTATTGGGCAAAAGAAAATCGACACCTGAACAACGGATACAGGCTGGATGAAAAGGTCAGGTCTGCAACTGACGCTTATGAAGCGGACTATCGGCAGAGTATACTCCAAGGGGATTTTTTGGCAGCGCTTGCATCAGCCGAAACATGGTGTAAGGACGAACCATTTGCAGCCCGCCCGAAATACGAAATGGCCTATATCGCGTCATTGTTAGATGATTACGCCCTTACCGAAAAAATAACATCTGTAGTAGCCCAGCTTGATGGATACATTGATCCCGGACTAGAAATGAATAAAACCTTCGCCACCATCAGTTCTGGAAGATTATCACCGGAGCGTGACGCAAGTGAAATCGAAAAACTCAAAAGCAAAATAATTCGGGCAACTAATATGAAAAACGAAAATGCCTATCACGCTATGGCAAATCTAGGGTTATGGCATTACCGCTTTGGAAATCCCACAATTGGGAGAGAATGCTATCAGACCGCCATACGTACAGCCCAGAAGCAAAATTTCTCCGAAGCTGCCACAATGGCCGCAATATTTGCCGCAAGAGAAGCAATACTTTCCAAATCCGATGCTGGCGGAGAAATATTGAACCAAGCGACAGAACTTGTAAAAAAATCCAAATTTAAAGCTAGCGAATTTTATTTACGAAAACTTGAAGCACTCCAACAAACTCCAGATAAAGCCCTTGAAATACTGTCCCCGGCATCTGCAACACGGTTTCTGGAAACCGTAACCAAAGCACCTCAATATCGGATTGAGAAAACCGAGGATGGTATTGTTCTATGGGTGTCAAGCAAATTGCCCCCCCCCAAAAGCAAGCCTGTGCAGGCGAGTAAACCTGAAACATCAATTCCTGAACACAATTAAGTAGTCCACTATGGGCGACAACAACTTAGAATTCACCAGCAGCGCCTTCATGGCGTAGGCATTCGCCACATCTTGGTCGGGCCAGGCCGACCGATGCAAAATAGCCACATCGAGAGTTTTAGCGGCAAGTTCCACTATGAATGCCTAAATTAACGCCATGTGGTGTCTGAAATCACTTGCGGCACCCTCGGATTCCGGCAATTTCAGGGTAAAATACCCGATTTTTTCCGGGAACAATCCGCAACCGGATGCAGGCAAGGTGACGAGCATGATGGATCTGAATCAATTTCTGGGGCTGGGCGAATCGGCGGCTGACGCGCAAAAACACCGTGAGCGTCTTCAGCTTTACATCAACCTGAAACTGTCCTCTTCCGGCCAGCCTGCCTTTATGGAAGGCGGCAGCGGCGAATTCCTTGCGGTGGCCAGCGACTTGCTGAAAAGCTATCGCGAGCGCTCCCGCCTGTTGTCCGGCTACCTGTGCCCCGCCGACCGGCGCATCCAGGATTTTCTCGACGATTACCTGGCCGATTGCGCCGATGGCGGCGTGCCGCGCCTGCCTGAAAACACGTTGATTCTCGACCAGCACGGCGTGGCGCGCGAATTGTCGCTGCCGGCGAGCGGCAACGGCTACCGCAACGAATACGTCAGCAGCTTCCGCCTGCACAACGGCGTGCTGCACAACCCGGCGAGCGACCGCCGCACCACCAAGGGCTCGTTCCACGTCGCCGAGGGCGGCCTGCCGATTCCCGGCGACAAGAAAGCGGTGCCCAAGCTCACTTTCGCGCGCCTGCTGCGCGCCGCGTTCAACCCGCCGGAATACCTGCTGAGCCTGCCGTTCACCAGCGACCGCCCGCAGCAGGCGAAAATGTTCGTCTCGCTGCTGCTGCGCCCGGTGGTGTGCCCGGCGATTCCCGGACGCGAGGCGGAAAAGAGCATGGAAATCCGCTTTTTCGCACCCGGTAGCCTGGTCAGCAACCTGGATTTCGTCGAAAGCATTTTCGGCAACGGCGGCAACCCGGTGCTGCCCAACAACGATGCCGGGCTGGACGTGGATCACTGGTCGGGGCATAGCGGCTGCGTGATCCTGGCGCCGCACCTAGTGAAATTCAGCAAGAAGGAACTGGGGCTGCCGCACTGGGACGCCGCCACGCCGCGCCAGCAGGCCGACGGCATGTGCTGGCGCGACGAGAGCGAGCTGTACAACGACGGCGCGGCCTTCAAGATCACCGCGCGCGACGAGCGCGGCGTGATCGTCACCCTGATCGCCGACAATTATTACGGCTACTGCAAGAAAGAGGTCAAGACGCAGATCAGTTATGCCACAAACCTCTTCGGCCTGGCGGAGGAAGAACATGCTGGCGGCGCGCTGGCCTTCCCGCGCCGCAACCACGGCGAGGAGTTCGACGAGAATAGCCTGACGCGCGCCCCGGAATACGATTTCGACTATCTGGTCGGCCAGTTCGGCGACCTGATGGACGTGCAGCCGGAAGGCTACGGCATCGACAAGCGTTTTCCCGAGGTGCTCTACGTACCGCAGGACGTGCGCATGGACATCCCCAGCCAGAGCGTAAGCTGGGTGAAGGACGGCAAGCCGCAAAGCCTCAAGCTGCGCCCGGACCGGGTTTACGTGCAGCCCGACGGCTACAAGATCGTCATGCAGAAGCATCCCGGCGCACCTTCCTGGCGGCTGCTCGGCGCGGACGCGGAGGGGACCTTCTGCCACAAGCCGTGCACGGTATCCGGCGGCGGCAAGTCGGAAATTTCCAAGTCGCTCAACGACGCGGTCATCAACGGCCCCTTGTTCGTCGCCCACCTGGAACACGACCTCGACCATGTCGAGGAAATCTTCCAGCGCGACTATTCCGGGCGTTTCCTGCCCGCTTTCGAACACGAAGACCGCGACGCCACGCGCCGCCTGCTCTCGCCCGAGCGCAGCCTGGGCTCGGTCATCAAGGTGCTGACGCCCTCCCCCGCCTATACCGCCGAATACAACGCCTGGCTGGAAGGCATCCCCGACCGCATCCTGGCGCTGGTTTTCGTCATCAAACGCATGTACCACGCCGAATGGGGCGACAACTGGCGCAAGCTGCTGTCCACCGACTTCGTCAACGGTCATCCCGGCCATGAATTGAAGCTGGGCGAGCGCAAGCTGGTGGGTTCCTACCTGCGCGTGGGCTTCGCCGAAAACGGCGCCTGGCGCGTTTTCAAGCTGCGCCAGGATTTCATCGCCGCCGACAAGGTGCAGATGGAGGACGACATCAGCGCTTCAGTGGTGGTGCCCGCCGAGGTGCTGCCCAACGTCTCGCCGAAAAGTGCCGACCCTTCGGTGAAGCTGGTGCGCAACTGCGAATACCGCCTGTTCCAGCGCCCCGACGACGCCATCCATCGCGGCTTCGACAAGCAGACCGAGCATGACATGGCGCTGCACAACAATTTCTTCGCCAATTTCGAGCCGCTTTCCGACGCGGCGCTGGCAGACATCATCGACGACGTGGTGGGCTTCGACGAATTCAGCGCGCCGATGAAGCATAACCTGCTCGCCGCGCACGCCGCCGGGGAGACGGTGGTTTCCTCGGCGCATCCGCGCATCGTCGACGGCAAGCCGAGCAAGAACCCGCGCTACCTGCAACTGCGCCCCGACCTCGCCAATCCGCTGGGACGCTACGTCGCCGAAATCGGCGCGCGCTTCAAGCGCCGCGTGCCGCTCGGCCAGCCGCTGTGCGAACCGGTCAACGCCGTGCTGGTGGGGCGCCGCAACAATCCGCCGGAACCCGGCATCCGCCCGCTGGCGGTGTATAACCCGATCCACTACCAGGAACTGCCCGAACTGTTCATGGATTTTGTGTGCAGCCTCACCGGCAAATCGCCCTCCACCACGGGCGCGGGCAGCGAGGGAGCGCTCACCAAGGGGCCGTTCAACGCCCTGCGCCCCACGGCTGATCTCAACAATGCGCTGGTATCGTTCATCCTCACCGGCTATGCGGGATTTTCCACCGCCGCTGGCTGGATCGGGCCGAAATTCCGCGTCGATCACGACGTCAGCCTGCTGGTGCCGGAAATCTGGTCGCGCCTCTCGCAGCGCGAACGCGACCCGCGCTGGCTGATCGACAACGGCTACCTGGAAAGGATCGAGGATTTTTACCACGACGGCCGCCACATCCAGGCCAGCCGCCTCGGCTACCGCATCACCGAACGCTTCGTGCACGGCGTGATGGGCAAGATATTCGACACCCCGCGCGCGGTGTTCAGCGAGGAAATCCTGCGCCCTGAAACCCAAGACCGGGAAGTCTTTGCCGACGGCGTGGAAAACATCGTCGAAGCGCAGCAGAAAGTGGCGTCCCGCTACCTGGAGGACGGCAGCATCGAGGAAGCCTGCCCGCCGCTGAAGGCGCTGCTCACCATCATGGCGCAGGGCCAATACCAAGGCAAGGACGCGCATCACCCGGAAATCCGCGCCCTGTTCACGCGCGAGGCGCTGCTGTCCTCGCGCTGGTACCAGGAACGCCTGGAAACCAAACAGGCGCGCGACATCGCCCTGTGGCAGCGGCACATCGCCTATCTCGAAGCCTACACGCAGCGCGCCAGCCACCAGGACATCGTCGCGCGCCTCGAACTGCACGAGCGCCTGGAACAGGCCAGGACCCGGCTGAACCAGGTCTCCAGCCGCGAATACCTGCACGGCCTGCACGGCACCATCGGCGCCGACCCCTTGCGGGCGGCGGGTTGAGCACCGGAAAAGCTACAACTGCTCGACGCGGTTGCGCCCGCCCTGCTTGGCCATGTATAGCGCGCCGTCGACGCGCGCGATGAGTTCCTGCACGCTTTCGCCGGGCTGGTAGGTGGTGGCGCCGATGCTGCAGGTGCGCGGGCCGACTTCGGTGAAATCGAAAGCCTCCACGGCGCCGCGCAGCTTTTCGGCGAAAATGCGCAGATTGTCGGCATCGACGTGCGGCGCCAGGACGATGAATTCTTCCCCGCCCCAGCGCGCGAAGACATCATTGGCGCGAATATTGTCCTCGACGATGCGGGCGAATTCCACCAGCACGCTGTCGCCTACCGGGTGGCCGAAGGTGTCGTTGACGTGCTTGAAATGGTCGATATCCATGATGATGAGCGCCACCGGCAGGCCGTGGCGCTGGGCACGCTCCAGTTCCTTGTCCAGTTCGTCGTTGAACTTGCGGCGGTTGGCGATGCCGGTGAGCGGGTCGGTGGAAGCCAGCCGCTGCATCTCCGCCTCGCGCGCGCGCAGTTCGGCGGTCTGCTCGGCGACCATCTGCTCCAGTTCTTCCTTGCTGCGGCTCAACACCTCCTCGGCTTCCTTGATCGGCGTGATGTCGGTACGCACCGAAACGTACTGGTAGGGTCTGCGCTGCTCGTCGAGAAAAGGCACGATGGTGGTCTTCACCCAATAGAAGCTGCCGTCCTTGCGGCGGTTCCTGACCTGGCCGTGCCAGGTCACGCCGGCGGCGATGGTGCGCCACATCTCGTTGAAAAATTCGGGGGGGTGGAAATGGGAATTCAGCAGGCGGTGGTCCTGCCCGATCAATTCCTCCAGTGAATACTGGCTGATCTGGGTGAATTTCTCGTTGGCGTAGGTGATTTTCCCGGCGCTGTCGCAAATGCTGACGATGGCGTGCTCGTCCAGGGCGATCTTCTGGTATTTCAATTCACGCGCGTTTTCCTCCAGCGTTTTCGAGGTCGCCATCAGGCGGGTGATGAGTTTCCTGATTTGCCAGCGCACATAAAAGGCGATGGCGATACTGAGCAGGATCGAGCCGCCGCCGCCCGCCAGCAGGAAGGCGTAGGCCGCCTTCTCGCGCTGGTAGGCCTTCTCCGCGTGCATTTTGATTTGCGTGTCCTGGTGTCCGAGGAGATCGTTCAGGGCCGACAGAGCGGCGTCCTGCGCCGGCATTGCCTCCTGCACCAGCACGCGCTGGGCTTCGGACTGGTTGCCCTGCATCGCCAGTTCTATGACCTTGTATTGCAGCGGCTTGGTGTTCGCCGAAGCCTCTCCCTGGCGCACCAGCAATTCGCGTTCTGCGGGATGCAGTTCGAGTTGCAGGAAACGGCTGCGCAGGCGGGCGAATTCCGTCCCCAGCTCATCGACGCGCACCGCCAGTTCGTCGCGCTCGAAGGCATCGGACTCGGAAATGATCTTTTGCAGCAGCAACGAGCGGTCGCGCGTGGTCTGGTACATCTTGCGCAACAGACCGGCGTGCTCGTTGTGCTGGGTGACGATCTGCGCAATGTCGGTACGGATGGCATCCAGGCGGGACAAGCTGGACAGGGTGAGCCACCCCATCAGCGCAACCACGACGCCGAAACCGAGAATAATCACGGCGGCACCCGAATGGTTGCGGAAAAACCCGGTTAGACGTTCGCGAAACTGCATGCACCCACCCGTCTGGCATAGGGAATAAGCGCGCAGGATGTACGGGAAACCCCTTGGCGTCAAGCGCCGTTTGTCACCGGGTTGTCATTTGTCGGCTTTTTTCCTTTTTTCCATCAATTCATGCAACAACGGCAGGAGAATGATCTCCATCGCCTGCATCTGTTTGCCGCCGGGAACCACGATGGTGTTGGGACGCGACATGAAGGAATTTTGGATCATGCGCTGCAGATAGGGGAAATCCACGCCCTTGGGATAGCGGAAACGGATGACCACGTAGCTTTCGTCCAGCGTCGGCACGTCGCGCGAGATGAAGGGATTGGAGGTATCGACCACCGGCACGCGCTGGAAATTGATGTGGGTACGCGAGAACTGCGGCGTGATGTAGTGGACGTAATCGTGCATGCGGTCGAGGATGGTCTGCGTCACTGCCTCGTGCGAATAGCCGCGCTCGTCGCAATCGCGGTGGATTTTCTGGATCCATTCGAGATTGACGATGGGCGTTACGCCGATCAGCAGATCGACATGTTGGGCGATGTTGATTTCTGGAGAGACAAAGCCGCCGTGCAAGCCTTCGTAAAACAGCAAATCGCTCTCCCCAGGGATGGCTTCCCAGCGCGTGAAGGTCCCCGGCGGCTGGTCGTATTCGCGCGCTTCGGCATCGTTGTGCAAATAGCGGCGGCGCTGCCCGCCCCCCTTTTGCCCATATTCCCTGAGCACGGATTCCAGCTTGTCGAGAATGTTGCCGTCCGGCCCGAAGTGGGAAATGGCGCGCCCCAGCTTCTTCTTGGATTTTTCCACTTCCTTTTTCATCTCGTCGCGCGTGTAGCGGTGAAACGCCTCGCCATCAAGTGCGGCGATTTTCACCTTCTCGCGCCAGAACAAGTGCTCGAAAGCTGTGCGCACCGGCTCAGTGCCCGCGCCGGACGCGCCGGTGACGGCGATAACGGGATGCTTTTGCGACATGACCTTTCCCCTGCTCAGTTATTTATTGTCAAAAAAACTACATGACCTGCCGGGGAATTGTGCATCAAAGCTCTGCGCATAGGCAAACGGAAGTGACGTCAACACCACGCTTGGCGACAAGGCTCAATGCAGGCTCCCGCCGTGCGGCGCATCCACTTCCTCGTCGGAGGCATCGATCACCATCGAGTGCAGTTCGACATCGAACCATTCCCAGAACATCTTGAGTGAGCGTTTCTGCGGCCAGATGCTCTGATCCTCACTCCAGGAAGCCAGTTCCATCTCGAAAATCTGTTCGAACATATCGTCGATATAAGCGACGGCACCCTCAGGCTCGTCGAATTCCGGGATCAGCAGCGCGGTGCAATCCACCCGCAGCGTTTCCAGGGTAAGTTCAAGGTCCCAGTCCGGCGTATTTCTGAGCCAGTCGAAAAAAGGCTGCCGTGGTTTGATCACTGCCAGGCTGCGGTTGACAAATTCCATAAAAATCCTTTCTGTTGCTTGGGTGATAGATTAACTATATCCGGCTTCAACCTTCGACGCATCGCTGCCATCGTTTTGGCGTAATGATAGCGCTATTGCACAGACACGGGGGGTGCCCCGTTCAGCCTGCCCCTTGGCGAGCGTGTCGGCCCTGCGGATGACCGAGGATTCGTTCCAGGGTAAGGCGGACCAGTTCCCGCGCCCGCGCATCGCTGTCCGCTTCCGCGTAGCAACGCAATTCCGGGGCGTTGCCGGAGGGGCGCAGGTGCACGATTTCACCGGATGCGAATGTCAGCCGCAAGCCGTCCGTTTCGTCCTGGCCTGTTGCTTCGCCGCAGATTTCGCCCACCAGCGCATCGACTGCCGCACGCGACGTGGCGAGGCTGCCGAGCAGCATCCGGCTGCTTTCGGCGGGGAAATCCTGAATCCGACCGCTCGCCGTAAAGCGGCGCGGCAAGGCCGCCTCAAGGGCGGATAAGGGGGCGCCGCGTTCCTTGGCCAGCGCGAGCAAGGCCAGCATCGGCAGCACCGCATCGCGGGTCGGCAGCGCCTCCAGACGGCGGCCATTTCTTTCAAAACCGTCGCCCACCAGGAAACCGCCGTTGGCTTCGAATCCGACCACGCGCTTGGCCCCTGCAGCCAAGGCCTTTTCCATCGCCTCGATAACGTAGGGCGAGCCGATGCGGGTGCGCATCACCTGGGAAAATGCGCCGCACTTCTCGATGGCGGTGCTGCTGCTGACCGGCGTCGCCACCGTGGCGGCATCCAGGTATTGGGCGCACAGCAGGCCCACCGCGTCGCCGCGCAACCAGTGCCCGCTTTCGTCGCCGATCAAGGGACGGTCGGCGTCGCCGTCGGTGGAAAGCAAGGCGTCGAGGCGCTGTTCCGCCGCCCATGCCCGGCCCTGCGCCTGGTCCTCCTCGCTGACGGCTTCGGTATCCACCGGCACGAAGGCATCCGTGCGCCCCAGCGGCACCACCGTGGCACCCAGGCATTGCAGGAGTTCGCACAGAAAATCCCGCGCCACGCCGGAATGCTGGTATACCCCGATGCGCAGGCCGTGCAGAAAATCCGCCGGGAAAAACCGCAGGTAACGTTCCCGGTAATGTTCCAGCGGCGCTCTATCTTCCGGCGGCAAGGGCGCGGCCGCGGGATAAATGGTCGGCATGGCGACTTCAGCATGCAGGATGGCGTCTTCGTGCGCTTTGCTGATTTCACCCGCCGGCAGATAAAACTTGATGCCGTTACGGTCGAAGGGAATGTGGCTGCCGGTCACCATGATGGCGGGAATGCCTTGCTGCATGGCGTAACAGGCCAGCGCCGGGGTGGGCAGCGTGCCGGCGAACACGACGGCCGCGCCGTGCGTTTTCATGGCGGCCGCGCACGCCGCTGCGATGCGCGGGCTGCTGGGGCGCAAATCGCGGCCCAGCGCAATCCGTGTGGCATCGGGAGCCAGCGTTTGCAGGAACGCCGTGACATAGGCGGCGCAGACGGCGTCCGTCATGTCGTCCGCGCGCCCGCGCGCGCCGCTGGTGCCGAAGCATACGCCGGAGCGTTCGGCGATGGTTTTCAGGGTAAGGGTGGTCACGATCCGCTGTGCCTTGCGGAAAAACCTATTCGTAGCCCAGGCTCTTCAGTGCGCGCTCGTCGTCCGCCCAGCCGCTTTTCACTTTCACCCACACTTCGAGATAGACCTTGCCGTCGAAGAGTTTTTCCATGTCGAGGCGCGCCTGGGTGGAGATTTCCTTGAGCTTGGCGCCTTTTTTGCCGATCAGGATGGGCTTCTGGTTTTCCTTGTCGACGATGATGGCGGCGTAGATACGGCGCAGGGCGCCCTCGGTTTCGAATTTCTCGATTTCGACGCTGATGGCGTAGGGAATTTCGTCGCCGGAGAGGCGGAAGACTTTTTCGCGCAGGATTTCGGCGGCGAGAAAACGCTCGCTGCGGTCGGTGATTTCGTCCTCGCCGAAGACCGGCGCGCCTTGCGGCAGGCGGCTGCGCAGGGCGGCGAGCAGGTTGTCCAGTTCCTTGCCGCGTTGGGCGCTGACCGGGACGATGGCGGCGAAGGCGAAACTGGCCGACACCTGTTCGATAAACGGCAGCAGGCGGTTTTTGTCGTCGAGCCGGTCGATCTTGTTGATGACCAGCAATACCGGGCGATCCTGCGGCAACATGTTGAGCACCAGTTCGTCGCGTTCGTCGAAACGCAGCGCCTCGACCACGAACAGCACGGCATCAACATCGGACATCGATTGCGTGACGGTGCGGTTCATGGTGCGGTTGAGTGCGTTCTGGTGCTGCAACTGAAAGCCGGGCGTATCGACGAAGACGTATTGCGCATCTTCGTCGCTGCGGATGCCGGTGATGCGGTGGCGCGTGGTTTGCGCCTTGCGCGAGGTGATGCTGACCTTCTGGCCGACCAGATGGTTGAGCAGGGTGGATTTGCCGACGTTGGGGCGTCCGACGATGGCGATAAAGCCGCTGCGGTAATCGTTCATTTCGGGGTGGCCTTCAAAATTTCCAGTGCTTCAAGTGCGGCGGCCTGTTCGGCGCTGCGGCGGCTGCCGCCCGCGCCTCGCGTGCGGATGTCCAGGCCGGGAATCAGACATTCGACTTCGAAATGCTGCTCGTGAGCCTCGCCGCTCACGCTGACCACGTTGTATTGCGGCAGGGCGATCTTGCGGCCTTGCAGCACTTCCTGCAGCAGGGTTTTGGGGTCCTTGCCCAGGGTTTTCGGGTCGAGGTGCTCGACCAGCGGGGCATACAGGCTGTTGATGACGCGCTCGGCTTCAGAAAAGCCGCCATCGAGAAAAATTGCGCCGAAAACCGCTTCCAGGCCGTCCGCGAGAATCGAGGGCCGGCGGAAACCGCCGCTTTTCAATTCGCCTTCGCCGAGCAGCAGGATGTCGCCGAGGTTGAGAGTGACGGCGAGGTCGTTGAGGGTGGATTCCTTGACCAGGTGGGCGCGCATGCGGGAGAGGTCGCCTTCCGCCACCTTGCCGTAGAGGTGATACAGGCGGGTGGCGGTGACGCAGTTGAGGACGCTGTCGCCGAGAAATTCGAGCCGCTCGTTGTTGTGGCCGCCGTGGCTGCGGTGGGTGAGCGCCTGGCGCAGCAGTTCGGGCTGGTTGAAGCGGTAGCCGAGCCGCCGACACAGGATGTCGCTGTTCATGCCGTCATTTCTCTGCCTGCGCGGTGGAGACGTTGAAGTCGATCAGCAGGCTGATATTGGCGACCAGCGGCGTTTTCACCGAATATTCCACGCTGACGACCATGTTGCCGTCCGGCCCCTTTTCGATCAGCAGGTCTTCCGGGGTGATGCTCCTGACGTTATCGATCAGCGCGCGCCTGGCGTAGGAAAGGCGCAAGTCCTTGCTGCCCAGGGTTTTCAGTTCGCCGTTGACTTCCATCGCGGTGAGAATTTTCTTGATGGAGAAGTAGTCGGTATAGGGGGGCACCATTTTTGCCGCAACCAGCCCGATCAATGCCAGGCCGATCATCACCATGACGGCGCCGGACAGGCTGACGCCGCGTTGCTTGTGTGCCACATTCACTGCTGGATTCATGTCTCCTCCTTTATTTGATCGATTGCCCGATGCGTTTGAAGTCGTCGAAGTTCCACCAGATCATGAACGCGCGCCCGACGATGTTGCCGTCCGGCACGAAGCCCCAGTAGCGGCTGTCGTTGCTGTCGTCACGGTTGTCGCCCATGGTGAAGTAATGCCCTTCCGGAACCGTGCAGGTGAAACCTTCTTCATTGTAATCACAGTTTTGGCGCATGGGAAATGTGTCCACGTCGTGAAAGCGCAGGGTGGGCGCATCCTGCTGCACCAGGGTTTCGTGGGTATGCTCGCCCAGCGTTTCCATGTGTTGCACGGCGGTGATGTAGTTAAGGCCGCTCTTGACGTAGGAATAATCGCCCTGTTTTTCCATCTTCACCGCTTCGCCGTTGATGGTGAGGCGTTTGTCGCGGTAACTCACCGTGTCGCCGGGAATGCCCACCACTCGCTTGATGTAGTCCAGCGAAGGGTCTTTCGGGAAGCGGAATACCATCACCTCGCCGCGCTGCGGCGATCCGAGTTCGACGATCTTCTTGTTCGCCACCGGCAGGCGGATGCCGTACTGGTATTTGTTGACCAGGATGAAATCACCCACCAGCAGGGTGGACATCATCGAGCCGGAAGGAATCTTGAACGGCTCCACCAGGAAGGAGCGCAGCACGAAGACGGCCAGAATTACCGGGAAAAAACTGCGCGCGTATTCGACCAGCAGGGGTTCCTTGGCTTCTGCCTGGCGCTTGGGTTTCAGCACGTAGATGTCGAACAGCCAGACGGCGCCGGTGAGCACCAGCGCGATGAGCATGATGAGCGGAAAGTTCATTTGTTATCCACCTGCAAAATTGCCAGAAACGCTTCCTGCGGAATCTCGACGTTGCCCACCTGCTTCATGCGCTTCTTGCCGGCCTTCTGTTTTTCCAGCAACTTGCGCTTGCGGCTGATGTCGCCGCCGTAGCACTTGGCCAGCACGTTCTTGCGTAGCGCCTTGACGTTCTCGCGGGCGATAATCTGCGCGCCGATGGCCGCCTGGATCGCCACGTCGAACATCTGGCGCGGGAT
The DNA here is from genome assembly GCA_964527565.1 of uncultured Sulfuricella sp. Lineage (GTDB taxonomy): Bacteria > Pseudomonadota > Gammaproteobacteria > Burkholderiales > Sulfuricellaceae > JAGXQV01. The sequence continues at coordinate 4,259 of CAZGOY010000024.1, read as the reverse complement.
CAGTTCGCGCATCTTGGCAGCCACTTCGCGGCCCCGGTACTGGCTGTTGGCGCGGTGCACGATCACCGACAGGGCATCGACCTTGTCGCTGTTGATCAGGATATCCACCTTGACCAGATCGGAGGTGCGGAATTCCAGGAATTCATAATCCATCGAGGCATAGCCGCGCGACACCGATTTCAGCTTGTCGAAGAAATCCATCACCACTTCGTTCATCGGCATTTCGTAGGTCAGCATCACCTGCCGCCCCATGTACTGCATGTTTTTCTGGATGCCGCGCTTCTGGTTGCACAGCGTCATCACCGCGCCGACGTAATCCTGCGGCGCCAGGATGGTGGTGGTGATGATCGGCTCGCGGATTTCCTCGATCTTCGACAGCTCGGGCAGCTTGGAGGGGTTTTCCACTTCGATCACCGTGCCGTCGCGCAGCACCACTTCGTAAATCACCGTCGGCGCGGTGGTGATGAGGTCCTGGTCGAACTCGCGTTCCAGCCGTTCCTGCACGATCTCCATGTGCAGCAGACCGAGAAAGCCGCAGCGGAAGCCGAAGCCCAGCGCCTGCGAAACTTCCGGCTCGTATTGCAGCGAGGCGTCGTTGAGCTTGAGCTTTTCCAGCGCATCGCGCAGGGCTTCGTACTCGTGCGACTCCACCGGGTAGAGACCGGCGAACACCTGCGGCTTGATTTCCTTGAAGCCCGGCAGCGGCTCGGCGGCGCGCTTGCCGGCCAGGGTCACGGTATCGCCGACCTTGGCCGCTTTCAACTCCTTGATGCCGGCGATCACGAAGCCTACCTCACCCGCCGCCAATTGCGCCCGTGGCTGGGATTTGGGGGTGAACACCCCGACCTGCTCGCAAAGATGCTCGCTGCCGCCAGCCATCAGCAGTATCTTGTCCTTGGGCTTCAGCACGCCGTCCACCACCCGAACCAGCATCACCACGCCGACGTAATTATCGAACCACGAGTCGATGATCAGCGCCTTCAGCGGTGCATCCATCGTACCTTTCGGCGCCGGAATGCGCTCAATCACCGCCTCCAGCACGTCCTGCACGCCCAGGCCGGTTTTAGCCGAGCACAGCACCGCATTGGTGGCGTCGATGCCGATGATGTCCTCGATTTCCTTCATCACCCGTTCCGGTTCGGCGGAGGGCAGGTCGATCTTATTCAGCACCGACACCACTTCCACGCCCTGCTCGATGGCGGTGTAGCAGTTGGCCACGCTCTGCGCTTCCACGCCCTGCGAAGCGTCCACCACCAACAACGCGCCTTCGCAGGCGGAGAGAGAACGGCTGACTTCGTAGGAGAAGTCCACGTGGCCGGGTGTGTCGATCAGGTTGAGGCGGTAGAGCTTGCCGTCGCGCGCCTTGTACTCCAGCGCGGCGGTCTGCGCCTTGATGGTGATGCCGCGCTCGCGCTCGATGTCCATCGAATCCAGCACTTGCGCTTCCATCTCGCGGTCGGAGAGGCCGCCGCACAAATGGATGATGCGGTCGGCCAGGGTGGATTTGCCGTGGTCGATGTGGGCGATGATCGAAAAATTGCGGATGTTGTTCATGCCAAAAGTTTCAGCCAAATGAGTATTCGAGTTGGGCGCTGTGCAGCCAAAGTAAAAAGGGCACGCGCCGTGCCCCGTCAGGATTCGATAAAGGGGCGAATTTTAACGGAGTTTGCTAAAAATTGCACCCGCCAACGCTGGGCGGGTTGCCGCGTTTTTCGCCTGATTTGAAATCGGCAGGTTACAATTAGGCCTAACTTTCAGGCGCCATTCCAAAACCGCCAGCCGGAACCTTGAGGAACAACCATGACTGCAATACAAACACCCGAACCGGGTACGCTTTTCACCCTCGCCGACGAGACGCTGCTCAAGCCTTATGGCCTGGACGTGAATTCGTTGCAACAGGTGTTCGGGCACATGACGGCCAACCGCATCGACTACGCCGACCTGTATTTCCAATATACCCGTGCCGAAAGCTGGAGCCTGGAAGAAGGGCAGGTCAAATCGGGCAGCTTCAATATCGACCAAGGGGTGGGGGTGCGCGCCGTGGCGGGGGAGAAGACCGCTTTCGCCTATTCCGACGACATCAGCATGCCGGCCTTGATGGGCGCGGCGCAGGCTACCCGCGCCATTGCTGCGCAGGGAGGAAGCAAAACGGCGCACAAGGTCAGGAATGCCGCCTTGCGCGAGCTTTATCTGCCGCATGATCCCATCGCCAGCCTGAAGGATACGCAGAAAGTCGCCCTTCTGGAAAAACTGGAAAACTACGCGCGCAGCCTCGATCCGCGCATCAGCCAAGTGACGGCGCATCTGGCCGGAGAATACGAAGTGGTGTTGATCGCGCGCGCCGATGGTCTGCTGGCGGCGGACGTGCGCCCGCTGGTGCGGGTTTCCATCAACGTGATCGCCGAAGAAGGCGGCAAGCGCGAGCAGGGCAGCGCGGGCGGCGGCGGGCGCTTCGATTATGCTTATTTCAGCGATGAAGTGCTGCACGACTACGCGCAAAAGGCCGTGCATCAGGCCATCATCAATCTCAACGCCCGGCCCGCGCCGGCGGGCACCATGACGGTGGTGCTGGGGGCAGGCTGGCCGGGTATCCTGTTGCATGAGGCCATTGGTCACGGTCTGGAAGGCGATTTCAACCGCAAGGGCAGTTCCGCCTTCAGCGGGCGCATCGGCGAGCGCGTGGCGGCGGCGGGCGTGACGGTGGTCGACGACGGTACCATCGCGCGGCGGCGCGGCTCGCTCAACGTCGATGATGAAGGCAACCCGACCCAGTGTACCGTGTTGATCGAAGACGGCATCCTGCGCGGCTATCTGCAGGACAGCCTCAATGCGCGTCTGACCGGCGTGGCGCCGACCGGCAACGCACGGCGCGAATCCTATGCGCACATCCCCATTCCGCGCATGACCAACACCTATATGCTCAATGGCGACAAGGATCCGCAGGAAATCATCGCTTCCGTGCAGCATGGGCTGTATGCGGCAAACTTCGGTGGCGGCCAGGTCGACATCACCAGCGGCAAGTTCGTTTTTTCAGCAGCGGAGGCGTACATGATAGAAAACGGCAAGATCAGCTATCCGGTCAAGGGCGCGACCCTGATCGGCAACGGGCCGGACGTGCTCACCAGGGTCTCCATGATCGGCAACGACATGATGCTCGACCCCGGTGTGGGCACCTGCGGCAAGGAAGGTCAAAGCGTCCCGGTCGGCGTGGGTCAACCCACCTTGCGCGTGGACGGCCTGACGGTAGGAGGAACCGCGTGATGAAGGCAACTCTCCGCATCCTGTTCGCTGGTTTGTGCGCGCTGCCATTGCTCGCTGGCGCCGCCTCGTTCGTCGAAAAAATGCAGCCGGGCGCCAAGTACTATTACGAAAACTTCGATCCCGAACAACGTCCCTGGGATCCTGGACAAGACCTGAACTACGAGGAAGTTTTCAAAAACTACCAGTTCTATGAACTCGTGCTGGACACGGCGCGCCAGGAGATTACCGTCAATCATTTCATCCAGAACAACAAGGCCGGTAGCCAAAAATACCTGCTGTTGCCGGATGGAGGATTACGCAAGAAGTGAGCGTGCCATTTTACTGACACAAAAATATTCCAGAATTAGACCGTTGGAATATTTTTTGAGCTAGAATCAAACCGCTTAGTAAGGCTACCTTAACACCTCAGGAGGGAATAACCATGGCCGAAACCACCAGCAAGACAACCACCAAAAAAACTGCCGTCAAGGCGGCTCCGGCAAAAGCTGCCGCCGCCAAGCCTGTCGCTGCCAAGCCCGTGGCTGAAAAACCCGCCGCCAAAAAACCGGCAGCCAAGGCTGCCGCCGGCAAGAAGGTGGCCGTTACTCCCGAGCAACATTACTGCATGGTTGCCGAGGCGGCCTATTTCCGCGCCGAGCGCAACGGCTTCATGAGCGACCCGGTGCGCGACTGGATCGAGGCGGAAATCGAGATTTCCGCCATGCTGAACACCAAGAAGAAATAGTCCAGCCAAGCTGTTTTCTCACGGGTGCTTCTTAACCCGCTCCTCTTGGGACTTCATCAGAAACGCCGGCATGTCCGGCGTTTTGCTTGTCAGCAGCCTTTCCACATATTGACTTGAAATCGGTTTGACGGTCTAATGGCGACCTTCGTTTGCACGGAGCGGCGGCTCAAGCAGCCTTCGCAAAAGTGTGACAGTTTGCTGATGTAGCTCAGTTGGTAGAGCAACTGATTCGTAATCAGTAGGTCGGAGGTTCGACTCCTCTCATCAGCACCAA
>CAZGOY010000023.1:5093-48809 GCA_964527565.1 uncultured Sulfuricella sp. | reverse complement strand
CGGGGAGCGATGAAATTGCACAGTGGGATGTTTATGCAATATTCAGGTTAGCCGTTCCGAAACCGCCATCAGCAATAAATCTCCGGCGTGATGGCCCAGGCTGTCGTTTATCTTCTTAAATCCGTCCAAATCCATATACAACAATGCCAAGCCGCTGTTGTTTCGCTTAGCCATCGACAACGACTGGCGCAAACGGTCATAAAACAAAGCCCGGTTCGGCAATCCGGTCAATGCATCGTAATGCGCCATGTGCTGGATACGCTCCTGCGTGATCTTCTGCGCCGAAATATCTTCGTGGATCGCGATGAAATGCGTCAACTCACCGTCAGTGAAGATCGGGGTGATGGTTTGTGACACGGTATAGGTTGTCCCGTCCTTGGCCCGCTCCACTGTTTCGCTGCTCCAGATTTCCCCCTTGCTGATTGTTGCCCACAAAACTTGGTAATACTCGTGCGATTGCTGTCCAGATTTCAATATGCGCGGGGTTTGCCCCAGCAACTCCTCCCTGCTGTAGCCGCACAATTTTGAAAACGCCGGATTCGCCCACCGGATTCTTCCCTGCGGATCGCTGATCAACACGCCGTTTGCCGCCGACTCCAGCGCCGAACTCAACAGGCGTACCTGCTGTTGATCCATGCCGGATTCGAGTGCGATACAGATGCGTTTCCCGACACTTTTTAACTGGGCGACCAATTCGGACGATTCGAACAGCGCCGGATTGCTGGAATACAGCGCGAACACCCCGTATATCTCACTGCGTATTACCAACGGGATCGCGAAGATAGATTGCAAACCATTTTCCAGTGCAGTCTTGGACCAAGCCTGGAAACGCGGGTCCGCCACTTTAAATATCTGGGGCTGTCCAAAACGTATCGCGCTACCGGCAGGGCTGCGTCCCAGCGGCGTATCATCCCAGCGAACACCGATAACTTTCAGTTGATCCACATAATGCGTGGCCGATCCCGTTGCCGCCAGCACACTGATCGCCCCGCCCGATTCCTTGCGCCCCAGCCACACCACTTCAAGTTGGAATGCAGCCGCGACCCTCTGACAAATATCTTCCAGCACCACATGCAAGGGCATACCCTGCAAAATCTCCTGATTGATTTCAGACAGGATGTCATCGATCAATTTTTGCCTGTGTTGCTGGGTGATTTCGGCGGCATAAACGGCAAAGCGCTGAACCACCCCATTCTCGTCGGCAATCGGATAAATAGCGTTGGAAAAGCGATGCCCTGGGCGTTCGTCCTCGAAAAAGTCCGGCTTTCCCTTCAGGGCAATTTCATCGAACTTTGCCCTGCGCGACGCGGCCACATCGGGCGGGAAGCGTTCCAGCAACTGGGTCCCAACCAACTCATCAGGGGTGGTATTCATTCGCTTGGCACCGATGTCGTTAATCACCAGCAGCGTGCCGTCTTTATCCATCAGAAAAGTCGTTTCCTGAATCGCATTGATCAAAGCGCGCTGATTGCGCCGCATCTCATCCTTGTCTTTGTCGGCCTGCTTGCGTTCGCTGATGTCGCGTGCCACACCCAGTGTCATCGGCATACCTTGCAGGGTATAGGCTTGTGCATGCACCTCCACCGGAATCTGGTGCCCGTCTTTGGCCAAATGCACAGACTCGAACAAAGCATGCCCTTGCTCGGCGAATTCCTGCATTATTTTTTCATGGTTTTTCGGATAGCTGGGCGCATCGAGTTTGGACAACGCCATGCCGATCAATTCTTCACGGGTATAGCCCAGTCTCGTGCACGCCGTGCTGTTGGCCTCGGCGATCACCATGCTGCCATCGCCGCTGACGTTCAAAGAGAAAATGGCATCGCTATTAAAATCAAACAGCGCACGGTAACGCGCCTCGCTCTCGCGCAATGCCTCGGCATGCGATCTGGAATCGGTCACATCGCGCGCAACTGCGTAGATCAATATCTCCTGAAACGGCTTAGAATGCCATTCGATCCATTTATATGAGCCGTCTTTGCAGCGATAACGGTTGGTAAATCCCAGCACATCGCTGTTATTGGCTTCCAAATCTGTCATTACAGCGAGCGTGGCGGCGACATCATCGGGATGCACATAATCCAGATAAGCGCAGCCCTCCAACTCCGCCAATGAATAGCCCAGCGTACTTTCCCAAGAGCGGTTTAACCGCAGGAAATGTCCCTGCATGTCGGCGATGCACAACAAATCCAGTGACAGTGTAAAGAAACGCTCCAGTTCCTCGCTGGTATCACGCAACTGTTTTTCGATACGTTCGCGCTCATTCAGATAAATATGCTGCCGACGCTGATAGAACGCCAATCCAAATATTGAAATCAACATCACCGTCCCAAGCAAGGCGGCCTGCACATAGGCATCGCCGCGCCATGCCGCAAAAACGGCAGGCAGATCGCGTGTCACAGCGACCACCAGCGGTTGATCCATTTGCAGGCTGTCGGGTTGAACGGTGCGCAAAGCGACCATGCGGCTCTCTCCGGTGGCATACGTCGTTCCGGAAAATACACTGGTAATTTGCTTGCCCTCTGCATGTCGGGTAAAGAATGTCCCATGGAGCGCGATATTCTTGCCCGCCATTGCATCGCGCTCCGGCACCATCATGAAAATAGTGCCCGCACCGTGTACCAGGGACACCCACATTTCTGGGGAATAACGTACCGAATCCATCAACACTTCAAAATGATCCGGCGCCAGCGTTGCGGAAATGACACCGGAAAAATGCCCCGCTGAATCGACAATCGCCTTGGTCACACTCATCGAGTAAACACCGAGCGAAGTGGTAAAGGGCGGACTGATATACAAGGTGGCAGACGACGGATTTCGCAACGGCGCCTTAAAGTAATCTCTATCCTTGAAGTTCTGCCCGATGATGTTCTCGCGGTTGGAGGAAGTGATCGTACCCTGCGCATCCGTAATCAAGATGGTGCGCACCCCCGGCATGGCTTCCGCCAGTGCTTTTAAGTAACGAGCAGTACGCTCTTTGCCATCCTTCAGCTTTTCCCATTGGATAACATCGCCACGAATGCCGGTAAGCGCCCGGTTTATCGAATCGAACTGGCGCACCATGTTCTGATCAATCACTTTGGCCTGATTCAATAACTGCTCGCGCTCGACAGTCTCTACGTGCCGATGTTCGAGGTAAATATCCTGCGTGACGAAACCCGTCAAAACCAGCAGAAAGCTGCCCAACAGCAACCACTGCACGAAGAAAGGCCGTTCTTTTGCGAGCGGGGTTGGCATGCTATTTGTGCTGTGCTGTGCTGTGCTGTGCTGTGCTGTGCTGTGCTGTGCTGTGCTGTGCTGTCATGACAAGTTGCCTGTATGAATCTAATACGCTCGATTGTACCTCGGGCGCTTCGACACCAATCGCCCACAGGGTGTGGGTGCGCCGCCTTTTCGCGTTCTGGCCTTGAGAGAGGGCTACAACTGAGGTGTTTCTTGAGAGGGGCAGACTCGATAGAAATTGACCCCATTGTCACTCCCCGGCAGAGCCGGGGGAACACTCATGTTTGCTTAGTGGCGGTGCATGGGCGCCGGCATCTTCATGGGCATTTCCGCCTGGATGCGGCGCACCGGGACGCTGATTTCCTTGCTGCTGTTGTCTTCGAAGGTGAGTTTGAGGGAGATGTTGCCGCCTTCCTGCATAGGCTGTTTGAGGTCGATCAGCATGACGTGCAGCCCGCCGGGCTGGAGGACGGCTTCGCCCTTGGCCTTGATGTCGATGTCTTTTACCGGGCGCATTTTCATCATGCCGCCTTCGTGGACATGGTTGTGCAATTCCGTCACTTTGGCTGCGGCGCTTTCTGCTTTAACCAGCTTGTGATCCTTGTCGCCGTTATTCTTCAGTTTGAAGAAAGCGCCGGTTGCGGGCGTGCCGGGCGGCACCAGGCGCACATAGGGATCGACCACCGTGACGTCCTCCGCGCCGCCGGCAAGGACGGGGGCGGAGAAGACGGCAAGCAGGGAGGCGGCGAGCAGCGTGTGGGTGAGTTTCATGCAAATCTCCTGAAAGGTTGGGTTCAACAAAAAATCAGCGTGCCGCCAGAGCGGCCTGTATGGTTTCCACTACCTTGCCGGGCGGCGTGGCGTGGGGCAGGGCGGCGAAAAAGCGGCCGTCCGGGGCAATCACGTAAGTGTCGGCGGAGTGGTCGACGACGTAGCCTGCCGCCGATTCGACCTGCTGCCGCGCATAGCTGGCGCCGTACTGTGCGGCGACGCCGGCGATTTCCGCGCGCGTGCCGGTCAGCCCGGTGATGTTGGGGTGAAAGAACACAGTGTATTCCTTGAGGCGTTCCAGGGTATCGCGCTCGGGGTCGACGGTGACGAACAGCATGCGCACTTTTTCCTGCTCTTCCGCCGTCATTTGCGACAGGCCCTGCGCGGTGAACGCCAGCGAGGTCGGGCAGATGTCCGGGCATAGGGTGTAGCCGAAATACAGCAACACCACCTTGCCGCGCAGGTCGCGCAGGGACAGCGGCCCCTGCGCCGAGCGCAGCGTGAAATCGCCCCCCCTGGGGGCTTCGGCCAGCCCGGCAACGCCCGCGCGCTGCCCGTGCGGTACGGCGCCCGGCTGCCAGAAAAACGCCATCCATGCCAGTAGCGCGCTGAACAGGATGATGGCGGCAATCAGTAATCCTCTTTTCTGCAAGACGTTAGTTCCTCGTGGTCACGAATTCAAAGGGCACGGCTACCAGCTTGTCGCCGGTTTCGAGCAGTACCGTGGTGCGCCAGGCCATGCTGCTCACCGAGCAGATCGGCAGGGTCGCCTGGCCGCTGAAACGGCCATTGCCCTGCGCCTGCAATTGCGGGCGGTTGAAGCCCATCTTCATGTCCACGCCGCTGAAGTCCACCTCGACTTTGGCGGCGCGCGCACCCTGTAGTGTGACTTCCAGTTGCAGCGGCTGCAAGACCGGGATCGGGCGCGGTGCGATGCTCAACGTCACGCTTCCGCCATCCGGCAGCTTGGCCGAACAGGGGCGCTGTTGCAGGTCGCAGGTCTTGTCCAGCGGCAAGGTGATCGCCACGGCAGGTTCGCCGTCGGAAAGCAGTTTTTCCGCCGCCACGCCCGCCAGCAGTAATGCCAGCAATAGCGCCGTCGCCAGTAGGGTGTTGTTTGAAATTTTCATCATAGGCCAAGTATGTCGTTGTCGCAAAAGGCGTGCCGGAAAATAAATCAGAAAAATCAATGGGTGTGCTGTGGCTCTTTGTGCTGGATGGCACGGTTGCGCTTTTTCGCACGGTTCACGGGGTCTGTCCATTCAGCAACCTGGATTCCGCCGCCGCCAGCGCGTCCGGCGCGCCCAGCAGCACCACGATGTCGCCGGCTTCCAGCAGGGTTTCCGGCGCCGGGTCGAAGCCGCGGATGCCGTGGCGGCGCACGGCAGTGACCTGCGCCGCCAATTGTTCGAGATTCAGTTCGGCCAGGGTTTTGCCCAGTGCGGCGGCGTTCGCAGTGAGCAATACGGAGTTCATGCGTGGCTGTGTGCTGTCGCTATCGTCGCCGGTTTCGTCGCTGACGCCGAAAAAGAAGCCGCGCAACTGGCTGTAACGCCCTTCGCGGGCGTGACGGATGCGCCGGATCACGCGTGCCAGCGGGATGCCGAGCAGCATCATGGTGCTGGAGGCGAGCATCAGGCTGCCCTCCAGCACCTCGGGGACCACCTCGGTGGCGCCGGCTTTTTGCAGCTTCTCCAGTTCGGTGCTGTCGGTGGTGCGCACGATCACCGGCAGGGCCGGGTTGATTTCACGCGCGTGGTGCAGGATTTTCAGGGCCGAGCGCGTGTCGGCATAGGTGATCGCCAGAGCCTTGGCGCGGCGCAGGCCGGTGGCCATGAGGATTTCGCGGCGGCTGGCGTCGCCGTAAACCACGTTTTCGCCCGCCTTGGAGGCGGCCTGCACGCGCGTCGGGTCGAAATCCAGCGCGATGAAGGGCACGCCTTCCTGTTCCAGGAAGCGCGCCAGGTTCTGTCCGCTACGGCCATAGCCGCAGATGATGACGTGCTGGCTGACGGCGGCGCTCTTGACCATCACCTCGTGCAGCTTCAGTGCGTGCTCGTTCCACTCGCCGCGATATAAATGGCGCACGATGCGTTCGCTGTGCTGGATGAGAAACGGGGCGATGAGCATCGACAGCAGCATCGCCGACAGCGTGATTTGCAGGATGGCGCCTTGCAGCAAATGCAGGTGGCCGGCTTGCGAGAGCAGCACGAAACCGAATTCGCCGGCCTGCGAAAGCGCCAGCCCGGTGCGGATGGCGACACCGGAATCGCTGCCGGAGAGGCGGCTCACCACCGCCACCAGCAGCGCCTTGCCGCCCAGCAGCAAGGTCAGCAGCAACAATATCCAGCCCAGATTGGCGATGACCTCGCGCACGTCGAGCAGCATGCCGATGGTGATGAAAAACAGGCCCAGCAGCATGTCGCGGAAGGGCTTGATGTCGGCTTCCACCTGATAGCGGTACTTGGTTTCCGAAATCAGGATGCCCGCGAGGAAAGCGCCCAGCGCCATCGATACGCCGGCCTGCTGGGTGAGATAACCCAGCCCGAGCGTGACGAACAGCACGTTGAGCACGAACAGTTCCGAACTTTTGTGGCGCGCTACCTGGTGAAACCACGGGCGCACCAGCTTCTGCCCGAAATACAGCAGCAGGAACAATACCAGCGCCATCTTGCCGAAGGCCAGCGCCATGGCGCCGAGCAGCTCTTCCTGGTTGGCGGCGAGCGCGGGGATGAGGATCAGCAGCGGTACCACCGCCAGATCCTGGAACAGCAGTACGCCGATGATCTGGCGCCCATGCGCGGAGTGCAGTTCGACGCGCTCGGTGAGTAACTTGCTGACAATGGCGGTGGAGGACATGGCGAGGATGCCGCCCAGCGCCAGTCCGGCTTGCCAGTTGAGGCCGAACGCCAGCGCGGCGGCCAGCACCAGGGCCATGGTGATCAGCACCTGCGCGCCGCCCAGGCCGAACACGATGTGGCGCATGGCTTTCAGTTGTTGCAGGCTGAATTCCAGGCCGATGCTGAACATCAAAAATACCACGCCGAATTCGGCGAGATGGGAGGTTTCCTCGTCTTCCGGCACCCACGCCAGCGCGTGCGGGCCGATCAGGATGCCCACCAGCAGATAGGCCAGCAGCGCCGGCAGCCGCAGGCTGCGGAACAGCGACACCAGCAGCACGGTGGCGGTGAGCAGGATGAGGACGAGTTCGAGGGTGGAGTGCATGACTGAACCGTTAAAGGATGGCTTCTAGTATACTTGCGCGCCATGACTAGCGGCAAAAATCCCCCAGCCACGACGAAAACACTCGATCTTGCCCGCCAGGTGCTGGAGATCGAGGCGCAGGCTATCCTCGATCTGAAAGCACGGCTGGACGCCAGCTTCGCCGCCGCCGTGCAGGTGGTGCTGGAAAGCCACGGGCGGGTGGTGGTGAGCGGCATGGGCAAGTCCGGCCACATCGCACGGAAGATCGCCGCCACCCTGGCCAGTACCGGCACCCCGGCCTTTTTCGTACATCCCGGCGAGGCCAGCCACGGCGATCTCGGCATGATTACCGAGCATGACGTATTGATCGGCTTGTCCAATTCCGGTGAAAGTGCGGAATTGCTCACCATCGTTCCGCTCATCAAACGCAAGGGCGCGAAGCTGATCGCCATGACCGGCAATCCGCGCTCGACGCTGGCACGCGAGGCGGACGTGCATCTCGATGCCAGCGTGGCGCAGGAAGCCTGCCCGCTGGGGCTGGCGCCCACTGCCAGCACCACCGCCGCCTTGGCGCTGGGCGACGCGCTGGCGGTAGCGCTGCTGGATGCGCGCGGCTTCGGCGCGGACGATTTCGCGCGCTCCCATCCCGGCGGGGCGCTGGGGCGGCGCCTGCTGGTGCATGTGCGCGACCTGATGCACGGGGGCGATGCCCTGCCGTGCGTGCGCGAAGATTCTCTGCTGACTGCCGCCCTGCTGGAAATGACGCGCAAGGGGCTGGGCATGACCGCCGTGGTCGATGCACAGGGGCGTTTGAGCGGCATCTACACCGACGGCGACCTGCGCCGCACCCTGGACAGGAACGGCGATATCCGCGCCCTGACCGTGGGCGCGGTAATGTCGCCCGATCCGCGCACCATCGCGCCGGACCGCCTGGCGGCGGAAGCCGCGCAGTTGATGGAACGCCACAAGGTCAACGGCCTGCTGGTGGTCGATGAACATCATGCGCCGGTCGGCGCGCTCAATATGCATGATCTGTTGCGGGCGGGGGTGCTATGACGGACGAATCCATGCAGGGCCAGGACGTGCCGGAGGACCTTGCGGCGCGCGCGCGGCGTATCCGCTTGGTGGCATTCGACGTGGATGGGGTAATGACCGACGGCAGCCTGTTTCTCGGCGACGACGGGCAGGAGTACAAGGCATTCCATTCCCTCGACGGGCATGGTCTGAAAATGCTGCGGCGCAGCGGGGTGGAACTGGCGATCATTACCGGGCGCACTTCGCAGGTGGTGGTCAAGCGCGCCGCCAATCTGGGCATTCCCCACCTCTATCAGGGCATCGAGGACAAGCTGGAAGCCTGGCAGGAACTGCTGGAAAAACTCAAGCTTGCGCCGCAAGACTGCGCCTTCATGGGGGATGACGTCGTCGATCTGCCGGTGCTGCGCCGTTGTGGGCTGGCCTTCAGCGTGCCCGCCGCGCCGGAGTTGGTGCAGCGGCACGTCCACTACGTCACGCGGCTCGGCGCCGGGCGCGGCGCGGTGCGCGAAGTCTGCGAACTCATCATGCGCGCCCAGGGCACGCTGGACGTGCAGTTGGCGCCCTATCTCAAATGAAAGACCGCCTGTCGATGTGGTTTCCGGCAGGCCTGCTGCTGCTGCTGGCCGTGCTGACCTTCTGGCTCGACCGCGTGGTGCAGCCGCCCGCTGCGGTGGAGGACGGTAGCCACCGTCACGATCCGGACTACTGGGTGGAAAACTTCACCGCCACGCGCATGGGGCCGGATGGCCTGCCGCTGCATATCCTGGTTGCCGGCAAAATGACGCATTACCCCGATGACGACAGCACCCATCTGACGCGCCCGCGCCTGGTTCATTATGCGAAGGGCCAGCCGCCGGTGCATATCGAGGCGCAGCGCGGGCAGGTTTCCAGAAACGGTGAAGAGGCCTGGCTGAGCGGCGGCGTCAAGATGAAACGCGAGGCCTCGCGTACCCACAGCGCGCTTGACATGGAAACTTCCCTCCTGCACGTGATCCCCGACCAGGAAATCGCCCGCACCGACCGCGAGGTCACCATTCGCAGCGCGGGCACCCAGGTTAGCGGTACCGGCATGGAATTCAACAACAAGACCCGTATAATCCAGCTTCATTCGCGTGTGAAGGGGCAGCATGTCAAACCAGCCAAGCCGTAAGAACCCGCCGGTTTACAAGAACGCCGCTGCGGCATTGCTCTTTTTATTGCTGGCATTGCCGTTTGCCGCGCAGGCCGAACTGGGCGACCGCGACAAGCCGATCAACCTGGAAGCCGACGGCATGACGGTCGACGACGTCAAGAAACTCAGCGTCTACCAGGGCAACGTAGTGCTGACCCAGGGCACCCTGGTGATCCGTGCCGACAAACTGGTAATCACCGAGAACAAGGATGGCTCCCACCACGGCACCGCGCACGGCGACCCGGCGACCTTCCGCCAGAAACGCGAGGGGGTCGAAGAGTATATCGAGGGCTACGGCCAGCGCATCGAATACGACAGCGGCAAGGACGTGGTGGAACTGTTCACCCGCGCACGCCTGAAGCGCAACCAGGACGAAGTGCGCGGCAACTATATTTCCTACGACGGCAAGACCGATTTTTTCAAGGTGGTCGGTGGCAAGGACGCGGTGACGGAAACCAACCCGCGCGGTCGCGTGCGCGCCGTGATCCAGCCGAAAAAGAAGGAATCGGCGGCGCCTGTGCCGGCATCTGCCGGCGTGTCCGTCGAACTGAAATCCGCCACTGCCATCTCCACCCCCAGAGAAGACTGAACCGGACACGCCCAGAAATAATGAAACCCACCAAAACTTGTAGGAGGGGGCTTGCCCCCGAGATTTTGGTTTTTTTGCCGCCGAACGGAAAAGCTCGGGGGCAAGCCCCCTCCTACCTGGGAATGCGAAGTTTTTCTGTGAATTTGGTGGGAGCGCTGCAAGGTGCCCGGTCCTTGGCCCCGAGTCTTCAACCATGAGCGAACTGATCGTCAGCGGCTTGAAAAAACGCTACAAATCCCGCTGGGTCGTCAAGGACGTGTCCCTGGATGTGCGCAGCGGCGAGGCGGTGGGCCTGCTCGGCCCGAACGGCGCGGGCAAAACCACCAGCTTTTACATGATCGTCGGCCTGACGCCGCTCGACGGCGGCAGCATCCAGCTCGACGGACAGGCGCTGGCCCGCCTGCCCATCCACCGCCGCGCGCGCATGGGCTTGAGCTATCTGCCGCAGGAGGCATCGATCTTCCGCAAGCTGAGTGTGGCGGAAAATATCCGCGCCATTCTTGAGTTACGCAAGCTGGAGGCGCGTGAAATCGAAGAGAGACTCGACGAACTGCTGCACGCCCTGCACATTGCCCATTTACGCAACAATCCGGCGCTCAGCCTGTCCGGCGGCGAGCGCCGTCGCGTCGAAATCGCCCGCGCGCTGGCCAGCGCACCGCGTTTCATCCTGCTCGACGAACCTTTTGCCGGCGTTGACCCGATAGCGGTGCTGGACATCCAGAAGATCATTCGTTTCCTCACCAGCCAGGATATCGGCGTGCTGATTACCGACCATAACGTGCGCGAAACCCTGGGGATTTGCGACCGCGCCTACATCATCAACGAGGGCGCGGTGCTGGCCAGCGGCAAGCCCGACGAAATCGTTTATAATGAGGACGTAAGAAAAGTCTACCTCGGCGAAAATTTCCGGCTGTAACCGCCTACTCAAGGAACACAGCACGGCAGCCCAATGAAACACAGTCTTCAACTCAAACTTTCCCAGCAGCTCACCCTGACGCCGCAGTTGCAACAGTCGATCCGCCTGTTGCAGATGTCGACGCTGGAACTCGACAAGGAACTGGAAACCTTTATCGAGCAGAATCCCTTTCTGGAGCGTCCCGATGTCGGCGATGCCGAAGGCGGCGGCGAACCCGCAGCGGCCGGCGGTGATGCCGGAGGGGGCACCAAGACGGAGGCGCCCGTTGCCGCCACGGATGGCGCGGAAGCCGAGCGGGAGCCCTTTCCTGAAACGGGAATCGACTGGCAGGAGGAAGGTTCCGGCTGGGCGCAGCGCGAAGAGGACGATGAGCCGGATTATGCCCAGGGCGGCGCGGAGCCGACCAGCCTGCGCAGCCATCTCGACTGGCAGTTGGGCGTCACCCAGCTTTCCGAGCGCGACAAGCGCATGGTCTCGCTGTTGATCGACTCGCTCAACGAAGACGGCTATCTCATGCAGAGCCTGGATGAGATAGCAGAGATGTTGCCGCCGGAACTGGAAATCGACCCCATCGAGTTGCATACCGCGCTCAAGCACCTGCAGAATTTCGACCCGCGCGGCGTGGGTGCACGCGACTTGGCCGAATGCCTGACCCTGCAACTGGACGTGCTGCCGCCGCACACGCCGGGGCTCGGGTTGGCGCAGGAATTGGCGAAGCATCATCTGAACCTGCTGGCGGCGCGGGATTTCGGCAAGCTGAAAAAACTGCTGCGCTGCGACGACGAAGGCCTGCGCACTGCGCAGCAACTGATTACCCACCTCAATCCGCGTCCCGGCGCCGATTTTGCCGGGGACGACACGCGCTACATCCAGCACGATGTCGAAGTGCGCAAGGTGAAAGGCAAATGGGTCGCGGTGCTCAACGGCGAGGTCATGCCGAAGCTGCGCATCAACAGCACCTATGCCGAAATACTGCGGCGCAACCGCGATAATTCCGGGCGTTACCTGGCGAGCCAGTTGCAGGAGGCGCGCTGGATGATCAAAAACATCCAGCAGCGTTTCGAGACCATCTTGCGCGTGTCGCAGGCAATCATCGACCGGCAGCGCAATTTTTTCGAGCATGGCGAAGTGGCCATGCGCCCCCTGGTGCTGCGCGAAATCGCCGACGAGGTGGACTTGCATGAATCTACCATCTCACGGGTCACCACGCAGAAGTACATGCTTACCCCACGGGGTATTTTCGAGTTGAAATATTTTTTCGGCAGTCATGTCGCCACCGATAGTGGCGGTGCCTGCTCTTCCACGGCGATTCGCGCCCTCATCAAGCAATTGGTGGAAGCCGAGGATGCGAAAAAGCCGTTGTCCGACATGCGCCTGGCGGAAATCCTATCCCAACAGGGTATCGTCGTGGCGCGCCGGACTGTGGCAAAATACCGCGAATCCATGCAAATTCCCACTGCGAATCTGCGCAAATCCCTGTAATTACAGTCAATCAACCAGCAATATTCAACCAAGGAGTTTTGAAAATGAACCTTACCGTTACCGGTCACCATATCGAAGTCACGCCCGCCATCCGCGACTACGTGACCGAAAAAATGAAGCGGGTGACGCGCCATTTCGACCAGGTGATCGACATCGGCGTCATCCTCTCTGTGGAAAAGCTGGTGCAGAAGGCCGAAGTCAACCTGCACGTCAGCGGCAAGGATATCTTCGTGCAAGCCGAAGATGCCGATTTGTACGCCGCGCTCGACAGCCTGGCCGACAAGCTTGACCGCCAGGTAGTGAAACATAAGGAAAAAAATAGCGACCACCACCGCGGCGGCAAAGTGCAACCGGTCGAGGAATAACACCCTCTTGCCATCATGGGCCTGATCGCGGAAATTCTGCTTCCCGAGGCGGTTGTCGTCGGCATGGAAGCCGACGGCAAGGCGGCGCTGTTCGAGCAACTCAGCGCCCTGTTTGAAAGTCGCAGCGGGTTGCCGCGCGCCAAGGTGCGCGACAGCCTGCTGGCGCGCGAAAAACTCGGCTCCACCGCCATCGGATACGGCGTTGCCATCCCGCATGGCCGCGTCAAGGGTTTGCGCAAGGCGGTGGGCGCCTTCGTGCGACTGAAATCCCCGGCACCGTTCGATGCGCCCGACGGCCAGCCGGTCAGCCTGATTTTCGCCCTGCTGGCGCCGGAGCACGCCACCGACACGCATCTGATGATCCTCGGCGAACTGGCGCAACTGTTTAGCGAAAAGAGCGTGCGCGAGCAACTGTTGCACCTCGACGATGCCGCCGCGATTTGCCGCCTGCTCGGCGACTGGCCGGAGCCCCTTCCCCAGGAGGCGCACTGACGTGCCGCAAATCAGCGTCCGCAAGATGTATGACGACGTCGGTGAGCGGCTGGCGCTGAATTGGGTCGGCGGGCTGGAGGGCGGTTTGCGTCTGCTGACCGGCGACACCGTACAAAAGCCCACGCTGGCGCTGATCGGGCATCTCAATTTCGTTCACCCCAACCGCGTGCAGGTGCTGGGCTGCGCCGAGATGGACTATCTGCGCAGCCTCGATACGCCCGGCCTGGACCAGGCCATCACCCACCTCTTTTCCACCGAGCTGGCGGCAGTGGTCGTCGCCAACGACGAAGCAGTGCCGCCGGTGCTGCTCGACGCGGCCAACCGCAGCGGCGCGCCGCTGTTTACTTCGCCGCTGGCCAGCCCCTTCCTGATGAACGTCCTCAACCACTACCTGACCCAGGTATTGGCGGATTCCACCTCGGTGCACGGCGTTTTTCTCGAAGTGCAGGGCATGGGCGTGCTGATTACCGGCGACAGCGCCATCGGCAAGAGCGAACTGGCGCTGGAACTGGTGACGCGCGGTCACCGCCTGGTGGCCGACGACGTGGTGGAGCTGTTCCTGGTTTCGCCGGACACCCTGGAAGGGCGCTGTCCCAGTCTATTGCAGGATTTTCTGGAAGTGCGCGGCATCGGCATCCTCAACATCCGCGAACTGTTTGGTGAAACCTCGATCAAGCGTCGCAAGAACCTGCGTCTCATCGTGCAACTGGAAAAAATGGCCAACCTGATTGCCGCCGGCCAGGATCGCCTGCAACTCCAGGAATTCAGCGAAACCATTCTCGATGTGGAAATTCCCAAGGTGCGCATTCCGGTGGCGGCGGGACGCAACATCGCGGTGCTGGTGGAAGTGGCGGTGCGTAATCATATCCTGCGCCTGCGCGGCATCAACAGCACGCTGGAATTCATGGCGCGCCACGAACGGTTGATGTCCGGCGGCGACTAGCCATGCAGATCGTCCTTATCAGCGGCCTTTCCGGCTCGGGCAAGAGCATCGCGCTCAACGTGCTGGAAGACGGCGGCTACTATTGCGTCGACAACCTGCCCGCGCAACTGCTGCCCGAGACCGTGGCTTTTCTCGACGCCGCCGGCTATGCGCGCATCGCCATCAGCGTGGACGTGCGCAGCGCCGGTCAAGTGCGCCACCTGCCGGACGCCATCGCCGTGCTCAAGGGGCGCGGCATCGACGTGCGCGTGCTGTTTCTGGAAGCCAAGACCGAGGCGCTGGTCAAGCGCTTCAGCGAGACGCGGCGGCGCCATCCCTTGAGCAGCGCACAGCGCACCGTGCCCGAGTGCATCGAACTGGAACGCGAGATGCTGGAGGCCATCAACGATGTCGGGCACCGCGTCGATACCAGCGATTTGCGCCCCAACGCCTTGCGCGCCTGGATCAGGGATTTCACCGGCCTCGACCAGTCGCGCCTGACCCTGCTGTTCCAGTCCTTCGGTTTCAAGCACGGCATCCCGCTCGACGCCGATTTCGTCTTCGACGTGCGTTGCCTGCCCAATCCCTATTACGACCCCCTGCTGCGCCCGTTGACCGGCAAGGACGCGGCGATTGCCGCCTTCCTGGAAAAGGAACCGGGGGTGCGGCGCATGTCGGACGACATCCGCACTTTCGTGGAAAACTGGCTGCCCGCCTTCGTGGGCGACAACCGCAGCTATCTGACCATTGCCCTGGGCTGCACCGGCGGCCAGCACCGCTCGGTGTATTTTGCGGAAACACTGGCGGCTTATTTTCGCGCGCAGCAGCATCAGGTACTGCTGCGGCACCGCGAATTGCCCCATGCTTGAACACCTCAAGGCCGGCGACTGGCTGACCTTGATCGCCGCCTTGTCATTCACCGCCTGGACATTCATCGTTCTGTGGCAGACCGACCGGGCGGAAAAGGCCATCGTGCGCAGCGGCGGCCAGATTGTCGGCGAATATCCGCTGGCGCAAAACCGCAGCATTACCGTGCAAGGCCCGCTCGGCACCAGCCTGATTGTCATTCACGAGCGCCGCGCGCGCGTGGCGCAAGACCCCAGCCCGCGCCAGTACTGCGTCAAACAGGGCTGGCTCCAGCGCCAGGGGGAAATGGCCGTGTGCCTGCCCAACCAGGTCAGCGTGGAACTGGCGGGCAACAAAAATCTGTATGATTCGTTGAGCTATTGAACCGGGTGGGGAAGGAGAGCTGTTTATGCTGAGATCGTTGCATCTGAAAGGCGTTGGCCCAGCTAGGGAATTCGGGCCGGTAGAGTTTGCGCAACGGCTCAATTTCATCACTGGGGATAACGGCCTAGGAAAAAGTTTTCTGTTGGATACAGCATGGTGGGTGCTGACGCGTACCTGGGCACGAGATGTCAGAGCGGTACCGCAGGAGTCCGCAAAAAAACCCAGCATTGCTTTCGCCTTTTCCAAAGTCACTTCGGGGGATATGGCAGGCGAGATTTTCTTCAAGGATGGCTTCTGGCCTCAGCCCAAGGCGCGCCCGGCCATTCCGGGAGTGGTGATCTATGCTGGCGTGGATGGTAGTTTTTCAGCGTGGGATCCGGCTCGAAACTATTGGAGTGACCAAGAACCCGAAGCAGAGGAGAAAATTCGCGCATTCAATTTTACCCCCGAGCAGGTGTGGAAGGGCGCGGATTCTGAAAAAGGCACGAAAATCTGCAACGGCCTGATCCATGATTGGGTGCGCTGGCAACAGACGGCAGGAGATTCCCCATTTGACGAATTGACCAAAGTGCTTGATGCGCTTTCACCTTCCGGGGTGGAGAAACTAACTCCTGGTAGACCATGTTATATCGGTCCTCTGGATGAAAGAGAATATCCAACGCTGAAAATGCCCTATGGCCAGGATGTGGCGTTGATCCATGCGTCCGCGGGGATGCGTCGGATTGCGGCACTGGCTTATCTGCTGGTCTGGACCTGGAACGGGCACCAGCGCGCTTGCAAGCAGCGAAAAATCAAGCCTGCAAAGGAAATCATCTTCCTGGTTGACGAGGTTGAATGCCACCTGCATCCGCAGTGGCAGCGGCGAATTGTGCCCGCACTGCTAGGTGTGATGCAGGCGATGACGGGTAAGAAGGTCTCGGTGCAATTGATCGTTGCGACCCATTCCCCCCTGGTGCTGGCTTCGGCTGAACCGGAATTCGATGAAGAGCAGGACGCCATTTTCAATATCCAGTTGCGGGACGGGCAGGCTCATATAGATGCGGAGTTATGGGCCAAGCAAGGCGATGTGGTGAATTGGCTGGTTTCAGAATTCGGATTGCAGCAGGCACGTTCCGTGGAAGCAGAAGTGGCGATAGAAGCGGCCGAGGCTTGGATGCGAGGTGACAAACTCGGGTTGCCGGAGAAACTTGCTACGGAAGCCGCGATTGATAAGGAATTGAACCGTGTATTGCCCGGTAGCGATCATTTCTGGCCGCGCTGGGTAGTCTGGGTTGAGAACCAGAAAGCACAACGGGGAAAGGTATGATTCCTGTAGCGCATCCCATTCCGAAACCTGACGGCTTTGATGAACAGTGTCGTAAGAAGGGCATGGCTTGGTTGCAGACGAATCCCGATTGCAAGCGCCCGAAGGATTTCTGGTCGCCATTCCGCCATGCACTGGCGGACGGGTTCTCTAACCGTTGTGGTTACGGTGCGATGTGGATTTCCAGCGGTACAATTGATCATTTCGTCAGCATCCACACAAACAAGGCGTTGGCTTACGACTGGTCGAATTACCGTTATGTCGAAGGCTGGATCAATAGCAGCAAGAACAGATGCGATGAAACAAAAATCCTCGACCCATTCGATGTCGAAAGCGGCTGGTTTGAAATTTTGTTGCCGTCATTGCAGTTGGTCGTGAGCAACAAGATTCCCGTTGCCTACAGGCAGCGTGCCGAAAATACCCTGGAATGGCTGCATTTGCGAAACGATGAGCGAATCATGAGGCAGCGCCGGGAGTGGTATGGAATGTACCAGAAGGGTGATTTATCACTTGAGAGGCTGCGCAGAATGGCGCCATTGATTGCAGCCGCTGTCGAAAAACAATCTTTGTCTGAAGTGCAGTCGGTGGAATAAACAATACTTGTTGCAACCTGCTCATAAACGAACGTAACGCCATGCAACTCTCCATCGCCACCACTCCCGAGGATCACCGTATTGCCAGACTGGCGGCTTTCGCCATCGGGCTGTCGGTGGTCGAGGCGGCGATTCCTTCGCCGTTGCCGGGCGTCAAACCGGGACTGGCGAATATCGTCACGCTGGTGGTCTTGCAGCAACTGGGCTGGCGTGCAGCCATCTGGGTGTCGCTGTTGCGTGTGGTGGCGGGCAGCTTGATCCTGGGCACCTTCCTGTCGCCTTCCTTCGTGCTCAGTTTGAGCGGCGCCGTTGCCAGCCTCGCCGTGCTGGCGCTGTTGCGCTTCCTGCCGGGGGCGTGGTTCGGGGCGGTGACGCTGAGCATTGCGGCGGCCTACGCGCATCTTGCCGGCCAGTTGGCGGTGGTCTATGCGTGGTTGATGCCGCATGTCGGGCTGCTGTATTTCGTGCCGCTGTTCGCGGCTTCGGCTTTGCTGTTCGGTACGGTCAACGGGCTAGCGGCGGCGCGCCTGCTGGCTGGAAAGGAAGCGCGGTGAAGCGCTGGCCGAGTCTGCCGGGGTTATTGATACTTCTACTGTGTTGCGGCCGCGCGGATGCAGCGGAATGGGCCATCGTCCACACCGCGCCGGAAGGCGACCAGTATTTCTACGACGCCTCGCGCCTGTCCGTCAGCGGCAACGAGGTGACTTACTGGAAAAAAGTCATTTTCAGGTCGCCCTACGCTTACAAAGGCAAGCAGGCCGCCAGCGCCTTGTACCGCGAGCGCATCCATTGCACGGAACACACCGTCAAGCAGTTGGCCCACATTGTTCACGGTGTCAATGGTGCGGTGATCGAGCATGTCGCTACCGAGGGCGAGGCGGCGGCCATTGTCCCGGAAACCATCGGCGACGTGTTCGAACAGGTGCTGTGCGCGCAGGCCGCGCTCAGGCGCGAAGAGGCGGCCCGCAAGGCCGCCCAGGAAAAGGAAACATTAGCCGCCAAGCCAGTGCCGCCGGAAGGGGCGAAGGTTGAGCCTGCCGCACCGCCGACCTACAATGGCAGCGAACCCTCATCGCCACCGCCGCCGGGAACCCTGTGAAAACCCTGACCCTTGCCCTCACCGGCGCCTCTGGAATGCCTTATGCCATGCGCCTGCTCGAATGCCTGCTGGGTGCGGGCTGCCGCGTGTATCTGCTGTATTCGGCGGCGGCACAGGTGGTCGCCCGGCAGGAGCTGGACCTGGCGTTGCCGTCCGCCAGTGCCGAAGCGCAACGCCTGCTGGCGGCGCGCTTCGGCGCGGCAGAGGGGCAATTGCATGTTTTCGGGCGCGAGGACTGGTTTGCGCCGGTGGCCTCCGGCAGCAACGCCCCGCAGGCCATGGTGGTGTGTCCCTGCACCATGGGCACGCTGGCGGCGATAGCCGGAGGCATGAGCGACAATCTGATCGAGCGCGCCGCCGACGTGATGCTCAAGGAAAACCGCAAACTGATCCTGGTGCCGCGCGAAACGCCGTTTTCCGCCATCCACCTGGAAAACATGCTGAAACTGGCGCGCCTGGGCGTCACCATCCTGCCGCCCAATCCCGGTTTCTATCATCACCCGCAGACGCTTGCCGACATGGTGGATTTTGTCGTGGCGCGCCTGCTCGATCATCTCGGCGTTGCGCACACCTTGCTGCCGCGCTGGGGAGAGGAAAAACCCGATGGCCAAATTCTATAGCGAACTCGACGACACCCAGCGCGCCTTCATCGCGCGCCAGCACCTCTTCTTTGTCGCCAGCGCGCCGCGCGAGGGGCGCATCAATCTTTCGCCGCGCGGCCTGGACACCCTGCGCATCCTCGACGCCAAGCGGATCGCCTGGCTGGACATGACCGGCAGCGGCAACGAAACTGCCGCGCACCTGCTGGAAAACGGCCGCATGACCCTGATGTTTTGCAGCTTCGAGGGCGATCACCTGATCCTGCGCCTCTACGGCAAGGGGCGCGTGGTTGCGCGGGGCGACGGCGAATGGCAAGGCTTGCGGCCCCTGTTCCCGCAGCTGCCGGGGGTGCGCCAGATCATCGTGCTCGACATTGAATCCGTGCAGACTTCCTGCGGCGCGGGCGTGCCGCTGTATGACTACCAGGGCGAGCGCGACGCCCTGCTGCGCTGGGTGGAGAAAAAGGGCGAAGAGGGCGCGCGCGCCTACCGCCTGGAAAAAAACCGCGTCAGCATCGACGGCCTGCCGACCGGTTTGAGCGATTGAGGAAAAACCGGATAGCCCGCTCCCACAGGGCTTGGTGGTTTTTTATGAAATATCCGGGTTAGATGCCGTCCTTGGCGTCATCCGCGCGGGAAGACCGTTACCCGGAAATCACTCTACACCGGGTTGGCGATGTCGATGAAGCGGTGTTCGATGCCGAAATGTTCCGCCAGGTGCGCGCCTAGCGCCTGTACGCCGTAGCGCTCGGTGGCGTGATGGCCGGCGGCGATGAAAGCCACGCCGGTTTCGCGCGCCACGTGGGTGTTCTGTTCGGAAATTTCGCCGGTCAGGAAAGCGTCCACACCCAGGCGCACGGCTTCCTCGAAATACCCCTGCGCGCCGCCGCTGCACCAGGCGACGCGGCGTATCTCACGCTCTGCTTCGCCGATGGTCAGCGGCGTTCTGCCCAGGGCTTCCCCCACATGCCGCGCCCAGTCGGCCAATTTCAGCGGCGCGGGGAGTTCACCGTGGGCGGCGAGGTTCTGCTCGCCGAACCAGCCGCCGATGCGCGCGCCCAGCTTTTCGGCCAGTTGCGCGTTGTTGCCCAGTTGCGGGTGGGCGTCCAGCGGCAGGTGGTAGGCCAGCAGGCTGACGTCGTGGCGCAGCAGCCATTCCAGGCGCGCGCGCTTGATGCCGGTGATGCGCGCATCCTCGTTTTTCCAGAACCAGCCGTGGTGCACCAGCAGGGCATCCGCGCCCGCCGCCACCGCCGCCTTGAGGAAATCCAGGCTGGCGCTGACGCCGCTGACCAGCCGCTTGATCTCGCCGCGCCCTTCCACCTGTAGGCCGTTCGGGCAATAATCGCGGAAACGTTCGACTTCCAGCAGTTGGCCGGTATAATTTTCCAGTTCCTTCAACAACATTTTTCGCCTCCCATCACACTATGCGCCGTCTCTGGCTGATCTTCTCACAAACCGCCACCGTCAGTCTCGCGGTGTTGTTCGCCCTTTCCGTGCTTAAGCCGGAGTGGTTGCCGTGGCGCGGCAGCACCGTGGTGACCGTGCAGGAAGCGCCGTCCGGCGCCGCAGCGGCGCCCAGGGCCAGTTCGTATAGCGAGGCGGCGAAGAAAGCCATGCCCTCGGTGGTCAACATTTTCACCAGCAAGGAAGTCGCCGCACCGCGTCATCCTTTGATGGATGACCCGCTGTTCCGGCGCTTTTTCGGCGACCGCCTGGATAACCGTCCGCAACGCACGTCCAGCCTGGGGTCGGGAGTGATCGTCAGCCCGCAGGGTTACATCCTGACCAATCACCACGTCATCGAGGCCGCCGACGAAATCGAGGTGGCGCTTGCCGACGGGCGCAAGACGGCGGCGCGCATCGTCGGCACCGACCCGGACACCGACCTGGCAGTGGTCAAGATCGAGCTTGCGGACCTTCCCGCCATCACCTTCGGCCACGCCGAAGCGGTGCAGGTGGGCGACGTGGTGCTGGCCATCGGCAACCCGTTCGGCGTCGGGCAGACTGTGACTTCGGGCATCGTCAGCGCGCTCGGGCGCAGCCATCTGGGCATCAGCACCTTTGAAAATTTCATCCAGACCGACGCCGCCATCAACCCCGGCAATTCGGGGGGCGCGCTGGTTGACGCGGGCGGCAGGCTGATCGGCGTCAACAGCGCGATTTATTCGCGCTCGGGCGGCTCGCAGGGGATCGGCTTCGCCATTCCCGTCAGTCTCGCCCGCCAGGTGATGGAGCAGATTATCCAGCAGGGCAGCGTGGTGCGCGGCTGGATCGGCGTCGAAGTGCAGGAAATTACCCCGGAACTGGCGGAATCCTTTGGCTTGCCGCAAGACGGCGGCGTGGTCATCGCCGGGGTGTTGAAGGGCGGTCCGGCGGATCGCGCCGGCGTCAAGCCGGGCGACGTGCTGGCGGCCATCAACGGCGCGGCGGTCGCCGATTCGCCCAACATGCTGAACCAGATCGCCGCCCTGGCGCCCGGCCATGACGCCACCCTGAACATCATCCGCAACCGCAGCCAGGTAAAGCTGACGGTGACCATCGGCAAACGTCCGAAGATGCAGCAGCGCGAGTAGCCCACGCGCCGCCGTGTTTGTGCGGGCTTTGCGTGCTCAGCCTTCGCCGTGCTTTTCCTTGACCATGGCCTCGATCAGGGCGATGACCTGGCGGCTGGCGTCTTCCGCTTTCTCCATGGTTTGCAGCAGTTCTTCGCGCACCGTCTGGTCGCCCGCCCAGTTTTCGCGCGACAGAGCGATGGCACGGTGGACGTTGCCATGCACCTCGGCGTGGGGCTGCTCCAGTTGGACAAAGGCGCGGGTCTTGCCGAACTGCGCCTTTCCCCGCCCTTCGTAATACCACTTGCCGAGGCGGCAGTGCTGGTGGTCGGCGCCCGCAGCGGCGGCTTCGTCGCAATCCTGGCCCTTGCCCACCGCCATGTAGGCGTTTTGCATGAAGATGATGTGATCCATGGTGACCAGTGATCCGAACGAGCGATCCTTGGTTTTCGCCACGCGGTTGATGGTGTTTTCGGCAGACTGCGAAAATTCGGCGAAGCGCGTCTGGAAATCGTTCATCTGGCCGTTGACCCCGGCGGTCAGGGTGCTGGCGGTGCCGGTTTCCTCGACCATGGTGGTCACGCGCTCCTTGAAGCGCGCGACGATGGCGTCAATCTCGGTGGTGGCGGTCTTGGTGCGCTCCGCCAGTTTGCGCACCTCGTCGGCGACCACGGCAAAGCCGCGCCCGGTTTCCCCGGCGCGCGCCGCCTCGATGGCGGCATTCAGCGCCAGCAGGTTGGTCTGGTCGGCGATGTCGGAAATCAGCTGCACGGCACTGTTGATGGACGCGCTTTCGTTGCCCAATTCCTGCGCGGATTGCGCCATTTCCTGCATACGTCCGTTCATGCCGCTCAGTGCGTCGCCGATATGGGTCATGGCATCCAGGCTGGAAGCCGCGGCTTCGCGGTTGGCGCGGGCGATTTTTTCCACCTCGTCCATCTCGTTGCTGGTGTTGACCAGATCCTGCTGGTTGATCTTGAGATTGCGCAGCAAGTGGCTGGTGTTGGCGGCGTGCAGATGCGAGGACATTTCATTGCGGTTGATGAGGATGGCGTTCTGCTCCATCGCGCTGATGGCGGCGTTGATCTTTTCCAGCGATTCGGCGAACTGCCCCGGCAGCCCGTCCGTCAGTGCCTTGCGGTAGAACACCCCCTCGGTCACCAGGCGGAAGCAGGTGTTGACCTCCTTGAAATACATTTCGATGAGGTCGAGAAATTCGTTCAGTTCCCAGGCCGCCAGCCCCAGTTCACCGAGTCCGGCGGTCTGGGTCACGCGGCTGTGCAACTGCCCCTTGCTGGAATCCTTGAGCACATCGACCATGCGGTTGATGGTTTCGATGGGGCGATGGAAATGAAACCAGGCGTAAGCGGAAAACGTGATGGAAAGCACCGGAAACAGCCAGATCGAGATTTCGAAACCGTGCTGATAGGTCACCCACAGCGACAACGCCACGGTTATCAGGCTGAAGACGATGCAGATCAGGCGAAACTGGCCGCCGAGAAACGGAACATGCCGGCTGATGCCGGCACTCATGGCCTTGTGCATTGGATTGTGCTCCGGGGGGTTATAGGCTCAGGATAAAGCGGTCGTAAGTGGTGCCCAGGCTTTTCAGCTTGGCGACCACGTGGGCGATGGAGGCATCCGACGCGTTGGCGGGCCCGGCGCGCTGCTCCACATCGAGCATTTCCTTGTAGATGCTTTCCAGGGTGGCGATGGCGGCGGGCTTGGGCTTGCGCCGCACGGAAAAATAGCCCACCACTTTACCGCGCGCATCGCGGTCCGGCGTGACGTTGGCGAACACCCAATAGTGATCGCCGCTGGAAGTCATGTTCTTGACGTAGCCGAAAAATTCCCTTTCCGACTTCAGCGTGTCCCACAGCAGCTTGAAGGCACCGCGCGGCATGTCGGGATGGCGCACGATATTGTGCTGCACGTTGAGCAGTTCCTTTTCGGGATAGTTGGCGATTTGCATGAAAATGCGGTTCGCGTAGGTGATGCGCCCCTTCAGGTCGGTTTTCGAGACGATAACGTCATCGGCATCGAGCTTGACCTCGCGCCCGGTGGGCGTGATTTTCCCTTTCATGACTTTCCTCAATATGATTAAAGGCGCGCCGATAATGCCGCATTCGCCGCAGCCTGTCGATTACCGGCGGGAAAGGCGCGCCACGCCTGTAGCAGGGTTGACAATGTCATGACGGAAAAGGCGCCGGACACAAGGAGGGCGCTAAAAATCAGCCGTCCCGATGCTCGGCTTCCCAGCCTTTGCAGGCGAGGGCGATGTAGCGCGGCACCGGGCGGGAACCGGAGCCGTAAGCACTCATGGTGCGAGACGTCATTCCCAGCGCGCGGGCGGCTTCGGAGAGGCTCAAGCCGTGACGTGCGCGCCATTGGGCAAAGGTGCGGGTGTTTTCGTCCGGCGCATTCTGCGCCTGCGAATCCAGCCACAGCGTGTCCGCACCGATCTGGATGTCGAAATCGGGCCATTCCACTGTCCAGCCCCATTCGTCCGCCGCGCAGCGCATAAAAGCGGCTTCATCGCGTAGAGGGGCAAGCCCCGGCGATTCATCGAAAAATTCAGCAAAGCGCAGGGTGTAAACGCTTCCATCGACAAACGTGACGCGCAACAAGTGACCGGCGAGCGGTTCGATTGCCGCGAGGCGGGGGCGTTTCATTTGTGCCATTTGTGCCATTCCTCCAATAGTTCCACCTGGTGTTCCGCAACCCCAACCCAGGCGATCACTTCCGACTTCAAACCCTCCGGCCATTCGCCCGATGATTTGAAGGTGCGCAAGTCAATAACAACATCGAACCCGCAGCCAAACAAATGCAGATGGGGCGGATTGTGGTCGCGCTCCCGAACCTGTAAGGCGAATTTGTTGCGAAAGCGTTGTATCGTCGTCATAACCGCACAGTATGGAAATTATTTCATAATGTCAAACGCCAAATTTATCCCAAAAAATTGGGCTGAGCAGGAGGCGAAGCCGTCCCTTCACGCAAACTTCACCGCACCGTAACCGGGATGTCACGCGCGCCGCTTAATTTCTCCCTCCATGCAAACCCGTGGAGAGAAGCCATGTTGAGCGAACACCTGCAAACCGCCCATTGCCCGCAGTCTGGACTGCAATTGAGCCTGGCTCGTACCCGCGAAGAGGTGCGCGAAGCCCAGCGCCTGCGCTACCGGGTTTTCGTCGAGGAGATGGGCGCACGCCCTGCCAGCCGCGAAGACGGCATCGACAGCGATATTTACGACCCCTGGTGCGACCACCTGCTGGTGCGCGACGGCGTCGGCGGCGAGGTGATCGGCACCTATCGCATGCTGACGGCGGCGCGCGCCCAGGAAGTGGGCAGCTTCTATTCGCAAAGCGAATTCGACCTGGTGCGCCTGGCGAACATCGCCGATCGCACCGTGGAGGTCGGGCGCTCCTGCGTGCACCCCGACCATCGCAGCGGCGCGGTCATCGCCATGCTGTGGGAAGGGCTGGCACGCTACATGCAAAACCACGGCGCCGAATACCTGATGGGCTGCGCCAGCATCAGCATCGCCGACGGCGGGCATGTCGCCGCCAGCCTTTACCGGCGCCTCAAGAGCGACCACCTGAGTCCCGTCGAATGGCGCGTCTTTCCGCGCACGCCCCTGCCGCTGGATTGCCTGCGGGACGACCTGGATGCCGCCGTGCCGCCGCTCATCAAGGGCTACCTGCGCGCCGGGGCATGGATTTGCGGCGAACCGGCCTGGGACCCGGATTTCAACACCGCCGACCTGCTGATCCTCTTGCCCATGGCGAAAATCAATCCGCGCTATGCGCGGCATTTCATGAAACAAGCCCGCTAGACCTGTCCTGATGAGTCCCGCCTTGATGAAAAATCCGTCATGTCCCGCGCGGCTGCTCCCATTTGCGGGCGCAGGCTTGCGCATTGCCGTGGTGACCGAAACCTGGCCGCCGGAGATCAATGGCGTCGCCATGAGCATGCAACGCATGGTGCAGGGCCTGCAACAACGCAACTGGCGGGTGCAACTGGTGCGTCCGCGCCAATATGCCGGGGAGGCGCCGGGCGCGGAAAGCGGGCTGGACGAATTGCTGCTGCCCGGTTTCGGCATTCCCATTTATCCGGGGCTGCGCTTCGGCCTACCCGCCTTCTCGGCCCTGAAAAATGCCTGGAAGGCAGACCGCCCCGACCTTGTGCATGTCGTCACCGAAGGCCCGCTCGGCTGGGCGGCGCTGAAAACCGCGCTGAAGCTGGATATACCGGTGACCACCGCCTTCCACACCAACTTCCGCAGCTATACCGGCCATTACGGCATCGGCTGGCTACAAGGCGCCATCGGCGGCTATTTGCGCCGATTCCACAACCAGGCGCATTTCACCTTCGTGCCCACCGGGGGATTGCGTCGGCAGATGGAAGCGCAGCGTTTCCGCAATGTCGAGGTAGTGGGGCGCGGCATCGACACGGCGTTGTTCCACCCGCATCGGCGCGATGCCGCACTGCGCCGCCACTGGGGGGTGGCGGACGATGAGCTGGCGGTCATCCACGTCGGACGCATGGCGCCGGAAAAAAATCTGGAACTGGCGGCGCAAGCCTTCAAGGCCATCCGCAGCCATCACCATCTCAACGCCCGCATGGTGTGGGTGGGCGACGGCCCGGCGCGTGCCGGACTGGAGGCGCAATATCCCGGTCACATTTTCACCGGCATGAAAAGCGGGGAAGAGCTGGCCGCCCATTACGCGTCGGCGGATATTTTCCTGTTTCCCAGCCTGACCGAGACTTTCGGCAACGTCACCCTGGAAGCCATGGCCAGCGGCCTGGCGGTGCTTGCCTACCGCTATGCCGCCGCAGCCGAGCACATTCGCCACGGCGAAAATGGCTTGAGTGCGCGCCTCGGCGATGCGGAAGAATTCATCCGCCTGGCCGCGCTGCTGGGCAGCACCCCGGAATTGGTCGGGAAATTCAGGCATGCCGCGCGTCGCGATATGGAATGCCTGAACTGGGATGCGGTCTGCGAGCGCTTCGAACGCTATCTGCTGAAAGCCGTGCGACAAGGAGGCTCCGATGTCCGGGAAAACCGTTTCCTATTTGTGCCGGATTAACCACTGGGATCTGGTCTGGTGCCTGCGCTTCAATCAGGCCGGGCGGCGCACCGGGGTCAGGGCGCTGTTCGCCGCAATCAGTCGCCTGGGGAACGGCGTGTTCTGGTACGCCCTGATGGCCGGCATGCTGGCCTGGAACGGCTGGGCGGCACTGGTTCCGGTGTTGCACATGATCGGGGTCGGCCTCCTCTGCCTGCTGGTGTACAAGTGGCTCAAGGGGAAAACCTCGCGCCCGCGTCCCTTCGAGCTGAACAGCGATATTTTCATCGGCGCCGCGCCCCTCGACCGCTTCAGTTTTCCCTCCGGCCATACCTTGCACGCCGTCGGCTTCGGCGTCGTGGCGCTCGCCTACTATCCGGCCCTGGCGTGGGGGGTGGCGCCCTTCGTGGTGCTGGTGGCCGCCTCGCGTCTGGTGCTGGGCCTGCATTACCCTACCGATGTGCTGGCCGGCGCGCTGATCGGGGCCAGCATCGCTAGAGTCTCGTTCGGGTTGTGATGGAACAGGTAGCGCAAGGGCAGGCGCTCCAGCAGATGCGCGATGCTTGACTCCTGAACGGTTTTCAACATCCCGCCTTCCCATTCCGGTTCGGCTTGCAGGGCGGGCATGGTGCCGCTGAGAATCGCGTTGATCTGGCCGAAATGGGCGGCGGTTTGCCCGATGTAATAGTCGAAGTGTGCCTGGAGGCGCCTGTCGATGGCGGAAAACAGCCGGTACAGGCCTTGCGGCAGGCGGCTGCGGCGCAACAAGCGTTCAGCGGCGGCGAGACGGCGCAAGGCGCGCGCCGCCTCGTCAACCGTGCAATTGCCGATGGTCGCCGCGCGCCCGGCCAGCAGCGTGCGATGTTCGTCCAGCAAGTGTGCCGCACCCGCGAACAGGTGGGGGCGGACATGGTTATCCATCGCCCATTCCGCCAGGACGTGCGTCAGCAAGGGGCGATCCAGCCACAGCGCCTGATGCGCGGGGACGAAGTGGTTGTGCGCCACCACGTCGGCCAGCAGGTGGCTGGCGTAACCCAGCGCTACGGCTTTTTCCTCGTCGCCGGAGGAATCCGCCAACAGCCTTGCGCAGGTTTGCCAGGCATGGGTATGACGGAAGGGCGCGCCGCCGGTCAACGTGAGATCGGGCAGGCAGGCGCCTGCCATCACCAGGCGGGGAAAGCGCCGCGCGGCGCGGCGAAAATCGCCGTCGGCCAGCGGGATCGCCCACACCAGTAGCTGGGAAAAGTAAAGGTGCGTCTCCAGCCCCCACGCCAGGGCGCCGCCGCTATGCAACAATAGCGGCAGGGTACACAGGAGCAGGGTGCGGGTTTTCATGCTGCCAAAATGCGCCCGCCGCATGAAAACGGCGTGACGGGCTGATGATTTTATTGTGAATGAATTGATGCAATTCGATTGCAGGGGAAAGGGATACGGCACGAATCATGGAAAGTCCGCATTTGGAAAGCCCGCACAAGGGCAAGACCGGCCTGAAGCGTTTGTGGAACGCGCTGCATTATTCGCTGGCCGGCTTTCAGTCCGCCTACCGCAACGAGGACGCCTTCCGCCAGGAAGTGCTGCTGGCGCTGGTGCTGATCCCGCTGGCGCTGTTCCTGCCGGCGAGCGCGACGGGTAAGGCCTTGATGATCGCCAGCGTGCTGCTGGTGATGATCGTGGAACTGTTGAACTCCGCCATCGAAGCCACGGTCGACCGCATCTCGCTGGAGCACCACCGCCTCGCCAAACGCGCCAAGGACATCGGCAGCGCCGCCGTGCTGCTCAGCCTGGTCAATCTGGCCGTGGTGTGGGGGCTGGTGCTGCTGGGGTAGGGTGATGGGGGGAGTTCAGGGTATTTGCCGGATGGTCCTTTGCCGGGCGATCACCCCCCGGTAGAAATCCAGCATTCTTTCCGCCATGGCGCCGGCCGTCCATTGATGAACGTACTCGCGGCCTTGTGCGCCGAGATGCGCGCGCAGCTTGTCATCGCGCAGCAGGCGCAGGGCGTGGGCGGCAAAATCGGCGGGGTCGTCATGGGGCGTCAGCGCGCCCATTCCGGCGTCGAGGATGTCGTGCGTGCCCATCGCCGCCAGCGCAATCACCGGCACGCCCAGGGCCATGGCTTCGAGCAGCACCAGGCCCTGCGTTTCGGTGCGCGAGGCGAAGACGAAGGCGTCGGCGGCGCGGTAGCAGCCGCGCAGTTCCGCGCTATTTCTCAGGTAGCCGATGAACAGCACGCTGCCTTCCAGACCAAGGGCGACGGCGCGGCGGCGTAGGCTAGGTAGCGCGGGGCCTTCGCCGGCGACCACCAGCAAGGCTTTCGGCAACCCTGCCTTGATCTCGACCAGCGCTTCCAGCAGGAAGCCGATGTTTTTTTCGAAGGCAACCCGTCCGACGAACAGGAGCAGCGGGCGTTCCGGCGCGATGCCGTGGCTCGCGCGGAAGGCCGCGCCGTCGCCGTCGGCGAACTTTTCCAGGTCGATGCCGGTGGGGATGACCTCCATCGGCACGTCGATACCATAGGCGCGCAAAGCCGCTTGCATGGCGCGCGAGGGCACCACCAGCGCGTCGAGGCGGTTGCACTGTCGGCGGCTGAGGCGTCGCGCCGCCAGGCGCAGCAGGGCCTTCGGCAGGAAGGGGATGTAGTGGTAGAAATATTCCTCGAAGAAGGTGTGGTAGGTTTCCACCACCGGCAAGCCGAGACGGCGGGCGAGGGCAACTCCCGCACGGTGGGCAGCGAACGGCGTCTGGATGTGGATCAGGTCGAATTCCCGCTCGCGCAGTTCATCCTCGCGCATCCCGACCAGGGCCGCGCTCATCAAGCGGTCTTCCGGGTCGAAAGGCAGGGTGCGCGCCGGCACGCGCATGACTTGCTCGCTCTGATCCTCGTGCGGCGGGTAGTCGGGGGCGATCAGGGCAACGTGGTGGCCGCGCCGTTCCAGCTCGCGGCGGAAAGTGCGGATGGAGGTGGAAACGCCGTTGACGCGGGGGAAATACACATCCGAAATCATCAACACATTCAAAATGCGTTCCTTTGTCCCACAGGCACGGGGGGCTATTCGCCGCCGCAGCCTATTCGGCGTCCTCGGCGTCCTCGTCGATCAGGAACGGCGGGCTGGCGACGAAACCCTTGAGGCGCTCGCGGGTCTTGGTGTAGCGGCTGGTGCGCCAGTTTTTCATGACTTTCAGGGCGATTTCAAAATCGGGGTGGTTCAATTCGTAAAGCTCGTTGACCTTGAAGTCGCCGCCCATGCACAGGGCCTTGACCAGTTCGCCGAGAATCTTGTTTTCCGGGGTTTGCGGGTCTTTTAACAGGCGCTGTTCGAGTTCTTTCAGGATGTTCATGCGTTATGCCCTCTGTGGATGATGTGGCTTGCGGTCTGGCTGTTTTGCATCAGGGACAGCCAGTTGTACTGGATGTCGTGCACGTGGGAAGCAACGGTTTCAAGCTGGCGGTCGACTTCGTGAAATGTTTCATGTGAGTCGGCAAGCCCGGTAATCCGGGCGCGGGTGCGGATCAGCCCGGCAATCGCCGTGTCGATCTGGAAACGGATGATTTCGTCGAGTTTCATGTCGGCCTTAAATTCGCTAAGAAAGAATGCCGTGAATTATGGGGGGGGATTATGACAGGAATGTGATCCGTGCGGCATCCGGCGAGCGGGGGGCGGACAGTGCCTGGACGTCATCTGCTTGTCATCGGTGGGCAGCATATTCCGGCGGAATTGTTACGTTCCCAGAGGAAATGCCCATGGAAAAAATCGCAATTATCGGCGCGGCATGTGGCTATGGCGCGCAAAATCACGGCTGTCAGGATGGCCCGGACGTCTTGCGCGACATGAATTTTTTCGGCGCGCTCGACGAATGCGGGATCGACTATTTTTGGGACGATGTGCTTCATCTGCCGTGCAGCTGCCCTACCGAGCCGTTGCACGCAGTGGCGGCGATGTGCGGCAGCCTGGCCGAACGCATCGCTTTCGCCATGCGTCACGGTTATTTTCCGCTGGTGCTTGGCGGCGACCATTCCTGCGCCATTGGAACCTGGTCGGGAGTTGCCGAATATCTCGGAGGCATGGGCGAACTGGGCTTGCTGTGGGTGGATGCCCACATGGACAGCCATACTTTTGCCACCACGCCCAGCAGGGCGATCCACGGTATGCCGTTGGCCTGCCTGCTCGGATATGGCGAGCGCGCGCTGACCGGCATCGCCATGCCACGGCCAAAGCTGTTGCCGGAAAACGTCTGTCTGCTGGGTGTGCGCAGTTTTGAAGCGGGCGAAGCGGCGTTGCTGCGGCAACTTGGCGTCAGGGTTTACGGCATGGCGGAAATTCGCAGGCGCGGGTTCGGCGAGGTGTTCGCGGAAGCATTGGTTCACGTGCAGCGCAACACCCGAGCCTTTGGCGTCAGCCTCGATCTGGACGTGCTGGATCCTTCCGAAGAGGCGGGTGTCGGCAGCCCCGAGCCGGGCGGAATCTACCGACATGAATTGGCGCAGGCTTTCCGCAGCTTGCATGACAACCCGCGTTTCCTGGCGATGGAAATCGTCGAATACAATCCTTATCTCGACAGCGGGTTCATGACGGCGCGCGCGGCGTGCGAACTGTTCGCCGCCGCAACGGCCTGAAAAAACTTACTGCACCGCCGCGGGCGGCGGATGCAGCGGCGCTTTCACGCTGTTGTGCATGATGCGCCTGCCTGGCGGCATCTGCCATTCGGTCATCGGGGAATGTTGCTCCGGCGCGTGCGCCGCGGCGGCGGGGTAGTGGCGGTTGTTGACGTAGAGGCTGTTGCCGGGGATTTTTTTGGCCATTTTCTTGGTTTCCGATGCCACTGCGGAAATTTCCATGTAGGACTGGAATATCCCCGGCTCGACCAGGGTCGCGCCGATGGAAAGGGTGGTCAGGGCGTGGAATTCCTTTTCTCCGCGCCGGTTCTCGGTGACGTAGCCGCCCTTTTCGCGGTCTTCGACACTGAAAAACTGGGTGACCGCTTCGCCGAATATTTCCAGGGCACGCTGGCAGCGCGCTTCCCAGTCCGCACTACGGAACAGGATGATGAAGTCGTCGCCGCCGATGTGGCCGAGAAAATCCAGCTCCGGGTCACACACTTCAGCCAACGCCTTGCCGGTCATCTGGATCATCGCGTCGCCCTGGCTGAAGCCGTAGACGTCGTTGAACGGTTTGAAGTGGTCGAGGTCGCAATAGCAAACAGAAAACGGAGCATGGCTGTCGAGCAGCGTGTTGACGTGCTCGCTGATCGGCACGTTGCCGGGTAGCTGGGTGAGCGGGTTGGCATAGCGGGCGGCGAGAATCTGCATTTCGGTGATTTCGCGCATCAGGTCGTGGCCGGTGCCGATGCCGAGATAGCGCCCGTTTTCGGTAAAAATGAAGCCGTTGGACAAATGGCGGCGGTCGGCGGCGGCAATCAGATAGCCCAATTCCTGGATGGAAATATTCTTGTCCACAATCAGCGGTTCGCGGTCCATGAATTTGTGGCAGGGCTTCTTGCCGTACAGTTCATGGCGAAAAGGCCGGGCGAAGCTGTCGATCAACTGGAGGCGGTTGACCAGGCCGAGCGGCACGCCGTCCTGAACCACCGCGATGGCGTGCAGTTGCGGATCGCTTTCGAACATCTGGAAAACCACCTCGTTGGGGGTGTCCGGGGGAACGCTGTGTGCCTTGACGAGCAGTTTTTCCTCGACCACGCTGCACTTGCTGATGCCGGTATCCCGGGTGTTTCCGCCGGGGCCGCGCAGGGGTTGGGCCACCTCGGCGGAAATCACCGGAGAAGGGGCCTCGGAGGGACGGGCAATGTGGTAACCCTGGCCCAGGGGAACGCCGAGCCGGTGCACCAGCATCAGTTCGGCATGGGTTTCGATGCCTTCCGCGATCACCTGGCAGCCCGTGCCGGCAACGGCCTCGCGCAATGCTTCGACGAATTGCGCCTTGACCGGGTCCTTGTCGATGTTCTGGATGAAGTGCCGGTCGATCTTGACAAATTCGGGCCGCAGTTCCGACCACATGCGCGGGCTGGAAAGCCCGTCACCGAGATCGTCGATGGCGATCTTGAAGCCCAGCGACTGGTAGTGCATGGCGACTTCCAGCAGCACTTCCAGGTTGTATTCGTAAACCGGCTCGCTTTCCGTCAGTTCGATGACCACGTTTTCCGGCGCCAGGTTGTGCAGGCGCACCGCCTCCACAATGTCGCTTTCGCGGAATTTTTCCTGCATCAGTACTTCCGGGCTGAAATTGACGAACAGGCTGCCCGGCAACTGAAGTTCGACAAAGCGTGCCATGAGCACCTGGCAACACAGTTTTTCCACTTCATACGCCAGCCCCGACTGGCGCGCCAGCTTGAGCAGCTTGACCGGCGAATGCAAGGGGCTGTCGGAGGGGCCGCGCACCAGCCCTTCGTAACCCGCGATGGCGCCGCCCTGCATGTCGATGATCGGCTGGAACAGCGGTGTCAGGCGCCGGTTTTCGAGTACGTCGTAGGCCACGCGCAGCAGTTTCGCGTGGTTGCCGTGGCGGGATGCCGGCTGCGGTGAAGCGGGATGGAGGTGGGATGCGCTTGTCATGATCCGGATTCCTGGAACGCCAAATGGCAGCGGGAAAATTAGCAGGCGGATATGACGCTTTCGTGAAGGGGCTTGCAGACGGCTTCTCAAGCAGCGCCTTCGCGGAGTAATGCGCAGCCGTGCGTGGCAAGCTGCGTCAGCAAATCCCGCAACTTCATACGGCTATCGATAGCTCTTCGAAATTATTACCCACAGCTTCCAACGCATCAGCACGGTTCAATTTCAATTGCCTCAGCCAATGTTTCCCCCGGTTGCCAAAAAATGCCTGCGCAGGAGTGCGACAGTTTTCAGCGATTGCCGCACGTAGCGCGTAACGCTACAATGTTCGCATGATCAAGCATTTCAAGCACAAGGGGTTGCAGTCGTTCTTCGAGACTGGCAACAAGTCGGGTATACGGCCAGATCACGCGCCCCGCTTGGCACGGCAACTGCGGCAATTGAATGACGTCGCAAGCCCGCGCGGGATGAATATGCCTGGGTGGAAGTTACATCCGCTATCCGGCGATCTGGCGGGGCATTGGTCGGTGACGGTCAATGGCAACTGGCGCATGACTTTTGTCTTTGAGGACGAAGACGCGATCCTGGTCGATTACCGGGATTACCACTGAATTAAGATGGAGGATATATGACCAGAATGCACAATCCGCCGTACCCAGGCGAAACCTTGCGGGAGGATGTGCTGCCCGCGCTGGGATTGACTGTGACCCAAGCGGCACAGGAACTCGGCGTCAACCGCGTCACACTCTCTCGCGTGCTGAACGGCAAGGCCGGTATTAGCGTTGATCTTGCCTTGCGCCTGGAGGCATGGCTCGACGGCCCGAGTGCGGAAAGTTGGCTGAAGGGCCAGATTTCCTATGATCTGTGGCAGGCCGAGCAACGTGGCCGGGCGAAAGTGGCCGTTCGTCACGCTGCAACGGCCTGATAATCAAGCCATCCCCCCGCTCTACCGGAGCGGGGGGCAATTAAAGCACACCTCTCCCGTCCCCTGCCTGATCTTGCCTCACAATTTTCGCTGAACTCCAGCCGTCATTTCCGTTAACCTGAATGGATGCGAATCGGTGGCCGTGGCTTTTCTGGCGACGATTTTGCCGCGAAATGGAAAATTCGCTTTTCTGTCACAGAGTTGTTACACAAGGCCGCTACTCTGCGTTTCCGGGCCGACAACCGCGATGGGGCAGGGCCTTCAACCAGCGAACGAGGTGATACCATGAGCGCATCTGAAAACTTTGCATCCACACTCCCCCTTTCCATTCAGTTCATTCCGCTGGGCACCGGTGAAAGCCTGTGCGGGAACTGCTCCAACTGGAAGGGGCCGCGCGAGCGCAACGGGCGCAAGAACTTCATCTGCCTGGACAACTCCAAGGGTATTTGCCGCCACAAGGCCGTCGAATCCCGTTCTGCAGGCGTTTCCGGCGCGCTGACCTCGCCGGTTTCCGGTAACGGCTGCCCGCATTGGACTTTCGCCTCTTAACCTAATTTCTTTCTCAATTCCAGGAACCTTCCGCATGAACGACATGAGCGCCACCGCCAACCCGACCCTCTCCGCCAGCGAACTGCACGCCATCGACGCCTGGTGGCGCGCCTGCAATTACCTGGCCGCCGGCATGATCTACCTGCGCGACAATCCCCTGCTCAAGGAAGCGCTGCGTCCCGAGCACGTCAAGAGCCGCCTGCTGGGCCACTGGGGCGCGAGTCCGGGCTTGAGCTTCACTTACGCGCATCTCAACCGGCTGATCCGCGAATACGATCAAGACGCGATTTTTCTCGCCGGCCCCGGCCACGGTGCGCCCGGCATCCTGGCGCCGGTCTACCTGGAAGGCACTTACAGCGAAATCTATCCCAACAAGGGCGAGGACGAGGAAGGCATGCGCCAGTTCTTCAAGGAATTTTCCTTTCCCGGCGGCATCGGCAGCCATTGCACGCCGGAAACGCCGGGCTCGATCCACGAGGGCGGCGAACTCGGCTACAGCATTTCCCACGCCTTCGGGGCCGCCTACGACAACCCCGACCTGCTGGTGGCGGTGATGGTCGGTGACGGCGAGGCGGAAACCGCGCCGCTGGCGACCTCCTGGCATTCCAACAAGTTTCTCAACCCGGCACGCGACGGCGCGGTGCTGCCGATCCTGCATCTGAACGGCTACAAGATCAACAATCCCTCCCTGCTGTCGCGCATTTCCCACGACGAGCTGGAAAAACTGTTCCAGGGCTACGGCTGGACGCCGCATTTCGTCGAGGGCGACGACCCGGCGCTGATGCACGAGAAAATGGCCGCCACCCTGGAGCAGTGCCTGCTGGACATCCGCCGCATCCAGGTGGATGCGCGTGCCGGCGGCAAGCCGGTGCGTCCGCGCTGGCCGATGATCGTGCTGCGCTCGCCCAAGGGCTGGACCGGGCCGAAGACGGTGGACGGCAAGAAGGTGGAAGGCTTCTGGCGCGCGCACCAGGTGCCGATCAATGATGTGAAAAACAACCCCGCGCACCTGAAACAGCTGGAGGACTGGCTGAAGAGCTACCGGCCGGAAGAGCTGTTCGACGAAAACGGCAAGCTGCGCCCCGAACTGAAAGCGCTGGCCCCCGTCGGCAACCGCCGCATGAGCGCCAACCCGCACGCCAACGGCGGTGTCCTGCGCCGCGCCCTGCGCATGCCGGACTATCGGGACTATGCCCAGGAAGTGCTCAAGCCGGGCGCCGCCACGGCGGAAAACACCCGCCCGTTGGGGAAGTTCCTGCGCGACATCATGCGCCAGAACATGAACAATTTCCGCGTCTTCGGCCCGGACGAAAACAGTTCCAACAAGCTCGACGACATTTACGAAGTCAGCAAGAAAACCTGGATGGCCGAAATGTTGCCGGAAGATGCCGCCGGCGGCGAGCTCTCACCCGACGGGCGCGTCATGGAGATGCTTTCCGAGCACACCCTGGAAGGCTGGCTGGAAGGCTATCTGCTCACCGGGCGCCACGGCTTTTTCTCCACCTACGAAGCCTTCGTCCATGTCATCGACTCGATGTTCAACCAGCACGCCAAGTGGCTGGCGATGTCCAAGGAAGTGGCGTGGCGCGCGCCGGTGTCCTCGCTCAACCTGCTCATCACCTCGACGGTGTGGCGCCAGGACCACAACGGCTTCACCCACCAGGACCCCGGCTTTCTCGATCTGGTGGTCAACAAAAGCCCGGCGGTCACGCGCATCTATCTGCCGCCCGACGTCAATTGCCTGCTGACGGTATCCGACCACTGCCTGAAGAGCACCGACTACATCAACGTTATCGTCTGCGACAAGCAGAAGCACCTGCAATTCCTCGACATGGATGCCGCCATCAAGCACTGCACCAAGGGCATCGGCATCTGGGACTGGGCCAGCAACGACGAAGGCTGCGAACCCGACCTGGTGATGGCCAGCGCCGGCGACATTCCCACCAAGGAAGCGCTGGCGGCGGTGGTGCTGCTGCGCGAAAGCTTCCCCAGCCTGAAAATCCGCTTCGTCAACGTTGTCGATCTGTACAAGCTGACGCCGCCCAGCGAGCACCCGCACGGCTTGTCCGACAAGGATTTCGACAGCCTGTTCACGGTGGACAGGCCGGTGATCTTCAACTTCCACGGCTACCCCTGGCTGATCCACCGCCTGGCCTACCGCCGCACCAACCACGGTAACATGCACGTGCGCGGCTACAAGGAAAAGGGCAGCATCAACACCCCGCTGGAACTGGCGATCCAGAACGAAATCGACCGTTTCAGCCTGGCCATCGACGCCATCGACCGTATTCCGGCGCTGCGCGTGGCCGGGGCGCATGTGAAGGAAAAACTGCGCGACAAGCAGATCGAGTGCCGCAACTACGCCTACGAGCACGGCACCGACCTGCCGGAGGTGGATGGCTGGACGTGGCCGTATTGAAAAGAACCCAGCGTATCCATTCAAAAATTCAGCGGGCCTCCCCCTTTTGCAAAGAGGGGGAATATCTGAGTTTTCCGCTAATGGGTTATTTCCACTTTGTCAGATTTCAAGACAAAGGGTGTTAGAACGTCCCTTCCCCCCACGGGGGAAGGACAGGATGGGGGCGAGCAAATCATTCAACCGCTTGATTTAACGCCCCCACCCCAACCCTCCCCCGTTGGGGGAGGGAGCCAAAACCGTTGCATGTCAATCTGACAAAGTAGAATTATTTTGGGTGAATGAAGAATCACCTTTGTGGAAAGGAAACTATGTCTCATCACATGAACAAGGGCATCATCGTCGCCGGCGCCGGGGTGGGCATCAACCTGGCGCTGGGAGTGCTGTACGCCTGGAGCATTTTCAAGGATGCCATCAAGGCCAGCATCGGCAGCGGCGCGCCCGGTGCTTTCGACTGGAACCCGGCATCCGTCAACGATCCCTACGCGGTGGCCTGCCTGGTGTTCGCCTTTACCATGATCCTCGCCGGGCGCATGCAGGACCTCGCCGGGCCGCGTATCACTGCGGCCACCGGCGGGGTGCTGGTGAGCCTGGGCTTTGCCCTGCTGTCCCATTCGGCGGACTACTGGATCTGGGTGATCGGCTTCGGCGGCCTGGTGGGCGCGGGTATCGCCTTCGGCTATGCGGCGGTGACGCCCGCCGCGCTGAAGTGGTTTCCGCCGGCGCGCAGCGGCCTGGTAACCGGTGTGGTGGTGGCCGGCTTCGGCCTGGCTTCGGCCTACATCGCGCCGCTGGCCACCTATCTGGTGGGCCATTACGGCCTGCTGCACACCATGCTGCTGTTCAGCGCCGGGGTGCTGGCGACGGTGTTGCCGCTCTCCCTGCTGTTGACGGTTCCGGCTCCACGCCACACCCCGGCGGAAGCGCACGCCGCCGCGGCCAAAAACCCGCACCTTCATCACCCCGAGCCGCACGGGCCGGGGTGCACCATGCGCCTGTTGAAGAGCGGCCAGTTCTGGCTGCTGTGGCTGTTGTACTTCATCGGCGCGGGGGCGGGGTTGATGGTGATCGGCAGCATTTCCGGCATGGCCAAGCTGAGCATGGGGGAAAGCGCCTTTCTCGCCGTCGCCATCCTGGCCGTGGGCAACGCTGCCGGGCGCATCCTGGCGGGCATGCTGTCGGATCGTTTCAGCCGGGAAAGCGTGCTGGCCGGGGTGTTCCTGCTCCAGGCTGCGCTGATGTTCGTGGCAGCCTTCGGTCTCTCGTCCGCTTCGCCGCTGCTCATCGTGTGCCTCGCCACCCTGATCGGCTTCAATTACGGCGCCAACCTGTCGCTGTTTCCCGCCTTCGCCAAGGATATGTGGGGCTTGCGCAATTTCGGTGCCAACTACGGGCTGCTGTTCACCGCCTGGGGGGTCGGCGGTTTCGTCATGAGCAAGCTCTCGGCAGCGCTCCAGGCTGCCAGCGGCACGTATACGACCTCTTTCGTGGTGGCAGGCGGCCTGCTGCTCGCGGGTGCCGTCCTGCCCCTGCTGTTCATGGGGGAGGGGAAACTGTCCTCGTGGCGCAAGGCAAAACTGACGAGCGCGCTCGGCGCGTGATGGCGCAGCCCAACTCTGTGGGAGCGGACTCTTGTGCCCAAGCCGACAGGCTGTCGGGTATGGCCGCGAGATTTTGACTTTTCACATGCCGAACGAAAAAGCTCGGGGGCAAGCCCCCTCCCACCAACAAGGCCGAATTTTTATGAAATGTTCGGGATAAACAATGGAGAACCCATCTTGAATAATCCCTTTGAAATGGCCGTCACGGAAAACCCGCTGGATTCCGGTCATGAACACACCCGCACCGGGCGCTCCGTCGATGCGCTGAAACGGGCGTTCACCGACAACTTGTTCTTCGTCACCGGGCAACCCTTCGCCAAGGCGACGCCGCAGGATCATTACCGGGTGCTGGCCTATACCATTCGCGACCGCCTGCTGGAGCGCTTCATCGAATCCGCGCAGAATTACAAGCGCGCCCGTGCCAAGACGGTGTGCTACCTGTCCGCCGAATTCCTGCTGGGGCCGCACCTGGGCAACAATATCCTTAATCTCGACCTGCGCGACAACGTGGCGCGGGCGATGACGGAACTGGGCCTGGATCTCGACGACATCCTGGAACAGGAACACGAGCCGGGGTTGGGCAACGGCGGGCTGGGACGGCTGGCCGCGTGCTACATGGATTCGCTGGCGACCCTTGAGATTCCCGCCATCGGCTACGGCATCCGCTACGAATTCGGCATTTTCGACCAGATCATCAAGGACGGCTGGCAGGTCGAAGTCACCGATGCCTGGCTGCGCAACGGCAACCCCTGGGAATTGCCGCGCCCGGCCTTGCGCTACCCGGTGAACCTGAGCGGGCGTACCGAGCATTTCATCGACGGCCAGGGCGTCGCGCGCGTCAAGTGGATTCCCGAATACACGGTGTACGGCGTGGCCTACGACACGCCCATCCTCGGCTACGGGGTCAACAACGTCAACCTGCTGCGCCTGTGGAAATCCGAGGCGCGC
Organism: uncultured Sulfuricella sp.; assembly: GCA_964527565.1. Taxonomy (GTDB): domain Bacteria; phylum Pseudomonadota; class Gammaproteobacteria; order Burkholderiales; family Sulfuricellaceae; genus JAGXQV01. The sequence continues at coordinate 9,194 of CAZGOY010000023.1, read as the reverse complement.
GAGCTGTTCGACTTTCAGGCCTTCAACATGGGCGACTATTACGGCGCGGTCAACGAGATGGTGGTGGCGGAAAACCTTTCCAAGGTGCTCTATCCCAACGACGAGCCGGAAGCCGGCAAGGAATTGCGCCTCAAGCAGCAATATTTCTTCGTCTCCTGCTCCTTGCAGGACATGCTGCGCATGACCTTGCGCGACGTGCGCGAGCTCAAGTTCCTGCCCGACAAGTTCGTCGCCCAGTTGAACGACACCCATCCGGCCATCGCCGTGGCCGAGATGATGCGCCTGCTGGTGGACGAGCAGTGCATGCCCTGGGACGAGGCGTGGAGCATCACGCGCCGCACTTTCGCCTACACCAACCACACCCTGCTGCCGGAGGCGCTGGAAAGCTGGTCGCTGGACCTGTTCCGCCGCATCCTGCCGCGCCATCTGGAAATCATCAACCAGATCAACGAGCAGTTTCTAGACGACGTGCGCATCCGTTTCCTCGGCGACGAGGCGCGCATCGCGCGCATGTCGCTGATCGACGAAAGCAACGGCAAGCGCGTGCGCATGGCGCATCTCGCCTGCGTCGGCAGCTTCGCCGTCAACGGGGTGGCGGCGATGCACAGCGAATTGCTGAAAAATACCGTGCTGCGCGATTTCCACGAACTGTGGCCGGAAAAATTCAGCAACAAGACCAACGGCATCACTCCGCGCCGCTTCGTGGCGCTGGCCAACCCGCGCCTGACCGGGCTGATCGACGAGAGCATCGGCGGCGACTGGCTGCGCAAGCTGGAACGCCTGCGCGAGCTGGAGCCTTACGCGGAAGACGCGGCGTTTCGCGAGCGCTGGGGGCAGGTCAAGCGCGGCGCCAAGGAAGACCTGGCGCGCTACATCCAGCGCACCGTGGGAGTGCTCATCGACCCCGCCTCGCTGTTCGACGTGCAGGTCAAGCGCATCCACGAATACAAACGCCAACACCTCAACGTGCTGCACATCGTCAGCCTGTACAACCGCCTCAAACGCAACCCTGGGCTGGACATCGCGCCGCGCACCTTCATTTTCGGCGGCAAAGCCGCGCCCAGTTACCGCATGGCCAAGCTCATCATCAAGCTCATCAATTCGGTGGCCGACACCATCAACCGCGACCCGCAGGTCGCACAGGTGCTGAAAGTGGTCTTCGTGCCCGACCTGACGGTTAAATCCGGCCAGTGGATCTACCCCGCCGCCGACCTTTCCGAGCAGATTTCCACCGCCGGCAAGGAAGCTTCCGGCACCGGCAACATGAAGCTGTCGATGAACGGCGCCCTGACCATCGGCACCCTCGACGGCGCCAACGTGGAAATCCGCGATGCCGTGGGGCCGGAGAATTTTTTCCTGTTCGGCGCGAGCGTGGAGGAAGTCGAGCAGACCTGGGCGCACGGCTATCGTCCCTGGGAATGCATCGAACAGGACGACGAACTGCGCGCCACGCTCGATCTCATTGATTCCGGAGTGTTTTCCCACGGCGACCACCAGTTGTTCCGGCCCTTGACCGATAACCTGCGCCAACACGACCCCTTCCTGTGTTGCGCGGATTTCCGTTCCTACCTGGAAAAACAGGGCGAAGTGAGCGAGTGCTTCCGCGATGAGGAAAGATGGAAGCGCATGTCCATTCTCAACGTAGCGCGCATCGGCTATTTTTCCTCCGATCGCGCCGTGCGCGAATACTGCGAGGACATCTGGAAGGTGCGCCCGGTTTCGGTCGGCGACAGCCTTTAAACCACCATGTCTTCCAGCATCCTCACCGTCAACAGCGGCTCTTCCAGCCTCAAGGCCAGCCTGTTCCGCGCGGACGACGGCACGCGCCGCGACTTCCGCTACCCGCACATCGGCCAGGCGCAAGGCGCGCGCGACCACGCACAGGCTTTCGACCAGCTGTTAAGCGACCTGGGCGATGACCGCCCCGCCGCGATCGGCCACCGTTTCGTCCATGGCGGCGACATCGCCGATCCCGCGCGCCTGGTGGATGGCCCGGAACGCGCGCGCCTGGAAAGCCTCACCCATCTGGCCCCGCTGCACATGCCGGGCAACCTGCTGGGCGTGGACTTGTGCCGGGCGCGTTTCGACGTGCCGCAAATCGCCTGTTTCGACACCGCCTTTCACGCCACCCTGCCGGAGCTCGCCTGGCGCCTGCCGCTCCCGCGCGAACTGGGACTGCGGCGTTACGGCTTTCACGGCCTGAACTACGCCCATATCGCCGGCGTGCTGCCGGGTTTGCTCGGCGAGCAGGCGCGCGGGCGCGTGGTGGTGGCGCACCTGGGCAGCGGCGCCAGCCTGTGCCTGCTGGAAAACTTGAAGTCGGCGGACACCACCATGGGCTACACCCCGGCGGGCGGCATCGTTATGGGTACGCGTAGCGGCGACCTCGACCCCGGCGTGATGCTGGAACTGGCGCGGCGCTACAGCAATGAGGAATTGAGCGACCTGGTCTATCATCGCATGGGGCTGCTGGCCCTGTCGGACGGCCAGGACAGTGAAATGTCGGCGCTGGTGGAAAGCCGTAGCGCACCCGCCACTTTCGCCATGGAATACTTCTGCCGCCAGGTGCGCGCCGCCATCGGCGCGCTGGCCGCCAAGGCGGGCGGCATCGACGCGCTGGTGTTCACCGGCGGCATCGGCGAACACGCCTTCCTGCTGCGCTTCATGATCTGCGGCCCGCTGGCCTTCCTCGGCTTCAAGCTCGACCATTACGCCAACTACGACAACGACCTGGTGCTCAATTACCAGGGACACAAACCGATACTCAACATCCCCGCCGACGAGGAAAAAATGATCTGTTCGCTGGTGCGGCAAACCCTCACCCCGGTTCCCTGATGTTATCGCGTTGAGAGATGCCAACCTGTAGGAAAAAACAAAACCGGCATTACCCCGTCCGGCCCAGTTCGTCGCCCAGTTCGCGCGAGCGTTCGGCGGCGGCCTGGATGCCGCGCACGATGCCGGCCTTGACGGCGGCGTTTTCCATGGTCAGCAGGGCGCGTTCGGTGGTGCCGCCCTTGGAGGTGACGCGGGCGCGCAGGGTGGCGAGATCCTCGTCGCTGGCGGCGGCCAGCTTCGCCGCACCGAGGAAGGTTTCCACCGCAAGTGCGCGCGCCTGCCCTGCTGGGAAGCCGAATTCGCGGGCGCTTTCTTCCAGCGCTTCCATGAAGTAGAAGGCATAGGCCGGGCCGCTACCGGAAATGGCGGTAATGGCGTCCATGCGCGTTTCTTCCGCGAGCCACACCACCTTGCCGACCGCGCCGAGGATGCCTTCCGCCTGGCGTTTCTGCTCCTCGCTCACGCCCGGCAGGGCGTACAGGCCGGTGACGCCGGCCAGGATCATCGCCGGGGTGTTGGGCATGGCGCGCACCAGTTGCGCATGATTGCCCAGCCAGCGCGCCAGGTCGGCGCCGCGCACCCCGGCGGCGATGGAAATCACCAGCTTGCCGCCGAGTTTTCCTTGCAGTTGGCCTGCGGCCTCGCGCAGCTGCTGCGGTTTGACCGCCAGCACCACGATGTCGCTGGAAAGCGCCGTGTCGTCGAGGGTCTCGTGTACCGCGACGCCGAATTCGGCATGCAGGCGCTCGCGCGCCTGCGCCAGGATTTCCACCACGCGCAGGCTGGCGGCGGATGCGCCCTGCTGGAGCAGTCCGGAAACCAGCGCAACCGCCATGTTGCCGCCGCCGATAAAGGTGATGTTCATAGCAGGACGTCCTCGTAATAAATTTCGTTCACTTCAAACCCCGTCCGCAACCCGCGTCAATTCAGGGGGCCTTCCGGCTGAATCCGGTTGTTCTGGATAGCAGCGCGTCCATCTGATGGCGTGAAATCACATGGCCCTGTGCCGCCGCCTTGGAAAGCCACATGATGCCCAGATCCTCATTCCTGGGCAGGCCGTTGCCCTCCATATGGCAGCGGCCAAGCCAGTGCATGGCATCCGCGTAGTCTTGTCCGGCTGCCAGTTCCAGCCAGTAAATGGCGCCCTCCGGTTTGCCGTTGGCCAGAAAAAGCAAGGCCAGTTCGTTTTGCGCCTCAGCGCTACCCCCCCCCCCCCCCCCCCCCACCCCCGCCCCCCCCGAACCCCCCACACACCGCCACACACGC
>CAZGOY010000023.1:0-5083 GCA_964527565.1 uncultured Sulfuricella sp. | reverse complement strand
AAAAAAAAAAGGCCCGTTTTTTTTTCCCCCCACGGCCCCCCCCCCCCCCCCCCCCCGCATCCGCGCGGACGACGAGGGCCCGCTCTTCGTGCCCCAGCGGCAGGGTCAGGTAAGGGGTGAGCGAATCGAGATCGATCAGGGTCTTACCGGTATCGGGTTCGGGCGCGCGGCCAATGGCGCCGTCGGCAAGATAGCGCCACAGGGTCCGTTCGCTGCGGCCAGTTAACGCCACGGCGGTGGCAAGGCTGATTGAATGCATGAGCATGTTCCTGTCACGGTTGCGGTTTTGACTCGCCACTTCGTTTTACCTCACCACATCGACAGCCAGGCGTTTTCCCAGAGCGGCCAAAGCGGTTTCTATCTGATCGATGCGGCTTTTGTGGCGCATTGAAATGAGCCGGTCAACCAAGGGTGGCGACACATTCAGGGTTCGCGCCAGATCGGCCTTGCGTTTCCCAGAGGCGAGCATGGCGTTATATAACAAAGCCTTGCTCGCCACCAGCGCGGGAAGCCAGACCACCGGTTGACCCGGCCTGGCCACGGACGGCGCGGGAATCGGTTCACGCCGTCCCTCGAACGACTCGAATGCGGTTATCAGTGCATCCACCGCATTGAGCAAGGCTTCGGCTTCATCGTCTCCCACCGAATGGCAAAACGGAATATCGGGAAATCCCACCAGCATCGTCCCCGTCTCCGGGTCTTTTTCAAGGGTTGCGGGATAGCAGAACATGGTAAATAGCTCCTTATTTCAGCCCAAGATCGTTCTTGATGGCACTGACCAGCGGGTTGGGAATTTCCTTCGCTCCGTGGAACGGAAATATCGAGCGATTGCCGTTCAACTCGACATGCAGATGGCTACCCTTGCCGGATGTAAATTTCGCGCCCTGTTTTTCCAGCCATCTCTTGAACTCACTGTATTTCATGGCGCCAGTTCTATTTTTCCGATAGTCACACTATAAACCACACAAGTTATATACATCAATGTTTATAATCCGAATTTTTTGTGAATTTCGACAAACCCGGTAGGAGGGGCCTTGGCCCCGAGATTTTGATCTTCTCGCGACTGAACGGAAAAGCTCGGGGCCAAGGCCCCTCCTACCGGCAAGGCTGCGGTTTTTATGAAACATGCGGGATAATGAATCCGGGTTGATTTGACCATGGCCGGGTCGTCGGATATGACAACGCGCACGGATACCACCACCGGCATTATTTTGGGGTGGTTGAGCCGGTTGAGTTTTCCAGCTTCGAGGACATCGAAAAACGCTTCGAGGCTGACTGGTTGGTTTTCAGGAGGAAATTGCAATGAAAACAGTAGTTACCACGGGCGGGCCTGAAGCATTTTTCAAACGGGGCAAGCAGGTCGCCCAACTTGCGGATCAAGGCAAGCCGATTCCCCGCGAGCGAACCATTTCGTTTGAAGACCCCGAAGACCTGGCGCGCCTGATCACCACCGCAAAGCTTGTGCTGTTCCGCGAGGTCCGGCATTGCCCCGGTTCCATTACCGATCTTGCCATGCGCCTTCATCGTGACCGCAGTTCGGTCAAGCGCGATGTCGATGCCTTGCAGCGCATTGGTTTGCTGGAAGTCGAGGAAAAACCGCTTCCCGGCCATGGGCGCATGAAGGAAGTTTGTGCATCCGCAGAGCAGGTGTTGCTGGCGATTTGACCCGCTACCAAAGCTTTCTGTCACTGCCGCGCCCCTGACATGGCACCGCCCCAAGCCTGCCATCAGCGCGGTTTCACGCGACAAGAATCAAGGACAGCCGCAACCCGCCTGCCTGATTGTCGATCCATCCATTTGTTTATACAGATATTTTCCAATGCCGGAAACGCGCTTCCGCAAAGCTGGCAAGCGTCTTGCGAATAGTGGGGTGTGTGGCGGTGAGTATTTCCCGGTTTTGAAATGCTCACCGCCACCGGGTTTCAACCAACCTCCATTTATTACAAAGGAAAATATCATGAAAAAAGTTCAACAAGGCTTTACCCTCATCGAACTAATGATCGTCGTCGCCATCATCGGCATCCTGGCCGCCGTGGCCATCCCGTCCTACCAGAACTACACCAAAAAGGCCAAGTTCACCGAAGTCGTGAACGCCACATCTGCTTTCAAAACGCAAGTTGAAATTTGCGCCAACGAGTTGGGGAGTGTTGCTACCTGCGCCAACGGAGTCGGGGGGTGGGTGCTGCATCAGGCGCTATTGGGTACGTTACTAGCGTCGCAGTTGCTGCTAACGGTATTATTACCGCCACGGCATCAGCTGATTTGGACAGCAAGACCTTCATCCTGACTCCGACTATGACTAACGGTGCGATCACTTGGGCCAAAACGGGTAGCTGCATTGCCGCTGGCTATTGCTGATAAGCAGCCTACACACAACACCCGGACGACGGCCCAAAGCCGGAATCCGGGTTTTTTCAGGCGCGCGCATCAAAACTCACGGAGATTTTTCAATGGCAAATAGTCCTTTTGAAGCTGAAGGCGGGTTCTCGGACGGGAAGGTGCATTACATTTCTGGGGAAGGTCAGCCTATTCCTGGTGAGTCGGGAGATACCCAATCAACACAAAACGCACCCACAGGATCGTTATACACGGATATTACAACGGGCGAAAAGTGGACCAAGACCCCAGCAGCATGGCGAAAATTGGCAATGGTCACATAAGCAAGCATCCCGGAAGTGGGTGCGCTGCGCGCGCCATGCCGTTCCTGCGTCGGCTTCTTTTTGCTATCCTCCAGCTATGGCTACCACCCTTTTTGACTCGCTCACCTTCATCAAACGCCTGAAAGCAAACGGCTTTACCGAGGAGCAGGCTGAGGTCATCGTTGACGCCAGCAGGGATACCCTCGTCAACCAGGTTACCAAGGACGATCTTTCCGCGCTTGAGCAGCGCCTCGTCATAAAGCTGGGTGCCTTCATCGCCATTGCGAGCGGCATCGTCATCGCCATTCTGCGCATTCCATAAAAATCACGCTGATCCAGCTCGTCTTTCCCTGTCACTTCCCGGCAGCGGCGCGGGCGCCGAAAATCGCGCTGCCGACGCGCACCAGGGTGGCGCCTTCCGCCACTGCGGCTTCCAGGTCGTCCGACATGCCCATGGACAGCGTGTCGAGGGCGTAGCCCTGGGCGTTGAGCTGTTCCAGCAGGTTGCGCAATTGCGCGAAGCGCCGACGTTGCAGCGCGCGGTCGTCCGTCGGTTCTGGAATCGCCATCAGGCCACGCAGTTTCAGATGTGGCAAGGCGCGCACGGCTTGCGCCAGCGGCACCAGTTCATCCGGAGAGACGCCGCTCTTGCTGGCTTCGCCGCTGACGTTGACTTGCAGGCACACCTGGATATCCGGCATCCCGGCGGGGCGTTGGGCGGAGAGGCGTTCGGCGATTTTCAGGCGCTCGATACCGTGCACCCAGGCGAAATGTTCGGCAACCGGGCGCGTTTTATTGCTCTGGAGCGGGCCGATGAAATGCCACTCCAGCGGCACATCGCCCAGCGCGGCAATCTTGTCCACGGCTTCCTGCACGTAGCTTTCGCCGAAGGCGCGCTGACCGGCTGCCCAGGCCTCGCGCACGGCCTGCGCCGGAAAGGTCTTGCTCACCACCAGCAGGACGATTTCTTCCGGGGCGCGTCCGGCCCCGCATGCGGCGGCGGCGATGCGCTGTTTCACGGCTTGCAATGCGCTGGAAATTGTTGCCATAATCGCCCAGAAACTCGAATATCCGAACCTACATCAAAGAATCTCCGAAGGATTATAAATGGAAATCTCCGACCTGCTGGCCTTTTCGGTGAAGAACAAGGCTTCCGACCTGCACCTTTCCGCCGGGGTGCCGCCGATGATCCGCGTGCACGGCGACATCCGCCGCATCAATGTGCCGGCCATGGAGCACAAGGAAGTGCACGACATGGTGTACGACATCATGAACGACGGCCAGCGCAAGTTTTACGAAGAAAACCTGGAGGTCGACTTTTCCTTCGAAGTGCCCGGCCTGGCGCGCTTCCGCGTCAACGCCTACAACCAGCAGCGCGGCGCGGCGGCGGTGTTCCGCACCATTCCCTCGAAAGTGCTGACTCTGGAGCAACTCAACGCCCCGGCGATTTTCAAGGACATCGCCGACCAGCCGCGCGGCGTGGTGCTGGTGACCGGGCCGACCGGCTCGGGCAAGTCCACCACCCTGGCGGCGATGATCAACCACATCAACGAAAACGAATACGGCCATATCCTGACCCTGGAAGACCCCATCGAATTCGTCCACGAGAGCAAGAAGTGTCTCATCAACCAGCGCGAAGTCGGGCCGCATACCAAGAGTTTCTCCAATGCCCTGCGCTCGGCGTTGCGCGAAGACCCGGACGCCATCCTGGTGGGCGAAATGCGCGACCTGGAAACCATCAGCCTGGCGTTGACCGCCGCGGAAACCGGCCACCTGGTATTCGGCACCCTGCACACCAGCTCCGCCGCCAAGACCATCGACCGTATCGTTGACGTGTTCCCTGCCGCAGAGAAAGACATGGTGCGCTCGATGCTTTCCGAATCGCTGCGCTCGGTGATTTCGCAGGCCCTGCTGAAAACCAAGGACGGCTCCGGGCGCGTGGCGGCCCACGAGATCATGATCGGCACGCCGGCCATCCGCAACCTGATCCGCGAAAACAAGATCGCCCAGATGTATTCGGCGATCCAGACCGGGCAGAACGTCGGCATGCAGACCCTCGACCAGAACCTGCAAGGACTGGTGCAGCGCGGCGTGGTAACCAAGGAAGAGGCGCGCGGCAAGGCGATGAACAAGGATGCTTTTTAAGGAAGGTTGAGCCATGGAACGCGATCAAGCCGTCAAATTCATGCATGACCTGCTACGGCTCATGCTCTCGAAAAAAGCCTCCGACCTGTTTATCACCGCCAATTTCGCTCCGGCGATGAAAATCGACGGCAAGATGACGCCGGTGTCCAGCCAGACGCTTACCGGCCAGCACACCAAGGAATTGGCGCGCGCCATCATGAACGACAAGCAGGCGGCGGAATTCGAGGCCAGCAAGGAATGCAACTTCGCCATCAACCCCGGCGGCATCGGGCGTTTCCGCGTCAATGCCTTCGTCCAGC
>CAZGOY010000022.1:0-54953 GCA_964527565.1 uncultured Sulfuricella sp. | reverse complement strand
GATGAAGAGAGGGCGGTGGGTATGGGGGCCACCGCGATAGCGGTTTAGTTCAACGCGGGTTATACCAGAAAACGCGACACTTGCCGCCCCTTGCCAGTCTACATTTTCGTCAGTGTGCCGGCATGGCGCAGAACAAAACCCATCAACGCCTGCGGCAATTCTACGGTGGCGGAACAAGTGGGTTTGATGGGGTTCGGCTGGCGCGACCGTTTTTTGTTCGGCCAAAACGGCCGCGCTGTCTCAAACCCGTTTTGGTCAGGAAACCGCTCAGATTTGTCATATCCCTAAGCATGTTGATTAATTGCAGTTAACCATGTAGATTATTTACAGCAAAACATAGCGATTGATTTCAATTAAACATGGTGATTTATGGCGCGACCGCGACTCACTCCACGGCAAAAACTTGCACGCGCATTAGAAGAGTTGCACCGCGTACTCGGATCGGACCGAGGCGTTGTGCGGGGTCAGCAGCTGACCAACGCAAATCGTGTGCTGCTGCTGGAATCCGGGTATCTGCGTGAGATTCTCAAGGGCTGGTACTTCGTATCCGACCCGACGGTCGAACAGGGCGACACCACCCCATTTTTTGCAAATTTTTGGGAATACCTTGCGCGCTATCTCGGCGAGCGCTTTGGCGCGGGCTATTGCCTGACAGCGGAGCATTCGCTGTTGCGGCACGCTCAGTACACCGTGATTCCCAAAACAGTGAATGTTGTGCTGGAGTCCAATCAGAGCCACGTGCAAGAGCTTGCCTTTGGACATACGGTCGCCATGTTCCCGGGCAAGTCGACTTTTCCGACGGCTGCACAAACTGTTGATATCCATGGCTTGCGTTGTATGAACATCCCGCTCTGCCTCGTTAATCTGCCGCCCCGGCATTTCACTGCGTACGGCCGCGAAGTGCAGATCGTCATGTCCCAGCTGCAGGACCCGGGTGCTCTGGCCGCGCTGGTGAACATCAATCGGGTCGGCCTCGTCCGCATCTTGTCGGCATATCGGCAAGCGAACCGAGGCGATTTCGCGGACGCGGTACTCCAGCAGCTTGCTGGGCTTGGCATCCACCTCAAGACCGACGATACCCCGTTTGACGTAACGCCGGTCTACGCGCTTGGGCAACCGGGGCGCTCGCCGCTCTACGCTCGCGTCCGCGCCCTGTGGGAACAGCACCGGGAGGCCGTGGCAGCCTGTCGACCGGACGGTGGCGTTGTCGACGTGAGTCCGGCCGATTACCTGGCCAGGGTGCAAGCAATCCGCACGGAGGACGCCTATCACTCGCTGTCCATCGAGCGCTACCGGGTTACGCCCGAACTCATTCGAAAAGTGGCCGAGGAAGGGTGGGATACGATCAACGATGTGGCCGATCAAAAGCAAATGGCCGCGATGGCCGCCAAGGGCTACCTGGACGCCTTCGAGTTGGTGCGCGATGCCGCCGCACAGGTGTATGAGCATCGCACCGCCAACCCTGGCCTCGCGGCTCGGCTATTCGCCACGAAGCATCAGGCGTGGTTCCAGAAGCTTTTCGGGCCATCTGTCGATGCCGGCATCCTCGATGTGGCCGACCTCGTAGGCTACCGTCGTCACATGGTGTTCCTGCGCGGCTCCCTGCACTCACCGCCGCACTATGACTACGTGCTCGACGGCATGGATGGCCTGCGCGAATGCATGGCAGCCGAGACGGACGCTTTCGCGCGTGCTGTCCTCGGGCACTGGCTCTTCGGCTTTGTGCACCCGTATATGGATGGGAATGGGCGTGCCGCCCGGTTTACCATGAACGTCCTGTTGGCGGCGGGGGGCTATCCGTGGACAGTCATCCGTGTCGACGACAGGGATGAGTATATGCGCGCTCTCGAGTCAGCAAGTGTGGACGACAATCTGTCCGTATTTGCCAGCTTTATTGCGGCGCAAATTGTTCGGGCGGCAAACGCCGACTAACAATAGTGAGCTTGGCGCCTGGTGGCTCAATATGAGCCGCAGTCGCGCATCCGGCGCACTGCCCGTTGGTTAGTGCGCTTTACGGGTTGCGTTAATCATCTCAACGGCCGCTTTCCTGCTACGCGACTGCGTGCTTTCGACCCATTGCCGACGCTCAATGTAGGCATATGCGGCTTTATTGCGCTGCGTTTCCATTAACTGGTGAGGTGGCATTTATTGAAGTTGCTATCTCTTCCAACCTTGTGAAAACGGAATGAAACTTTGAGAAGTCGAAATCTTTGGCGAAATCCAGGTCATTCTCAATCAAATCTGAGAACACAGCCTTAGAGTGAATCCAATCAAGCGCGCCGACGTTTTCATCAAAGATTTTTTTTGTGTTTTCGTCGCACGACTTCGCTACGTCCAGTCGGATAAGTGTTCTCTCGTTTTTTCTTGCAGCAGACTGCCTAAACTCGACCTCATTGTCAAAATATAACCGCCGACCGCCTTTCTCCTTCTGAAGGTCATTATCGTTGTAAAAAAACTCAATTGAAATATTTGTGTAGTGTTCACGTCCCGAGGGAACAGGTAGGCAAAATGCAAAAACATTGTTTCCGTAGGACTTATATGCCCCTCCATCCTTTTCTATCTTCGCAACAATGCTTGCAACATCTCGATCAAAGATGCCGATTATTTTTCTGGGCTGAGGTATCTTTGATAGCTGCTCCAACAGCAACTCCAGCTTTGAATCGCCCCAATCTCCAATAATGTCAAAAAACTCAACGTCACAGCCTTGAATATTCAGTCGTTTCTTTGCGCACCTTAGATGTTGTACGTCTGTCTTCCCTTCAGTAATGACAAGAGGCGCTCCCCCAATCTTGACCTTGTCCTCTAGAGAACGATACAACTCTTTGAACTTGTCATTTTCGCCAATCATCATTCGATAGACCTCGGCATAGAGTTCGTTCGTGGTCGGGTCTTTAGATATTCCAAATGTTTCCAGATCGATGATTTTTGAGCGGTCTGGCGCAACGTCCGCTAAGCCCATGCTTAAGAATGGCGAATGGGAACTTACAATAAATTGTACGTTCGGAAATAGTGTGAATAGCGTTGGGAGTATTTCTTTTTGAAGTTTGATATGCAAGTGCTTATCAACTTCGTCAATGAGAACAATGCCAGAAATCGCGTCAAGTTGGATGTTGTTGAGATTGTTGTCGGCCTGTCTAATTAACTCACCGAACATGCACAACATGGATGACTCACCGGACGAAATATTGAAGATCGAAGGATAGACGCTTTCGCTGGCCGTCTGATTCTTCATTACCTGTATCCGGGTGCCGCCAAAGCTACGAGGGCCAATCCCAAACCTCAATGAACCCAAGGCCTTTGAGATAATTGTTTTTGTCAGTATCGTGTTTAGGTTCTGAAATAGTGCTACGTTCTGAGCGTCATTGGAATTGTTCTTCATGTCGAGCACGACATCCATGATCCAATTTGCCAGTTGTGGCAATCCAGATATAACCTCAATCGGATTTGTTAGGTGTTCAGCAAAACCTGACCTTTTAGAAAAATTCAGATCTATTTGATAAGGGTCGTTTAGGTAGCCAGGAGCTTCATATCGGTATGATGGAAAATATGTCAGGAGGTTAGAAGAGAAGAGTTCTTTCGCTTTCTTTTTGTCAAGATTCGACGAAATTTTTTTCGCAAAGCCCGAACTGTCCAATTGCTCCTTCAGCTCATGGAATTGTATTTTGCCGCTTGGCAATTCGAGATCGTTGTACTCCGCCTCAGTTAATTTGCCTCTTGCGTTAACGTAATCAAAGAATTCTCCGCTCGTCGTTTTGAATCTTAGGTAAGCAAGCGATGGTCTTGCACTGTCAAGGTTTTCAACATGAGACGAAATGCGATAGAACTTGTTCTCCTTGCCTTCGTATTCGCCTTGAAAATTAGGTCTTGCCATCTCATGAAAGGCGTCAACGATATGCGAGAGAATAGTTGTCTTCCCTCGGCCATTTACCGCAGTTAAAACCGCAATTTCGTTCTCATCAAAATACATTTCGAGCTTCTCAAAAGGCGCTCGGTTATAGAATGCGGCATTGCTCAAGTAGATTTTCATGGTTCGCTAAAGGGGGCTGATTTTATTTATGGGGGCCATTTATACGGTGATAAGCGGTTCGTCAAAATATTGACGTTAAGCATACCCCCCGAGCAGACTGACCGGCCATTTTGATGATATTTTTTCAATGACTGCTTATGGCACGGAGCACTCATAACGCAAAGCTACCCCAAAAGCAGACGCCGGCAGTAGCGAAGCTAGACGGCGCGGCCCCGCGCGAGGCAGGCCACCCGAGCTACCACATCAAGTCGTCGGGGATCTGGTAGGCGGCATAGGGATCGTCCGCATCGATCTCGGTGCTGGTCTTGTTCACTCGAACGACGAGCGAGGCATCGCGCTCGGCGATCTTGTCGGCGATAATCCTGGGGACCAATTCGGTGGTGCCGCCCTGGCAAACGATCGCCAGGCGGCCGGCTACTAAATGCGCCTGGACGGCGGCCGACACATACACCCGTTCGATCTTCGTGCCGCGTGTGAAATTGTAGGCGATGTCGCCGGCGCCCTTGCTCTGGCGATTCTGCTGCACCATCTGGGCAATTTGCGCCATGACCGCCTTGTGAGTGGCGGCCGCATCGCGCTGGGCATTGAGTTCGCGGGCCCGCTCGGCATTCTTGCGTTGCGTTTCGAGTGCTGCCAGGCGCGCTTCATCGACACTTTGCGTACCTGTCCGGCGCTCGACCTTCTTCTGCTTGCTTTTGTCCTGGTTGGCCTGTTTGACTTTGTTTTTGTCGACTAGACCGGCTTTCAAAAACTGCTCTTGCAAAGAGGCCATATATGCTACTCCGTAAATTGAACCCACTTGACGAGACGCCACCGGCCTGGCCAGTGAAAAGTCACTATCCTAGCGCGCAGGATGGGTTTCGGCTGCGCCTCTACCCATCCTGCATGCCTACATTTCCAGCTGATACTTCTTCAATTTCCGCCATAGCGACACGCGGTCTATCCCCAGGATCTGTGCGGCCTGGGTCTGGTTGCCGTTGGCTTCGCTCAACACCCACTGGATGTAATCCTTTTCCTGTTCCTCCAGCGAAGGGATGCGCCCCTGCTTCTTGCGGAAGGTACGGATAGTCAGTTCGCGCAGGTCGTCCGGCAGGTGCGCGGGGAGAATGGTCTCGCCGTTGGTGATGGCGACGCCGCGCTCGATGATGTTTTCCAGTTCGCGCACGTTGCCGGGGAAATCGTAGGCTTTCAGCAGGTCCAGCGTTTCCGGTGCAATGTCGGTGACCGCTTTTTTCATCAGCGTGGCGGCCTTTTTCAGGAAATGGAAGGCCAGCAGCGGGATGTCCTCGCGCCGTTTGTTGAGCGGCGGCACCAGCAGGCTGACGACGTTGAGGCGGAAATACAGGTCCTGGCGGAAATCGCCCGCCTTGACGGTTTCCTGTATCTCGCGGTTGGTAGCGGCGATGAAGCGCACGTCCACCTTCACCGGCGCGGTGCCGCCCAGCGGCAGGATTTCCCGTTCCTGGATCACGCGCAACAGCTTGACCTGCATGGACAGCGGCATTTCGGTGACCTCGTCGAGAAACAGCGTGCCGCCGCAGGCCGCCTCCAGCAAGCCCTTCTTGTCGGCATGGGCGCCGGTGAAGGCGCCGCGCACGTGGCCGAAAAGTTCGTTGGCCAGCAGGTCCTCGTTGAACGCGCCGCAGTTGACGGCAAGGAAAGGCCCGTCACCGCGGGCGCTGTTGAAATGCACGTAACGCGCGAAAAGCTCCTTGCCGGTGCCGGACTCGCCGGCGACCAGCACATTGCAATCGGTTGGCGCGATCTGGCGCGCGGTTTCCAGCAGGCGCTCCATGTGGATATCCTGAGTGATGATCTTAACCTTGCCCTGAAAGCTGTCGATCTGCGCGCGTAGTTCGCGGTTTTCGCGGCGCAGACGGACTTTTTCCAGCGCTTCGCTCGCTACCTTGCGCACTTCGTCGAGGCGGAAGGGCTTGGCGATGTAGTAGAAAGCCCCGTGTTTCATGGCTTCCACGGCGGATTCCAGGGTGGCGTAGCCGGTAATCAGCACCACTTCGGTATCCGGGTGGTTCTCGCGGCATTTTTTGAGGATTTGCATGCCGTCCACCTTTTCCATGCGCAGGTCGGTAAGCACCACGTCGAAAGTCTGGCTTTCCAGGAAGGCCAGGGCGTTGGCGCCGCTTTGCGTGGCGGTGACTTCGTAGCCTTCCTTTTTCATCACGTGTTCGAGATTTTTCAGCGCGACTTTTTCGTCGTCGACGATCAGCAGTTTTCCATTAGCCATGATGGTTTTTTTCCTGGTTTGATTGAGCGGCGGTTTGATTGAGCGGCAGCCGCACCACGAAGGTCGTGCCCCGGCCCTCCGCGCTGGAGACCGCGATGCAGCCGCCGTGTTCCTCGACGATTTCGAAGGCGATGAACAAGCCCAGCCCCGAGCCTTCGCCGACATCCTTGGTGGTGTAAAAGGGGTCGAAGATACGCGGCAACACCTCGGGCGGGATGCCGCTGCCGTTATCTTGAATTTCGATTTCTACGGTTTCGACATCGTTGTCGCAATGACCGAACTGGAGGAACTCGCCCGTGGCACGCTCCGGGGCACGGGCCGGATCGCCCACGGGCGGGCGCCGGGCGGCGCGGATAACGATTTCCCCCGCGCCTTCCAGGGCTTCGACGGCATTCTTTATCAGGTTGAGAAAAACCTGTTGCAAGCGCTGCTTGTCGGCGTTGAGGGTCAGCCCGTCGGGAATTTCGCGGCGGATGGCGACGCGCGCCGGAACCTGCCCCTTGACGAAGCGCAAGGTCTCCTCGATCAGCGCGGCGAGAGGCAGGGCTTCACTGTTGAATTCGCGGTCGCGGGCAAAATCCAGCAGGGTGCGCACGATGTTGCGCGCACGTAGGGTCTGCTCGTCGATCTGGGTAAGCAGTTCGCGCTGGAATTGGGCATCGCCGTCCGCGCCTTCCTCGATCAGGATCTGGCAGGAGGTGGAGATATTGGATAGCGGGTTGTTGAGCTCGTGCGCCACGCCGGACAGCAGGGTACCCAGCGATGCCAGCTTTTCCGAGCGCACCAGGTGCTTCTGGCGCAGGTCGAGCTCGTGCATCACGCGATTGAAGGCTTCGGTCAGCGAGACGATTTCGCGGTCACCGGAACGGATGTCGAGCTTGGCGCGGCTCCCCCCGGCTATCGCGCCCATGCGCTCTTCCAGTTGCTTGAGGGGATGCGCCACCATGCGCGACAACACCTGTCCGGCAACGATGACCAGCACGATCAACACAGCGATGAAGGCCACTAGCTTGATGCGGTGCTGTTCCAGCGCACCGCGCAGGGCGGCCCGCTCGGTATTGGCGATGTCCCCGGCGAGCGTGACGATGTGCTTGCCGGATGCACGGATGGCGGCCTCCAGTTGCGCCGAGCCGCCGCCACCTTCCTGTCGCCGCCAGTATTCGGCCATAAGTTGCTCGTAGCGCGCCAGTTCCGCCGTAAGGGAAGCAATCTGCTGCGGGGCGGCAAGCAAGGCGAATTCCCCGGCGTTGTCGCGCAGCAGGGTGCGCGCTCGTCCGGCGAAGGCATCATGTTCGTGCCAGTCGGCGGCCTGGTGATACAGGAATAGATTCTTTTCAAAACGGCGCATTTCCAGCGTGGCATCGAAAAACTCATAAACCTTGGCGCCCGCCAGCATTTTCAGTTCAATCAGGCGCAGCTCGACGAAGGCGAACAGGGCCACGCCTACCACCAGGGTGCCGACCAGGTAATAACCAAAGGTGATTTTCTGGCGCAGGGAATCCATGCCGCCATTTTACGCCGAATTGTTGCAAAGTGAAGCATTCGCCATGAATTTGTAACATCCTGCTTAAGCGCCATAAACAGAGATAATCTTCATCACGACACCGCATTGGGTTGCATTACGCAACACCCTCACCTCCGGCAACGGTGCCGCCAATGTGCCTTTTTCCTATTAACAAACAAATGGTTATGTGACAAGCGCAAGTATGGCACGGAGCCTGCTGGGTAAAGCGGCGAACTTGATGTTTTATTTGGAGATAACCGTGGCACATTTGATCCGCACAGTGAAAAAAACCTGGTTTGCCCTGTTTCCGCTGGAGACCGGAGCGTGCCGCTTCGAGCGTGGACTGGTGATTCGCGCGCGCAAGTCCTGAAGAAAGCGGAAACGGGTCACTCGCCGGAGCATTCGTGCCGCATTCCGCGCGCAAGATATTGCTGGCCGTCCACGGCGCGCGCCCGGATGCGCGCTTGCTTGCCGCTGCCGTTGGCCTGGCGAAACGCATGAGCGCCAGCCTGGAAATCCTTCTGCAAACGGACCGGGAAGTCCCGCCCGCATCGCTGGAAAACATGCTGCAACAACTGGCGGACGATGGCGTGCGCCACCACCTGTCCCGGCATGAAACGCTTTCCGCCCGCGAGGTGGTGCGCTACGCCAACACCCACGAGTGCATAGCCTGCGTGGTGATCGATTCCCCAGAAAACTGGCCGGGTTCCAGCAGCGCCTGGGAAAGGCTGGACTGCCCCCTGGTGGTCACGGCACAACCTGCTTCCTCTCCGCTCCCCCCCCAATAACTCCCGCCTACTTGATGCACACCGAGCGGATCTGCTTCATGTCGGTGATGCCCTGCAACACCTTTTCGATACCGTCCTGCTTGAGGGTGCGCATACCGTCTTCCAGGGCGGTGGCGAACATTTCGGCGACGCGCGCGTGCTCCTGGATGTTTTTCTTGACGGCGTCGCTGCCCACCAGCAGTTCGTGCAGGCCGAGGCGGCCCTTGTAACCCGAGCCGTTGCACGTCTCGCAGCCGACCGGCTCGTAGACCGTGAATTCCCCCTTTTCGTTGGCGAAGGATTGCCGCCACTCCTTGTAGATGCCCTCGTAGGCCAGCTTGGGGTCCTTCTTCCAGCTTTCGGTGTTGGCCAGTTCCGAGCAATACTCGGTGAGCATCTGCTTGATTTCATCCATGCCGGCGACATGCGGCTTCTTGCACTTGCCGCACAGCCGCTTGGCCAGGCGCTGCGCCAGAATGCCGAGCAGGGCGTCGGAGAAGTTGAAGGGGTCCATGCCCATGTCGAGCAGGCGGATGATCGATTCCGGCGCGCTGTTGGTGTGCAGGGTGGCCAGCACCAGGTGGCCGGTGAGCGAGGCTTCGATGCCGGTGGAGACGGTTTCCTTGTCGCGCATTTCGCCGACCATGATGATGTCCGGGTCGGCGCGCAGAAAGGCGCGCATGGCCACGGCGAAGGTCAGCCCGGCCTTGGGGTTCATCTGCACCTGGCGCAGGCCCTTCTGCGTGATTTCCACCGGGTCTTCCGCCGTCCAGATCTTGGTTTCGCTGGTGTTGAGGTATTTCAGCACCGAGTGCAGGGTGGTGGTTTTACCGGAACCGGTCGGGCCGCACACGAAAAACAGGCCGTAGGGCTTGTCGATCACTTCCTTGAGGGTGGTGAAGTTGCGCTTGGACAGCCCCAGTTTGTCCAGCGGAATAGGCTCGCCGGCGGCGAGGATGCGCATCACGATGTCTTCGACGTTGCCGGCGGTGGGAATGGTGGCCACGCGCAGTTCAATGTCGAGCGGGCCGTATTTCTTGAACTTGATCTTGCCGTCCTGCGGTTTGCGCTTTTCGGAAATATCCAGGTCGCACATGATTTTCAGACGCGCCACCAAGGCGTTGCGATAGCTCGCCGGAATCTCGATGTAGTTACCCAGCGAGCCGTCGCGGCGGAAACGCACCTGCACCTTGTCCTTGCCGATGCCGGGTTCGATGTGGATGTCGGAAGCGCCCTGCTGGTAGGCATCGATAATGATCTTGTTGACCAGCTTGACCAGTTCGTTGTCGGCGGCGGCGCTGATTTCATCGCTCGCCCCGGCGTCCTCGCCGCTGTCGTCGTCCATGGTGGAAAGCATGTCGCCGATGGACGTGTCATCGACCTGGACGCCGAAGAACAAGTCGAGGGTGGCGATAAAATCGCGGCTGGTACACACCTTGTAGATCAGCTTGTGCTTGGGGAACACATTGTTGGCAATGCGCGATGAACGGATCATTTCCGGGTCAGTGGTGAGAATGGTCAGTCCTTCCGCGTTTTCCTCCACCGGCAGCCACTGGCTTTGTTCCACGTATTCGCGCTTGAGGTTCTTCAGCAAATCAAGCGGCTTGATGCGGTCTCCTTTGAAGGGCTCGTAAGGCACCTGATAGAACGCCGCCAGCGACTGCCCCATGGCTTCAGGCTTGATCTGGAATTCCTCAATCAGGATGTCGTCGACGCTCTTGCCTTTCTTGCGTGCCGAGCGCGCCGCCAGTTCCAGCTCGGCGGTGGAAACCAGGCCGTCGTGAATCAGGGTGTCGAACTTGGTGCGGATGCCGGGCTGCGGACGGCTGCGCTGTTCAAAAGCGATGGCCAGCGTCTTGCACAGCTCGCCCACCCCTTCCACCGCCACCGTGGGGAAAGGCAGCCCCGCCAGCGAGTTGATGATTTGCACCACGCCGAGCAAGTCGCTGTCTTCGTTGAGAATTGGTGCTACCAGCATCTGCTTGGTACGGTAGCCGGTCTTCTGGTCGACTTCCTTGAGAAAGCGGATTTCCGGCGCGAAGCGTTTCAGTTCCTCGTCGTCATAGACATCGGCGATGTTCACCACGCGCTTGTGGAACGCCACATAACCGGCGATGCTCTGCGGCGAAACCGGCAGGCGGATGTCCTTGAACGAACCCAACCCCGTTTTGACTTTCGAGACGATGGTCTTGCCGTCTTCACCAACGGTATAGACGGTCAGGCGATCGGCCTCGAATAGCGCGCAAATCTCGCTGGAAAGTTCCAGCATGATTTCGTCGATGTTGCGCGTAGCGTGGATCTTGTTGGTGACGGCTTGCAGCTTCTTGGTGAAAGCCAGGCGGTTGCCCAGGTCGGAAACGGCATTGTCGGGAGCGGTGTTGGATGTCATGGTCTAGCCTAGAATTCGAAGGTCTGGTTGTTTTGCAGCATCTGCGGGTTGTAGGCAGCCGCGCACTCGTGGATTTCCCGCATGGTGACGCGGATTTCCGCCGGCTTCAGATGCGAGATGAAAATTTCGGCGGGCTGGCGCAGCTTCGCCAGTTCCTCGGCCAGCAGGGCGGGGCACAAGTGCTTGGACAGCACCGCCAGGTCCAGGTCGGGGTTGGAAAAAGCCGTCTCGATAATCAGGGTGCGCAGGTTGCCAATGCGGTTCACGGCTTCCCACAGGGAATCGCAGGTAGTGGTGTCGCCGGTGAATACCAGGCTGCCGCGCCCGCTGTCGAGATGGTAGCCGACGGCAGGCACGGTATGATCGGCAGGCAGAACCGTGATTTTGCGACCACCCAGTTCCACGGTCTGCCCGACGGCCAGCGGGCTATAAACCATCACCGGATTGTCGCCGTCGGGTATCTGGCGGAAATCCGGCCAGATCACCCAGTTGAAAACGTGTTTTTGCAGGGCATCCAGGGTTTCCGGCAGGGCATGGATGGTCAGCGGCCTGTCGCGCAACAGGCCCACGGTATCGACCAGGAAGGGAATGCAGGCGATATGGTCGAGATGGACGTGGGTCAGGAAAATGTGGTCGATGGCGCGCATTTCCTCAACGGTCAGGTCGCCCACGCCGGTGCCGGCATCGATCAGGATGTCGTCGTCGAGCAGGAACGAGGTGGTGCGCAAGCCTTGACCGATACCGCCGCTGCATCCAAGGGTTCTGAGTTTCATGGCTGGGCGATCATTTGGTATGGAACACGAATACGCCGTCCCAGTCTGCTTCCGGCGGTTCGGCGCGGAAATGGGTGATGCGTTCCAGGTACAGTTTGTAAAGCAGGCAGTCCGGGCTGGCCTGGTGCAGATTGATGAGCTGCATTTCCGCCAGGTCCCAGTTTTGCGCACGATAGAGCTTGAGCGCTTCCTCGAACAGGCGCAGTTCGCTTTTCACCGCCTTGTCCACCTGATCCTTGAGGCCGAGCGGCTCGTAGATGACCACCGGCTCGTCCTTGCCCTTGACACGCACGCGGTCGAGTTCGCGGAACAGCACTTCCGGCACTTTTTCGCGCGTGCTTTCGCCGACGATGATGCCGACGCCGTATTGCTTGGTGATGCCTTCCAGGCGCGAGCCGAGATTGACCGCATCGCCCATCACCGTATAAGCCATGCGGAATTCCGAACCCATGTTGCCCACGCTCATCACGCCGCTGTTCACGCCGACGCCGATGCGGATTTCCGGCCAACCGCGCGCGATGAACTGCGGGCGCAGCACGTCCAGGGTGGCCTGCATTTCCAGCGCGGCCAGCACCGCGTGGCGGGCGTGGTCGGGATCGCGCACCGGCGCGCCCCAGAAAGCCATGATGGCATCGCCGATATATTTGTCGATGGTGCCGCGCTGGTGGTGGATGATGTGCGTCATCGGCGTCATGTAGTCGTTCATCAGCCGCGACAGTTCTTTGGGATTGAGGCCCTCGGAAATGGTGGTGAAACCGCGCACGTCGGAAAACAGCACCGTCATTTCGCGGCTTTCGCCTTCCATGGAGAAGTTTTCCGGGTTCTCGCTCATCTCGTCGACCAGTTCGGGCGGCACGTACTGGCCGAACAGCCCGGTAATCTGGCGCTTGGCGCGCGCTTCGACGAAGAAGCCCCAGGACATATTGAGGCCGAACAGGGCGACGATCAGCAGCAGCGTGGCGGCCAGCGGCAGGATCAGTTGCGCGCCCTGCCACATCGCCAGGTTGAAGGCCAGTGCGGCCAGCAGCGCGCCCACGGCGACCAGCGAGCCTTTCACCGGGCTGAGCAACGGCAGGAGCACCGCCAGCATCACGCCGAACAGCAGCAACAGGGAGACTTCCGCGCCCAGGGTGTAGCCGGGCTTCTGCATGAGAGTGTTGTCGAGCATGCCGGCCAGCAGGTTGGCGTGGATTTCCACCCCGGGATACACCGGGCCGACCGGCGTGGAGCGCAAGTCCATCAGGCCGGGAGCGGTGGTGCCCACCAGCACGATGGCCCCCTGCAATTCGGAAGGCGCCACGCGCTCGTGCAGGATGTCCGCCGCCGGAACGTAGCGGAAACTGCCCTGCGGGCCGCGATAGGGAATGCGCGCACACGCATTTTCGTCCACCGGAATCTTCAGCTTGGCGGTTTTTAGCCATTCCAGGGTGTCTGCCTTCTTGCCGGCGGAGCTTTCGAACACGGCTTCCAGCGGGCTGTTTCCCAGCAGCGTGCGCGCCATCGCCAGGGTCAGCGATTCGTAGTAGGCGCCCTTGAATTCCATCAGCATCGGCACGCGCCGGGTCACGCCGTCGGGGTCGGGGTGCGGATTGAAATGGCCGGCGCTGTGGGCGTTCTGCTGGAATTCCGGAAGGTTCGCGCCATAGCCCGCCGCGCTGATGAAGGCGGCGCGCTTGCCTGTGAAGGTGCCCGGCGGCAGGGTCGGTGCGGGCAGCGTGCCGGTGATGCGCTTGTCGTTGCTGGTGAAATAGTAGCCGAGCACCACCGGTCGCTGCTTGAGCTTTTCGGCGAACTGGTGATCGTGGTCGAGTTGCGGGCGCAGTTGTTCCAGCGCGCCGTGAAACTGGGGCAACCCTTTCAGTTCCTGCTGCCCCAGGCGCTCCAGCACCTTCAGTCCGGAACTCTCGTCACGCTCGGCGAAGACCACGTCGAAGCCCACGGCGGCGACATGATGACGGTCGAACAGCTTGTCGAGCAGCAGCGCCAGCCGGTCGCGCCCCCAGGGCCAGCGGCCTTCCTCGCCGAGGCTTTTTTCGTCGATATCGACAATGACGATGCGCGCATCCCGCGTATTGGGCATGAACAGGCGCAGACGCGCATCGTAGCTGATGGCTTCGAGTTGCTCGACCAGGCGGAAATTGACGAATTGGCTGGCGTGGAGCAGGAAAACCCCCATCAGCAGCAGACCCAGGCCGATGGGAACGGCGCGTTTTTTCAGGATTTCTTTCACTGTGCCGCCTCCGGGAGAGGGACATCCCGCAGCGGGTGTCCCTACCCCCTATTTATAGAAGAATTCCATCTTGGTGCCGGCCAATTCGATGATGTCGTGATCGTTCAGCGGATGGGGCTGGGCATCCAGCGCCTGGCCGTTGACCACCGGGAAGCTGGCGCCCTGGACGTGGGTGATGAAATAGCCGTGCGGACGCTTGGCGATGACCGCCACCTGAACACCCGGTTTGCCCAGAGAAGTCAACGATTTGGTCAACTCCAGCTCCTTCCCGGCGTTGGCGCCGGTGAGCACCTGGATGGCGGCCGCCCGCACGGTGGCTTCCGGCGCCGGTTGCGCAGGGGGGGGCGCGGGGGGGATAGGCGGCACGGCTGCCGCGGACGGTGACGGAGACATGGCCAGAGGCGTCTCGTCGATGCGCGTGCGGGCAAAATCCGGCGGCGCTTCCGCCGGTTTTGGGGCGGAAGCCACCGGGGAACGCAGGATCATGGTGCGTTCGAAATCCGGCGCTTCCTGGCTGGCCTGTGGATTGGAATACTCCAGGCGGAATTTGCCGATCTCGATGACATCGCCATTCTGCAGCACGTGCTTCTTGACCGGCGTGCCGTTCACCAGCGTGCCGTTGGTGCTGTCGAGATCCTCCAGGAAGGAATCGTTGAGGATGGTGGTGATGGCCGCATGCTCCCCGCTGACCGCCAGGTTCTCGATGGGGATGTCGTTGTGCGACTTGCGCCCGATGGTCATGCGTTCCTTGTTGAGTTCGATCTCCCGGATGACCTGGCCTTCCAGACTGAGGATCAACTTTGCCATCTGCTACTCCGTTCTTTGTTCAATATGACTTGGGTCAAAAATTTATTGGCCGAACCAGTTCATCAGCCGGGTGAACCAGCCGCGTTTTTCCGCAAAATCGCCGAGCACGCGCACCAGGATCACTGAAACGTTGTCGCGTCCGCCGTTGTCGTTGGCCATCTGCACCAGTTGCTGCGCCGCCATCTCCAGATTGGCCCCCATCAATCCGAGCGTCAGCTGGATGTCCTCGTCGGCCACCATGTCGTTGAGCCCGTCGGAGCACAACAGAAACAGGTCTCCGGGCTGCACCGCGTATTCATGCACCTCGACCTCGACGGTTTCGTCCACGCCCAGGGCGCGCGTCACCAGGTTCTTGTTGTGCGAATGCCGCGCATCCTCGCGGGTAATCAGCCCGCTGTCGATCTGTTCCTGCAACAGCGAATGATCGCGCGTGATCTGTTCGAACTGCTCGCCGCGCAGGCGGTAGAGGCGCGAATCGCCGATGTGCGCGACAGTGGCGCGGTTGTCGTGAAACAACGCCAGCACCAGGGTGGTGCCCATGCCGTTGTATTGCGGCTGGCTCTGGGCCGCCTGGAAAATCGCGCGGTTAGTTTTCTGCACCTCGTCGGCGGACAGTTCGCCGAAGTCGCGCGGCTCCGCACCCAGCGCCGCCTTGAGGTTGTCGGAAAGCATGGCCACCGCCATGCCGCTGGCCACTTCGCCGGCGTTATAGCCGCCCATGCCGTCGGCAAGGATGACGAAACCCGCCCCGGCATCCGCACCGACGCAGTCTTCATTGTGTGAACGGACGACCCCGGGGTCGGTGAGCTTGACGATTTCCAGTGATGATTCCAGCCCCATCATATTTCCTCGACTTGGGATTCAGCGGCGATTTGCGCCTGGCAGGCACGGATGTCGGCGACGATCTCCGCACCGCTCCGGTAGCGCTGCTCCGGCAGCTTTTCCAGCATTTTGTTGACGATAGCCACCACGCATGGAGGCAGGTTGGGGTTGAGCGTCAGAATGTCGGGGTGCGGTTCGTTGGCGATCTTGAACATCAGTTGCGCCATCGAATCACCCTGGAACGGCAACTGCCCGGTGAGCATCTGGTAGAACGCCACGCCCAGCGAGAACAGGTCGGACTGCCCCTCGATCTTGCGGCCCGCCAGCTGCTCCGGCGACATGTAGGAAGGCGTGCCGAGCACCATGCCGGTCTTGGTCTTGGACGAATCGGTGATGCGCGCGATGCCGAAGTCGGTGACCTTCACGGTGTCCGATTCCGGTTCGTACATGATGTTGGCGGGCTTGATGTCGCGGTGTACCACATGCTGGGCATGCGCGTAATGGAGCGCGTCGGCGACGCGCAGCATGATGTTCATCACGGTGGGCAGCGGCAGCAGGCTGCCGGGCTTGCAGTACGGCACCAGGTCCTTGCCCTTCAGCAATTCCATGGCAATGTAGGCGAGATCGTGTTCCTCGCCGGCATCGAAAATGGTGACGATGTTGGGGTGGGAGAGGCGCCCGGCGGTTTCCGCCTCGCGGAAGAATCGTTCCTTGACCTCGACCAGTTCGTCCTCGTCGAACTCCTGCGACAGCGCCATGGTCTTGATCGCCACCACGCGCCCGATCTTCGGGTCCTTGCCCAGATAGACCACGCCCATGGCGCCCTTGCCCAGCTCCTTCTCCACCTGGTAGCGGCCGAGCATGGGTTTTTCCACCGAGCCGTCCTGGGAAATCAGCGTGCTGGCATTGGATTTTGCGCCGCCGCCGCCGAGGATCACGGTTTCCGACATCTGCGTGGAACGTTTCAGGCGTTGTTCGAGGTCGCGGAATTTCGGGTCGAAATCGGCCATGTACTGGAACACCGCCACCGCCTTGTTGAACTGGCGCTTGCGCTCGAAATCCAGCGCCAGGTTGTAGAGCACGTCCATCAGCGAGGCGTCGAGCGGGCATTTGCGGAACTTCTCGAAAGCCATGTCGAGCTGCCCCTGCCCCTGAAAGGCCAGCCCCAGCATGCGGTTGGATTCCGCCGACTCGGCGTCCGATTTGAGCTTGTGCTTTTCCGTCAGCAGGAAGCGCTTGGTGGTCAGCAGCAGGTGCCCGGCCAGCAACAGCGCGGCGGGGGTCATCAGTTGCAGCCACAGGCCCTGCGCGACCATCAGGATGAAGTGCGCCGCCAGCAGGGCAAGCAGCAACGCCGCCGTCACCAGCGCTCCCATGCCGGCCTTGAGGCGCGGCAACAGCAGGACGAGATACAGCGCCACCAGCAGGAACACACCCAGCTCCGCCCAGTGCCCCCAGGCCGGCGCGACGTAGAAATGCTCGTTGAGGATGCTCGCCACCGAATGCGCCAGCGTCAGCACCGGTGCCATCGACGGCGACACCGGCGTCACCTGCGACGTCCCCACCCCCGCGGCGGTGGCGCCGATCAGCACGATCTTGTCGCGGTATTTGTCGGCGGGAATCTTGCCGCTGAAGACGTCGTAGAAGGAATCCACCGCGAACGCCGGCTTGCCGCCCTGATCCTGGTAGAAATAGGTGTGCATGCGCAGCCACGGGTCGGTGGTGATGTTGAGGTTGCCCAGCGTGATGCCCTCGCCCAGGCGCACCTTGATGTCCTTGGGCGCGAGGTTGAGGCTCTTCGCCGCCAGCATGGCCGACAGCGAGGGGATGTACTGGTCGAAATAGCGCAGCACCAGCGGCTCGGTGCGCACCCCGCCGTCGACGTCGAGCGTGGCATTGAGGTGGCCGATACCGGCGGCCACCGTGCCGAGTTCGGGAATCGGCGGCGTGGCGGCCAGTGCCGGGGTGGGCAGCCAGCCGTCGGCGGCGGCGCCGCTGTTGTCCTGAATGTTGGCGGCGGGAATGGTGTTCTTCAGTAGGTAATCGGGCAGCGGCTTGTCGGGATTGCCGCGCGGCTCGCCCAACTGGAACATGGCCGACAGCAGCACGTTTTTCGCCTGCGCCAGGCTGGCGGCCAGTTTGCGGTCGGTGTTCAGGGCCTGTTCGGCCTCTTCCAGCATGACGCCGATCTGCGCGGCGTCGCCTTCGGCCCCCTTGAGCGGTGAGGCGGCATAAAACTGCAACAGCTTGTTGATATGGGCCAGGCCGGGGTCGAGTTGCGGCTCGAAAAAGAACACCGTGTTGCCGACCACCTTGGCCTGCGCGGCGGACAGGGTATCGGTCATCCGCGCATGAATGTCGCGCGGCCATGGCCAGCGCCCGATATTGGCAATGCTCTGGTCGTCGATGGCGATGACGGCAATCTTGTCGCCGGGAGTACGGGAAGAGGCTTGCGCGCCGAGATCGTAGGCTTTCCGTTCCAGACTTTGCAGCAGGTCGCCGCTACCGGCGACGAGGAATGCCAGCGCGACCAGCAGCCCCCAGAACCAGTCGGCCTTCCAGAAATCCTTTTTCATGACGCCATCCTTGTTGACCTTCTTTTTCGTCAGGTCTTAACTTTAAACCATTCTTCAACTTTATCAAACGGGTTCCTGTGATTTGTTGAAGTCTTTTTTCAAGAAGCTCACAACGCCGCCCAAGCCCATATCCTGCGCTTCAATGGCTGCTTTCAACCTGCCGGGTCAAGGTTTCTTGGTCAGCGTCAGCGTGTTGCCTTCGCGCCGCATTTCGACGCGGTTGAGGAAGCTCATGCCGAGCAGGGTGATTTCCATCGGCGCCTCATGCACCGAGGCTTCCACCTGGTTCACGGAAACGTCGCCCACCTTCACGGTGTTGAGCGTGATGCGGTAAGCCGGCACCGCGCCGTTGGCGGTGGACATCATGCCGCGCGCGCCCTTTTGATAGTCGATCCCCAGGCGCCGGGCTTCGGCGCCGCTCAGTGAAACATAGGTGGCGCCGGTGTCCACCATGAAGCGCGTGACGCCGCCGTTGACGCTGCCCTGGGCGAAGAAATGGCCGCGTCCGTCGGCGCTCAGCGCCACGCTCTTGCTGGTGCCGCCAGAGGAAGCGGCATAGGACAGGGATTGCCCCATGCCCAGCGTCTTGCGCTTGCCGTCGATTTCCAGCACGGCTTCGCGCGAATCGGCACTGATAAGTTTCACGCCCTGCGCGGAGGTTTGTCCGGCGCTCAGCATTTGCGGCCTGGCGCCATCCACGGACAGCATGGCCTTGCCGTTGAACAGTCCGACCACGTTGACTTCCGTCGCCCATAGCGGTGGCGCGATTAGGCAAGCCAGAATGGCTGGCATAAAATACGTGGCTTTCATGGAGGACTCCTGATGAAACCGGTTGCAATTTTCCGGCACGCCGCCCCCGAAGGGCCAGGCCATTTTGCCACATTCCTGGATGCGCGGGCCATTCCTTGGCAGCTCTTCAGGATCGACGCAGGCGACGATGTGCCTGCCGATGTCCGCGAGTTTTCCGGGCTGGCCTTCATGGGCGGGCCGATGAGCGTCAATGACGATCTGCCGTGGATTCCACGCTCGCTGGCATTGATCCGCCAGGCGCGCGAA
Organism: uncultured Sulfuricella sp.; assembly: GCA_964527565.1. Taxonomy (GTDB): domain Bacteria; phylum Pseudomonadota; class Gammaproteobacteria; order Burkholderiales; family Sulfuricellaceae; genus JAGXQV01. Next base: position 35,757 of record CAZGOY010000022.1, on the reverse strand, counting down.
CACGCCGTTCCTTTGCTCGGCCATTGCCTGGGCGGGCAATTGATCGCCAAGGCGCTGGGCGGGGCGGTGACGCGCAACCCGGTGAAGGAAATCGGCTGGGGCGAGGCGACGTTGGCCGACGTGCCGGAAGCGCACGACTGGTTTGGCGCGGCGCGGCAGGTTCCGGTTTTTCACTGGCACGGCGAAACCTTTTCCCTGCCGCCCGGCGCGCAGCGCCTGCTGTCCAGCAGCCATTGCGACAACCAGGCATTCCTTCTCGACGGCAGGCATCTGGCGATGCAATGCCACGTCGAAATGACCGCTACGATGGTCGAGGAATGGTGCGCCATCGGCCTGGATGAAATCGCCGCCGCGTCGTCCAGCCCCGGCGTGCAAAGCGCGCAAGCGATGCAGGCCACGCTGGCGCAACGCGTGGCGGCGCTCAATGCCGTGGCGGAGACGGTTTACCGGCAATGGCTCGGGCATCTGAAAGGCTGATTTTTACGCTACAATCGAGCCTTTCGATTTTCCTGGAGCGTTTCTCATGTCTATGTCCGACCGCGACGGCCTGATCTGGTACGACGGCAAGCTGGTGGAGTGGCGTAGCGCCACCACCCATGTCCTCACCCACACCCTGCATTACGGCATGGGCGTCTTCGAAGGCGTGCGCGCCTACAAGACCGACAAGGGCACGGCGATTTTCCGCTTGCGGGAGCATACTGACCGGCTGTTCGCCTCGGCGCACATTTTCGGCATGAAAATGCCCTGGGACAAGGAAACCCTGATGGAAGCCCAGCGTGCCGTGGTGCGCGAGAACAAGCTGGAATCCGGCTACATCCGCCCGATCGTGTTCTACGGTTCGGAAGCCATGGGCATCGCTGCCACCACACTGTCCACCCATGTCGCTGTGGCGGCTTGGTCGTGGGGAACCTATCTGGGTGCGGAGGCATTGGAAAAGGGCATCCGCGTCAAGACCTCATCCTTCACACGTCACCACGTGAACGTCAACATGTGCCGCGCAAAATCGGTCTCGACCTATACCAACTCGATCCTCGCGCACCAGGAAGCCGCTCATGACGGTTACGACGAAGCCCTGCTGCTTGATGTGGATGGCTATGTGGCGGAAGGTGCAGGCGAGAATCTGTTTATCGTCAAGAACGGCAAGCTGTTTACGCCCGACCTGACTTCCTGCCTGGAAGGCATCACGCGCGCTTCCATCATCCATCTGGCGGGCGAGTTGGGCATCCCGGTGATCGAAAAGCGCATCACCCGCGATGAAGTGTACTGCGCCGACGAAGCCTTTTTTACCGGAACCGCCGCCGAAGTCACGCCGATCCGCGAACTCGACAACCGCACCATCGGCGCGGGCAAGCGCGGCCCGGTAACGGAAAGGCTGCAAGCCCTGTTCTTCGATTGCGTCACCGGCAAGTCGGCGCAACATCTGGATTGGCTGACGCTGGTTTAAGGGAGAGGCAACATGCACCACCAAGCCGAAATCAAGGCGCGTTATTACGAAATCAGCGCCAAGGACCTTCCGCTGCACTGCCCGACGCCGACCATGACGCTGTGGAACGCGCACCCGCGCGTTTTCCTGTCCATCGGCCCCAGCGGCGAGGCGGTGTGCCCTTATTGCGGCACGCACTACAAGCTCAAGGGTGAATTGCCGAAGGGGCATCACTGAACACGGCATGACAGTGCTGGATATTGACTAGAATCCTTTCCAACGGGGATAGCCAACATGGAGAAGACTTGCAGTTTTTGCGGCAATGCGACAGTCGTTCCTCGCTTGGTGGAATACATCTACCGTCATCGCGGGGAATACATGATCGTCACCGACGTGCCTTGTGAGGAATGCACGTTTTGCGGTGAACGTTATTTTGAAGCGCAGACCTTGCGCAAGATTGAACAGGACTTTGAGCGGGTCTGCCACGGCGACAAGCCGCCGCTAACTTCCGTTACCGTCCCGGTTGAACGCTATGCGTTGATTTGACGTCGTTCATTCATGAACAAAACACTCGTCATCGCGCCTTCCTGGGTCGGCGACGCCGTCATGGCGCAGCCGTTGTTGCGCCGCTTGCGCGAACGCGACCCGCAAACCCTGATTGATGTCTTTGCACCGGCCTGGGTGGCGCCGGTCATGGAACGCATGGCGGAAGTCCACCGCGTTTCCATCAACCCTTTCGCGCACGGCGAGTTGTGCCTGGGGGTGCGCTGGCAGTTGGGGCGCAGCCTGCGGCGCGAGGGCTACCGGCACGCCGTGGTATTGCCCAACTCGCTCAAGTCGGCGTTGATCCCTTTTTTCGCAGGCATTTCCCGGCGCACCGGCTTCATCGGCGAAATGCGCTATGGCCTGCTCAACGATGCGCGCCGCCTCGACAAGCAGGCGCTACCGCTGATGGTGGAGCGCTTCGTCGCATTGGCCGGGCATCCCGGCGAGCCCTTGCCGCACCCGCTTCCCTATCCGCAACTTTCCGTCGATGCGGCGCGCCGGCGGGAAACGCTGGACAAGCTGCGCCTGTTTCCGGCACGGCCGGTGCTGGCTTTTTGCGTGGGGGCCGAATATGGCGCCGCCAAACGCTGGCCCGCCACCCACTTTGCCCGTCTGGCGAAAATGCTGGCGGCGGAATATGAAATCTGGCTGCTCGGTTCCGCCAAGGATGCGCCGATTGGCGCGGTCGTCGAGACCTTGAGCGAGGGCGCCGCCGTCAACCTGTGCGGAAAAACCGACCTCGGGGAAGCCGTTGATCTGCTTGCCGCCAGCACACTCGCCGTGTGCAACGATTCCGGCCTGATGCACGTCGCCGCTGCCCTGAACAAGCCGTTGATCGCGCTGTACGGTTCTTCCAGCCCCGGCTTCACGCCGCCCTTGTCGGAGAACGCCATGGTGGTTAGCCTGAATTTGCCGTGCAGCCCCTGTTTCAAAAGGGTATGTCCCTACGGGCATCTGGAATGCCTGGAAAATCTGACAGCGGAAAGGGTGCGGGAGGAGATCGGCGAACTGCTGAAGCGCTAGGATTTACACCTTGAGGGTGGGTTCCCTGCCGGCGTGGGCGCTTTTCTTTTCATCCACTAGGTAAATCTGGTAGCGCAGGATGCCGATCATCGCACCGGGGTGCAGCGGCGTGGGAACGTCGATCCTGACGCCGCCGACCTGGGTGCCGTTGGTGCTGCCGAGATCTTCCACCATGGGCGCGGGAAGCAGGGTGAGGCGGGCGTGCACGCCGCTCACGCCGGGGTTGTCGATCTGAATGTCATTGTCCGCATTGCGCCCGATGGTCACCTGCGCCTTGTCGGTCAATACATCGCGCTGGATGAAACCGTCCAGCATCACCACGATCCTTTTCATTTCGGGTTCCCCGTTTCAAGAGCAAGAGAAAACGGATGTCAGCGCAGGCCCAGCACGTCCTGCATGTCGTAACATCCCTTGCCCTGCCGCGCCAGGAAGCGGGCGGCGCGCAGGGAGCCGAGCGCGAAGGTGGCGCGGCTGCTGGCCTTGTGGGTGATTTCCACACGCTCGCCGATGCCGGCGAACAATACCGTGTGGTCGCCGACGATGTCTCCGCCGCGTACCGTGGCGAAGCCGATGGTGGACGGCGAGCGTTCGCCGGTGACGCCCTCGCGCCCGTAAACGGCACATTCGGCCAGATCGCGCCCGAGGGCGGCGGCCACCACCTCACCCATTCTGAGCGCGGTGCCGGAGGGCGCATCGACCTTGTGGCGGTGATGCGCTTCGACGATTTCGATGTCGTAGCCTTCGGAGAGCACGCGCGCGGCGATGTCCAGAAGCTTGAGAGACAGGTTCACGCCGACGCTCATGTTGGGCGCGAACACCACGCCGATATCCTGCCCGGCTTCATGGATGAGCTGTTTTTGCGCGGGGGTGAAGCCGGTGGTGCCGATCACCATGTTGATGCCGAGCTTGCGGCACAAGGCCAGATGCTCCAGCGTCGCCTCCGGGCGCGTAAAGTCGATCAGCGCGTCGCATCCCTTCAACGCGGTAGTGGGGGTTTCGCTGATCTTCACGCCGGCGGCGCCGCCGAACTCCCCGGCGTCGCGCCCCAGCACCGCGCTGCCGACGCGTTCCAGTGCGGCAGCCAGGCGCATGTCGGGCGCCTGGGCAACCGCTTCAAGCAGGGCGCGCCCCATGCGCCCCGTGCTACCTGCGATGGCGATATTCAATGCCGTCATGTCAGAATCCTATCTTTTCCCACATTTTGCCGAAAAATCCCTTTTCCGCCGTCGGCGCACCCTCCGGGGCCGCTGGTGCGCTGGCCGACTTCGCGTTGCCGACGGCCACCACGTCGCCTTCCAGGCGTTTCAGCGTGTCGCCGTCGAAAATCAGGGTTACGCGGCGTTCTTCGATCAGGCGGTGGCCCTTCTGGAAACGGTAGACGTAATCCCAGCGGTCGGCGTGAAACGCATCGGTAATCAGCGGCGTCCCCATGATAAAGCGCGCCTGCGCCTTGGACATGCCGGGCTTGAGTTTGTCCACCATTTCCTGGTTGACGGCATTGCCCTGCTGAATGTCGATTTTGTAAGGCATCACCCGCTCAGTGCCTGAGCACGCCGCCAGAAACGCTACCACCAGTCCCCACAACAACCATCTACCACCACGCATCGCGATTTCCCGGCAACCATGAAATGGCTTTCATTATAGCCTTATCCATCGGCGCGGTGCCATGATCCGGTCCAGCATGTCAACGCAAGGCGGCGAACCCTGCGCGCAACTTCCGGGCAGCAAAAAGCCGGCATTCAGCCGGCTTTTTGCACCTACCCGTAGGGAAGCTTACTTCTGGGTCATGATCCAGGCGACGACCTTCTTGATGTCGTCGTCCTTCAGCGACATGTTGCCACCCTTAGGCGGCATCGGCACCGGGCCCCATACGTCCTTGCCGCCGGCGATGACCTTCTTGGTCAGGTTTTCCACAGCCTTGGGGTCGCTCGCGTACTTCTTCGCGACATCCTTGTAGGCCGGGCCGACCACCTTGGCCGCCACCTGGTGGCAAGCCATGCAACCGCTCTTTTGCGCCAGCGCGGCATCAGCCAACACCGAACCGGAAACCATCATGCCGGCAACGGCAACCACACCCATCCAACGTGCTTTCATCGTAACGCTCCTTAGAAATTAAGCCTGCCAAAAAGTTGGCATATTATACAACTTGACTGCTTTTGCAAATCCATCCGCCGGGGGCCATCGGTCATGACAAAACAACGCGCCGGTCCGGGTTGGCGTTGACAAACGTCAGTGTCGGAGGCGCCGGTGTTCAGTGTAAGGATGCCATGCTGCGCCCGGCCGTCCCGTCGGCATCCCGCAGCACCAGCCAGTCGCGCTGGTAGGGGCGGATTTCCCAGTCGGCGCGCAGGGAGAAGCGATCCAGGGTGTCGACGAACCAGTGCAGTTGCGCGCGATTGAAGGTGATGGCGGTGAACGGGTGCTCGCCGCCGTTACAGAAAAAAATCAGAGTGCAGCGCTCGGGTTGCGGCTGGAAGTCGATGCGCGTGAGCAGGTGACGGGCAGGCGGCTTTTCCTCCGATTCGAATGCGTCGCGGCCCCCGGAGGGTTCCGCCAGCGCCGCAATATGCGCCAGGGCGCGCGTGTGCTCCATCATGATGATTTCCTCTTGCAGCTTGGCCGGGAGCGAAGCCGCCATGTCGCTGGTCTTGAGCAGCAGGTTGGCGAGTTTCTCCAGCAGCGGCCCGGTCAGGCGGCGCGTCAGTTGCAGGGTGACCAGGGCGTTATCGCTCAGGGTGCAACGCAACAGGATGCGGTCACCTGCGTCGTCGAAGGAAAAAGTGAGATTGCTTATGGGTGTCATCGGCAGCGGGCGAGGAGTCGCCTTCGGGTATAATTCGTCAATTGCGGATTTTGCCACAGTCATGAAAATATTGGGGATCGACCCTGGGTTGCGCGTCACCGGCTTCGGTGTCATCGAAGTCGCCGGGCAACGCCTGGAATACGTGGCCAGCGGCTGCATCCGTACCCCGGATGGCGAATTGGCGCAACGCCTGAAGAGCATCGTCAACGGCCTGGGAGAGGTGATCGCCACCTACCGGCCGCAACAGAGTGCCGTTGAACAGGTGTTCGTCAACGTCAATCCGAAATCCACCCTGTTGCTGGGGCAGGCACGCGGGGCGGCGATTTGCGCGCTGATCCTGCAGGATCTGCCGGTGGCGGAATATACCGCCCTGCAGGTGAAGCAGGCGGTGGTCGGCAACGGTCACGCCCACAAGGAACAAGTGCAGGAGATGGTGAAACGCCTGCTGAAGCTTGACGGCGACCCCCAGGCCGATGCCGCCGACGCGCTGGCCTGCGCCATCTGCCATGCTCACGGCGGGCAGGGGCTGGGCAGGCTGACAACCACGGGATTCAGAATGAAAAACGGGAGACTGGTGAAATGATCGGACGCTTGAGCGGCACCCTGCTGGAGAAGCAACCCCCGCAAATCCTGCTCGATGCGGGCGGCGTCGGCTATGAAGTCGACGTGCCGATGAGCACTTTCTACAATCTGCCCGCCACCGGCGAGCGCATCACCCTGCACACCCAGTTGATCGTGCGCGAAGACGCCCACCTGCTCTACGGTTTCGCCACCCTGGACGAGCGCGAGACCTTCCGGCGCTTGCTGAAAATCAGCGGCGTCGGCCCCAAGCTCGCGCTGTCCATCCTCAGCGGGCTGTCGGTCGGCGAACTGGCGCACGCGGTGGCCGCGCAGGAAGCCGGGCGGCTGACGAAAATCCCCGGCGTCGGCAAGAAAACCGCCGAACGCCTGCTGCTGGAGTTGCGCGACAAACTGGCGCAACCCGCCCCCGGCGCGGCGCTGCTCGGCAAGCCCGACATGCACAGCGCCAGCAATGACGCCCTCAACGCCCTGCTGGCGCTGGGTTACAACGAACGCGAGGCAGGCTGGGCGATCAAGCAGTTGCCGCAGGACCTGAATGTGTCGGACAGCATCCGCCAGGCTTTGAAACTGTTGTCCAAGGCGTAATTCACCTGGCAAAAATGGCTAAACTCACTGAACAGGAACAACAGGAAATCATCCGCCATCTGGAAGCGGGCAGGCCGTTGCCGGACAAATACCGCTTCCTGCTATTTGAGGACAAGCGCGAAGTCGAGCTGGTATGGAACGGCAAGACCGGCGAGGTGTGCAACGTGGTGCTGCCGTTTCAGGTGATCGAGCAGGTGGACGAACCGCGCTCGGAAAAGCCGGTTGGACTGCAACTCGGCTTGTTCGACACCGATGCCCGTGGCCGCCAGCTCAAGGGCTGGACCAACAAGCTCATCTGGGGCGACAACAAACTGATTTTATCCAGCCTGAAAAACGGCCCGCTACGGGCGGCAATCGAAAGCCAAGGCGGCATCAAGCTGATCTACATCGACCCACCTTTCGACGTGGGCGCGGATTTCTCGATGGACATCGAGATCGGCGGCGACACCTTCACCAAAAGACCCAACGTGCTGGAAGAGATCGCCTACCGCGACACCTGGGGCAAGGGCGCGGATTCCTTCATCGCCATGATCTACGAGCGCCTGATGCTAATGCGGGATTTGCTGGCGGAGGATGGGAGTATTTATGTTCATTGTGATTGGCGGGTGAATGCTTACATGCGCGTTGTTCTCAGCGAGATATTTGGCAATGACAATTTTGTGAATCAACTTTGCTGGCGTCGTACAACCGCGCATGGCGACGCAAGGCAGGGGGCGAAGCACTTTGATACAGTGGACGACACGATTCTTTTCTTCGCGAAAGACGGCGGACGCAAGACTTGGAACACTCAATATGTTCCGTTCTCTGACGAACAAATCGAGCAGCAATACAATAAGTTTGACGAGAACGGACGGCGATACCGCCTCGTCACACCGACGGCAGCAAAACCTGGTGGTGATACCTCATACGAATGGAAGGGGGTAACACCACCGAAAGGCCGCTTCTGGGCTTACACAAGGGCGAAAATGGAAGAGTTTGACCGAGAGGGAAAGCTCTATTACTCGAATACTGGTCAACCATACATTAAATATTTTCTTGATGAACGACCCGGTGTAGCGGCTTCTACAATCTGGCACGACATGCTCTTGGCGCCGACCGCAAAAGAGCGCGTTGACTACCCAACCCAAAAGCCAGAAGCCCTCATCGAACGCATCATCAAAGCCTCTAGCAACGAAGGCGACCTAATAGCGGATTTCTTCTGCGGTTCCGGCACCACCGCCGCTGTGGCGGAAAAGCTCGGGCGCAAGTGGATCACCAGCGACCTCGGCAAGTTCGCCATCCACACCACGCGCAAGCGCCTGATCGGCGTGCAGCGACAACTGAAGGCCGAAGACAAGCCCTATCGCGCGTTTGAAATCCTCAACCTCGGCAAGTACGAGCGCCAGCACTACATCGGCGTGAATCCCAACCTGCGCGAAGCCGAAAGACAGCAGCAACTGGAGGAGAAGGAAGCGGCTTTCCTTGACCTGATCCTGCGCGCTTACCGCGCCGAACGGACTACCGGTTTTGCCACCTTCCACGGCAAAAAGGCCGGGCGACTGGTGGCGGTGGGGCCGGTGAATTTGCCGGTCACCCGGCTGTTCGTGGAGGAAATCATCCTCGAATGCCGCAAGCAACACATCACGCGCGTGGACATCCTGGGCTTCGAGTTCGAGATGGGTTTGTTCCCCAACGTGCTGGACGAGGCCAAATCCAAGGGCATTGACATCGCGCCCAAGTACATCCCGGCAGACGTGTTCGACAAGCGGGCAGTGGAAAAGAACCAGGTGGTGTTCCACGACGTGTCATTCATCGAGGTGAAACCCATCGTCAAGAAAAACACCGTGGCGGTGGAGCTGACCGATTTCTCGGTGTTTTATTCGCAGGATTCCATCGCCGCCGCCGAAGCCAGCCTGAAAGATAAGGCCAGCAAGATCGTGGTGGAAAAAGGCCAGATCGTGAAGGTAAGCAAGGACAAGGACGGCATCATCACCCGCGAGCAGCTTACCAAGCACTGGACGGACTGGATTGATTACTGGTCGGTGGACTTCGACTTCGAGAGCAAGCGCGAGATCATCCGGGTGCAGAACGCCGATAGCGGCGAGTGGGAAGAAGTCTGGTCGGGGGACTATATTTTCGAAAACGAGTGGCAGTCCTTCCGCACCAGGAAAGACCGCTCGCTGGAACTGATGAGCGTGGTGCAGGAAGTCATGCCGGGGCGGCGCAAGATCGCGGTGAAGGTGGTGGATATTTTCGGCAATGACACGATGACGATAGTCGAGGTGGCGGTGTGAAGTTTGCGCTCCCGGAAATTCGGCATGATCAATCTGGATTCGAGGCGCTGGTGCTCTTATATGCTCAGACAAAGGACTGTCTGTTTGACGATATCGCTATCGATATGTCTGCGGCAGGCTGGTTTGACGCCGATATGTGCGCCGCATTCGGCGCGATTCTTTACCGGTTGGGCGAAAACCTGAATACAGTCAGCCTGCAAAATCTCCGCCCTAGCGTTGAGGCCATCCTGTCAAAGAATGGGTTTTTAAGCCACTATGGGCGCGAGAGGATTCCAGACCGCTGGGGAACGACCATCCCTTACCAGCGTTTTGATGTAAAAGATGATCGCTATTTTGCGGGCTACATCGAAACCGAATTGATGCACCGTTCGGAAATTCCATCCATGTCGGTGGGCTTGTTGAAAAAATTCCGGGAAAGCATATTCGAGATTTTCAGCAATGCTGTGCTGCACTCGCGGACTGAGCAGGGAATTTTCAGTTGTGGGCAGTTTTTTCCGGCACGGCACCAACTTGATTTTTCCGTGGCTGATCTTGGAATTGGCATCCCGCAGAATGTAAAGGAAAATACAGGCATTGATTTTGCGCCTGAAGAAGCGATTACTTGGGCCACAGAGGGCCACAATACCACTAAGCGCGGCCAGATTCCCGGTGGGCTAGGTTTGAAGTTGCTGGGCGAGTTTATTGACTTGAATGGCGGGCGTATCCAGATTGTGTCGGATGCAGGGTATTGGCGGCGTGAAAAACGCAAGACGGTTGCCGCCCGATTGAGCCAACCGTTTCCCGGCACGGTGGTGAGCGTGGAAATCAATACCGCCGATACGCAAACTTATGTACTCACCTCCGAGTTGACGGAAGACGACATTTTTTAGGGCAGATATCATGAGTTCAGACTTGGTGCTTTCCATATTCGAGATTGTAGGTAGCCCGCTTTGCGTGGCTTCCGGGGATGGGCAGAAAGTCTATGACCGTCTCGCGGCCGCCCTGAAGGAAGGCCGTAGCGTAGCGCTTTCATTTCACAACGTGACGACCTTGACCTCGGCATTTTTGAATGCAGCTGTTGGTCAGTTGTACGGCTCGTTCAGCGAAGAGCAAATACGTTCCTTGCTCAAGGTGCATGATATGCAGCCGGATGACTTGGCGTTATTAAAGCGTGTGGTCGAAACGGCCAAACAATATTTCAAGGATCCGCAGAAGTTCGAGCAGGCCATGCAAGAAACGCTGGGGGACGATGGCGATGGCGCATAGTGTGTCCAATATCCGCAATTACAATTTCTCATCCACGGATGAGTTGTTGCTGGATACCAACATCTGGCTTTCTGTCTTTGGCCCACAAAAACCGGGAGATACAAAATCTGAAACCTATTCGCAAGCATTTTCCAAAATGCTTGCCGCCAAGAGTAGCATTTACATTGATGTCCTGATTATTTCAGAATTCATCAATACCTATGCCAGATTGAAGTGGAAACTTGTTGCGCCGCATGTCAAGGACTTCAAATTCTTCCGTAAAAGCAGAGATTTCAAGCCTGTCGCCCAGGACATTGCCGCGGACGTCAAGCGTGTGTTGCGACACTGCAAGCGGGTGGAAAGCGGTTTCGAAGCCTTGGCGATCGACTCAGTGATTGACGTGTATGCGACAGGAGATTCCGATTTTAATGACCAAGTTTTGGCCGATATATGCCAGCGGACAGGATTGGCGCTGGTAACAAATGACGGCGATTTCAAGAGCTGCGGATGCCACGTTATAACCGCAAATAATCGGTTGCTCTCTTAACATGGCACTGCACAAGGATTTTCCGGCCTCCCCTCACGCCATCCTTGATCCGTCTATCCGCTGGTTTCCGGCAGACGAAGCCTTGCGCACCTCCAGCTTTGAAAAGCTGCTACCACCACTGGTGCCGGAACTGCGTAAGCAGATCCAAGCGTGGCGCGACAGCGGCTATGCCAAGGCCACGGAAACCAGCCGCAGCCTGCTCAACTGGTGGTTCAAGACCCCGCACCTGCTGCCGAGAGCCGATGGCTCCATGGCGGAGTTTCAATACTATTTCGCCCAGCGCGAGGCGCTGGAAACCATTATTTATCTGGTTGACGTGGTGGGGGTCGAGGACAAGTACGATCTGATGCGTTTCGACCATAGTGGGGCGGTATCCGGCGGCATGTTCGACGAAAGCTGGCGGCGCTTTGTGGTGAAGATGGCGACCGGCGCGGGCAAGACCAAGGTGATGAGTCTGGTGCTTGCCTGGAGCTATTTTCATAAGCTGTACGAGCCGGAATCCACGCTTTCACGCAACTTTTTGGTGATCGCGCCCAACATCATCGTGCTGGATCGTATCTACAAGGATTTCCAGGGGCTGCGCATCTTTTTTGAAGATCCGGTTCTGCCGGATAACGGCGTGGATGGGCGCTATTGGCGCGATGAATTCCAGCTTACCCTGCATGTGCAGGATGAGGTGCGCATCACCCACCCCGTCGGCAATATTTTTCTGACCAACATTCACCGGGTCTATTCGGGCGAAGATATTCCACCCTCGCCTGCTGATGAAGATACGACGGACTATTTTCTGGGCAAGCGCCCCACGGGGGCGACCACGGATTCAAAAGTCGACTTGGGCATGATCGTGCGCGACATCGACGAACTGATGGTGTTGAACGACGAGGCGCACCATATCCACGACAGCCGCCTGGCGTGGTTCAAATCCATTGAAGACATCCACAATCGCCTCAAGCAGAAAGGTGATGCCCTGAGTTTGCAAATCGACGTGACAGCCACGCCCAAGCACAACAACGGCGCGATATTCGTGCAGACAGTGGCCGATTACCCGCTGGTGGAGGCCATCTCGCAAAACGTGGTCAAGCATCCTGTGTTGCCGGATGCCGCCAGCCGCGCCAAACTGGTGAAAAAGCAAAGCGCCAAGTACACCGAGAAGTATGCCGATTACATCAACCTGGGCGTAGTGGAGTGGCGCAAGGTGTATGCCGAACACGAGAAGCTGGGCAAGAAGGCCATCCTGTTCATGATGACCGATGACACCAAGAACTGCGATGACGTGGCGGAATTCCTGGAAGGCAACTACCCCGACCTGAAAGGCGCGGTGCTGGTGATCCACACCAAGAACAACGGCGAGATTTCCGAGGCGGCGAGCGGCAAGAACAAGGAAGAACTGGAAAAGCTGCGCCAGCAGGCCAACGACATCGACAGCCTGGACAGTCCCTACAAGGTGATCGTTTCCGTGCTGATGCTGAAGGAGGGCTGGGACGTGCGCAACGTCACCACCATCGTCGGCCTGCGCACTTATGCCGCGCAGAGCAACATCCTGCCGGAACAAACTCTGGGGCGCGGTTTGCGCAAGATGTACCCCGGCGGCATCGAGGAATACGTCAGCGTGGTGGGCACCGATGCTTTCATGGATTTTGTGGAATCCATCCAGGCCGAGGGTGTGGTGCTGGAACGCAAGCCGATGGGTGAAGGCACCGCGCCAAAAACACCACTGGTGGTGGAAATCGACAAGGAAAACGGGAAGAAGGACATCGCGGCGCTGGACATTGAAATCCCCGTGATGACGCCGCGCGTTTACCGCGAATACAAGAACCTGGCCGATCTGGATGCGGGCGCGCTGGAACATGGCAAGGTGGCCTACCAGACATTCAGCGAGGAAGAACAGCGCGAGATCGTGTTCAAGGACATCACCACCGGCGAGGTGACCCACACCACTGTGCTGGATACAGCGGGCATTGCCGATTACCGTAGCGTGATCGGCTATTTCGCGCAGACAGTGATGAAGGACTTGCGCTTGATCAGCGGCTACGATGTGCTTTACGGCAAGATCAAGGCATTTGTGCGGGATGAACTGTTTGACCGGCAGGTGGAGCTGGAAGACCCCAATACCCTGCGCAACCTGTCGGAACTGGCCGCCACCAAGACCTTAATTGAAACTTTCAAGAAGGCCATTAACGTACTCACCGTGCGAGACAAAGGGGACGCAGAAATCCGCGATTCCATCAAGTTGCGCCAAACCCGTCCCTTTGTGGCCAAGGATCAGGGCTACCTTGTGCCAAAGAAAAGCATCTTCAACAAGATAATTGGCGACAGCCATTTTGAATTGCTGTTTGCCGGTTTTCTTGAAGGCTGTGACGACGTGGTTTCCTACGCCAAGAATTATCTGGCGGTGCATTTCAAGCTGGACTATGTAGATGCTGGTGGCGACATTTCCAACTACTACCCGGACTTCATGGTGAAATTGCCCGGACAGGAAGTTTATATAGTCGAAACCAAGGGGCAGGAAGACTTGGATGTGCCGTTGAAAATGGCGCGGCTCAAGCAGTGGTGCGAGGACATCAACCGGATACAACATGGCGTGAAGTATGGTTTTGTATTTGTCGATCAGGAAAATTTCGAGAAATACCAACCTTCATCGTTCAGCGCACTGAGCGCAGCATTCAAGGAATATCAGTAACCCCTCACCATGATCGAAACCGATTCCCTCAAGCCCGCCCCGCGCCTGGTCGGCGCGGCACCGATTTCCCATCGCGAAGAGGAGGCGGAGCGCGCGCTCCGCCCCAAGTTGCTGGATGAATACATCGGCCAGGAAAAGGCGCGCGGGCAACTGGAAATCTTCATCCAGGCGGCGAAGCAGCGCGCCGAGGCGCTCGACCACGTGTTGCTGTTCGGCCCGCCGGGGCTGGGCAAGACCACGCTGGCGCACATCATCGCGCGCGAGATGGGCGTCAACCTGCGTTCCACCTCCGGGCCGGTGCTGGAGCGCCCCGGCGACTTGGCCGCGCTGCTGACCAACCTCGAACCCAACGATGTGCTGTTCATCGATGAAATCCACCGGCTTTCCCCGGTGGTCGAGGAAATCCTTTATCCCGCGCTGGAAGACTACCAGCTCGACATCATGATCGGCGAAGGGCCGGCGGCGCGTTCGGTAAAGCTCGATTTGCCGCCCTTCACCCTGGTCGGCGCCACCACGCGCGCCGGGATGCTGACCAATCCCCTGCGCGACCGTTTCGGCATCGTGGCGCGGCTGGAGTTTTATACCCACGAGGAACTGAAAATCATCGTCACCCGTTCGGCGCGTTTGCTGGGGGTCGAGCTGGTCGAAGAGGGGGCGCTGGAAATGGCGCGCCGTTCGCGCGGCACGCCGCGCATCGCCAACCGCCTGTTGCGGCGCGTGCGCGATTACGCCGAGGTCAAGGCCGACGGCAAGGTGACGCGCGAGGTGGCCGATGCCGCGCTGACCATGCTGGATGTCGACAAGATCGGGCTCGACGTGATGGACCGGAAACTGCTGCTCACGGTGTTGCAGAAATTCGCCGGCGGGCCGGTGGGGGTGGAAAATCTCGCCGCCGCCATCGGCGAGGAGCGCGACACCATCGAAGATGTGCTGGAGCCTTATCTGATCCAGCAGGGCTACCTGATGCGCACGCCGCGCGGGCGGGTGGCGACCGAGCTGGCGTATCGTCATTTCGGGTTGGCGGGCGGAGAAAAAAGCGGGGAGTTGTGGCCGTGAGGTTTGCGGAAGGGGCTTCGCCTCCTGCCGAGCAGCCGGACGCGCTCTTCGGGCGCGTCGTATCCATCCTTGAGCAGGCACGGGGTAATGTTGTCCGGGCGGTCAACACCAATATGGTGCTGGCCTACTGGTTTATCGGGCGCGAGATTGTCGAGGAATTGCAGGGGGGCGAGGGGCGGGCGGAGTATGGAAAGCAGGTTGTCGAAGAACTGTCGTCTCGACTGACGGCACGGTATGGAAAAGGGTTTTCTGCGCAAACGCTTTGGAAGTTCAGGCTGTTTTATCGGGTCTATTCTGATCGAATCCAAATTCTATCCCCGTCGGGGAGAGAATCTGGAGATACGGGGAAAATGTCCCCATCAGGGATAGAATTTTCCAAAATCTCCCCAGCGGATGCGGGATCAATTCATCACCCGACGAGTGGAGACTTGACCCAGTTGATGAAAAGCTACCCAGCAGGTAGCGAATCTCCGCATGGTTTCTCGCCCCAACTCACCTGGTCGCATTACCGCGCCCTGATGCGGGTGGAAAATGTGGCCGCCCGCGATTTCTACGAGCGGGAAGCCGCTGAATGCGGCTGGTCGAAGCTGCAACTGGAAAGGCAGATTCACAGTTTCTATTACGACCGGATTGTTGTTAATCGCGGCGAGCAGGGGCTGCTGCCAGAAGGCAGGGAGCGGCTGCCCGGCGAACGGGTTGAGCCATCCCACCTGCTCAAGTCACCGATGGTGCTGGAGTTTCTGGGGCTGCCCGATTCCCAAGAACTGCATGAAAGCAGACTCGAACAGGCCATTATCGACAACCTGCAAAACTTCCTGCTGGAACTCGGCAAGGGGTTTTCTTTCGTTGCCCGGCAAAAGCATATCCGCTTCGGTGACGACGATTTCTATGTTGATCTGGTTTTCTACAACTACGTCCTGAAGTGCTTCCTGCTGCTGGATCTGAAAATGGGCAAGCTGACCCATGCCGATGTTGGGCAGATGGACGGCTATGTCCGGCTCTACGAAGACCAGTTTAAAATCCCCGGTGACAACCCCACCATTGGGCTGTTGCTGTGTTCGGACAAAAGCGAGGCAGTGGCCAAATACTCGATCCTGAACGAGAACAAGCAGATTTTTGCCTCAAAATACCTGCCCAACCTGCCGACGGAAGAGCAGCTCCGGCGGGAGATCGAAAGGGAACGGCATCTCATCGAGTCCGCCCTTGAGGATCGCGCCAGTGAGTGAAGCGCTTTTCCCGTCACGCATGGCGTCACGCCCGCGCATCTACGCCTACTCGATTGCCGACGCGGCCTTTGTCTGGCCGGTGCGCGTCTACTACGAGGACACCGATTCCGGTGGCGTGGTGTATTACGCCAACTACCTTAAATTTCTCGAACGGGCGCGCACCGAATGGCTGCGCGCGTTGGGTTTCGAACAAACGGAACTGCTGCGCGACTATAATGTCCTCTTCGTGGTGCGCCGGGTGGAGATTGACTATCTGCGTCCCGCGCGCTTCAACGATACGCTGGTCGTAACGGTCAGGGTTCACGGCAAGGGGCGCAGCTGGATGGAGCTGGACCAGACGGCGACACGCGGTGCCGAGGTGCTGGTCGCGGCGCGCGTCAAGATCGTTTGTGTCAATGGACAAAGTTTCAGGCCGGTGGAAATTCCACTGGCGATCAAAGAAAAAATGGAAGAAAACACGTGAACGTCACCCAGGATTTATCTTTTCTCAGCCTGATCCTCAACGCCAGCCTGCTGGTGCAGGGCGTCATGCTGCTATTGCTGCTGGCTTCGCTGATGTCGTGGTGGACCATTTTTCAGAAGATGTTCGCCATCCGCCACGCGGTGAAACATACCGACCGTTTCGAGGAGGAGTTCTGGAGCGGTGCCGATCTGGCCAACCTCTATCAGCGCACCACCTCCGGGCGGCAGACCGTGATGGGCATGGAAAAGATCTTCGAGGCCGGTTTTCGCGAATTTCTCAAGCTGAAACGCCAGGGGCGGCTGGACAACACGGCCATCATGGAAGGCACGCGCCGCGCCATGAAGGCCGCTTACCAGCGCGAACTGGATTTCCTGGAGGCGGGGCTGGCGTTTCTCGCCTCGGTCGGCTCGGTCAGCCCGTACATCGGGTTGTTTGGCACCGTGTGGGGCATCATGAACGCCTTCCGCGGCCTGTCCAGCGTGGTGCAGGCCACCCTGGCGCAAGTCGCGCCGGGCATCGCCGAAGCGTTGATCGCTACGGCGATGGGCTTGTTCGCGGCAATTCCGGCGGTGTTGGCGTATAACCATTACGCGCACGACATCGACCGTTTGGCCACGCGCTTCGAGAGCTTCATCGAAGAGTTTTCCAATATCCTGCAACGCCAGGCGGCGCCCACGGCCTGAAATGCGACTCAGAAAATCCCGCCGCTTCATGAACCAGATCAACGTCGTGCCCTACATCGACGTGATGCTGGTCTTGCTCATTATCTTCATGGTCACCGCGCCGCTCATCAACCCCGGCCAGATCGAACTGCCCAGCGTCGGCCAGGCGCTCAAGCCGCCGGAGATGCCGCTGGAAATCGAAATCCGCAGCGACAACACCCTGCGCCTGCGCGACCGCGCGAAATCCGCCACCGAGCAGCGGGTGTCGCGTGTTGAACTGGTCGAGGCGGTCAAGGCGCATCAGGCGCGCAACCCCGAGCAGCCGGTGGTGATTTCCGCCGACAAGAGCGTGCGCTATGAGGAAGTCATCAAGGTGATGGACGTATTGCAGCAAAACCAGGTCAAGAAGGTCGGTTTGCTGGCCAAACCCAGGGCCGACTGATGGCGCAGGCGCGGCACAATCCGGGACGCATCCCGGCGATCATTCTGGCGGTGCTGGTGCATGTGGCGTTTATCGGCGTGCTGATGTTCGGCGTCGATTGGCAAAACCACGAACCGGCACCGGTGGTGGCCGAGTTGTGGAACAGCCTGCCCAAGGCCGAGACGGCACCTCCGCCGCCCAAACCAGAACCCCCCGAGCCGGAACCGCCCAAGCCCAAGCCGGAGCCGGAACCACCTAAGCCGGAGCCGAAACCTGAACCCAAGCCTGAACCCAAGCCTGAACCCAAGCCCCCCAAAGCGGACATCTCCCTGAAGAAGGCCGAGGAGGAAAAGCGCAAGAAGGAAGAAAAGCTCAAGGAGGAAAAACTCCGCGAAGAAAAGCGCACGCAGGATATGGAACGGAAAAGGCGGGAACAGGAAGAGCAGAAAAAAAGGGAAGAGCGGGAACTTCGCGAGCAATTCGAACGTCAGTCGAGGGAAGACCGTGAACGGCAGAATGCGCAGATCGCCGAAACGCAGCAGCGCGCTCAGGCCGCGGCGCGCACCAGCGAGATGGCGCGCTACAGCGGCCAGATCCGCGACAAGATCCGTAGCAACCTCGTCATGCCGCCGAACATAGTAGGCAATCCCGAGGCGGAATTCGAGGTTACGCTGATCCCTACCGGGGAGATCATTAACGTGAGAATGCTCAGGAGCAGCGGCAATGCGGCTTACGACAGCGCCGTGGAACGAGCCATCCGCAAGTCCTCGCCCTTGCCGCTACCGCCCGCGGATAGCGGCCTGTTTGAAACCTTCCGCGAGCAAAGGCTGAAATTTCGTCCCATCGAATGAGACTTGCTGCGGCGATATGCTATAATGCGCCAGTTTTTTTGAAGGAAACCAAGTTGTTGCAGAACGCAATCCGTTTTTTCCGTCTCGTTGTGATGCTGGCGTTTGTGCTGCCGGTAGCCGGGTACGCCAGCGCCCTGACCATTGAAATCGTCGGCAGCGGCGCCAACCAGATCCCGGTTTCCATTGTCCCTTTTTCCGCTGAAAAAGCCTTGCCGCAGCCGCTTTCCGCCATCATCGCGGCGGATTTGCAGCGCAGCGGCCTGTTCCGGCTGGTCGATCCCTCCTTCGCCAACCCGCAGCCCAGCGACCCGCGCGAGGTCAATTACGCCGATTGGCGCACGCGCGGTGCCGAGGCCGTGCTGGTCGGCAGCACGATGCCGCGCCCGGACGGCAAGGTGGAAGTGCGTTTCCATCTGCTCGACACGCTCAAGCAAACATCGCTGGCGGCCTTCGGCTACGTGGTGACGCCCGCGGAATTGCGTCTTACCGCGCACAAGATCGCCGACATCGTTTACGAAAAACTGACCGGTGACATCGGCGTGTTCAGCACCAAGATCGCCTACATCGTCAAAACCGGTTCGCGCTACGAATTGCAGGTGTCCGATGCCGACGGTCACGGCGAACAGACGGTGCTGGCCTCCAACGAACCCATTATTTCCCCAGCTTGGTCGCCCGACGGCACGCGCCTGGCCTATGTTTCCTTCGAGCGCAAGAAGCCCATCGTCTACGTGCAGTCCCTGCTCAACGGCGCGCGCCGCGCGGTCGCGCAGTTCAAGGGCAACAACAGCGCACCGGCCTGGTCGCCGGACGGCCAGAGGCTGGCGGTGGCGCTGACCAAGGACGGCAATACCCAGATTTACACCATCAACGCCGACGGTAGCGGCGTGCAGCGTTTGACGCGCAGTTCCGGCATCGACACCGAGCCGAATTTTTCGCCGGACGGCAGGCACCTCGTTTTCACCTCCGACCGTGGCGGCAGCCCGCAGGTTTACCGTATCGCAGTCGGCGGCGGCGACGCCACGCGCCTGACTTTCGACGGCAGCTACAACGTCACGCCGCGCCATGCGCCGGACGGCAAGAGTTTTGTCTTCGTGCAGCGCGCCAATAGCTCGACTTTCAATATTGCGGTGCAGGACATGGCGACCTGGCAGGTGCAGGTGCTGACCAACACGCGCAAGGACGAGTCCCCCACCTTCGCGCCCAACGGCAAGATGATTCTGTATGCCACGGAAATCGGCGGGCGCGGCGTGTTGGCGGCGGTTTCCAGCGATGGCCGGGTGAAACAGCGCCTGACCACGCGGGCAGGCGACGTGCGGGAACCGGCCTGGGGCCCCTTGTTGAAAAATCGGTAATTCTTTTTTAAAAAAACTTCAGGAGAAATGGCGTGAAAAAAATTGTATTCAGTATGTTGTTGGTCAGCCTGCTGGCAGCGTGTTCCAGCACGGACGTGAAAGAACAGCCGATGGCACCGGTGGAATCCCGCGCGCCGGTAGCGAGCACGGATAGCGCGCAAACCCAGGGGGCTGATTCCCAAGGGGTGAGCGGCGCGCAGCTCAACCCGCTCAAGGATCCGGCCAACATCCTGTCCAAGCGCAGCGTTTATTACGATCTGGACAAGTATGACGTCAAGGACGAATTCAAACCCATGGTCGAAGCGCATGCCAAATATCTGAGCAGCACCCCGAGCGCCAACGTGGTCGTCATCGGCAACTGCGACGAGCGCGGCAGCCGCGAATACAACATCGCTCTGGGCCACAAGCGCGCCGAAGGCGTGCGCAAGATCATGAGCGTGCTGGGCGTGGGCGAAAAACAGATCGAGACGGTGAGCTTCGGCAAGGAAAAGCCGCGCGCCACCTGTCACGACGAATCCTGCTGGAAGGAAAACCGCCGCAGCGACCTCGTCTACCAGGGCGAATAATCGTGCGCCGCGCCGCCGTTGCCCTGTTGTTGCTGGGAAGCAGCCAGTGGTGTATTGCCGGACTGTTTTCCGATGACGAGGCGCACCGGAAAATCACTGCGCTGGAGCAGCAGGTGCGGACGCTGGACGCCCGTCTGGCAGCGGCGGAAAACCTGGCGCGCACACAAAGCCAGGGGATGATGGACCTGGTGTCGCAACTGGATGCCCTGAAATCCGAACTGAGCCGTCTGCAGGGCCAGAACGAAGTCTACGCGCACGACATCCAGACCACGCAGAAACGCCAGCGCGACCTCTATGTCGATCTGGACGGGCGCCTGCGCAAGCTGGAGTCGGGCGCACGGGAGCCCGCCGCCGCGCCTGTCGCAGACCCTCAGGGGCTTGCCCCGCCTTCTTCCGGCACAACGGTCCAGCCCATGCCGGTCCCGGTATTGCAGGCGTTGCCGCCCACCGTCAATCCGGCGGATGAAAGCCGGGTTTACGAAGCCGCGCTCAACCTGTTCAAATCCGGCAACTACCCGGACGCCATCGTCGCCTTTCAGCGTTTCGTCATCACCTACCCCGGCAGCCCGCTGACGCCTAGCGCCCATTACTGGATCGGCAACTCGCACTTCAATCTGCGCGATTACCGGAACGCTATCGCCAGCCAGCAGAAACTCATCGGCGATCATCCCGCCAGCCCCAAGGTGCCGGATGCCATGCTCAACGTAGCCAGTTGCCAGCTGGGCATGGGAGATGCCGCCGCCGCGCGGCGCACGCTGGAAGAACTGGTGGCGAAACACCCCGTCAGCAACGCCGCCGACCTGGCGAAGAAACGCCTTAACAATTTGCGATGACTGCACCGGCCTGCGCGCCGCTCCTGCGCGTCAGCGAGATTTTCTACTCATTGCAGGGCGAGACGGCGCGGGCCGGTTTGCCCACCGTTTTCATCCGGCTCACCGGTTGCCCCTTGCGTTGCAGCTACTGCGATACCCAGCATGCCTTCGAGGGCGGCGAACCGCTTACCCTGGCGCAGGTTCTGGCGCAGGTCGCCGATTTTTCTCCCCATTACGTCACTGTCACCGGCGGCGAACCGCTGGTGCAAAAAAACTGCCTCCCGCTGCTCACCGCCCTGTGTGACGCAGGCTATTCCGTATCGCTGGAAACCGGCGGCGCACTGGACATTAGTGATGTGGATGCGCGCGTGTCGCGCATTCTCGACATCAAGACCCCCGGTTCCGGCGAGGTGGACAAAAACAGCTGGCAGAACCTGGCGGCACTCACCCCTCGCGATGAAATCAAGATCGTCCTGTGCGATGAGACGGATTACCTGTGGGCGTGCGCCGTCGTGCACGACAAGCATCTTGCGGACAAGTGCCCGGTTCTGTTTTCCGCCGTCCACGGCAGCCTGGAGCCGAAGCAACTGGCCGAATGGATACTGCGCGACCATCTGCCTGTGCGCCTGCAAGTGCAATTGCACAAACTGTTGTGGGGAGATGAGCGGGGGCGTTAAGCGGCAATGCGCAGGCGCGCCTTCAATTCACGGATGCGCGCTTGCATGATGAGCCTACCTTGCTAAAGAGTGGTCACATTCTACGCGGGCCTTCTTGCGCAGATAATTGGAAAAATCACCGCATCTCAGTATGATGTGTGCATATGTTGCCCGCTCCCCCATCCCCCGCCGGTTTTACCGCATCATTCCGTTTTCCGCGCCTGCGTGTGACCTGGGTGGCGTGGGCTGTACTGGCCGTGTCGCTGTCCGCCACGGCGTGGGGCTGGCATCTGGCACGCGAGAGCGACGAGCGGGTGGCGCGCGAGCGCTTCCAGTTCCGCGTCAACGAAATCCGCCAGAGCTTGCAGGATCGCCTGCTGGCCTACGAACAGGTGCTGCGAAGCGGCGTGGGACTTTTTGCCGCATCGCAGGAAGTATCGCGCAAGGAATGGCGCAGTTTTGTGGACAACCTGAGCATTCAGGAGCGTTTCCCCGGCATCCAGGGCATAGGTTTTTCCCTGCTGGTGCCCGCGCAGGATAAGGATAGCCACGAACAGCGCATCCGCCGCGAGGGGTTCCCCGGCTACCAGATCCGTCCGCCGGGCACGCGCACAAGCTATTCTTCCATCATCTATCTGGAACCCTTCGACTGGCGCAACCAGCGCGCCTTCGGCTACGACATGTTTTCCGAGCCGGTGCGCAATATAGCGATGAGCCGCGCGCGTGACAGCGGAAAAAGCGCCATTAGCGGCAAGGTGACGCTGGTGCAGGAAACCGAAAAAGATGTGCAGGCCGGTTTCCTCATGTATGCGCCGTTGTACCGGCCGGATAGCTGGCCCCTGACCGTGGAGTCGCGCCGCGCGGCGCTGGTGGGCTGGGTCTACGCCCCGTTTCGCATGAACGATTTCATGCGCGGCCTGCTGGGGCAGAAGGACAAGGATGTCGATCTGGAAATCTTCGACGGCGCGGGTGCCGACCCACAACGCGAAATGTATGACAGCGACGGCTCGCGCGCCCTGCCCGGCCCGCGCCGTCAGCCCCGCCTGCTGCACGTCGAGGCGCTGCCGGTTTTCGGGCACGCATGGACGCTGGAAATCTCCTCGCGCCCGACGTTCGAGGCGGTGGTCTACAGCCGTCGCCCTTTCATGGTGCTGCTGGCCGGGCTATCCATCAGTCTGCTGCTGTTCTTGGTGACGCACGCGCTGGCCGCCGGGCGCGCCCGCGCCACGGAACTGGCTGTGCGCATGACCCGGGCTTCGCACGAGAACGAGATGCGCCTGGCGGAAATCACCGCCACGCTCGGGGAAGGGGTGGTGGTGCTGGACAGCGCGGGCAATATCACCTTCGCCAATCCGGAAGCGCAAAATCTGCTGGGCTGGAGCGAAGTGGAAATGCTCGGGCGGCGCGGACACGAGCTGTTTCATCACAGCCGCCCCGACGGTTCTTACTATCCCGCAGCGGAATGCGCCACCGAGTTGCTCAACCGGGAGGGGCAGGATTTCCGTGGCGAAGAGGTGCTGTGGACGCGCGAAGGCGCCGCGCTGCCGGTGGCCATGATCTCCACGCCACTGTGGCGCGAGGGGGCGGTATCCGGTACGGTGGTGGCCTTTCACGACATCCGCTACCTGAAGAAGACCGAGGCGAAGCTGAAACGCCTGAACGAAAGCCTGGAACAGCAGGTGGCAGAACAGGTGGAAAGGAACATGGCGCAGGAGCGCATGCTGGTACACCAATCGCGTCTGGCAGCGATGGGCGAGATGATCGGCAATATCGCGCACCAGTGGCGCCAGCCGCTCAACGCCCTGGGCTTGCTGCTGGCGAACGTCAAGGATTCCTGGGACTACGGCGAACTGAACCAGGAGACCCTGGAAAAATTTGCGGAAGACGGCAATCGCCTGATCCAGAATATGTCCACCACCATCGACGATTTCCGCAACTTCTTTCGCCCAAACCGCGCAAAGGCGCCCTTCGGCCTGGCGCAATCGGCGCATGACGCGCTGGGGCTGGTGGAGGCCAGCTTCCGCAGCCACGGCGTGGCGATTCGCCTGGAAAACATGGTGCCCTTGCAGGTGCAGGGCTATGCCAACGAGTTTGCACAGGTGTTGCTCAATGTCCTCTCCAATGCGCGCGACGCCATACTGGCCCAGCGGCGCGGCGGCGGAGAAGTCAGCCTGACTCTGGCTGAGGAAGACGGCATGGGGGTGGTGACGGTGCGCGACAACGGTGGCGGCATTCCGGATGACGTGCTGCCGCGCATCTTCGAGCCTTATTTCACCACCAAGGAAAAGGGCACCGGCATCGGCCTTTACATGTCGCGCCTGATCATGGATCACATGGATGGCCTAATCGACGCACGCAATATCGAAGGCGGCGCTGAAATGCGCTTGCGGGTGCCGCTGGCTCGGGATGAAAACGCTTCAGGGTAGGATGAGTTTCCCGGTGCGGAGGTTTTCTTCAATCTGCCCGGCATCCAGCGGGCGTCCGTAGAAATAGCCCTGGAACACGTCGCAACCGGCGGCGGCGAGGAAATCGCCCTGTTCCTGGGTTTCCACCCCCTCGGCCAGCACTTCCATGCCCAGGTTGTGGCCCAGCGCGATGACGGCGCGGGCGATGGCCTTGTCGCTTTCGTCATATGGCAGGTCCTTGACGAAGGCGCGGTCGAGCTTCAAGCGGTCGAGCGAGAAGTTTTTCAGGTAGGCCAGCGACGAATAGCCGGTGCCGAAATCGTCCAGCGCCACCTTGACGCCCATGTGGCGCAAATCGTCGAGAATGGCGGAGGCGCCGGCGGGATCGTGCATCAGCAGGCCTTCGGTGATTTCCAGTTCCAGCAGGCTGGGCAGCAGAATGGCATCGTTGAGGGCGTGCTGCACGGTGGCCAGCAGGTTTTCACTGCGGAACTGGCGCGCCGACAGGTTGACCGCAACCGGCACGTCGGCACCGAACAGCTCGCGCCAGCGCCGCGCCTGACGGCAGGATTCGCGCAACACCCATTCGCCGATGGGTACGATCAGTCCGGTGGCTTCGGCGATGGGGATAAACTGCACCGGCGAGATCATGCCCAGTTCGGGGTTATGCCAGCGCAACAGCGCCTCCACGCCGATCATGCGGCCATCCGCTGCCCGGACTTGCGGCTGGTAGACCACCCGGAATTCGCCGCGCTCCAGGGCTTCGCCCATCATCTGTTCAAGCGCCAGCAAGCGGGCGCTGGCGGCGTTCATTTCCGCCGAATAGAATTTGTAGCCGCCGCGCCCCTCGTCCTTGGCGCGGTACAAGGCGGTCTCGGCGTTTCTCAGCAAAGCGCGGGTGTCCTCGCCGTCGCCGGGGTAAAGCGCCACGCCGACACTGAGCGAGAGGTGCAGGGGGCTGCCCTCCACCGCCACGGGCTGGGCGAAGGCGGCCAGCAGGCGCTCGCAGAAAGTGCCGATGTCGCGCGCGTCGGTCATGTCCGGCAGCAGGATGGCGAAACGGTCGCCGCCGGCGCGCACGGCAACGTCGTGGCGGCGCAGCGCCAGCTTGATCTTTTCGGCAACGGCGACCAGCACCTTGTCGCCGCTGGCATGCCCCAGCGATTCATTGATGACCTTGAAACGGTCCAGGCCGATGTCGAGCAGGGCGAAGCCCCCCGTGTTGCGTTTTGCGCTGACCACCGCCTGATCCACCACCGAGTGCCAGGCATCGCGGTTGGGCAGGCCGGTAAGCGCGTCGAAGGTGCGCAACTGTTCCAGCAACGCCTCGGTTTCCTTGTGCTTGCTCAGATCGACGATCATGGCGATGTAGTGCGTAGTCTCGCCCTTGTTGCCCTTGACTGCGACAATGGACAGCAGCGCCGGGTAGATTTCCCCGTCCTTGCGCCGATTCCAGATTTCGCCTTCCCAACTGCCGTCCTTCAGGATAGCCGCCCACATAGCTTGATAAAAGCGCTGGTCGTGGCGCCCCGACTTGAACAGGCGCGGGTTCTGTCCGAGCGCTTCCTCACGGGTGTAGCCGGTAATGCGCGTAAAGGCCCGGTTGACTTCGACGAGGTTCGAATCGGTATCGGCGATAAGGATGGACTCCACGCTGTTGTCGAATACGGCAGCCGCCAGGTGCAGGTTTTTTTCCGCGAAATCCTTGCCGCGCCATACCTGCCACAACAATACGGCGGCGAGCAGAAAGGAAACCACCACCGCCAGGGCATTCACCTGCAATTCGGCTTGCGCCCGTGCCTCCAGCGCCTGTGCGCTGTGCAGCAGGCGCGTGTGCAAGGTGTTTTCGAAGTGTCCCAGCGCGTCGATCTTGCGCGAGGACAGGTCGAACCATTGCGCCGCGCTGAAGGCCAGGGCCACCGGTTTTTCCCCGCTGGCGCCCACCGCGATGACCCAGCGGCGGATGCGTTCCGCCGCGCCGGCATGCGGCTGTGCCAGTATCCGGCGATAACCCGCCCGCTGCTCCTCGTCGGCGAGTTGCATGAATTTTTCCTGGCGTGCCAGTTCCACCGCCTTGATGCGGTGGAACGCCGACATGCGCGCCGCGCTGAAATCGTTGGAAGACAGCATGGCCGTCAGCAGGGCGCGTTCCTGTCCCGCCATTTCCTTGGCTTGCAGGAAAAACACGAAAGCCATCTGCTGGCGGTATATCCAGCCCGTGCGCCCCACGCTCATGGTGGCCAGCAGATGGTTGAAGAGGGGGGCAATCAGTTCGTTGTAGCGGTCCACCGCCGCGTCGCGGGAAATCCGCAAGTCGATGATCGCCGCCCGTAGCCGGGGAAGTTGCGCCAGATCGCCGAGGATCAGTTCGAGTCCCGCCGCCTGGGGGTGAGCCTCAGGCGGGAGGTCGCGCTTTGCATCACGCACCCGTTCCAGGGCGCGGTCGGTGAGCGCATGCTGGGTTTGCAGGGCGGCGGCAAACTGGCTGCCGTGCGAGGCAATCAAGCCGCTGGACATGCCCCGCTCGCGTTGCAATTCATGCGCCAGACGGCTCAGGGCGACGCTGTTTTCCGTCCACATGCGGATGGTGCGCGCATTGTCGCGTTCCTGGGTTTTTTCCACCAGATTGCGCGCCGCAAAAAAGGAAATCGCCGCCAAAAAGGCGATCAGCAACCACAGTACGTGGCGTTTGATGCGTTGCAGAAAGGGCGTATTCAAGGTGGGCGAAGCCGGAATTTGGTCGAAGGCGTGGTATTCTAAGCCAAATTCGCGCACGCTAATGACAAGTCACTCTTTTTTTCCGCACGGAAATTATCATCATGCCGCTCACATGGAATCTGTCGCTGGCCACCGGTATCCGCCAGGTCGATCTGCAACACCAGGAACTGATCGACATCATTAACGATCTCGAAGCCGCGCATCTCGCCGGCAGGCAGGAGCAGGCCCTGCAAGAGCTATTGCCTCAACTGGCGGCCTATGCGCTGTTTCACTTCGGCACGGAAGAGGCCATGATGAAAAAATCGGCGGAATATGGCGGGCATATCGCACGGCATCTCGACGAGCACCGCGCCTTCACGGAAAAAGTGGCGACATTTCGTGCCCGCCCGGTCACCCCCGCGGAACTGGCGGAACTGGTGGCTTATCTCAACGCCTGGCTGGTCGAGCACATCATGAAAACCGACCGCGAAATGGCCAGCCTGATTCCGGGGCTGCACGCCGGTTAGCTAGTGGTCTTGGTCAGGTCGTTGGCCCAGTTCATCGCGGTCATTTGCGCTTGCAACAGGTCGGCAGGTTCCAGACCGGCAGCGGCGAGCAGGGTATAGGCGGCGTCGAAATCCCCCAGTTCGATCTTTTCCGTGAGATCAAGCAATTCTCCCAGCGCTCCCTGGCGTTCCAGCAGCGCCTGGCGCACGTCCGGCGCGAGGTTGATCTGCGCCGTGACCTCTTCCATGGGCAGACCCATCAGGGTGTCGAGCAACGAGAGGATGCCGGCGATGAAGGCGCGATCCTGGTAATTGCGGTCGCCTTCGGCCTGCGCCTGCGCCAGCAGTTCCATCAGCTTGCCGCGCGTGGCCGCCAGTTGCAGCAGGGGGTTGCCGGTCTGTCCGTCGTTGGGAACGAACATCAGCAATTGCAGCCAGCGTTGCAACTGGCGTTGTCCGAGGATGACAATGGCGTGGCGCAGGGAATCGATTTTCTGCGGCAAGCCGGTGGCCACCGAGTTGACCAGTTGCAGCAGTTTGTAGCTCAAGGAAGGGTCGTGCTTGAAAATCAGCTCGATTTCCTTGGCCTCCGCATCCCCCAGCACCAGGCCGAGCAGGCGCAACAGAGCCAGGCGGGAAGGGTCGGCACGCTTGCCGGTGAGAATCACCGGCTTGGCGTAGAAGTATCCCTGGAACAGGTCGAAACCCAGGTTCAGGCACAATTCGGCCTGTGCGTGGTCGTCGATCTTCTCCGCCAGCAGCTTTACCGGCCAGCGCTTCAGGCGGCGCACGATCTCGGGCAGGCGCGCCTTGTCGACCAGCGGATAATCGATCTTGATGACGTCAACCAGGCCGAGCAGGGCTTCGAATTGCGGGTCGTCCGAAGTGTAATCGTCCAGCGCCAGGGTAAACCCCATGGCTTTCAGTTGCCGGCAGCGTTCGATGATCTGCGGCGTGACCTCGATGGTTTCCAGCAGCTCGATCACCACCTTGTCGCGCGGCAGCAGTTCCAGCAGGTCCGAGAGCAGCAGTTCGCCATGGACGTTGATGAAGCCCGGATGCTTGCCGAGCACGGCGGAAATACCCAGTTCGGTGAAGGCGCGCGTGATGACGTGCGCCGTGGCGTGCATGTCGTCCCGGATATTGGCCCCGGCGGTGAGACCGGCGCGAAACAGCAGCTCGTAGGCGACGATGTTCTGGTGACGGTCGAGTATCGGCTGGCGTCCGAGGAATATCTGCTGTTCATCCGGCACGGTTATTCCCCTTCGCCGTCAATCAGGAAGGTCAGGCGTACCTGACATCCAGTATTTCATACTCGCGGATGCCGCCTGGGGCCTGTACTTCGGCCACATCGCCGGCGAATTTTCCGATCAGGGCGCGGGCAATCGGGGAGCTGATGGAAATTTTGCCCTGCTTGATGTCGGCTTCGTCGTCGCCGACGATCTGGTAGGTGGCTTTCTCGCCGCTTTCCAGGTCTTCCAGGTCCACGGTGGCGGCGAAGACGCAGCGCCCGTCGGCGTCGAGCAGCTTCGGGTCGATGATCTGGGCGTTGGCGAGCTTGCCCTCGACCTCGGCGATACGTCCTTCGACGAAACTCTGGCGCTCCTTGGCAGCGTCATATTCGGCATTTTCCGAAAGGTCGCCGTGCGAGCGCGCTTCGGCGATGGCCGCGATGACGCTGGGGCGCTCGACGGTTTTCAGATTATGTAGTTCCTGGCGCAGCAACTCGGCGCCGGTCAGTGTGAGGGGGACTTTGCTCATGGCTTGCGGGTTCCTTCCTGATTCAGTGCTTTTTCAACCCAGGCGGCGATGCAGCCCCTGCAAGTCGAATACTTGCAGTTCCTGCATGTGGCTCATGCCGACGCAGGCGGCGCGCGCACCGGCCAGGGTGGTGTAATAGGTGATCTTGTTTTGCAGGGCGGCGTTGCGCATCACGTAGGAGTCGTGCACGCCGCGTTTGCCCTCGACGGTGTTGACGATGAAGTTGATCTCGCCGTTTTTAATCATGTCGACAACGTGCGGACGGCCTTCCTGCACCTTGTGCACGGAGCTGACCGTGAGTCCTGCGGCATTCAGCGCTGCCGCCGTGCCCTTGGTGGCACATAACTGGAAGCCAAGGGCGGCGAGGCTGCGCGCGATGTCCACTACCCGTTCCTTGTCCGCGCCACGCACGCTGATGAAGGCGCGTCCGGACTTCGGCAGTTTGACGCCCGCCGCCATCTGCGATTTGATGAAGGCCTCGGCGAAGCTGTTGCCCACCCCCATCACTTCGCCGGTCGATTTCATTTCCGGGCTGAGGATGGTATCCACGCCGGGGAACTTTATGAAGGGGAAGACCGCCTCCTTCACCGAGAAATAGGGCGGCTTGATTTCGTGGGTGATGCCCTGTTCCTTGAGAGTGCGTCCGGCCATGCAGCGCGCGGCAATTTTGGCGAGCTGCATGCCGACCGCCTTGGAGACGAAGGGCACGGTGCGCGAGGCGCGCGGGTTCACTTCCAGCACATACACAGTCTCACCCTGGATGGCGAACTGGACGTTCATCAGTCCGACCACGTTGAGGCCCTTGGCCATCAGCACGGTCTGGCGGCGCAACTCATCCTGCAGGGCGACAGAGAGACTGTAGGGCGGCAGCGAGCAGGCCGAGTCGCCGGAATGCACGCCGGCTTCCTCGATGTGCTCCATCACGCCGCCGATCAGCACGTCGGTGCCGTCGCAGATGGCATCGACATCGACTTCAATGGCGTCGTTGAGGAAGCGGTCGAGCAGCACCGGCGATTCGTTGGAAACCTTCACCGCCTCGCGCATGTAGCGTTCGAGGTCGCTTTGCTGGTGGACGATTTCCATCGCCCGTCCGCCCAGCACGTAGGAGGGACGCACCACCAGCGGGTAGCCGATTTCCTCGGCGAGGCGGATGGCGTCTTCCGGGTTGCGCGCGGTGCGGTTGGGCGGCTGCTTGAGATTGAGCTCGTGCAGCAGTTTCTGGAAGCGCTCGCGATCTTCGGCGGCGTCGATCATGTCCGGCGTGGTGCCGATGATCGGCACGCCGTTAGCCTCCAGGTCGCGCGCCAGCTT
The DNA here is from genome assembly GCA_964527565.1 of uncultured Sulfuricella sp. Classification (GTDB taxonomy): domain Bacteria; phylum Pseudomonadota; class Gammaproteobacteria; order Burkholderiales; family Sulfuricellaceae; genus JAGXQV01. Next base: position 5,326 of record CAZGOY010000022.1, on the reverse strand, counting down.
GAGCGGGGTTTGTCCGCCGTACTGGACGATCACCCCGGCAGGTTTTTCGACGTGCACCACTTCCAGCACGTCTTCCAAAGTCAGCGGCTCGAAATACAGGCGGTCGGAAGTGTCGTAATCGGTGGAGACGGTTTCCGGGTTGCAGTTGACCATGATGGTCTCGTAACCGTCCTCGCGCATCGCCAGCGCGGCATGCACGCAGCAGTAGTCGAATTCGATGCCCTGGCCGATGCGGTTGGGACCGCCGCCCAACACCATGATCTTCTTGTTGTTGGTCGGGGCGGCCTCGCATTCCTCCTCGTAGGTGGAATATTGGTAGGCGGTGTCGGTGGCGAATTCGGCGGCGCAGGTGTCCACCCGCTTGTACACCGGGCGCACGCCGAGGGCGTGGCGCAGGGCGCGCACGGCGTGCTGGTCGGTGTGGAGCAGGCGGGCCAAGCGCCGGTCGGAAAAACCGCTGCGCTTGAAGGCACGCATTTCGGCCACGCCGATGTCGTCCAGGTTACGCCCTTTCAGCGTCTGCTCGCGCCGCACCAGGTCTTCAAGCTGCGCGAGGAACCACGGGTCGATATGGGTCAGGCCGTAAATCTCTTCCTGGGTCATGCCGCTGCGCATGGCGTCGGCGATATACCACATGCGCTCCGGGCCGGGGTCGGCCAGTTCGCGTTCGATCAGGTCGCGGTCGGCGGATTTCTCGTCTAGCCCGTCGTTGCCGGTTTCCAGGCCGCGCAGGGCTTTCTGCAGCGACTCCTGGAAAGTGCGGCCGATGGCCATCACTTCGCCCACCGACTTCATCTGGGTGGTCAGGCGGTCGTTGGCCTGGGGGAATTTCTCGAAGGCGAAACGCGGAATCTTGGTGACCACGTAGTCGATGGACGGCTCGAACGAGGCCGGGGTGCGTCCGCCGGTGATGTCGTTCTTCAACTCGTCCAGCGTGTAGCCGACCGCCAGCTTGGCCGCCACCTTGGCGATGGGGAAGCCGGTGGCCTTGGAGGCCAGTGCCGAGGAGCGCGACACGCGCGGATTCATCTCGATCACCACCATGCGCCCATCGTCCGGGTTGATGCCGAACTGCACGTTGGAGCCGCCGGTTTCCACGCCGATTTCGCGCAGCACCGCCAGCGAGGCGTTGCGCATGATCTGGTATTCGCGGTCGGTGAGGGTCTGCGCCGGGGCGACGGTGATCGAGTCGCCGGTATGCACGCCCATGGCGTCGAAGTTTTCGATGGAGCAGATGATGATGCAGTTGTCGTTCTTGTCGCGCACCACCTCCATCTCGAATTCCTTCCAGCCGATCACCGATTCCTCGATCAGCAGTTCCTTGGTCGGCGAGGCGTCCAGGCCGCGCTCGCAGATCGCCAGGAATTCTTCCTTGTTGTAGGCGATGCCGCCGCCCGAACCGCCCATGGTGAAGGACGGGCGGATGATGGTCGGATAGCCGACCATCGCCTGCACCTGCAGGGCTTCTTCCAGGCTGTGGGCGATGGCTGCGCGCGGGCAGGCCAAGCCGATCTTCTCCATCGCCTTCTTGAATTTTTCGCGGTCTTCCGCCTTGTCGATGGCTTCCTTGGTGGCGCCGATCATCTGCACGCCGAATTTTTCCAGCACGCCGTGCTTGGCTAGGTCGAGTGCGCAGTTCAGCGCGGTTTGTCCGCCCATGGTCGGCAGCAGGGCGTCGGGACGCTCTTTTTCGATGATCTTTTCCACCATCTGCCAGGTGATCGGCTCGATGTAGGTGACATCCGCCATGCCCGGATCGGTCATGATGGTGGCCGGGTTGGAGTTGACCAGGATGACCTTGTAGCCTTCCTCGCGCAACGCCTTGCAGGCTTGCGCCCCGGAATAGTCGAATTCGCAGGCCTGGCCGATGACGATGGGGCCGGCGCCGATGATGAGGATGCTATGGATGTCGGTACGTTTTGGCATTTCATTCCGCAAGGGGGGAGAGGTGGGGCGTGAGGGGAAACCCCGTCACGCCCCACGCCTCACGCCTCACGCCTCACTTTTCTGTTGTTGCATCAGACCGATAAAGCGGTCGAACAAGTAATCCACGTCGTGCGGCCCGGGGCTGGCTTCCGGGTGTCCCTGGAAGCTGAAGGCCGGCACGTCGGTGCGCGCAATGCCCTGGTTGCTGCCGTCGAACAGCGACTGGTGCGTCACGCGCAGGCTGGGCGGCAGGCTGGTTTCATCGACGGCGAAACCGTGGTTCTGGCTGGTGATCATCACCTTGCCGCTGTCGAGGTCCTGCACCGGATGGTTGGCGCCGTGGTGGCCGAATTTCATCTTGCGGGTTCTGGCGCCCGAGGCCAGCGCCAGCAACTGGTGCCCGAGGCAAATGCCGAAGGTCGGGATACCCTTTTCCAGCACGGCCCGGATGGCGGCGATGGCGTAATCGCAGGGTTCCGGGTCGCCGGGGCCGTTGGAAAGAAACACGCCGTCGGGGGCGAGTTTGAACACTTCCTCCGCCGGTGCCTGCGCGGGCAGCACCGTCACCTTGCAGCCGCGCCCGGCCAGCATGCGCAGGATGTTGCGCTTGACGCCGTAATCGTAGGCGACGACATGGAAGCGCGGCGCCGGCTGCTCAGTGAAACCGCTCCCCAGGCGCCATTCCCCCTGGGTCCAGGTTTCACTTTGCGTGCGCGAGACCACCTTCGCCAGGTCCATGCCCGCCAAGCCGGGGAAGCCTTGCGCGAGTTTCACGGCTTGCGTCTCGTCGATGCGGCCATCCGCCCCGGCGGCCATCAGGCAACCGCTCTGCGCGCCTTTTTCACGCAGAAGCCGCGTCAGGCGGCGCGTGTCGATGTCGGCGATGGCCGCCACCTTGTGGCGTTCCAGGTAAGCGCTCAGGTTCTCGGTGTTGCGGAAGTTGCTGGTCAGCAGGGGCAGGTCGCGAATCACCAGACCGCCGGCGAAAACCTGTGCGGATTCTTCATCCTCGGCATTGGTGCCGGTGTTGCCGATGTGCGGGTAAGTCAGGGTGACGATCTGGCGGCAATAGGAGGGATCGGTGAGGATTTCCTGGTAGCCGGTCATGGCGGTGTTGAACACTACTTCGCCGGTGCTGTGTCCGGGGCTGCCGATGGAAACGCCGCGAAACACCGTTCCGTCGGCAAGCGCAAGGATGGCGGGCGGGCGGATTTGCGGCACAAAAACTCCTTAATTCTGGTGCGATGGGGAACGACAGACATGCAAAGCGGGACAGGTTCGCACCCATCCCGCTCTTAACTTGTTGGATTATAGCGTAACGCGTACTCACCATCAATGTGACGGCAACCCCCGCGCCCTTCGGCAGGGGCGCGCATCGTCCGTTTTCTCCGAATAGCCAGCCTCAATAGCGGCTTGGGTTGCGTTGTGGCTCACGCAGTATTCCTCAATAAAACGTTGCTGCCTGGCGGTCGGTTTTCTCATCGCCAATCTTCTACTTGTAGCCCCCCAACACGCTGGAATTCGCCGACGTTGGCAGTGACCACCACCAGCCCTCTGGCAAGGCCGCAGCCTGCGATTAGCACGTCGTAAGCCCCGATGGGCTTGCCTTCTTTCTGGAGAGCCGCACGAATGCCTGCGGCAGCTTGAGCATCGGCTTCATCAAACGTCAGCGTGGCAATGGCACCCAGAAAGGCATGCAGCACGGGTGCCAGTTTCCGCGCACGTTCCGCGTTCAGTGCCAGCCCGAATTCCACCTCGAAACGGGTGATGCTGGAAATGGCTATGAGGTTTGGCGGCATGGCCTTGATACGCGCCAGCACACCCGGTTGCCCCTTGACGAAATCGCTGACCGTGCAAGTGTCGAGCAGATATTTCATGCCAGCGGATCGGCGGCTGGCGGGGCGAGCTTGTCACGGCTGGCCTCGAACAGGGGCATGTCCGCCATACCCTTGAAGTTCAGGACTTCGTCCGGCCATTGGGGCTTCCCTTGCCGTGCCAGCCACTCACTGACGGCTTGGCGAATCAGGGCGTTGCGGCTTTCGCCGGATTGCTCGGAAGCGATATTGAGCTGTTGGCCTGTCTGGTCATCGATATAGACGTTGAAGTGCATAACACCTCCATATAACATATCCGTATGTTATATGGTTGATGTTCGGCATTCAACCATGTTTATGAGGACGTAAATAAACCCAAGATCGCAACTACGGCACCAACGCCGGGCTTCAATGACGTGCGCAAACGGCGCACGATGTAGCCGTTGCGGCGCTCACTCAAAAATCGGGGCAAGCCTCGCCAGCACTTCGGTCAGCGTTTCCGCAGGTAGCGTATCAATTTTTCGGCCATTGCGCTTATGGAGATCAAGCACGCGGGGTTGGTCGCACCGCACCACCCCGGTTGTCTTGATTCCCGAAATAGGAACGGCGAAACCGATGCGCCGGGCAAACTCACCGCCACTCGTGATGGGCAAGATCACGGGAAGTTTCGTCGCCTCGTTGAAAGCTTGCGGCGATATGACAAGAACGGGGCGACACCCTTGTTGTTCGCGCCCTTCGGCAGGGTCGAGCGTTACCAGATAAATGTCGCCACGCTTCATAACGGTTCATTGCCGACTGGCGGCGCATCCACCCATTCCCGTTGCTCTGGCGGTTGTTGTTCGGGGTAATCGGAAGCGGCCAGCAGTTCGGCAAGGGTGTAACGTGTGCGCGGATTGGGTTCTATCACCAGGCGGTCGCCATCGACAGCCATGCCGACCGTGGCGCCAACCTGCAAATGCAGAAGATCAAGCAGCGCTGGCGGCACGGCCATCATGACTGAACCGCCTACTTTGCGGAGACTGGTTGTGTGCATGTTTCCCTCCGGTTGATGCTTTGATTATATAAAAATATAACACAATCCATGCCGCAATTTCCAGGATGTTTCGTGAATGCCGCAGGTCAATGTCAGGATTCAATAAATGGTCCGTCATTTCCCACGTAGAGGTGGAAAATCCGCATACATTTCAGATGTGCCTGGCGTAGTTGGTTTCATTTTTTGCGCAGTTGTATTCGCTTCGCCCCATGCAGCATGCAGTAGGTGTTTTTTCCTGCCGCCTTGGCCTCATACATTGCCTCGTCAGCACGCCTCATCAGCTCATCCTCGTTGCTGGCGTCTTCCACGTAACGTGAAATCCCGATACTGATGCCAACCACCGCTTGCTGCCCGTCCAAATCAAACGGTGCAGAAATGGCCTCGATGATTTTTTTGGCCACACCAGTGACATCTTCGAGCTTGTGCGCTTCGTTAAGAATGATAGTGAATTCGTCGCCGCCCAATCGGGCGACGGTATCGCTTTCACGCGTACACTTATTTAGCCTGAATTTTGCATAAGAAGGGCGAACTACCAAGTAACTATTTGATATAA
>CAZGOY010000021.1:0-57282 GCA_964527565.1 uncultured Sulfuricella sp. | reverse complement strand
ACAAATTATATCAAATAGTTACTTGGTAGTTCGCCCTTCTTATGCAAAATTCAGGAATAAGTGAATTCGGAAGCGCATTTCGGGCATTTTGGTAACGTGCTCATGATTTTTTTCCTGTCGTTGGTGATTGATGTGTTTCGTGTCTCAGCACGTCCTATGCGGCAAGCCGTGTGGTCTGGGTAAGATCACCAACCCCGGCCAGCAAGCCTTCCACGCTGATGTCCTCGTCCAGTTCATCCCAATGCAGACCGCTGCCGCCGCCACTGATTTCGTAATTTGAAAGCTGTCGGGGACTGGCGGCAAGCAGGCGCGGAAAGTACGCAAGCGGAATGCCGAGCTTGCACCCATCCACCATGTCTACCCACATCATCGAGGAATCGAAGCTAACGGATTTTGCCAATGTGCTCATGCAAAATTTGTCCCTTGTTGCTTAGCTGCAGTCGTTTACAAGTCGCGCACATCCTCCAGCATGAGGACGTGCCAGCCGAAATCGGTTTGCACCGGTTCCGTGGTGTGATTGCCTTTTCGCAGCTTTATCATAGCGTCCCTGAATGGTTGCACAAACATGGCGGGCGTTCGCCATCCCAAATCGCCACCTACATTCTTGCTGCCAGTATCCAAGGACTTCTCAGCAAGTTTCACAAACATCTCCCCTCTATTCAGTTTGGAGATTATGTCTTTTGCCTCTTCCTGATTTTTCGTAAGGATATGGCGCACCCTATACTCTTTATCACCAATCTCCGTCTTTACGATAACAGATTCAGGTTTGGCTGAGGCGAGTGGAATTACCTGAATATTCTTGAGCTTAATGATGAAAATTCTGGCTTGGTTGACAAAGCGACCTTGGGGGTAAGCTTTGAGATATTCATTGAGAACATCGACGTTGCTAGTGTCCTTGATGCTGTCCCAAAGCTCTTCTTCCCGCTCTGCATTGGTCTTGATGCGGGTGGCTGGCGCCGCTGGGGGGGCGGAGGGTTGGACGTTGACGGTGGTGGGGCCGGTGAAGATGAAGTAGAAGTCGCCGTTGAGATTGCCGTAAGCCCACGGCTCCTGTTGGCCGCCGGATTTCTTCTTGACGGCTTCCTGCACTTTCTTGCGCAGCAGCGCATGGACTTCTTCGGTGGGGCTCTCCAGGGCGGCGAGCAGGGCTTCGGTATAAGGGCTGTGTTTGCCATCCCCATCGGAAGCGGTGTTGCCGTGCTTGGTGGCGAAGGAGATGAGCGTGCCGCTGGCTTCGTTTGGCGCGGCCATGCCGCGCGATCCGCCCCGACTGAAACTGCGGGCGAGAGGGTTGTCGCGGCACGCGTCGAAGAACACCAGCTTGACGCGGGCCGCGCCCATGTCGTCGATGATGTCGTCGAGCTTGACCATTTCCCGCTTGAGGTCGCGTTCGCTTTGCGGTTTGGCGTCGATGGGCACGAGGTAGTTGAAGTTGTTGGCTTGTATGCCATGTCCGGCATAGAACAGCACGGCCGCCTCCGCCTTGTCGGCCTTGGCGGCAAAACGCTTTTGCGCGGCGTCGAAATTCGCCTTGGTGGCATCGGTGACCAGATCGACCTCGAATCCCAGGCGGCGGAAAGTGGCCGCCATCGCGGTGGCATCGTTCAGGGGGTTGTCCAGCCGGGAACTCGGATAGGCGCTGTTGCCGATCACCAGGGCGACGCGCTTTTCGGCGGCGTGAGCGGCGGAAACGGCCAGCAGGAGGATGGCGAGAAAAAAGGTGTAGAGGGGCTTCATCGTCGAAGTCTTTACGAATGAATGGAGCTATTTCTTCTTTTTGGTAAAGATGATCCGGTCGATCAGGCTGTCGCCCGAGGCGTCCTTGCGGAAATAGACGGTGGCGTTGTATTGGGTGGCGGGCTCGAACACGGATTCACTGCGCACGCTCTCGATGAAGGAGTAAATCGTTGAGGCAATGCCGAAGAAACTGCGGGACTTGGGGGCGTTGTCAGCCGGTTTGACTTCGAGCTTGCCGTGCTCGCCTACCACGGTGATCCATTTGTCGATACGGCCTGGCAGGCTGTTCAGGGAGACCTTGCCGGAAATTTCCACTTCGACGGTGTCCTTGCCGGTGGCAAGTTCTTTCGACAGGCGGCCATCGAAGAGCTTGGAGTCCATGAAGGTCAGCGGTGCGCTGGTGTCCGGCGCGGCGTTTTGCTGGGCGAATGCCGGGGAAGCGATGAAGGACAGCAGCAAGGCGAATCGGGAGAAGGTTTTCATCATGGCGCCGTTCGAGTTCTGGTGGAAGAATAGTGAATTCCCTGCGATTATAATGGGATTGCCCTTGATTGGAAGGGTAGCGCGGGCATCCCGACAGGGCAATCGCAGCGCATAATCTCCAGTCTGTTGGAGTAATATTCCAGATGCAGAACATTCATACATATCGAGAACCGTCTTGAGCACTTCGTCCCCATTGGTGTTATTCAGCCTGCTGGCAGACCGGAACCTGAATCTGGGGGCCGTGATGTTGCATTGCGGCCCGGAAGATGCCGATGCTCTGCCGCCGCTGCTCGGTCATGCGGATTTTGCCGCCGTGGCGGCGTTTTCCTGTGTCGTCGGTGCGGAGGAGGCTGGCCGGCTGCCTCCCGATTTGTTGTCGGCTTTGCTGGACGTCGGCTGTCTGCCAGCTTCCAGCGATGATATTCATCGATCCGACACGGCAGGCAAGCCTGCGCTCCCGCCGGAAGCCAAGTGGTTGTCCGGCAATTGGTATCTGGCCCCGCCACTCAAGCCATCCGGAAATCAGATCGTGTCGCGGGCCATGGCGTTGAAGCTGGTGCAACTGGTTTCCGCCGACGCCGATACCCGCGAAATAGAGGAAATTTTCCGGCACGACCCGGCGCTTTCCTATCATTTGCTGCGCCTGGTCAATTCGCTGGGCATGGGCACCGGCAAACGGGTGACCAGTTTCGCCCAGGCCATTCTCATTCTCGGGCGCCAACAGCTGCGGCGCTGGCTGAATCTGATGCTGTTCGCCTCGCGCAAGGACGATCCGCGCTCCGCCATGCTGCTGGCGCGGGTCGCCGTGCGGGCGCGCAGCGCCGAATTGCTGGCCAGGGCAGTGGGGCTCGACAAACCGGGGCAGGAGCAGGCTTTCATGGCGGGGATGTTTTCCCTGCTGGGCATCCTCTTCGGGTTGCCGCTGGAGGAAGTGCTCAAGCCCTTGCACATCAGCGAGGTACTGGCGAATGCCGTGCTGCGCCGTGAAGGCGAGATCGGCGGTCTGTTGCGAGCGGCGGAGCTGGCTGAAGACGGCAAAGCCGGTGAATTGGCCGAATGGCTGGCCGGCTTGCCGTTATCCGCCGCCGAATTCAACGGCCTTAACCTGGAGGCGCATAACTGGATGCTGGATGTGATTCGCGACAAACCGGGTGGCGATCATGCCTGACCAGCGTATCGAACACTGCCTGTCTCTTTGCCGTCAGGCGCGGGGATTGCAAGGCGATGCCCTGGCCCGGCTTCTGCATGAACTGGAAGCAGCCTTGCTGGCGTTTGAATGCGACCGCGATGCGACACAGATACCGGTTCAAATCCAGGCGCGCGTGCTCGAACAGCTTCACGAACCGGTGATCACCATGGACATGGCCGGTTACGTGACCGGCTGGAACAAAGGCGCCCAACTGCTGTTCGGCTATGACCCGGAAGAAGCCATCGGCCAGCACGTGCTGTTTCTCTATGCGGACGATTCCGCAGACAGCGACGGCGAGTTGAGCGAGCAATTCCTCGAACAGGGCAACTCCCTGCTGGTGGTCAAGCGCCGCAAAAAATCCGGCGAGGTTTTCTGGGCCGATCTTTCGTTGTCGCTGATCCGCGACGGCGACGATCCCGTGAGCATGGTGGCGCACCTCTCGGTGATTACCGAGCGGCTGTCCGACGAGGACAAGTTGCGGTTGCACGCGCGCATCATCGAAGACAGCGACCAGGGAATCCTGATTGCCGACAACGCGGAGCGCATCGTCTCGGTGAACGCCGCCTTTACCCGGATTACCGGCTATACCGCCGCAGAAGCCATCGGCCAGACCACCGACCTGTTGCGTTCCGGGGTTCACGATGCGAATTTCCGTTCGCAAGTGCATGCGGCGATGACCGGCGCCGGCCCCTGGCAGGGCGAAATCATCGGACGGCGCAAAAGCGGGGAACTGTTTCCGCAGTCGGTCTCGATCAGCGTGGTGCGCAAGGACGACGGCACCATCACCCATGCCTTTTCGATTTTTTCCGACATCAGCGCCATGCGCGCCAGCGAAGACCGCATCCAGCGCCTGGCGAACTTCGACAGCCTGACCGGCCTGCCGAACCGCGCCCAGCTCAACCAGCTGGTCGGGCAGGCGTTGAGCGAGGCGCGCCGCAACCAGGATTACGGCGCCCTGCTGGTCATCGACCTCAACCGCTTCACCTCGATCAACGATACCCTGGGGCACGAAGTCGGCGACGAGTTGTTGCGCCAGGTCGGCCAGCGTTTCCGCGAAACATTGCGCGAGGAAGATGTCCTCGCCAGGGTCGGCGGCGACGAATTCGTCGCTGCCCTGCTCAACATCCAGAAACGCGAACACGGCGGCTTGGTAGCGCAAAAAATCCTCGACACGCTCGAAACGCCGTTCATCATCGAATCGCGCGTCCTGCACATCGAGGCATGCATCGGCATCGCGGTGTATCCCGACGACGGCCTCGACACCGCGTCGCTGCTGCGTTTTGCCGATGTGGCGATGAAGCGGCTGCAACAGGGCGGCAATTCCGGCTACCTGTTCTACAGCCCGGAAATGAACCAGCGGGCGAAAGAACAGATGGAAGTGGAGACGGGGCTGAGGAATGCGCTGGCAAGCCAGGAGCTCCTGCTGTTCTACCAGCCCAAGGTCAGCCTGCGCAGCGGGCGCATCGTCGGGGCGGAAGCCCTGATACGCTGGCGCCATCCCGAGAAGGGCATGGTGCCGCCTTTCAAGTTCATTCCGGTGGCCGAGGAAACCGGCCTGATTCTCGACATCGGCACCTGGGTGCTGGAAGAAGCCTGCCGGCAGATCAGGGCGTGGCTGGATGCCGGCATGGACGCGCCCCCCATCGCCGTGAATCTTTCCGCGCGCCAGTTCGACGAGCAGTTGCCGGGGCGGGTGCAGGCGGTTCTCGACCGCCACGGCGTGCCGCCGGAACGCCTCAAGCTGGAAATCACCGAAAGCCTCCTGGTGCGCGGCCCTGAAAAAGTGATCCCGATCATGAACGAACTGGCGGCGATGGGGCTGGCGCTGGCGCTGGACGATTTCGGCACCGGCTACTCCAGTCTCGCGTACCTGAAGAAGTTCCCGATCACCACGCTCAAGATCGACCGCTCCTTCGTCATCGGCATACCGGAAGATGAAAACGACTGCGCCATCGCGCGCGCCATCGTCACCATGGCGCTGCAACTGCGCCAGGAAATCGTCGCCGAAGGGGTCGAGACGACGGAGCAGATGGCGTTTCTGCGCGAACTGGGATGCGACCAGTTGCAAGGTTACCTGTTCAGCCCCCCGGTTGAAGCCGCCGCGTTTGAAGGCATGGTCCGGACGGGAAAGCGCCTCGCTTTTTGACCGGACCGCGCTCTACGCGGACGAAATGCCCTGCTTTCTCCGCGGTCTTTTTTCAGGAAACCCGCAGCGCCACTGCCAGGAACCCTGCCGCCAGCGGCCAGGCAGTGCCGCTGTGCGCCGAGAGCATGGCGCAGATGGTGCCAAGCAGCGCCACCAGGGCAAAGGTACGCAGCCCGGCCTTGGCGCTGGCGCTGGCGCTGCGTTCGCGCTCCAGACCGATCAGCCGGCCGATGGCAAGGCTGGTGGCAAAGGCGTACAGATGTTCCCCGGAATGGCGATAGATAAACAGGTTAGGCGTGCTATATACTCCGGGAGCGCTTTCATGAACCACGGACGGGGTTGGTTGACTCAGCATCGAACTAACGAGCCAATCAACACACAAACTCCGCAAGACATGCTTTTTAAACAAGCCTTTTAGAGTGCTACAATCAGCACTCCCAACTGATCATGGCGAAATCATGTCAAATGTCATTTTAGCGGAAACCACTGCAAGCGTTTCTGAATTGAAGAAAAACCCAATGGGTACTGTTGCCGCTGGCGATGGTTTTCCGGTTGCGATCCTCAACCGTAACGAGCCGGCTTTCTACTGTGTCCCGGCCAAGGCTTATGAGGCGCTTATCGACAGGCTGGAGGACATGGAATTGAACGCCATCGCCGATGCCCGCTTGAAGGATGGAAAAGCGCCGGTGAAGGTGACACTGGATGAGCTATGAGCTGAGTTTTCACCCGGATGCTCTGGATGAGTGGAGAAATCTGGATAACTCGGTTCGTGACCTGTTCAAGAAGAAACTGGCGGAGCGCTTACAAAATCCGCGCGTCCCAGCTTCAAAATTATCGGGTCAGAAAGACCGATTCAAAATCAAACTCAGGCGTGTTGGCTTTCGCTTGGTTTATGAAGTCCGGGACGCCGAAATTGTTATTGTGGTCGTTGCAGTTGGAAAGCGCGAACGCAACACTGCTTATAAAGCCGCCGCGAAACGATAGCCCGGATTTTTCATGAATACTACCCAACTTTGTGGGAGCGGCCTTGGCCGCGAGATTTTGACTTTTCACACGCTGAACGGAAATACTCGGGGACATACCCTGAAGGGCACAAGAGCCCCCTCCCATAGGAAAGGCTGCATTTTTGTGAAATGTCCGGACTAAGAGGATTTAATAAATGGAACTGATTTTGTGGCGCCACGCCGAGGCCGAAGACGGCTTTCCCGATAACGAACGCAAATTGACGGGGAAAGGGGAAAAACAGGCGGCGGCCATGGCGGCCTGGCTGAAACCGCGCCTGCCGGAAGATTGCCGCGTGCTGGCCAGCCCGGCACGCCGCACGCGGCAGACCGCACAGGCACTGACGGCGGATTTCGAGATTCTCGCAGCCATCGCGCCGGGCGCCTCCGCCGAGGCCGTACTTGGCGCAGCAGGCTGGCCGAATGCCGGCGGCACTGTGCTGGTGGTCGGCCACCAGCCGACGCTGGGCGCGGTGGCGGCGCTGCTGCTGGCCGATTGCCGGGACAGCTGGAGCGTGAAAAAAGGGGGGGTGTGGTGGTTTTCCCGTCGTGCCCGCGAGGAGGGTAACCGCACCGCGCTGAAACTGGTGATTGCGCCGGAGTCCTTGTAAACGATGAGAACCATTCTGGTCGCCAACCCCAAGGGCGGCAGCGGCAAGACCACGCTGGCCACCAACCTGGCGGGCTACTTCGCCAGCCAGGGCGAGCGCGTGCTGCTGGCCGACCTGGATCGCCAGCAATCGTCTTGCGGCTGGCTGGCGCGCCGTCCACAAACCTTGCCGACCATCCACGGCTGGGGCGGCGGCGACAGCCGCAAGGCCATCGCCGAGGCGCGCCCGCACTGGCTGGTGATGGATTCGCCCGCTGGCGTGCATGGCGAAAAGCTCACCCGCGCCATCAAGCGCGCCGACCTGGTGGTGGTGCCGGTGCAGCCCTCGGCCTTCGACATGGCAGCGACAGCCAGCTTTCTCGACGTGCTGCGCGCAGAAAAGGCGGTGCGCAAGGCCAGAAGCCAGGTAGCGATGATCGGCATGCGCGTTGATGCGCGCACCCGCGCCGCTGCCGACCTGGGTGCCTTCCTCGACCAGGCGGGTTTTCCGGTGCTGACTTTCCTGCGCGAAGCCCAGGTTTACGTGCAGGCCGCCGCAGAGGGCGTCAGCCTGTATGATCTGCCTGTGGCGCGGGTGGCGCGGGATATTGAGCAATGGCAACCCCTGCTCGACTGGTTGCAGGATTTTTCACGCGAATAACGTTGATATCTGCCCCGAATTTTTCATGAGTGCTATCCAACCGCGTAGGAGGGGGCTTGCCCCCGAGGTTTGGATTTTTCGCTGCTGAGCTGAAAAGCTCGGGGCCAAGGCCCCTCCTACCGGAAAGGCGGCTTTATGAAATGCTCGGGTTATATATGGGAGCAGGCATGGAAGTCGAACTCAAGTTATTGATTGCCCCTGAAGCCGTCGCCCGTCTGCGCCGTTTCACGCTGCCGCCAGAGTGGACGCGGAGTGCTCCCACCCATAAAAACTTGTTGAGCCGCTATTTCGACACCCCGGATTTTGCCTTGCGCCGGCGCGGCATCGCCCTGCGTGTGCGGCGCGACGGCCACAACTGGATACAAACCGTGAAAGGCGGCGGCAGCGTGCAGGCCGGTCTGCATAGCCGCTTCGAACTGGAAGCGCCGGTTGCCCGCGACCACCCCGATTTGACCAAGATCGACGATCCGGCCCTGAATGCGCTGTTCGCCGCTCCCGAAGTGCGCGACGGGCTGGAAACGGCGTTCGTCACGGAATTCCGCCGCACCGTCTGGCTGCTCGAATCGCCGGACGGCGACCAGGTGGAAATGGCGCTCGACCTGGGGGAAATCCGTGCCGGGGATGCAGCCACCTCCATCAGCGAGGTCGAACTGGAACTCAAGTCCGGCAACCCGGCAGCGCTTTACGAAGCCGCGCTGGCGCTGACCCGGCGGGTAACCTTGCGCCTGGAAAACGCCAGCAAGGCGGAACGCGGCTATGGCCTGCGCGTACCGCCCGCGCCGCCGAAGCCCGTCAAGGCAGCGGCCCTGGATTTGCGCAGCGGGATGAGTGTCGAGCAGGCGTTCCAGCGCATCGCCTGGAGCTGTATCAGCCACTTGCAATGCAACCACCGCGGCCTGCTGACGGGCAATGACGTCGAATATGTGCACCAGATGCGCGTGGCCATGCGGCGTCTGCGTTCCGCCTGCGGCTTGTTTTCCCGGATCGCGCCCGCCATTCGCGATGAAGCGCTGACTGCGGAAATTCGCTGGTTTGCCGCAGAACTGGGCGCGGCACGTGACTGGGACGTGTTCGTCACCGAAACCCTGCCGCCGGTTCTCGCCTGCGCCATTGACGACCAACCCCTACTGCGCCTCAATGAACAGGCACTCGCTGTCGCCATGGCAAACCGGCATCTGGCGCGGCAGGCGGCGGATTCGTTGCGTTACCAGCAATTGCTGCTGCGCCTGGGGGCTTGGCTGAACCGTGCGCCGTGGCGGGCCGCAGCGGAAAAATCCCGGTTGAAAAAACTGGATAGCCCGATACTCAAGATCGGTGCGCAGTTGCTCGACAAGCGCCACCAGCAGTTGTGCCAGCGCGGCGAAAATCTGGCCGCGCTCAGCACCGCCGAGCGACACGCCTTGCGGATTGCGGGCAAGAAATTGCGCTATGCCGCAGAGTTTCTCTCGCACTTGTACCCCGGCGCGCGAACCCAGGCTTATCTCAGGGCCCTGGCCGATTTGCAGGATATTCTGGGCGTGCTCAACGACCATGTGGTGACGCGCTGCCTGCTCGACAAACTGGAAGGGGGAAAAGAAGGCGGCGATGCGTTGCAAGCCCGTGCCATCGGTGAAATAATGGGCTGGAACGCTTGCCAGGCAGGCGTTCATCTGGCCTCGCTCGATACCGTGTGGCGGGCCTTCAAGAACCAGAAAGCTTTCTGGAAATAATAAAACCAAAGGGAGAAACACCATGTTTGAATCCGCCGAGTTGGGCCACAAGATCGACAAGGCCACTTACAACAAGGAAGTGCCACTACTGCGCGAGGCGCTGCTGGAAGTGCAGCTCGACATGGTGAGCAACGCCCGCTTCCCGGTCATCATCCTGGTGGGCGGAGTGGATGGCGCGGGGCGCGGTGAAACCGTCAACCTGCTCAACGAATGGCTGGATCCGCGCCACGTGCAAACCCACGGCATGGGCGAACCTTCCGACGAGGAACTCGACCGCCCGATGATGTGGCGTTTCTGGCGCGCCCTGCCGCCCAAGGGCAAGATCGGCGTATTCCTCGGTTCCTGGTACACCTGGCCGATCCTCAACCGGGTGTTCGGGCGCACCAAGACCGCCGATCTCGACCAGAGCCTGGAACGCGCCAAGCGCCTGGAGAAAATGCTCACCGACGAGGGCGCGTTGATCATCAAGTTCTGGTTGCACCTGTCCAAGGAAAAACAGGAAAAACGTCTAAAAACCCTGGAAAAAGACCCCAAGACCCGCTGGCGCGTCACCGAGCGCGACTGGGAGCATTTCAGACTGTACGACAAATTCGCGACGGTGCACGAAAGCGTGATCCGTCACACCAGCACCGCCGAAGCGCCGTGGATCATCGTTGAAGGTTACGATCCGCACTACCGCAGCCTGACGGTGGGCAAGGTGATCGTCGAAACCATCCGCCGCCGCCTGGAGGAAGAAGGCAAGAAGAAAAAACCCGTGGAATCGTCCGCCCCGCCGCTGCTGCCTTCCATCGACAACCTGCACCTGCTGAAAACGCTCGATCTCACACAGAAACTCGACAAGAAACAATACGAGTCCGACCTGGAGAAATACCAGGGCAAGCTGGCCATGCTGACGCGCAACCCGGAATTCAAGCACCTGACCGTGATTGCCGTATTTGAAGGCAACGATGCTGCGGGCAAGGGCGGCAGCATCCGCCGCATCACCAGTGCGCTGGATGCGCGCCAGTATCAGGTCGTCCCGATTGCCGCGCCGACCGAGGAAGAACGCGCCCAGCCCTATCTGTGGCGCTTCTGGCGGCATATTCCGCGCAAGGGGCGGGTGTCGATCTTCGACCGCTCCTGGTATGGCCGGGTGCTGGTCGAGCGCGTTGAAGGCTATTGCTCCGAAAACGACTGGATGCGCGCCTACAGCGAGATCAACGATTTCGAGGCGCAACTGGCGCGCCACAACATCGTGGTGGTGAAATTCTGGCTGACTATCAGCAAGGAAGAACAGTTGCGCCGTTTCGAGGACCGCCAGAAAACCGGTTTCAAACGCTTCAAGATCACCGACGAGGACTGGCGCAACCGCGAGAAATGGGAGATTTACGAGCAGGCGATCTGCGACATGGTCGACCGCACCAGCACCGAGGTAGCGCCATGGACGCTGGTCGAGGCCAACGACAAGCACTTTGCCCGCGTCAAGGTGTTGAAAACCCTGACTGCCCGTATCGAGGCTGCGTTGAAAGGCCTGCCCAAAAATAAACCCTGATCCGATCCAGCCCGGATTAAGAAGATAGCCCATTGTTTCACAAATAAAAGTTTATGCATCGACAACTCAATTCGGTCGGCATCGTCACCCCGCAGACGTTTCATTTCGACGGCCCCGTCACGCTGAAAGGCGGCGCGCGGCTGGACGGCTACGACCTGGTTTTCGAAACCTACGGCACGCTGAATGCCGCCAGATCCAACGCCATCCTGGTTTGCCATGCGCTTTCCGGGCACCACCACGTGGCCGGCTACCATTCCGAAAAGGAGCGCAAGCCCGGCTGGTGGGACAACATGATCGGTCCGGGCAAGCCCATCGACACCCGGCGTTTTTTCGTCATCGGCGTCAACAATCTGGGCGGCTGCCACGGTTCCAGCGGGCCATCCAGCATCAACCCCAGGAGCGGCAAGCCGTTCGGCAAATCCTTCCCGGTGGTGACGGTGGAAGACTGGGTGGAAACCCAGGCGCGCCTGGCCGACCATCTCGGCATCGCACAATTCGCCGCCGTGGTCGGCGGCAGCCTGGGCGGCATGCAGGTGCTGCAATGGAGCGTGTCGCATCCCGCGCGCCTGCGCCACGCGCTGGTGATCGCCTCGGCGCCCAAGCTCACCGCGCAGAACATCGCCTTCAACGACGTGGCGCGCCAGGCCATCCTCACCGACCCGGATTTTTACGGCGGCGACTTTTACGAGCACGGCGTGGTGCCGCGCCGCGGCTTGCGCATCGCGCGCATGCTGGGGCACATCACCTATCTGTCGGACGACGCGATGGGGGAGAAATTTGGGCGCATCCTCAAGAACGAGACTTTCCAGTTCGGCTACGATGTCGAATTCGAGATCGAATCCTACCTGCGCTATCAGGGCGACAAGTTTGCCGACAGCTTCGACGCCAACACCTATCTGCTGATGACCAAGGCGCTGGATTATTTCGATCCCACCCATCACCACCGCTGCTCCCTGAGCCAGGCGCTCAAGCCCGTCACGGCGGATTTCCTGGTGGTTTCGTTCACCAGCGACTGGCGTTTCGCACCGGAGCGCTCGCGCGAAATCGTCAAAGCGCTGCTGGATAACGAGCGCAACGTGAGCTACGCCGAGATTACCGCCGTGCATGGCCACGATGCCTTCCTGATGCCCGACGCGCATTACCACGACGTGGTGCGCGCCTACATGAACAATGTCCGGGAGGAAGCATGACCAGTTTTATCCGCCCCGAATACGCCGCTATCGCGCAATGGGTCACGCCCGGCGCCAAGGTGCTCGACCTGGGCTGCGGCGACGGCAGCCTGCTCAAATACCTGCGGGAAGCGCGTCAGGCGCGCGGCTACGGCATCGAAATCGCCGACGGCAACATCGCCGCCAGCATTCGCAACGGCGTCAACGTCATCCAGATGGATCTGGAAAGCGGTCTGTCTGGATTCGAAGCGCAATCCTTCGATTTCGTCATCCTCTCGCAAACCCTGCAAGCGATGAAGAATATCGAACAACTGGTCAGCGAAATGCTGCGCGTCGGCCAGCACGTTATCGTTACCCTGCCCAATTTCAGCTACTGGCGCCACCGCCTGCAAATTCTCAGCGGCAACATGCCGGTTTCCGAGGATTTGCCTTACCAGTGGTTCGACACGCCCAACATCCACCTGTGCACCTTCGACGATTTCGAGGCATTCTGCCGCGAACGCGGTGTCACCATCCTCGAGCGCCGCGTCATGCACAACGACCGCGTGGTCTCGCTACTCCCCAACCTGCTGGGCAGTTTGGCGGTTTACCGGCTGAACAGGGAGCGGCAGGAGAAGGTCACCGGTCATCCAGCAAGCGCTGGATGACCGCGCCTGCCAGCATCAGGCCGAAGATCGGCGGCATATAGCTGATGGTGCCGTTCACCGCGCGCGGGCGCCCCGGCCCGTCGACGGGTTCGGGAGGCAGCGGCGGCCTCGGTTCCTCGTCAGAAAAAACCGTCAGCACGCCCTTGCGGATGCCGTAGTGGCGCAACAGGCGCTTGCGCATCTGGCGTGCCAGCGGGCACATTTCCGTGGCGCTGATGTCGGCGACCTTGATTCTGCCGGGGTCGAGGCGATTGCCCGCGCCCATGCTGGAGGCCACCTTGATGCCGCGTAGCACGCTTTTCCCCACCAGCGCCGTTTTCGATGACAGGGCGTCGATGGCGTCGATCAGGTAGTCGCATTCTTCCGGCAGTTGCTGGTCGATATTGTCGACGGTTAGGAATTCACGCCGGATGGTGAGGTTGCATGCGGGATGAATATCGCGGATGCGCGCCGCCATCACCTCCACCTTGGCTTGTCCCACGGTGGAAAGCAGGGCGGGTAATTGCCGGTTGATGTTGCTGGCGCCGACCACATCGTGGTCGATCAGCGTGAGGCGCCCGATGCCGGCGCGCGCCAGGGCTTCGGCGCAGTAGGAGCCGACCCCGCCCAGCCCGGCGACAAACACGTGCCGGGTGGCGAGCGTGGCGACGCCGACATCGCCGATCAGTATGCGCGTGCGCTCGAACTGCGGGGGAATGTCGGCCACGGTGTTTGCGGGATTTATTTGGTGCCGCCGCCGGCAATATGCGCCATGGTTTCATGGATCACGTCGGGCGCGTTGCTGATGGTCATGAAGGTGCCCATGCCCAGCGACGGCCACGCCAGGGCGATGCGGTAGCGGCCGAAGAGGGAACCGACCTTGTTGCCGACCACGTAGATTTCGTAGGGCATGGCGGCGATGTGGTCAGGGCCGGTCTTGTTGACCCACCAGCCCTCGCCTAGTTCGGGGTCGTTGAGCGCCACACCGAATACCGCCATTTTCTTGTCCGCCATGATGATTTCATAAACCTTGCCGGTGTTGCCCACACCTTTGGCGAGGCTATCCTGGATAGTTTTCACGGCAACTTCGAAGCTGGTATGGGTCTTGAGTTCGTTGACCTCGGCGTCGAAACGCTCCATGCCGAACATGTAGCGGTAAGTCGGCAGGTCTTCAGCGGGGACATCGCCGCCGAAGCCCTTGCCGGCGCCCAGCGCCTTGCCCAGCTTGCCCTGCACGGCCTTGACCGCACCTTCGGCGGCGCCGAACTGCTTGCGCAGATAGGCGCGGTACCAGTAATCCGGGTTCATGTAGGAAACCGTGCCGTCGTTCTTCACGCCGACGCGGATGGCGGCGCCGACCACGGCATGGCCGCCTGCGTTCTTGATAGCGTCAAGCATGGCCTTGTCAGTAACGACCAGCGCGCCGTGGTTGGGCAGGCCCTTGGGGGTGTGGCGTCCGATGACTTCAAAACCCTCGGCCTGGAGCTTTTTTTCAACAGTGGCCAGGACCGTTTTAACGTCGCCTGCGGCGACCTTGTCTGCTGCGATGTAAGGGGTGACGGCAAAGGCAAGCGGCGCCCAAACAAAGGCGACCAAGGCAATCAATAGTTTTTTCATGGGGTTCCTCCGGGAATGAAAAGGGGCTGAAAATCACTTTCAGCCCCGATGGGTTACGTTTGCTTCATGAAAAGCAGCGCATCAGAAGCGCTGGCTGTACATCAACTGCCAGCTGTTTTGGCTGTGGCTGGAAACCACCGTGCTGCCGGCGGTGGCGGTCACTTCCGGCGCATAAGTGAAGGAGAAGTTCACGCTGGCCGCCTTGTTCAGGACATAGCCTGCGCCCACCATGTAATGATTCTTGACGATAGCCGGGAACAGGGCGTTCAGGGTGGCATCGGGCACCGGGTTATTGGCCAGGTTGACGCCGCCGCGCAGGGTCAGTTCGCTGGTGGCCTTGTAGGCGGCACCCAGCATGAAGACGTCCTGATCCTTCCAGTTCTGGTACATGGTGGCGTCAAGCGAGGTATTGGCAAAACCGGCGGCCATGCCGGTCTGGGCAGCGTCTGCGGTGAAAGTCATGCTGAAGTTCTTCATCACGCTTTCCCAGCCGATACGCTTGTAGTCGGCAGCCAGCATCAACTGATCGTTGGCCTTGAAAGCCAAGCCAAAACCATAGGTTTCCGGCCACTGGAAATTGCGCACGCTGATCTTGCCGGGCACCGTGATGGTCTGGTTACCCATGCCGCCGTTCATGTTGACGTTGAAAGCCACCGAGGCGCCGCTGGCTTCGAGGTCGCCTAGATCAGTCTTGGTGTGGTAGGTGGCGCCGAAGGTGAGTTGCGGGCTGACCTTGTAGACCATGCCGATTTTTCCGGCGAAGCCGGTGGCGTTGGCCTTGCCGGTGAAATCGTTGTCGTTGGAGAAATTGAAGTAGCCCCAACCGACCGGATTAGCCATGTTGAGCTGGCCCGCCTGCATCATGCCGCCAAAGGCGTTGACCATGCTACCGGAAACCGTGCCGCCTGCGTTGGTGGCCATCGGATTCATGGTTCTCGGCATCATGTCCATGAACTGGGCGCCGCCCATGGCCATTTGCAGATCCATGCCGGCCCACACCAAGTCGATCGAGCCGCCGATGCTGAGGGCCGGGCTGACTTCATACGACAGCGGCACCAGGAAACGTCCGACGCCGACTTCAGAGCGGGTCGTCAAGCCGGAACCGGCGCTCATCAGGCTATTGCCGGAGTATTCCGTACCCATGCCACCCTGTGCGAAAACACCGACGCCGTAAGACAGAGCGCCCTGCTTTTTCGAGTAGCCCAGCGCCGGCATGTAGTAGGCATCGCCGCCGGAGTTGGCATCAGGCATGCCGTTCATTTTTGCGCTGACGTCCGGGCCCAGCATGCCCACCGCCAAGTCGAGGCGGCCGCCCTGAGGAGCAAGCGCCAGTGTCGCGGGGTTGTTCATCATCGCCGCCGTGCCGTTGTCGTAGGCCATGGAAGCACCGCCCATGCCGGAGGCAATCGGGCCGTAACCTTCCATGTTCATGCCGTTGGTAGCCAGCGCCACGCCGGGAAGAGTCAGGCCGGCAACTGCCAGCATGCGTGTCAAGGTTTTAAGTTGCATAGGGGTGTTCCTCCTAGATGGATGGTGTTGCCGGTCTGTTTTTTTCGCCCTCTCGGGTTACCGGAAATGTTACATAAGTTGGGTGATAGTGCAAGAAAATTGATGTTTTCTGTGGGAGTGCCTTGGCGGCTTCGGCGCCGGAGACAAAAAAGGCAGACCATTGTGTGGTCTGCCTCGTCATGCGCACGGGGTTCATGCGGATGAAACTTAGATATACAGGCAAATGTCCGATTCGCCGGCAAAGTCGAAGAACATTGCGGCACCGGCGAATTCCAGGCCGTCTATGAAATCGCTGTGCTGGAAACCGAACAGTTCGACGGTCATCTGGCAGGCGATGAACTTCACTTCGGCTTCCTGGCACAGTTCACGCAATTCGGCGATGGTGGCCACACCGTTGTTCTTGATGGTCTGCTTCATCAGGGAAGTCGCCAGCGTCTCGAATCCCGGCACGTTGGCCTGGATGACGTTGGGGATGTTCCAGTTGATGTCGCGGAACCACTTGGGGCCAAACGGCATTTTCATCGGCATGCCGGGGTTGCCCAGCGGACTGACCTTGAGGCCGCTCAAATCCTTGCGTACCAGCTGTAGACCGTAGAAGGTGAAGAACACCTGCACTTCATAGCCCAGCGCAGCAGCAGTGGAAGCCAGGATGTAGGGCGGGTAAGCCCAGTCGAGCGTACCCTTGGTGGCAATAATCGCCAGTTTCTTGCTCATCGTTATCCTCCCGGTTGCGAGTTGGTTGTCGCGGAACAGTTATTGTTATTGTGTGTTGCCGAATTATTTCTTCTTCAGGAAGAACATGAATTCGCCGCCCGCTTCAGCGGAAGACAGCAGCTCGTTGCCGGTCTGCTTGGCGAATGCCTGCATGTCCTTGACGGAACCTGGATCGGTGGCGATCACCTTGAGCACTTGACCGGCAGTCAATTCAGCCAGGGACTTCTTGGTGCGCAGGATAGGCAGGGGGCAGTTCAGGCCGCGGGCATCCAGTTCTTTGTCGAAATTCATTTCACAAGCTCCTCAATATCGGTTGGTTGAAAATGGGTCTTTATAATACAGCCCCGCCGAGATTGCAACCGGCCATGCCGGACTGCCAACAATCCCGATTGGAAAATTTTCCGTTCCGCCGGGTCAGGCGGCCTGCGCCAGCCCTCGTCCAGATTGCACCCAGGCCATGACACCGCCCTGCAAGTTGATGCTTTTGCCATGCCCCTGGGCCGCCATAAAAGCGCACGCCTGCGCGGAACGCGCCCCGCTACGGCAATAGAAGACGTGGGGAATCCCCTTGTTCATCTCGCTGGCCCTGATCGGCAGCAGGTGCAGGGGGACGTGGCGCGCGCCCGCAATCATGCCGTAAGCAACCTCATTTTCGCTGCGCACGTCAATCAATGCCACATCACCAGCCTCCATCAGCGCCATCAGGCCACTGCTGTCGATTTCACAGAACCCATAAGGATTGGGGGTCAGCATGGCAGACTTTGCCTCCAGAAAAAATATCAGTGTTTCCTAATATATCAAAATGACAAAATGCTGCAATCGCAATTATTTATGAGTGCATAACAGATATTTTTTGCCGGGAAAATTGTTTCCCGCCGGGTTTGCCACTAAACTAGCCGCCACTGGCTTGGATGCACTGACAAACCGTAACTTTTTCAACTGCCACCCGATGAAGATCGACGACCCCCGACACGTCCAAGCTTATTTTGAAAATCTGGTCATCGCTTCCCTGCTGGTGCCCAATTTCAAGGATGACGGCACTATCCGCCTGTTTCTCAAGCAATTCGGCGAAGTAGCGGAGGAGCACGCCGCGCAGCCGCTCGGATTTACGCTGCAAACCCTGTTGGCCGAGACCAAGAAAAATATCGATGAACCGGCCACGCTGCTGGAAAAATTCGACGCCAATCTGGCGGTGCTTGCACGAGTTGCCGACCCCGCACTAAAAAAACAGTTTTTCGATACCCTGCAGGCGGCGCTGGATAGCGGCATGGAAGACGCCTGTTCGAAAAGCCGCCTGCTCGAACCCGCTCAGCAATTGTTTGCCGCCAGGCCGGGGGGGGCGGCTACCCGCATCGCCCAGCCCGCGCAAGTCGGCGCGGCCACCCGCATCGCTCAGCCCGGCCAGGTTGACCCGGCAGCCGCCACCGTGCTGGCTCAAGCGGGCGCCACCCAGATTGCGCCGCAGGGACGGACGCAGGTGGCGACGGAAGCTGTCGGTGTGACGCACCTCGCACCGGCTGCGGGGGCGCCGCAGAAAAAGGCCGAATACCTGAATGCCCTGCCCGCTGGCTACCAGATCCATGAGTACGTCGTCGACAAGGTGCTGGGGGTGGGTGGTTTCGGTATTACCTACCTGGGGCGCGACACCACGCTCAATCTGCGGGTTGCCATCAAGGAATACCTGCCCAATGAACTGGCGGTACGCGACGCCGCGCTCAACGTGTTGCCCAAGTCCTCCGATTGCGAGGAAACCTATTACTGGGGCCTTGACCGTTTCTTGCAGGAAGCCCGCCTGCTGGCGCGCTTCAACCATCCCAACATCGTGCGCGTGCTGCGCTTTTTCGAAGCCAACGGCACCGCTTACATGATGATGCAGTACGAAGACGGCGAGAGCCTCGACGAAAAGCTCAAGAAACTCGGCGCGCCGCCGGATGAAGCCTGGCTGCAAGGCATTCTTTTTCCCTTGCTGGACGGCCTCAAGGTGATGCACGACGAAGGGTTTCTGCATCGCGACATCAAGCCCGGCAATATTTATATCCGGCGCAGTGACGGCAGCCCGGTGCTACTGGATTTCGGCGCGGCGCGCGCGCAAATGCACGGCAAGGATCAGAACATGACGGCCATCGTCACTCCCGGCTATGCGCCCTTCGAGCAATATTTCACAGATGGTTGCCAGGGGCCGTGGTCGGACATCTACGCTTTCGGCGCGGTCCTCTACAAAGCTATTACCGGCAAGGCGCCGCCCGAGGCCGCCAGCCGGGTAAAAAAAGACACCATGCTCAGTGCTGGTGAAGCGGGCAAGGGGCGTTATTCCGATAAATTCCTGCGCGCGGTGGACTGGGCGCTGCAAAGCGACGAGAAAAAACGGCCACAGACCATCGAAGACTGGCAGCGCGCCCTGACTTCGCTCAACCCGCATGATGGCACAAAGCAGGTGGGCGGAATTCATGCGGGCGCGAGCGAGGCCACGCGCACGCTGGCCGTACAGGGGCGCAGTGCGGCAGTGTCGTCGCCCAAAACCACCTTTTCGCAGTTACGCAGCGGCGATACCGACGATTACCCGGAGGTATCCGTCTTCCGCGAGGAAGAACGGCGGCGCGGCCACGCCGTGATGTTGACCTGGCTGCTGCTTCTGACCGTGCTGGCGAGCAGCGCGGTGTACCTGTCGCAGAACGAAGTGCTGGTGCGCGAGTGGGCCTTCAAGGCGGCGGACGTTGCCTGGGAACACGAATTCTATTCAGTGTCCCTGCCGCTATACGAACACTACGACCAGCCTGACGACCTGCAAACGCCGATGCGCATCGCCACCCTGTTCGAGGAGGGCAAGCGCATTCCCGCCGACAAGAATATGGCTTTTCAGTGGTACGGCAAAGCCGCTGAACGCGGCAATCCGGTTGCCGCCCTCAAGCTGGCGCAAATGCTGGAACGCGGAGACGGCGTGGAGATGGACACCGGCAAGGCGGTTGAGTGGTATCGCAAGGCCGCTGAAGGCGAGCAGGCAGAGGCACAATTCCGCCTCGGCATCGCCTATCTGCGCGAGGACAATCTCAAGCTCAGGGCGGACCGCGCCGAAAGCGTCAAATGGCTGGAGCACGCCGCCGCGCAGGGGCACCCCAAGGCCCGCGAGTTGGTGCGCTTGCTGCGCTGAAGTTGAGGGGCAGATTGCCGTCGTTGAAATCCGGCTGGATGGTGGTAGCCGGCTTCCTGTTCGGCTGCATGGGCGTGTTCGTCAAGCTTGGCGCGCAGCATTTCTCCAGCGCGGAACTGGTGTTCTACCGTTCCCTGTTCGGACTGCTGGTGATTTTCCTCATTGCGCGCCTGCAAGGCTTGCCGCTGGCGACACGCTGCTGGAAGATGCATTTGTGGCGCGGCCTTTCGGGTTTCGTCGCGCTGATGCTGTTCTTTTACGCCATCGGCGCACTGCCGTTGGCTACGGCGATGACGCTCAACTACACTTCCCCCCTGTTCCTGGCCTTTCTGAGCACGCTGGTGTTGCGCGAGCGCTTGCGCCTGCCGCTATTTCTCGGCATCGCGCTGGGATTCGTCGGCGTGGTGCTGCTGTTGCGCCCGACCTGGCACCAGGACCAGCTCGCCGCCGGGCTGATGGGGCTGACTTCCGGCTTTTTTGCCGGCATCGCCTATCTCAATGTCAGGCAACTCGGGCAGGCGGGGGAACCGCCGCTGCGCGTAGTGTTCTATTTCACCCTGCTATGCACCGTGGGCGGCGGTTTGTGGATGGCGCTGCATACCTTCCATTCCGTCAGGTTGGAAGACTTATTGCTGCTACTCGGCCTGGGCACCACCGCCACGCTGGCGCAACTGGCCATGACGCACGCCTACCGCGACGGCGAGACGCTGGTGGCCGGCAGCCTGGCGTATAGCACAGTGATATTTGCCAGCCTGTGGGGGATGCTCCTGTGGGGGGAAATTCTCGTCCTCTCCAGCTGGCTGGGCATCGCCCTGATCGTGATTTCCGGTATCATCGCTTCACGCAGCAACCCGCTTTCCGCGCATAAAAACCCCATTCAGGAAAATCGCCATGATCACCATAGAAAACCAGGACAACCTCGTTAGCGCCGCCGTTTTCGGCGAATTCAACCTGGCAGACGTCAAGGAATTCGAAGAAGCCGTCCTGTACCACGTCCAGTTCCAGGGGCGCGTCAACGTGCTGCTGGATTTGCGCGACATGACGGACTTCACCATCGACGTAGCCTGGGAGGATTTCAAGTTCGCCCACCGGCACCAGTACGACTTCTGGAAAATCGCCGTAGTCACCGACAGCCGCTGGCTGGCCTGGACGGCGTGGCTATCCAGCGCCTTCGTCGATGCCGGAATACAGGTGTTCGAGGATTATGACAAGGCAAGGGCGTGGGCGACCAAGACTTGAACCCGGCCCCTAAACGGGGGGCGCCCGCCAGCATGATTAACAAGAGAAGGGCAGGTAGAGCATCCGACGGGCGGTCATAGTGATTTCCTTGCCGGGCGCCCCTGAATTGCGCCATGCTCCATCCAAGCTACACTGACTCTACTTTCGCCGTCACGTCAGCGCCGACCTTCGGAAAACCGAGCCTGGCACCTTTGTTTCCGATTCGGGGTTTTCTACGGCGTCGTTAGGCTGCGGCAGGCTGAAAAGCGGCAACGGGAATTGGGCGGCTTACGGCGATGGACTTGCGGAGGGTTTTGATGCGCTCGATTTCGTGTAGAGTCTGGGCCGAGAAATAGGACTCTCCGCAGTCGTGGCAGGCGTACATCGGAATGGCCTCGATGACCAACAAGGCTGCGGCCTTGCCAAAGCTACGAGTGACATACTTGATCTGGACAGCCGGGCTGCCACAGTGAGCGCAGAGATGATCAGAGGGCATAAGCGGTGATGACGATGAGTTTGCCGGTGAAGCCGACTTTGACGACGGCTTGAGCAGGCTTGCCGTCGAGAGTGATGCCGGAGACAACGATTTTGCTTTCACGGGTTTGGATGTCGCGCTGGCGTTCCGTGATTTGCCCCGTGAGGATGATGTTTTCGAGATCAAGGATGGAGAGGTTGTCATCTTCAAGCTCCTCGGCGGCATGAGTGGAAACGACGTATATAGTGGACCCCAATTTCCAGACAGCAATTTAAGATGGCGTTTCCTGAATTGCTTCCCAATCTTCAGTAGACAGGAGCACAGCACTTGTCCGCTTTCCGGCGATGTGAATTGGCTGATGTGACTCAGCCGCTTGGTCAATGAGTCGGTACAGATTGGCGCGTGCTTCGCTTGCGGTGAGGGTAGCCATCTTGGTTCTCCCGTTACAGAAGCATTTACGGTACGCATTAGCGTACGACACATCAATTCACGCCTAATCGTTGCGTCCCTACGAAGCCGATTTGACGTGCCTTTTCATGAACTGCGCCAGGTAGGAACGGCTGAAGAAGTGCGCGGACACGCATTCGTTCAACAGGCGTTCCACTTCCTTGTCCGGCAGGTTGCTGACGCTGGTGTGCAATTCCCGCGCAATGCCGTCGAAGGCGGTCAGCAGCGCCGGGTCGAAGTGCTTGCCGCTGCCTTCGCGCAGAATGGCCATGGCCTTGTCGAAAGGGAAGGGTTCCTTGTAGGGACGCCGTGAGGTGAGGGCATCGAACACGTCGACGATGGCGAAAATGCGCGCGTTGAGGGGGATTTCCTCGCCTTTCAGCCCGCGCACGTAGCCGCTGCCGTCGTATTTCTCGTGGTGGAATTCGACCACGTCGCGCGCCATGTCGAGTGCCGACGATTTGCTGAGAATATCGACGCCGAGCAATACGTGGGTGCGCATCACGGCGAATTCCTCATCCGTGAGCTTGCCGGGCTTGAGCAGGATGTTGTCGCTGATGCCGATCTTGCCCACGTCGTGCAGAAACGCACCCGCCGTCAGGGTGCGGATCTGCGCGCTATCCAGTCCGACCGCTTCGGCCAGGCGGATGGCGTAGATGGTGACGCGGTAATTGTGCGTGTTGGTATCGGAATCGCGCTTGGCGATGGCGCCGCCCAGCACTTCCATCAGTTCGATGTTGCCGCGCAGCAGGCTGGTGGCGAAATGCACCAGTTCGCGGTTGAGGTGGATGATGATGGGATAGAGCACCACCGTCATTGCCAGCGCCACGATCACCACCAGCAGCAGCGCGTGGATCACGCCGTTGCGGATGCTGCGCAGGGTCTGCTCATCCACCTCGTAGACCCCCTCGAAATAGCCGGCAATGGCGCCGTTTTCACGCAACGGTAGCAGCACCTGCACGAAAACCGCCTCTCCGATCAGCAGTTTGCGATAGAAGGGCGAATCGGCCAGCGGAAAGGAATGCGGATTCTTCTTCAGTTCATGTTCGACGCTATCCTTGCCGGGTTCGACTTCTTCGAGGATTTTTTTCTTCTGGCGGTTGTACAGCTCGACGATCACGAAATGGCTTTTGAGGAATTCGGTGGCTTTCTCGCGCAGGGCGCTGAGGTCGGCACCGGCCTGATTGATGCGATGCAGGTTTTCGCCGGTGAAGGTTTCGGATTCGTGCACCGCCAAGGCGACGATGGCATCGTCGGCGGCCTCCATTTCAAGATAGAGGGTGAGACTGCCGACAGCCAGGGATAACAGCACCCAACTGACGAACAGTCGCTTGATGACGGTTTTGTGAATAGCGTGGATCATGAGGCGTCTCCTAAAAATGCGCTGCCCACTCCGTCCGGGATACGCGTCATCCGCCGGCGAAACGCACGCGCACCGCCAGCCCGCCGGCCTCGCTCTCTCCCAGTTCCAGCGTGCCGCCATGCAATTCGGCCACGCGCTGCGCAATCGACAAGCCCAGGCCGCTGCCTTCCGCGCCGCTGCCCAGCACCCGGTAAAAGCGCCGCAGTACCTGTTCGCGCTCTTCCTCCGCAACGCCCGGCCCGCTGTCGCGGACTTCCAGAACGATGCCGTCCGGGGTGGCGTTCACCCCGGTTTTCACCCAGCCGCCCGGCGGCGTGTAACGGATGGCATTATCCACCAGATTGCGCATCAGCACAGCCAGCATGGTGGGGTCACCGCTGATTTTCCCATCGCCGTCCGCCACCGAGAGTTCGATGGATTTTTCCAGCGCCTGCGGCGCCTGTGCCATCACACATTCCACCAGCAGCGCACGCAGCGCCAGCGGCCGGAATTGCGCAGACTTGGCGCCGGGGTCGAGCCGCGCCAGGGTGAGCAATTGCTCCACCAGCCGGGTGGCATGGTCGGTGCCCGCCACCACTTGGCGCAGGGCATGCCGGCGCTGTCCGTCGTCGGTGGCGCGCAGCGCCACTTGCGCCTGGGTTTTCACCCCGGCCAGCGGGGTGCGCAACTCGTGGGCGGCATCGGCGGTAAAACGCCGCTCGTTTTCCAGTGCCAGTCCCAAACGCACCAGCAAGGCGTTGAGTGCCGCGACCAGCGGCCTGATTTCACTCGGCACGCCATCGGCCTTCAGTTGGGAAAGATGCTGCGGCGCCCGGCGCGAAACTTCCGCGGCGACCCGTTGCAGGGGCGCCAGCCCCTTGCCCACCCCCAGCCACACCAGGAATGCCAGCAGCGGCAGGGCGAAAACCAGCGGGTAGAACAGTTGCGCGGCGATGGCCTCGGTCAACTCATTGCGCACCTCATAATTTTCGGCTACCTGCACCCATAGCCGGCGCTCCTCATCCCAATGGGAAAATACCCGCCATTTGTGGCTTCCGGCCCACACATCGTGAAATCCCCTCCGCTCACCGGCCGTGGCTTGAGGCGGCGCATTTGCCGAGCGCAACAATTGCCGCCCGTGTTCATCCCATATCCGGAAAGCGATCTTGCGCTCGTACTTGTGAAATTCCGTGGCTGAACCGACCTTGATTTCACCCGGTGCGTGTCCGGCCTGCGCCAGCAGGATGCGCGCCGAGCTGGCCAACTGGGCATCGAACAGCTCCTCGATTTCATGGTGTGCTTCGAAGAAGCTCAAAACCCCCGCCACGCTCCACAACAGCAGGGTGGCGCTCAACAGCAGCAACAGCAGACGCGCGCGCAGGGACGCGGGGAACAGGAAGAAGGGAAAGGTTTTCACGCCGCTGCCACGGTTTTTTCGATAACGTAGCCGACGCCGCGCAGGGTGCGGATCAGGTTGCTGCCGAGTTTGCGCCGCAAATGATGGATGTGGACTTCCAGCGCGTTACTTTCCACCTCGCCCTCCCAGCCGTAGAGGCTTTGTTCGAGCCGTTCGCGCGATTGCACGCGCCCGGCGTTCTCCAGCAAGATTTCAAGGATGGTGAATTCGCGCGGCGACAGTTCGACAGGCTTGCCGTCCTGCGTCACCGCGTGCGCCGCCGGGTCCAGCGTCAGGGCGCCGTGGCGGATCAGCGGTGCGGCGCGTCCGGCTTGCCGCCGCAGCAGGGCGCGGATGCGCGCGGCCAGCTCTTCCAGGTCGAAAGGTTTGACCAGGTAATCGTCGGCGCCGCTGTCCAACCCCTGCACCCGGTCCTGCACTGTATCGCGCGCGGTGAGAATCAGCACCGGCAGCGTGCTGCCCCTGCCGCGCAGCCAGGCCAGCAAATCCATGCCGGACAGGCGCGGCAGGCCGAGGTCGAGGACCATCAGGGCATGGCTTTGGTCTTCCAGCGCCAGTTGCGCCGCGCGTCCGTCGCGCAGCCAGTCCACCGCGAAACCGGTCTGGCGCAGCCCCTCGCAAATCCCATCCCCCAGCAGGGCGTCGTCCTCAACCAGCAGCAGGCGCATTAGCGTGGCACCTCTTTCAACTCAACACTTCGAAATCGCTCGCGGCCAGATTGGCCGGATTGACGCCCACCAGCCTCAGCGACACCTGTTCGCCAAAGCATACGGTGAAATCCTGACCATCGTATTCGGCGCCGGTAACGAAGCGCAACAGTTGCTCGAATGATTGCAGGCCCAGGCCGGTATCGAAAACAATGCGGTCATGACGCGCTTCGAAATCGCCGATTTCGTGATGCCCCGCCTCCCGCAACACGAAACGGTCGGCACCCAGCCCGCCTTGCGTAACGGCGCCACCGTGCAAGGTAATCTCGTCGTCGCCGTCGGAATGCCCGTGGTTCTCCCGGAAATTCTCATCCATTCCGTAAATATCGTCGTCATGCTCCCCAGAGGGGTATCCCTGCGTGACGGTGGGAGGCGTGCCGTAAGTCACGCCGCTCCTGAAGAAAACGCCATCGCCATCGGCATCCGCATAAGTGGTGGTTTTCCACACCCCATGGTCAAATTCGCTCTTGCTTGCCTGACCGTTTTGCCAGGCCCAGGTTTCGTCGTGATCCGGCCGCTCGATTTCCCAGCGACCGTCATCAAATTCATAAATCGCTGTAATGATCCCGTTTTCCACCGTGAAACGAAGTGCGTCGTTCGACATGATCGTGCTCCCGTATTGAGTTATTGAGTTGAGACACGATCACGATAATCCCGCAAGCTTAAGCCCGGCTTAACCCGCTCATCCAATCCGCCAGCCGTTGAGCCTTGCTCTCCAATGCAATGGTTACACTGCTGGCAACAACACCCGCCACGCCTCTGCCCTCCGTCGAAACCGACATTCAGCCGGTGCTGGTGATTGCCTGAGCGCCCGCCGCGTCAGGGGTTTCCTTCGCCCCCCTCCCTGGGACTCAGCGATAACCACAGCAGGGTGCATTCGGCCTTCAAACGCGGCCTGACGGGGGGCGTGTCGGCCGGGTCGGCGCGGGCGAGGGTGCATTCGCGCAGCAGGCTGAGTCCCCGGTTGCTCCGGCGGATGTCGTCGAGCGCGTTGAACAGGTCGCCCTCGTGCAGCAGGGAAAAGCCCAGTTTCATGGTGCTGCCGTACAGGGCAAGGCTGCCCTGGAGCAATGCGGGATCGGGCTGCACGGGCTGGCGCGCTTCGATCTGGTAGCCGAGTTCGAATAACTGGTGTCTGGCCTTGGCGGCGGCCAGGTTTTCTATCCACGCCAGGCGATTTTCCTTGTCCGTAATGCCTTGCCCGATCAACGCTTCGTATTTGGCATGGTAGAGGTGGATTTCTTCTTTTTCCTGGTTTAACTGGGCCAGCCGGGTATGCGCGTCCGCGAGCTGGTTGCGGTCCGCGCTAAGGCTTTTGCGCATCTCATCCCTCAGGTAAATGCTGCCGGCGATGGCGAGGCCCCCCAGCACGACGGTGCTCGCCAGCAGAATCACGGCAGTGCGGATCAGGGGAAAGTCTTCCTTGGGAAATTTCATGGCGGTGGCGGCAATGACAGCGTTACCGAGAAGAGTGCCTTGTCGGATTCCATTTCGCCGGCGCGGCCTTTTTGCGCGCTGGCTGTTCCCAATTCGACCGGCTTGGCGAGCAGGGTGACTTGCAAGGTGGGGTGCGACTTCAGGGCTTCGACAAAGCGGTTAACGCTGTCGAGCGCGCTGCGGTAATCGGTGTAGGGGCTGATCTCGCCCTCGATCAGCAGACCTTGTTGCGGTATGTCCGTGCCGAAAACGATTTCGGGCGCGGCCCCTTCCGTGCCTGGCAGCGTGGCGGGGGCGGCAGGCTGCACCGGCGCATCGACTGCAAAGGGCGCGCCGTCCGCGCGCCAAGCGAGACGGTTGAGACGCACCGCCGGAACGCGTTCCAGCGCCTGGCTGACCCATGCCAGCAAGGGTTGGGGAGCGACATCGCGGTGCTTGACGAACTGCGCCAGTTCCACCGCGCTTTTCATGTCTTCGGGTGTGGCCGGGGTGGGCGGAAAGGATTGCCTGAGGGTGTGTTGCTGCCCCTGAATGGCGCGGGTTTCGTGGGTTATCTGTTCGCTTTGCCGGAAGTCCGCCAGGGCCTGATCGAGGTTGCTGCCCGCCACCCAGGCCGTGGCGGCGAGGGTGGCTGCCGTGGCACCGAGGATGCCCTGGCGCACCTGACGTAACTGGTAATGCCAGCGCTGTTCCGGCGGCGCGTAGTGCTGGTGCGGGGGAAAACGTCCCAGCAGGTGCAGGAACAGCAGCTCGCTGCCGCTGATCTCCGCAGATGATTTCAGGCCGAGTTGGAGGGCGGCTTCCGCCAGGCTGAATACGCGGTAACGCATCATCGGCGTGCTGATGTGTTCCGGCTGGAAATGGCCGTGGTAATCCGCGCCGCAGATCATCGCTATCTCCAGCGGCTGGTCGCGCGGCAACAGGCGCAGGCTGTTGAGGTACTGCTGCGTGCGCTGCGCTTCGCGGGTGACGGCGATCTGCATGGCAGGCATGTCTTCGACGGTGAGCAGGGTCAGGCGGCTGAACTTGATGTGCCCTTCCTGGAAATAGCTTTGCCGCAGGCCGGTGCTCTGGCGCGTAATCAGCAACTGGTGCGGCGCGCTCAGTCCCAGCTTTTTCACCAGCACCTCGCTCAGCAACGGCAGCGAGTAAATGCCGGCCAGCGGCAGTTTGCGACGGCTGATGCGCTCCACCCAGGGTTTGAGCAGCTCTTCGTTGGTCAGCCCGGTGAGCAGCAGGCGGTCGTCGCGGCGGCCCTCCTTTTCGCGCCCCTGCGGGGTGGACAGGCGCCAGGTGTTGCCGCGAAACAGCTGGTTCAGCTTGCGCTGGTGCAAGGCCAGCCGGTCTTTGCCGAGCACGTGGGGCACGGTTTCGATACGAAAATCTTCCTCGATGACGTCGACCAGGATGTGAATGGGCTGTTGCGCCCCATTGCCGATATAGTCGTCGAAACGCGCCAGACCGGCGGCGTCCGGGGTGAATTCGCCGTCCGCCTTGAGCTTGCCGCCACGCCACTGCCAGGCGCTGAGCAGGGAGTCGGAGAGGTAAAAAAGTTTTTTGCCGAACATGACGGGGAAGCGGCTCTCAGGTTTTGATCTTGCTGATGAGATCGTAAATCGGGCCGATCACCGACAGCATCACCCAGCCGAGGATCAGGCCCATGGTCACGGTCATCAGGGGTTCGATCATGGCCTGCACGCGTTCGATGGATTCCTTGACCTCGCGGTTGTAGAAATAGCTGACGTTGTGCATGGCGTCGTCGAGCGCGCCGGTGGTTTCGCCGACGCGCATCATGCGGATCACCAGCGGCGGGAACAGGCCGACGTTCTGAAAGCTGGCGGTAAAACTCTGCCCTTCGGCGATCTGCGCGCCGACGCGCTTCAAGCCATCGGCGATCACCAGGTTGCCGGCGATGTCCTCGGAAATGCGGATGGCGTCCAGGATGGTGATGCCGGCGCCGTACATCATGGCGAAGAAAGTGGAAAAACGCGCCAGAATGATCTTGCGCAACACCGGGCCGACCAGCCAGGCGTTGAGCTTCCAGCCATCGACGCGGAAACGGAAGCGCGGGCTGACGCGCAGCAGGATTTTCAGCGTCACCAGCGCCGCCACCGGCGCGGACAGCAGCAAGTACCAGTAGTTGACGAACACGCCGGAAACCGCGATCAGCACCTTGGTGTGCATGGGCAGTTCGCCGCCCATGTTCTTGATGAAACCGAGCAGTTGCGGCACCAGGTAGATCATCAGAAAGAACACCACGCCGCTGATGATAGTGCCGACGAAGGCCGGATACATCAACAGCTTCTTGGTTTGCGCCGCCAGCTCGTCCTGCCATTTCAGGGTTTCGGTGAGGTTTTTGAATACCTCGGCGATCTGCCCGGTTTCCTCGCCGGCGCGGATCAGGCTGACGAAAATCGGCCCGAACACGGCGGGGTAGCTGGCCATGGCGTCGGAAAAGCGCGAGCCGCCCTCGATCTGCTCGATGATGCCAGCGAGGATTTCCTTGAAACTCGGGTTTTCCATGCTGTCGCGCAGGTCGGTCAGCCCTTCCAGCAGGGGCACGCCGGCCTTGCTCAACTGCTCCAGGTGAAAGCAGAAGGTGATGAGGTCCTGGCGCCGCACCGTGCGCCGGGCGAACAGCGAGGGGCCGGCGGCGGCGCTCTTGCTGCTCACCAGATAGAGGCCGATGCGCGTCAGGCGTTGTTCCAGGTCGGCAGCGTTGGCGGCGTCGATGCGCCCGCTGACGCTCTTGCCTTCTTCGTCGACGGCTCTGTAAGTGAAGGTCGCCATCAGATTCTGCTCGTCAGGTCGACCATGCGCGAAATCTCGTCCAGGCTGGTGCTGCCGTCCAGCACGCGGCGGATGCCGTCGTCGACGAGCTGGTGAAACCCGGTAGAAATCGCCTGGGTTTTGAATTCGCGCAAAGTGGCGCGGCGCGCGATGAGTTCGTCGAGGTCGGGGTCCATCTTCAACAGTTCCAGCAGTGCGATGCGCCCCTTGTAGCCCTGGAAATCGCAGCGCTCGCAGCCGTTGGCGCGATAAATCGGCGCAGCGTGCGTTTCGTCCACGCCGAGGATGCGCAGTTCGATGGGGTCGGGTTCGTAGGCCTGCTTGCAGTGCGGGCACAGCTTGCGCGCCAGACGCTGGGCGACGATGCCGATGATGTTGCCGGACATGATGTCCGGCGACACGCCGATGTCGAGCAGGCGCGGGATCACGCCGATGGCCGAGTTGGTGTGCAGGGTGGAATAAACCTGGTGCCCGGTCATGGCGGCGCGGAAGGCCATGCCGGCGGTGTCCGGGTCGCGGATCTCGCCGACCAGGATGACGTCCGGGTCCTGCCGCATCATCGAGCGGATGCCGCTGGCGAAATCCATCTTGGCGGCCTCGTTGACCGAGGACTGGCGGATCATCGGGATGGGATATTCCACCGGGTCTTCCAGCGTCATGATGTTGATCGCTTCGGTGTTGATGTAGCTCAGCATCGAATACAGCGTGGTGGTCTTGCCGCTGCCGGTGGGGCCGGTGACCAGGATGATGCCTTCCGGGCGGGCGATCATCAGCTTGAGCAGCGAGAGGTTCTCCTCCAGCATGCCCAGGTTGTCGAGCGGCACGATACCCTTTTGCCGGTCGAGGATGCGCAGCACGATGTTTTCGCCGTGGGTGGTGGGCTGCGACGCGACGCGGAAGTCGATGGGGTGCCCGGCGAAGGTCAGCGAGATGTGGCCGTCCTGCGGGGCGCGCGTTTCGGCGATGTTCATGCCGCTGATGACCTTGATGCGCACCGCGATGGCCGGCCAGTAGGCCTTGTGCAGGCTGCGGATCTGACGCAGCACGCCGTCGATGCGGTAACGCACGCGCAGAAAGCTTTGTTCCGGCTCGAAATGTACGTCGGAGGCACCGCGCTGCACCGCGTCGGCCAGCAGTTCGTTGACCAGGCGCACGAAAGGCTGGCTGTATTCGTCGTTGCCCGGTTGCAGCGTGCTGTAATCGATTTCGCCGGTTTCGATCTCGTGCAGGATGCCGTCGATCGACAAGTCGAAGCCGTAGAACTTGTCGATGGCGCGCTTGATCTCGGTTTCGCCCGCCAGCACCTGCTTGATGCGCACCTGCCGCCCCACCAGCGCCTGCACCTGGTCGAGCGCCACCACGTTGAAGGTGTCCGACATCGCCAGGGTGAGGGTGTGGCTAGCGCGGTCGAAGGCGATGGGCAGCACGTTGTAGCGGCGCGCGGCGTCCTGCGGCACCAGCTTGAGCGATTCGGCGTTGACCACTACCTGCGCCAGATCGACGCTCTGCTGGCCGATGTTCTGCCCCAGCGCGTCGCGCACCGTGGCTTCGGTGACGAAGCCCATCAGGGTGAGCACTTTGCCGAGCGGCTCGCCGCTGCGCTTCTGCTCCTTGAGGGCGATGCGCAACTGGTCTTCGGAAACCAGTCCCTTTTCGACCAGCAGGGCGCCTAGGGGGCGTTTGGGCGGGGCTTGGGTCATTGAAGTCGCTTTCCGCCGCTCATTCCCGCAGCGGCGGCAGCAGTTCCTGGATGCGGTTCTTCGCGCGCGCGCGGTCGAAACCGGCGGCCTTTCCCTGCGCCGCCAGATCGAGCGCGCGCCGGTAATATTCCAGGGCCAGCCGGTGCTGGTCGAGATGGTCGAGGCTGACGGCCAGGTTGAAAGCGTAGTCAGCGTTGCTGGCATCGCTGTGCAGGGCGTTGAAATAAGCCTCCTGCGCTTCCGGCCAACGCGACTGGTGCGCATACAGGTTGCCCAGGGCGAAGTGCAGGTAGCCGGCGTCGGGGGATTGTCCGAGCAGGATTTTCAGGCGGCTTTCGCTGGCGTTCGGCTCGCTGTAGCCCCGCAAGCCGATGAGTCCGGCCTGGGCGGCGGCATCACGGGGATCGAGTTGCAGGATTTGCTGGTACAGCGCGGCGGCCTCGTTGGGCTGGCCGCGCCCGGAGGCGATGGCCGCCAGGCCGAGCAGGGCATCGCGGCTGTTGGGCTGCTGTTTGAGCACCCGGCGGTAATCGTTCTCGGCGCGCGCGGTGTCCCCCGCCATATAGGCCTGCCAGGCGCCGGCAAGCAGTGGGTCGAGCCGCACCGCGCCGCTGTCGCGGCGGATTTTGATGCCGCTGTCGGCAACGCCGACGTTCGCATCCGCCACCGGCTTGGCGGGCGCGCTCGGCGGGGCGGAGGACGGTGTCGCCGCCGAAATGCTGCCGGAAAGGGTGTCGGCGGATGGCGGCACAGCGCTTTTTTCGGCGGCTTTTTTCGGCACGCGCGCCGGAACTTCCGGCGGGGGGGCGGGTTTTTCCGCAGTTTTTTCCGCAACGTGCGCGGCTTGCTCAGGCGCGGGCGGCGTTTCAGCCGGGGTGGCGGCGGGCGGTTCGGCGGGCGTCTCGGCGGGCGGCGCAACGGGCGTCTCGCTAGGCGGCGCGAGCGGCGCTTGTTCGACGGGGGGCGGAAGCTGGAAGCCGATGCCCGGCTGGGCAAGCATTTGCTGGTAATAGGTGTAGCCTGCCGCGCCTGCGAGGATTGAAACCAGCAGGATGCCGCCCAGCCACTTGGGGTTACTTGCCGGTTTTCCGCGGCCAGCGGCAAGGATTTTTTTTGCCATTTCAGCGCCGGATGTCGGTGCGGAAGCGGCTGCCGGACGGACGGGCGTAGCGGGCTCTGGCGCTGGAGGGGGCGGAATAAATGGCGCCGCCATGGCCGGTTCCGGCGCGGGTTGCGGACTGGCCGCAGGCTGCCATTCCGCCGCAAGGGCCGGCGCTTCGGGTGGACGGGGGGCGGGTTCTGGGGGAAGGGGCTTTTCCTGGAACGAAGCCGGTTCCGGCAAAGCCTCCGGCGCAGGCTCTGCCTGCGGAAAGTCCAGGGTCAGCAACGGTTCGATTTTTTCTGGCGGGCTTCCCGGAAGGTCCAGGGACAGCCCAATGTCCGGCGCGGCAGGCACGGGCGTAGCGGTTTCGGCGGCGGGCACCAAAGCGGGAGGCTCCGTGGTTGTGAGCTCCGGTTCCGGCGGCGTCCAGGCAGGAATTTCCAGGGGTGCGGCAGCGCCCGGCATTTCGGCGGGTTCCGGCTCGATCAGGGAGATTTCCGGGAATGCCGTCTCGCGAAGGGTTTCCTCCGGCGCGGCGGATTCGCGGGGCGGCGCCTGGGTCAGTTCGTTCAGATCGAAGGAATCCTGCGCTTCCTGTACCGGCGGCGCTTCGCCGACCGGTTCCAGCGCGCGCTCAACTGGGGAAATCCGGGCACCCTGCCGCGCGGCATTTTCCTGTTTGGATTTTTCCGCCTTTTTCAGGGCTTCCAGCAGCAGGCTCATGGCGCGGCGGCCTCCTGCGTGCTGATTTCCTGCGCAATCGGCGGCCAGGGCATAACATCGCGTGGCGCATCCTTGGTGAAGAAATCTTCCCGTGGCAGGAATTCGCGGAAATCGCGGTAATCGCCGTTAAGGCTGGCCTCCTTGATAACGATGGGGCGGATGAAGATTACCAACTCGATTTTCCGGTTACGCTGATTCTTATTCTTGAAAATATTCCCCACAGTGGGAACTTCGGAAACACCGGGAATGCCCTGGGTGCTGTCGTCCACCCGGTCTTCCATCAAGCCGCCCATGACCGCCGTCTGGCCGCTGTAGACGCGCATGATGGACTCGATCTCGCGTGTCTGAATCTCGGGGATCAGGTTTTCCGGGGGGGCGTTGCCGTTGTTCAGTGCCGACATGTTTAGCGCGATGGAGGGGTCTTTCACTGTCCTGAGCACGCGGGTGATGGTCGGCCTGACGTTCATGGTAACGATGTCGTTTTCGTCGATTTGCGGCGTGACCGACAGCACCAGCCCCTCCGGCACGGTCTTGACTTCGGAGGTGAAGGCCACCGAGCCGGGGGCGGTGGCGGTCGGCTGGGTCACCTGCGCCTTCAGTTCGAAGTAGGTGAAATTATTGGCCACGCGCAGCAGCGCGCTCTGGTTGTTGAGTACGCTGATCTTGGGGCTGGACAGCACCTTCACGTTACCGAAAGTTTTCAGCAACTGGATGGTCGCGCTGAGGTGGTCCAGCTTCGACAGCGGGTTGGTGTAATTCAGGACGAAGATACCGGGATTGGCATCCTGGGGTTTGAAGGGCGTGGTCTGCGTGAGGTTGAACCCCACGGTGGGATTGTTGCGCAAACTCGACCAGTTGATACCCTGCTGGTAGCCGTCATCCAGTTGCACTTCAACGATGGTGGCTTCAATCAATACTTGGCGCTTGGCGTTTTTCAGCACCAGGTCCAGGAACTCCTGGATCTTCTCGTGTTGCGCCGAGGTGGCGCGCACCGAAATGATGCCGGTTTCCGGGTTGGGGATGACTTGGGCGGCACGCAGGACATTGTAGCGGGTCAGTTCATTCTGGCGGGTGGCGGCGGCGGAGGTCGCCACCATCTGGTTGCCCCCACCGGTATTCTGTGCGCCCGTCGCGTTGACCGATTGCGCATTTCCGCTGTTGCTGGCCCTTTGCCCCCCTCCGGGGACCGCCACCGACAACATCCCGTCACCAGTGGCGGTGCCCTGGGTCTGCGCGGCGTTCAGGGCGGCGCCCTGGGTCACCGCTTCGGCGATTTTCTTGTCGGTTTCACGCAGGATGTCGCGGACGTTGTCCACCAGGCTCCACCAGAAGCAGTTGCTGGAGTTATTGGAAATAGAGTTGGTGGAATTGTTGCCGCTACCCCCGCTGGAGGTCGTGGCCGCCCCTGCGGGCGGGGTGTTGTTGATGTCGCTCAAGCGCGTTCCGCAACTGAACGAAGAGCCGCCTCCCGCTGCGCTGCCGCCGGTGGTGCCCGTCAGGGACACGTTGGTCAGCGTGGAGCGTGACTCGCGCGTCATGTTGAGGTAATCGATCTTGTAGTGCTTCAGGAAGGGTTCATCCAAACCGATCACGATGGTGCCGTTTTCCATGCTGTAACGCATGGGCACTTGGCGCGCAATACGGCTGAGCAATTGCGGCAGGGTCTGGTTGAGCGCGTTGAGCGTGACCATGCCCTCGATCTGCTGGTGAATGTCCACGTTGATCCGGGCATCGCGCGCCAGGGCGAACAGCAGTTCGCGCACGGAAACGTTGTTGACCACCACGCTGTAGGTTTCCAC
This sequence comes from uncultured Sulfuricella sp., assembly GCA_964527565.1. GTDB lineage: Bacteria > Pseudomonadota > Gammaproteobacteria > Burkholderiales > Sulfuricellaceae > JAGXQV01. The sequence continues at coordinate 22,296 of CAZGOY010000021.1, read as the reverse complement.
CTTGGGCGCGGGTTTGGGCTGCGGCAAGGCCGGAGATTGGCGCACCGGTTGCGGGATGCTGCCAGGCGGGGCGGCTTCCTGCTTGACGTGCGCCGGAGACGGGGTGATCGGCTGGGTGCCGCAGGAAGCCAGCAGCGCGCACAGCGTAGCAGCAAAGAGTCGTTTGGGCGTGCCGGAGCGCATGGCTATCTCGACTCTTCCATCAGGAAATCCATCTGGCGGCTTCCTCCGAATTTTCCCTTGGCGGCGCTCCCTCGCACCTTCCGGGGGGAAATGTCGATATTTTCCAGGAGCGGCCTGAAATCGATGCGGTGTTCGGCCATTTCACCCATCAACACGGCGACGACGGCCCAATGCGCGGGGACTTCGCCCTGCGTGGCGTAGTTGGTGATGGAGTTGCTGTTGAGCCTGACCAGATCGGCAAACTGTTTCGAGGTCAACCCGGCCTTGCCCAACTGGCGGCGGAATTCTTCATAAGTCATGCCAAATTCTAGGGTTTTGGCTTAATGGCGTCAACACATTTATTAATGATATTTACATAAAAAACAATTCGTTTGGTAAATTAATTTATGTGTTTTGGTATTTGCTTGCCATCTTGCCCGGCGGGATGGTAGGCGGCGCCTGGGCCTATTTGCCGATTTCGTCGCGGATGCCCTTGAAGGTCCGTATCAAGGGCTGGTTTTGCTGGAACGAGGGCGGAAGCCCGGCAATCGCTTTCATGGCTTCCTTGAGCGTGGGATAGGAACCGCTGATGATGTTGGCCACCGGTTTGCCGCCAGCGTTGGTGCGGTAAGAAAAAACCTGTCCGGCGTCGAAGCCGGATTGCGCCCGGATGCGTTGCAACTCGATTTCCGCAGCATCGGGCGGAACACCCATGAGCTGGAGGGTGAAGTGGGCGCTGTTTTGTCTGCCCAGCCATTCCATGAACGCAGCCTGCGCGGTCGGCGCCGCTTGTGCCGTCGGCAGTGTTTGTGGGCTGTCAGTGCCTGCGTTCACGGGGGGGGTGGGAAGCAGTTCTTCGCTTTGGCGAAGGGTCGGCGCATCGCCGGCTTCGAGTGTGGCGACGGCAGGCGCGCTTTCCAGAACGGCGGCGGGCGCGGGTTTTGCAGCTTCCAGCGCTACGGGCGCGGCGCTTGGCGCAGCCGTCGGCGTGTGCGCCTCCGCCTGGGGCGCTCCGTGCAGGCGGTCCTGCACGAACCACAGCCCCGCAGCCAGCACGCCCAGGGATAGCAATGCGGCAAGCGCCAGCCACTTAAAGGGCGACAGTGGCCGCTGGGCGCCGCTGCTGCTGTCGCGCACCGCCGCCTTGATGTGCCGCCTGGAAACACTGAAGGCGCCTTCCGAGAACGCGGCCAGCAAAGCCTTGTCGGCGAAGATGTTGACGCGGCGGATCAAGCCCTGGGAAGCTTTGTGCAGCAGGCCGATGGCGCCGCCTGAAAAGATGCTCGGGCCGCGGAAACCGGCGGTATTCATGCGGTGCGCCAGGTAGTCGTCAATCTCCTTGCGCGTGAACGGTTGCAGGAAAAAACTGTGAGTGATGCGCTCCTTGAGCTGGCGGATATGCGGCTGGTTGAGGTGCAAGTCGAGCTCCGGCTGCCCGAACAGGACAATCTGCAACAGTTTGGAGGTGCCGGTTTCCAGGTTGGACAGCAGGCGGATTTCTTCCAGCGTGTCGAGTGGCGTGGCCTGCGCCTCATCGATAATCAGCACCGCTTGGCGGCCCTGGGCAAGTTTGGCGATCAGATGGTTCTGGATCTCGCGCAGCACCTGGGTCGATTTGCTGTCGGCGAGATGCGTCAAGCCCAGTTCGTCGGCGATGGCGTAGAGGATTTCGTGGCGCGGCAGACTGGGGTTGGGCAGGTAGATAAGGTCGATGTTTTCCGGCAAGCGGCTGACCAGGGCGCGGCATAGCATGGTTTTCCCGGTGCCGACTTCGCCGGTGATCTTGACGATGCCCTCCCCCTTGGCGACGGCATACACCAGCGCATCCAGAACCGCGCCCCGGTCTGCGCCGGGGAAAAAGAAATCCTGATCGGGGGTGATCCGGAAGGGAGGGTGCTTGAGTCCGAAATGTTCGAGGTACATGGTGGCCGATAAGGGGCTGATTACCGCACTCGCTGACAGGAGAATTTATCCGTGCCGATGATAGCACACCCCATTGTCGCGGTTGGCGGCCCGCGCCTGCCGGATACTGGAAAGCGGCTGTTTTTTCGGGTCTAATGGCCGCATTGCGAATACGGATGGTCACGGACATGCTGAAATGGTTTTCACTGCTGCTGGGCGCGCTGCTCGGATTGTCGGCTTCACCGGCTTTTGCTGCGGCGTGCAGCGATGCAGACCTGTCGGCGGCGGTTTATGATCGTTTGAGCCAGGGCATGGCCTTTTCCCAGGCCAGCGCGCTGCTGCCTTGTGATTCCGTCAACCTGGGCGACGAAGTGCAGTCGCTGGGCATCACCACGCAGAATTACCGCTGGAGCAGCCCGAACCGCTCCATCAGCCTGACCTTTCGCCTGGGGACGCTGTTTGCCAAGAACCGGGGCGGCCTGACCAGCGATGTTGCCACCTACTCGTCGCCGGACAGCACGCTGACAATGCCCAAGATCACCGTGGGCGGCACCACTTATACCAATGCCCGCCTGCTGCTGCCTCCCGGCGGCGCCTGGTCGGTGCTCGGCGCCGGAAACGGCGTCGCTACGGCGCAGGATACGGCCACCTCGATTTTTTCCACCAGCGATTCCACCCTTTATATCCCTTCGCTTGCGCTGGAAGGCGCCAGTTTCGCCAATGTCTGGCTGTACCTGCCGTTCAACAACCCCTGGTCGATACTGGGTGTCGGGATGCTGACGCAGCCGCCGTTACCGAATGCGGGAAGCGGCGCGCCTACCGTCACGCTGGCGCTGACCGATACCACCAGCGGGCAGAGCATCAACACCATCGCCAGGGGCAGCTCGGCGCACGTGGTTGTCACGGTGCTGGATGCCAATGGCGCGGCGGTTCCCAATGCCGTAATCACTTTTTCCGCCGATAATCTTTACGGCACGTTCACCCCGGCCTCCGGCACAGCCTTGAGCGACGCTGCCGGGGTGGCACGCATTACGTTCAATGCCTCCGGCACCGCCAGCGGGGCATCCACCATTTCGGCGAACACCCAGGTTGCCGGAGCGCCGGTGACGGGTTCGCTCAATTACGCAATTGGCGCGGCCAATTCCGCCACAGGGTCGCTCCAGTTCGTTTCCGTTTCACCGACTTCCATCGCTCTGCGCGGCAGCGGTGGCTCGGGGCGGCAGGAAACGGCGACGGTGATATTCCGCGTGGTGGACAACAACAACTATCCGGTGGGCGGCAAGACCGTCACCTTCAGTCTCAGTAGCGCGCTGGGCGGTGTGACGCTGTCTTCTTTCTCGGCCATTTCCGACCCCGCCGCCGGCCAGGTTTCCACCAACGTCATCGCCGGGATCATGAGTACGGCGGTGCGTGTTATCGCCACCGTCGATGGGGTTTCCTCGCAGTCCGATCTGCTCACCATCTCGACCGGACTTCCCGCACAGGACAGTTTTTCCCTCAGCGCTTCCACCCACAGTATCGAGGGCTGGGGTTACGACGGCACACAGACTACTCTGACGGCGCGCCTGGCCGATCATTTCCACAACCCGGTTCCCGACGGCACGGCGGTCTATTTCACCAGCGAGGGCGCCTCGGTGGCACCCTCCTGCACCACGGTGGGCGGCGCCTGTTCGGTCACTTTCACCAGCCAGGCGCTGCGCCCGACAAACGGGCGGGTCACCGTAACCGCGCGCGCCATCGGCGAGGAAGCGTTTACCGATCTCAACAGTAACGGCGTGGCGGATAGCCTGTCTGAAATGATCGACGCCAATGGTCTTTCCACCGACATGGGGGAAGCTTATGTCGACTACAACGAAAACGGTGCGCGCGATGCCAACGAACCCTTCTTCGACTTCAACGGCAACGGCGTCTACGATGGCCCGGACGGCAAGTACAGCGGGCTGCTGTGCACTGTCGGCACGGCGATTTGCAGCAGCCAGCGTTCCATCGACGTGCGCGGCAGCCGGGTGATTGTATTGTCAGGCTCCTCTGCCGCCATCACCATGAACGGCGGCAATGCGGTTTCGGCCACGCTTCCCGCCTGTCAGATGGTCAACGGAACGGCAGTGGGCGGCGCCGGGGATATCACTACCACCATCGTGGATGCGCGCGGCAACGCCATGCCCGCCGACACGCAGATTGCGTTTACCGTAACCGACGGCACGATCATCGGCGAAAGCAGTTTCACCGTGGATGACCGCACGGCTTGCCGCAGCGGCTATTCCGGTTGTCCGGCAAGCGCGGCTTCAGGCACTTTCGGCAACTATACGGTCAGGGTTCAAAGTAACGGACAGGATACGGGGGGCGGAACCTGCGGCAACGCGGTGACGACGCTCAACGTCAAGGTGACGACCCCGAAGGGGATCATCACCAGCGACACCCGGTAGCGTGAAAAAAGCGCCCCGCACGCCATGATCCTTATCAGGCCACCAGCGCTTCCATCGGCACGTGAAAGCGTGCCGACAGCATCTTCACCTGGCGCAGGTTGAGGGCGCGCTTGCCGGAAAGCACGGCGGATACCACGCTTTGCCGCCCGATTTCGGGAAGATCGGATTGCCTGAGACCGTGTTGATCCATTAAAAATGCCAGAATGGATGCCGCTGTTGCCGTGTCCGGCCACGGATGCGTGCGCGCCTCATATTCGCGGATGCGATCCGCCACCAATAGCGCCAATCCTCCCAGCGGATTGTCTTCGCGGTCGTCAAAATCTTCCATCAACTCGCCGGTAAAAGCCAGCAGGCGCTCGTACTGTGCCTCGTCGACAATCGGCGCCCCCAATCCCAAGGCTTCATGCAGTGCCATCCAATGGGCTGAAATATCATTCAGGTTCATTTCCAGTCTCCTTTATCGTAATCGGCGTGCGTGAGCACCGCCTTGACCCATAGAGCTTGCAAGCTGAATGAAATGCTGGCGATCAGGCGGAATTTGTTGCCGCCAATGTTAAAAACGTAGCGTTTTCCTACTTTGTCGGCGCTGGCAAACGTCGCCCGCAATTCCGCAAAGTTCTGGTAGGAACCGTGTTCGATCAAACGGCGGAAGTCCTGCAAGGGTGCGCCCGCCTCAGAATGTTTTTCAGCGAATTCACGCAACGCCCGGTTGGAGATCAGCTTCATGATTGCACTTTATAGCATTCTGCTATAGATCGCAATTTGATAGGGTTGTCGGATTGTGCGCGTTACGCCCCCCGCAAAAATAGCCGCGCTTGCGGGCAGATTTGGTAGAATGCTCCTCCTTCATTTGCCGTGCGGATCTTCCCGACGTGTCCACCGAAAACCTGGTTGAAATCACCGATCTGACGTTTGCCTACGGCAAGCGTCCCCTGCTCAAGGGGATCAACATGTCCATGGCGCGCGGCAAGGTGGTGGCGGTGATGGGCTTGTCCGGCTGCGGCAAGACCACCACCTTGCGGCTGATCGGCGGGTCGCTCAAGCCCACTACCGGCAGCGTCAAGGTGGCCGGGCAGGAGGTTTCCCGGCTCGACCGCGAGGCGCTCTACCTTATGCGCCGCAAGATGGGCATGCTGTTCCAGTTCGGCGCCCTGTTCACCGATTTGAACGTATTCGAAAACGTGGCCTTCCAGATGCGCGAGCAGACCGACTTGCCGGAATCCGTGATCCGCGATCTGGTGCTGATGAAGCTGCACGCCGTGGGGCTGCGCGGCGCGCACAAGCTGATGCCTTCCGAACTTTCCGGCGGTATGGCGCGGCGCGTGGCGCTGGCACGGGCGGTGGCGCTCGACCCGATGATCATCATGTACGACGAGCCGTTTGCCGGGCTCGACCCGATCTCGCTTTCCGTGGTCGGCAACCTGATCCGCCGCCTCAACGATGCGCTGGGCGCCACCTCCATCGTGGTCACGCACGACATCCAGGAGTCGCTGAAAATTGTCGATTACGTTTATTTCATGGCCGACGGCGTGATCGTCGCCGAGGGCACGCCGGAGGAGATCAAGTCCAGCGACTTGCCTTTTGTGCACCAGTTCGTGTGGGGCGACATCGACGGGCCGGTTTCCTTCCATTATCCTGGCGGCGTGCCTTATCATCAGGATTTACGCCTGGAGACGCATCGTGCCACATAGACAGGTGGGCTGCGGTTTGCGCGGCATCGGGCGCGCCGTGGTGGACGGCGTATGGCGCATGGGGTTTGCCACGCGCTTTTTCGTCATGACCCTGTTCAGCTCGGCGGACAGTTTCCGCCGCTTCGGGCTGACCCTGCGCGAAATCTATTTCAGCGGCGTGCTGTCGCTGATCATCATCCTGGTTTCCGGTCTCTTCGTCGGCATGGTGCTGGGGCTGCAAGGCTATGAAACCTTGCAGAAATACGGCTCAGAATCGGCGCTGGGCACGCTGGTGGCCTTGTCGCTGGTGCGCGAGCTGGGGCCGGTGCTGGCCGCCCTGCTGTTCGCCAGCCGCGCGGGTTCGGCGATTACCGCAGAAATCGGCCTGATGAAGGTCACCGAGCAACTGGCGGCGATGGAAATGATGGCGGTCGACCCTATCTCGCGCGTGGTGGCGCCGCGCTTCTGGGGCGGGGTGATTTCCATGCCGCTGCTGGCAGCGATGTTTTCCGCCATGGGGGTCTTCGGCGGCTACCTGGTCGGTGTGGTGTTCATCGGCATCGATGCCGGCTCGTTCTGGTCGCAGATGCAGGCGGCGGTGGATTTCCGCCAGGACATCGTCAACGGCATCATCAAGAGTGTGGTGTTCGGGGTGGCGGTAACGGCCATCGCCCTGTTTGAAGGTTACGATGCGCCGACGACCGCGGAGGGCGTTTCGCACGCCACCACGCGCACGGTGGTCACTTCCGCGCTGGCCGTGCTGGGGCTGGACTTTATTCTGACGGCATTTATGTTTCGAGGGGTTTAACGTCATGGAACGGACAACACTGGATTTATGGGTAGGCATCTTCGTGGTAATGGGGCTGGCCGCGCTGGTCGTGCTGGGTTTCAAGGTCGGCAATCTGGGAACTTACGACAGCAAGGATGCCTACAAGGTGGTCGGACAATTCGAGAATATCGGCGGCCTCAAGATCAAAGCGCCGGTGAAAAGCGCCGGGGTGGTGGTGGGGCGTATTTCCGCCATCAGTTTCGACCCGGAAAAGTTCGTGGCTCATGTGGAAATGCGTATTGACAGCCGTTACCCGTTTCCGCGCGACACCAGCGCGGCGATCCTCACCTCCGGCTTGCTGGGCGAGCAATATATCGGGCTGGAAGCTGGCGGTGACCCCGCCAGCCTGAAGGACGGCGACCAGTTCAAGCTGACCCAGTCGGCGATGGTGCTGGAAAACCTGATCGGCCAGATGATTTACAGCAAGGCTTCCGAAGGCGGCGAGAAACCCGCCGCCCAGTAAAACCGACAAGCGAGGATGATATGAAAAACATTTATGGTGTGCTGATTTCCCTGGCGTTCGCCATGAACGTCCAGGCTGCCGAATTGGCACCGGACGCGCTGGTCAAGGACACCGCCCAGGAAGTTCTGGAAATCATCAAGAAAGACAAGGATATCCAGGCGGGCAGCCAGAAAAAACTGCATGACTTGGTAGAAGCCAAGGTGCTGCCGCACTTCGATTTCAAGCTGATGACCCAGTATGCCGTCGGCAAGCACTGGCGCAAGGCCAGCCCCGCGCAACAGGAAGCCCTGGTCGGCGAATTCCGCACCCTGCTGGTGCGCACCTATTCCACCTCGCTTTCCGCCTACAAGAACCAGACAATTGAATACAAACCGCTACGCATGCAGGCGGGCGACACCGACGTGACGGTACGCACCCAGATCATCCAGCCGGGCGGGCAGCCGGTGCCGATCGACTACAGCCTGCAAAAGGAAGCCGGCGGCTGGAAGGTCTATGACGTGGTGGTGGATAGCGTCAGCCTGGTGACCAACTATCGTGGCTCCTTCAACAGCGAAATCAGCCAGTCGGGGATTGAGGGGCTGATCAAGACCCTGAAGGAAAAAAACCAGGTGGCGGCCAAAAAATGATCCAGGGCGAAGCAGGCCGTTTCCGCATCGACGGCGCCATTACCATGGACAATGCCAGTGCCGTGCTGGAAGAAGGCTTGGCGCAATTCAGCCAGGCGCGGGAACTCGACCTGTCCGCACTCACCGAAATTGATTCTTCCGCCGTCAGCCTGCTGCTGGAATGGCGGCGCGCTTATCCCGAGCTGCGTTACAGCGGTTGCAGCGATAGCCTGAAAAGCCTCGTCACCCTTTACGGCGTGCTCGATCTCGTTCAATAACGCCGTGCCTCCCACAATCCAGATTCAGCAGGTGCACAAGCGCTTCGGCACACTGCATGCCTTGCGCGGCATCGATCTGGACATCGAATGCGGGGAGTTTTTCGGCCTGCTGGGCCCCAACGGCGCGGGCAAGACCACTCTCATCCATATCCTGGCCGGCCTGGCGCGCGCCACTTCGGGGCATTGCCGGGTGATGGGGCACGACGTTGTCGCCGACTACCGCGAAGCGCGGCGCGCGCTCGGCGTGGTGCCGCAGGAGCTGGTTTACGACGCCTTTTTCACCGTGCGCGAAATGCTGCGTTTTCAGTCCGGCTATTTCGGCCTGAAGCATAACGATGCCTGGATCGACGAACTGCTGGACAGCCTCGGGCTGGCGGACAAGGCGGACATCTACACGCGCAATCTCTCCGGCGGCATGAAGCGTCGCGTGCTGGTGGCGCAGGCGCTGGTACACAAGCCGCCGGTGATCGTGCTCGACGAGCCGACTGCCGGGGTCGATGTGGAATTGCGCCGCGGGCTGTGGGATTTCATCCAGCGCCTCAACCGCGAAGGCCACACCATCGTGCTGACCACCCACTACCTGGAAGAAGCCGAAACCCTGTGCCACCGCATCGCCATGCTCAAGCAGGGACAGGTGATCGCGCTGGACACCACGGAAAACCTACTGCGCGACCACGCCGTTCCCAGCGGGGCGCCGCGCCCGGTGCTGGAGGATGTGTTCCTGCGCATCATGGGAAGCGAAACGCCATGACCGGCCTGTGGACGCTGTTCTACAAGGAATTGCTGCGCTTCTGGAAAGTCAGCCTGCAAACCATTCTTTCGCCGGTGGCTTCCACCCTGCTCTACCTGCTGGTGTTTTCGCAGGTGCTGGAAGCGCACGTGCAGGTTTTTCCGGGCGTGGGCTACACGGCTTTCATGATTCCCGGCCTGGTGATGATGGCGATGTTGCAAAACGCCTTCGCCAACAGCGCCTCCAGCCTGATCCAGGCCAAGATGGGCGGCAGCATCGTGTTCATCCTGTTGCCGCCGCTGGCCTACTGGGAATTTTTTGCCGCCTACGTCGCCGCCGCCATCGTGCGCGGCCTGGTGGTGGGCGCGGGCGTGGCGCTGGCGGGCTGGTGGTTCGCCCCGCTGCCGCTGGCGCAAGGGCTGTGGGTGCTGGCCTTCGCCCTGCTCGGTTGCGCGGTGCTCGGAGCGATCGGCGTGATCGCTGCGCTGTGGGCGGAAAACTACGACCAGCTGGCTGCGGTGCAGAATTTCGTCATCATGCCGCTGACCTTTCTCTCCGGCGTGTTTTACTCGATTCATGCCTTGCCGCCATTCTGGCAGGGCTTGTCGCACTTCAACCCGTTCTTTTACATGGTCGACGGTTTCCGCTACGGCTTTTTCGGCGTGTCCGACGTGTCGCCGTGGCTGTCCCTGTCGATTGTCGCGGGCGCCTTTTTGGCTTTATCATGGGCGGCCTTGCAACTGCTCAGAAGCGGCTACAAGCTGCGCAATTGAACGTGGTGCCCCTATGGAAAACCTCTCCCCATACACACTGAAAACCTACATCGAGAACGCGTTGGAGTGCCAACTGGTGCGGGTCGACGATGCTGACGGGCGTCTTGCCGCGCAGGTTGTCAGCGCGGCTTTCCGCGACAAGAGCATGGTGCAGCAGCACCAGCTGCTATACGGCGCGCTGGGCGAGCACCTGCGCGATGAACTCCCCGTCCTGACCCTGCGCACCTATACCCCGGAAGACTGGGCGGACAGGCACGGGGCATGAGCACGATTCCCACAAGACAAATTCAGGAAACCTGATGGACAAACTGGTTATACAGGGCGGCGTGCCGCTCGAAGGCGAAATCCGCATTTCCGGCGCCAAGAACGCCGCCTTGCCGATACTCTGCGCGGCGTTGCTGACCGAAGAAGCGTTGATCGTCGGCAATGTGCCGCACCTGCGCGATGTCACCACCACGCTCGAACTGCTCAACCAGATGGGCATGACGGTTTCCGTCAACGACCAGATGCGCGTGGAACTCACTGCCGCCCGCCTGCACCGCCTGGAAGCGCCCTATGAGCTGGTCAAGACCATGCGCGCCTCGATCCTGGTGCTGGGGCCGATGCTGGCGCGCTTCGGAGAGGCCAAGGTGTCGCTGCCCGGCGGCTGCGCCATCGGCTCGCGCCCGGTTGACCTGCACATCAAGGGCTTGCAGGCGATGGGCGCGGAAATCGACATCGAGCACGGCTACATCCTGGCGCGCGCCAAGCGCCTCAAGGGCGCGCGCATCTTCATGGACCTAGTGACGGTCACCGGCACCGAAAACCTGATGATGGCCGCCACCCTGGCCGATGGCACCACGGTGCTGGAAAATGCCGCGCGCGAGCCGGAAGTCTCCGACCTCGCGCATTGCCTGGTGGCGATGGGCGCGAAAATCGAAGGCATCGGCAGCGACGTGATCACCGTGCACGGCGTGGAGCGCCTGCACGGCGCCAGCTACCCGGTGATGCCCGACCGCATCGAAACCGGCACCTTCCTGGTGGCGGCAGCCAGCACCGGCGGCAAGATCCGCCTGCGCGACACCCGCGCCGACATCCTCGATGCGGTGCTGGAAAAACTGCGCGACGCGGGTGCTTCCATCAGCCACGACGCGCATTCCATCACCCTGGAAATGCGCGGGCGGGTCAAGGCGGTGAACGTGCGCACCGCGCCCTATCCGGCCTTCCCCACCGACATGCAGGCCCAGTTCATGGCCATGAACACCGTGGCCCAAGGCACCGCCACCGTCACCGAAACCATCTTCGAAAACCGCTTCATGCACGTGCAGGAATTGCGCCGCCTGGGCGCCAATATCGAAGTCGAAGGCAACACCGCCGTGGTGCGCGGCATGGAAGCCCTGCAAGGCGCCACGGTGATGGCCACCGACCTGCGCGCCTCGGCCTCGCTGGTGATCGCCGGCCTGATCGCCCAAGGCGAAACCACCATCGAGCGCATCTACCACATCGACCGCGGTTACGAATGCATCGAGGAAAAGCTCTCGCAACTCGGCGCGCGCATCAAGCGCGTGCAGTGAATTTGAAATCTCTTCGCATTGCAGGCGTTGTAGTCTGCCGCGCTCTGATGGGACGCCTTGTTGTGGTTTTTTGCACGACGAATGGCGGAGGTGCAACCCATGAGCGCCTGCCGCTTCCCGCCGGGTTTATTTTTTCCCCTTTTCCCCCGCCTTGCTTTCCGCTTCCGCCAGCGCGGTGCTGATTTCCCTGGCGAAGGCGTCGTCCGCCGGGAGCACCTTGAGCAGGCGGCGCCAGTAGGCGGCGGCGCGCGCCCAGTCTTCGCGCTGCCAGGCGGCGACGCCGGCCAGTTCCAGCGCCTTGGGGTTTTTCTCGTCGAGCCGGAGCGCCTTTTCGACCAGTTCCTGCGGCTGGCCGTGCAGTCCGCCGCCTTGTGCCAGCGCCAGTGCCTCCGCGTAATCGGCAAGCAGGCGGGCATTCTCCGGTTGCAGCGCGGATGCCCGTCCCCAGGCTCGTGCGGCGTCCGGGTAACGTTCCAGCGCGGTGAGGCTGCGCGCCAGCATCAGCCAGCCGTCGGCGTTGTCCGGGTCGTTCTTCAGCTTGTTTTCCAGTGCGGCGATCATGCCGTCCATGTCCATGCCGTCCGCCGAAGCCGCGCCGTGGCGTCCGGCGTCCAGCGCTGCCGGGTTGCCCAGCGCAAGATACAGGCCCAGTGCGGCGACCGGCAGGGTCACGGCCAGCGCGTAGGCCAGCGCGCGCACCAAGCCGCCGGGTGCGGCGGCGGAGGCGGGTTGCGCGGCGGGCACGTCTTCGGAGAGGCGCTTTTCGATTTCGCGGCGCGCTTCCGCATATTGGGTGGCATCCAGTTCGCCGCCGTCGAGATCGGCTTTCAGTTCGGCAAGCTGGTCGTGATAGATGGCGATATTGGCCGCTGCGCGATCCACGTCGCAGCCGCGCGGCGTGCGGCGCAACAGCGGCGGCAGCACGAAGGCCAGGGCCGCGACGGCGAACAGCACGGCCAGTGCGCCGAACAGCCAGAAGTTGGCGCTTGCGCTCATGGTGTTTTCTCCCCATTTCCCCGATGGTTTTGCGGGGCAAGCAAGGCGGCCACGCGCTGCTGTTCTTCCGCGCTCAAGGTGTCGTCAATGCGCGTGGCGCGCCGCTTCAAATAAAACAGCAAGCCGCCCAATGCGCCGCCCAGCAGCAGGAAGGGGCCGAACCACAGCAGCCAGGTGAGCGGCTTGAGCGGCGGCTTGTAGAGTACGAAATCGCCGTAGCGTTCGGTGAGATAGTCGATCACTTGCGCGTCATCCTTGCCGGCGCGCATCTGCTCGCGGACTTCGCGGCGCAGGTCCTGCGCGAGGTCGGCTTGCGATGCGGCCAGCGATTCATTCTGGCATACCAGGCAGCGCAGGTCTTCGGAAAGGCGGATCAGGCGCTGCTCCAGCACCGGGTCTTCGGCCACGGGCCGGGCTTCTTCCGCCACGGCGGAAAAGGTCAGCAGCGCGAGAAACAAACCAGTCCAAAAACTTTGTGAGCTTCGGCAACCTCCGTAGGAGCGGCCTTGGCCGCGAGCTTTCGATGTTATCGCCACCGGAAGGAAAAGCTCGGGGCCAAGGCCCCTCCTACCGGCATGGCCGAGTTGGGCTGATTGATGCAATCCAGACCAGGTTTTCATCGTTGCAACTCCCCGATCAACGGCAAAATCTTCTCTTTCACGCTTTGCGCGGTTAGCGGCCCGGTGTGTTTGTGGCGGATGACGCCCTGTTTGTCGATGACGTAGGTTTCCGGCACGCCGTAGACGCCGTAGTCGATGCCGGTGCGTCCTTCCGCATCCACGATCACCGCCGTGTAGGGGTTGCCGAGGCGCGCCAGCCAGGCGCGCGCCGCCTCCGGCTGATCCTTGTAGTCGAGGCCGTACACCGGCGCTACGCCGCGCCGCGCCAAGTCGAGCAGGATTTCATGCTCCTGGCGGCAGGAAGCGCACCACGACGCCCACACGTTGAGCAGCCACACCTGGCCGCGCAGATCCGCCGGACTCAGGGTTTTGGCGGAGTCGGACAGCAGGGGCAGGGTGAAGGCGGGCGCGGGCTTGCCGATCAGCGGCGAAGGCACCTCGCGCGGGTTGAGTTTCAGGCCGACGGCGAGAAAGCCCGCCAGGATGATGAAAATGGCAAAGGGAATCAGACGTTTCATGCCGTATTCTCCGCTTTCCCGTTCTCGGTCTTTTTGCCGCGCAAGGCAATGCGGTAGCGCCGGTCGGAAAGCGCCAGCGCGCCGCCCAGCGCCATCAGGATGGAGCCGATCCATAGCCAGGACACGAAGGGCTTGTGGAATAGCCGAACACTCCACGCGCCGTCATCCAGGGGTTCGCCGAGCGCGACGTAGAGGTCGCGCGTGAAACCGTAGTCGATGGCCGCCTCGGTCATCGGCATGCCGGAGGCGTGATAGCGGCGCTTTTCCGGGCGCAACACGGCCAGCACACGCCCGTCGCGCGTCACCTCCAGGGTGCCGCGCGCCGCCTGGTAATTGGGGCCTTCCACCGCCGTTACCCCTTTGAAGCGGAAGGTGTAGCCCTGCATGGTGGCGGTGTCGTCCGCTGCCATGCGCACGTTGCGCTCGCTGCCGTAGGCCGATACCAGGGTGATGCCGACGACCATTACCGCCACCCCGAGATGGGCGAGATTCATGCCGTAAAAGCTCGCCGACCAGCCGCCGTTGCCGCGCAGGCGCGCCGCCACATTGACGGCGGAGGAAGCGGCAATCCACAGCGCCAGCCATAGCCCCAGCGCTACCATGGCGTTCCAGCCGCTCCAGGTGAAGGGCAGGAGCACGGCCATTGCCGCACTGACGGCGAACGCCCACTTCAGGCGCACGGCCAGCGCGGGCAGCGAGGCCTGCTTCCAGCGCGCCAACGGCCCCAGGCCGGTGAGGAACAGGATCGGCGCCACCAGTGGGATGAACACGCTGTTGAAATACGGCGGCCCCACGGAAAGCTTGCCCAGCCCCAGCGCATCGATGAACAGCGGATACAGTGTGCCCAGCAGCACCGCGCCGGTTGCCGCCAGCAGCAGCACGTTGTTGGCGAGCAGCATGGATTCGCGCGACACCAGCGCGAAGCGCCCGCCCAAGCCCACGTGGGAAGCGCGGAAGGCGAACAGCAGCAGCGAGCCGCCGATCACCACTACCAGAAAGGCCAGGATGAACAGGCCGCGCGCCGGGTCGGTGGCGAAGGCGTGCACCGAAGACAGCACGCCGGAACGCACCAGGAAGGTGCCGAGCAGGCTCAGCGAAAACGCACCGATGGCGAGGAACACCGTCCATACCTTGAAGCTGCCGCGCTTTTCCGTCACCGCCAGCGAATGGATCAGCGCCGTGCCCACCAGCCAGGGCATCAGCGAGGCATTTTCGGTGGGGTCCCAGAACCACCAGCCGCCCCAGCCCAGTTCGTAATAGGCCCACCAGCTGCCCATCATGATGCCCAGCGTGAGGAAGGCCCAGGCGGCGGTGGTCCATGGCCGCGACCAGCGCGCCCAACTGGCGTCCAGCTTGCCGGAGAGCAGCGCCGCGACGGCGAAGGCAAAAGCCACGGAGAACCCCACGTAGCCCATGTACAGCATGGGCGGATGCAGCACCATGCCGGGGTCCTGCAACAGCGGATTGAGGTCGGAGCCGTCCGGCGGTGCGGGCAGCAGGCGCAGGAAGGGGTTGGAAGTGGTCAGCAGGAACAGCAGGAAGCCAAAGCTCACCAGCCCCATCACGCCGATCACCCGCGCCGCCATGTCTTCCGGCAGGTGACGGCTGAAGCGCGCCACCGCCACCGTCCACAGCGCGAGAATCAGCACCCACAGCAGCAGGGAGCCTTCGTGCGAACCCCAGGCCGCCGTGAAACGGTAGATGGCGGGCAGGCGCGAGTAGGAGTTGCGCGCCACGTTGGTCACTGAAAAATCATTGGTCAGGAAAGAATAAGCCAGGCAGGCGAAAGCCAGGGCGGCGAACAGGAACTGCCCCCACGCCGCCGGACGTGCCACGGCCATGAAGGGTGCGTGGTTGCGCGTCGCCCCAATGAGCGGCAGGACGCCCTGCACCAGCGCCAGCAGCAAGGCGAGAATGAGAAAGAAGTGGCCGAGTTCGGGGATCATTGCGGCACCACCGTTTTCTGCGCCTTTTCCGCCTGTTCCAAAGCGTGGGCGGCTTCCGGCGGCATGTAGTTTTCATCGTGCTTGGCGAGCACCTGGGTGGCGGCGAAGGTGTTGCCGTCCATGCGCCCTTCCGCCACCACGCCCTTGCCTTCCTTGAACAGGTCGGGCAGCACATCGTGGTAGGTGACCGGGATAGTGTGCGCGGTGTCGGTGATGCGAAAATGCACCGTCATGCCGTCCGGCTGGCGCTTCAGGCTGCCGTCTTCGACCAGCCCGCCGATACGGAAGGCGCGACCTTGCGGCGCCTCGCCGCGCACCACCTGGGTCGGGCTGAAGAAAAACACCAGGTTGCTCTGGAAGGCGTTGAGCACCAGAGCGGCCACCGCGCCCAGGCCCAGCAGCGCCACGGCGACCAGCAAGAGTTTTTTATGCCGCGCTTTCATCGTCACTAATTTATTTCCTTGTCGAATTTCACTGTGCGCCGCACCAGGTTCAGCGCACGGCGGCGATGTTGCGCCAGCAGCGCGAGTTCTCCCACCACCAGCAAGGCCGTCACGCCGAATGAAACCCATACGTACAGGCCGTAGCCGCCCATGTGAAGAAACTCGGACACGCTGCCCCAGCTCATGGTTCCTTCTCCAGCAGTTGTGCCACCCACGGGGCATGGCGTTCTCGTTCGAGGATAATGCTGCGCGCCCGCGACAGCGCCGCCGCGATGGCGTACATCCAGGCGGCCAGCGCCATCACCAGCATCCCGGCCAGCATGATGGAGGCCATGCTCGGTGCCTTGGAAAGGCTGACTGAAGCGCCCTGATGCAGGGTGTTCCACCATTTCACGGAAAAATAGATCACCGGCACGTTGACCACGCCGACCAGCGCGATCAACGCCCCGGCGCGGTCGGCGCGGCGCGGGTCGTCGATGGCCGATTGCAGGGCCATGTAGCCCAGGTAGAGGAAGAACAGCAGCAGCGAGGAAGTCAGGCGCGCATCCCACACCCACCAGGCGCCCCACATCGGCTTGCCCCACAGCGCGCCGGTGAGCAGCGCGACGAAGGTCAACATGGCCCCGGTGGGTGCCAGCGCGCTGGCCAGCATGAACGACAGGCGGGTGTTGAAGGCCAGGCCGATGGCGCCCCAGAACGCCATCACCACGTAGATGAACATCGACATCCAGGCGGCGGGCACGTGGATGAAAATGATGCGGTAGGCTTCGCCCTGCTGGAAATCGGTGGGGGCGAGAAAAAAGCCGATATATAGCCCCGCCGCGCACAGCAGGGCCGCCGCCGCGTAGAACCAGGGGATCATTTTTCCGGCCAGATGGTAAAAAGCCGGTGGGGAGGCGTATTGGTACCAGTTCATCGTTTCATCGTCATTCCGTTGAAATGCGCAAGGCTGCCGCGCAGGCCCAGGGTGCGAGCATCAGGGAGAGGATCAGTACGCCGCCCAGCAGCGACAGGTGGGCCTCAGCCCCCAAGCCGGAGAGCGCGCCATCCACTGCGCCCGCGCCGAAAATCAGCACCGGGACGTAGAGCGGCAGCACCAGCAGCGACACCAGCACGCCGCCGCCGCGCAAGCCCAGCGTCAGCGCAGCACCAATGGCGCCGATCACCGACAGCACCGGCGTGCCGAGCAGCAGCGAAAGCATGAGTGCCGCCAGCGCCTCGCCCGGCAGGCCGAACTGGATTCCCAGCACCGGCGCCATGAATATCAGCGGCACGCCGCTGGTCAGCCAGTGCCCGGCGATCTTGCCGCTCACCCACGCCACCGGATGGACAGGCGCCAGCATCAATTGTTCCAGGGTGCCATCGGCATGGTCGGCGGCAAACAGCCGTCCCAGCGACAGCATGGCCGCCAGCAAGGCCGCCACCCACACCACGCCGCCGCCCATCAGGCGCAGCAGTTGCGGCTCCGGGCCGACGCCGAGCGGAAACAGGCTGGCGACGATGACGAAAAAGAACAGCACGGCCAGCACGTCGCCGCGCCGCCGCAACGCCAGGGTCAATTCCCGCTTTAACAAAGCCGTGAGCAGATTCATGAGAGGGCCAGCACGCCGGGTTCGCAACCCGGCAGGGTCAGCGGCTGATGGGTGGTCAGCAGCGCCATGCCGCCGCCTTGCAGATGCGCGCCGATCAGCGTCTGCACTTCTTGCGCGGCAGCCTGGTCGAGCGCGGTGAGCGGCTCGTCCAGCACCCACAGCGCGGCTTTCGAAAGCTTGAGGCGCGCCAGCGCCACGCGGCGGCGCTGCCCCTGCGACAGGGCCTTGACCGGCAGATCCAGGCAGTGCGCCAGCCCCATGCGTGCCAGCGCCTCCTCCAGTTCGCCGCGCGCGCGCGGATGTCCGCCAAGGCGGCAGGTGAAATCGAGATTTTCGAGCGCGCTCAATTCGTCCTTCACCGCCGGCATGTGGCCGAAATAGGCGGTTTCGGCATGAAAAGCCGTACGCTCGCGCTGAGTGGGCGCGCCGCGCCAGCGGATTTCTCCCGCAGCAGGCGCAAGCAGGCCGCACACCATGCGCAGCAGGCTGGTCTTGCCGCTGCCGTTGGCGCCTTGCACCAGCAAGGCCTGGCCTTCTTGCAGGTCAAAACTCAGGTGGTGAAACAGGGTGCGTTCGCCGCGCTCGCAGGCCAAGTTTATTGCTTCCAGCATGAGGCGGGGCTTACCAAGCTTCCGCACGCCTGGAAGGGCATGAGGAAAGGTTCAGACAGGGATGATCGAATGCGGCCGACATGGCGGGCAGTATAGCGCAACAGAGCGAAAAAACGGCTGATGGCGTTGAACGCTCACCAGCCGTTTGCGGAATCCGCTGCCCAGATAGCCGCCTTAAAACATCGGCTTGTCGGCCGCTTCCTGATAGCGTGCCACGCCGCTCATGATCTCCTGCTTGGCTTCCTCGGGGCCGACCCAACCGTCGACCTTGACCCACTTGTTGGGTTCGAGATCCTTGTAGTGCTCGAAGAAATGGGCGATCTGCGCCAGCACCACCTGCGGCAGTTCGCGGAAGGAAACCAGCCCGCGATACAGGGTGGAAAGTTTGTCCACCGGCACCGCCAGCACCTTGGCGTCCTTGCCGGCTTCGTCTTCCATCTTCAGCATGCCCACCGGGCGGCAGCGCACCACCACGCCGGTCAGCAGCGGCACCGGGGTAATCACCAGCACGTCCACCGGGTCGCCGTCCTCGGACAGGGTGTGGGGAATATAGCCGTAGTTGCAGGGATAGTGCATGGCGGTGTTCATGAAACGGTCGACGAACATGGAACCGGTTTCCTTGTCGACCTCGTACTTCACCGGCTCGCCGTGCATGGGGATTTCGACGATCACGTTGAAATCGTTGGGTAAATCACGTCCTGAAGGTACTCTATCCAATCCCATGGCCCCGCCCCGGAAAAATAAAGTCGGCGATTATACGGGCTTTATCACCATGATCCTAATGTGGAAATATGGCGGAGCGTCCGTCAAGAGCCACCCTCACTCCCATTCACTCCGCACCTGCTTTTGGCAGTCCAATTCCGCCACCGGCCAGTCGAGGGTGTTGCTGTATTTCATGAAATCGCGAAGCGCGCGCCGAATAGAAGTGCCGCCAACGTTGCGGCACACGCGACAGGGGGCTATTCTTAACGGCAACTCGCCGACTATTTCAGCTCGTATCGTTAGGAACCCCGACCATGACCACCATCAAGCAGGAAGACCTCATCGCCAGCGTCGCCGACGCGCTGCAATACATTTCCTACTACCATCCGCTCGACTATATCCAGGCGCTGGGCAAGGCTTATGAAGCCGAACAGTCGCCGGCGGCGAAAGACGCCATCGCCCAGATTCTTACCAACTCGCGCATGAGCGCCGAGGGGCGCCGCCCGATCTGCCAGGATACCGGCATCGTGGTGGCGCTGGTCAAGATGGGTATGGACGTGCGCTGGGAGAGCGGCATGAACCTCAATGATGCGATCAACGAAGGCGTGCGCCGTGCCTACCTGCATCCAGACAACGTGTTGCGCGCCTCGGTGCTGGCCGACCCGGCGGGCGCGCGCCGCAACACGCGCGACAACACTCCGGCGGTGATTCACTATGACATCGTGCCCGGCGACAAGGTGGAAATCACCCTGGCCGCCAAGGGCGGCGGCTCGGAAAACAAGGCCAAGTTCGTCATGCTCAACCCGTCCGACTCCATCGTCGACTGGGTGTTGAAAACCGTCCCGACCATGGGTGCGGGCTGGTGTCCGCCGGGGATACTGGGGCTGGGCATCGGCGGCACGGCGGAAAAGGCGCTGCTGCTGGCCAAGGAGGCGTTGATGGAGCCGGTCGACATCCACGAACTAAAGGCGCGCGGCGCGCAAAACCGCATCGAGGAACTGCGCCTGGAACTGTATGAAAAGGTCAACGCGCTGGGCATCGGCGCACAGGGGCTGGGCGGCCTGACCACCGTGCTCGACGTGAAGATCCGCGATTACCCCACCCACGCCGCCGGCCTGCCGGTGGGCATGATTCCCAACTGCGCGGCCACCCGCCACATTCATTTCACCCTGGACGGCAGCGGCCCGGCACTATTGACGCCGCCCGACCTGAGCCGGTGGCCGAAAGTCGACTGGCAGCCGGCCGCCGATGCGCGCCGGGTGAACCTCGACACGGTGACGCGGGAAGACATCGCCGCCTGGCAGCCCGGCGAAAACCTGCTGCTGTCGGGGAAACTGCTCACCGGGCGCGACGCCGCGCACAAGCGTATCGCCGACCTGCTGGGCAAAGGCGAAAAGCTGCCGGTGGATTTCAGCGGGCGCTTCATTTACTACGTCGGCCCGGTCGATCCGGTGCGCGACGAAGTAGTCGGCCCGGCCGGCCCCACCACCGCCACGCGCATGGACAAATTCACCGAAATGATGCTGGGCGAAACCGGCCTGCTCGGCATGGTCGGCAAGGGCGAGCGCGGCCCGAGCGGCATCGCCGCCATCAAGAAGCACCGCGCGGTGTATCTCATGGCGGTGGGCGGCGCGGCCTATCTGGTGGCCAAGGCGATCAAGGCCTCGAAAGTGCTGGCTTTCCCCGAACTGGGCATGGAGGCGATCTATGAATTTACCGTGGAGAACATGCCGGTGACGGTGGCCGTGGACAGCAAGGGCACCTCGGTGCATGAAACCGGCCCCGCCGAATGGCGCATGAAAATCGGCAGGATTCCGGTGGTGAAGGGCTAAAATCAGTTTTGCCCGCATACCTGGCAGGGGTTTTATCTGCCCACCGCAGTTTGCGGAGGCCGACTTTCCTCTCGATAAATACGCTAAGAAATCTCTGCGATTTCCTGAATCAGCTCAGGATGGTGCTCGACCACCTTAAGCAGTTTCCTCATCGTGGCGCTTGGTTTGGCGGCGCCGCGTTCATATCGCGAAAACGCATTGACGCCGCCGCCGAACACTTTCCCCGCCTCCGCTTGAGTCAGCCCCAACTTCTCGCGAATGATCCTGACTTCCGGTGGATTGGATTTCCTGGCAGCCTTGACCAAGGCATCGCCGGCAGCGGCAACGCGGTCATAGCTCTCATCGTCAAAGACCGCTTCGCCGCATTCGGGGCAACGGAATCCCGAAACGTCGTGAACGGTTACCGCCTTCCCCAGATAAGACACCACTTTGTCCCAGTTCTGGTGTTTCATTTCATCAAAGCCACAAGCAGGGCATTTCATGGTGCGTTATCCTTCCGCTTTACCGTGGAGAACATGCCGGTGACGGTGGCCGTGGACAGCCAGGGCACCTCGGTGCATGAAACCGGCCCCGCCGAATGGCGCATGAAAATCGGCAAGATTCCGGTGGTGAAGGGCTAGCATCTGTTTGTGCTCAAGCGGGTGCTAGCCATGTTCGACTTCATCGGCACCCAGTTGGCCGAATGCGACCGGGAGATCGAGTGATAATTCAAGACCCCGGCTTTGCGGGAGGCGGAAACCTGCTCTCAACCCCACTAAAAGTTATCTGAACCTTAAGATTGCTCTAAATTGCAAGTAAACGGACCGTTCTTATAGTCAACTGTGGTTGACATTGTGGTGTTATCGCTAGATGAAGAAAAATTAAATTTTCCAAGCATTTTGTAGTACCTTTCGTTGGTTAATGTAACAAGAACTTTTAACGACGCTGTAGAAAAACCCGATTCTGAACCCTTCGTTCCAATCTAGCCAGACTCAACGTAGAGGTAACCGGCGCTGCGCGGCTTTATCGCGCAGCACCCGTGTGACTGCCGGGTTGGGCGACATTTCACAGCGCCTTAATGAATTCATCTGGAGATAAACCTGCTTGACGAAGCAAACCAGCCAACGTACCCACTTTGACTTGGCGGTGCAGGGGAACAACGCAGCCTTTTCCATTGCGCCCCATGACCACATGACTTCCTGACTGGCGAAGTTTCTCGAACCCCAAACGTTCCAGTGCCTTGACAATTGTAAGGCCCGAAATGTGGGGAAGTTTAGGCATGTGCTGGAACGCTGAACGTAGTCACCAACGGATGGCCGGGAGAACAGGTGGGGAACTCGGCCAGATAAAGCGCAGTGGCTTCCTGCAAATTAGAAATGGCCTCTTCGACAGTTTCCCCCTCTGTTGTGGTGCCAGTTTCAGGGTTTAACGCGATATAGCCGCCTTCTTCGGCGAGGGTGAGTACGGCGGTCAGTTCCATCATGAGTTCCTTTTAGAAAGTGGCATTGTCGCCCGTTTCGGTCTCTGGTGCCTAACAAAGCTGTGGAAAAACCCGGTTCTGAACTTCCCGCTTCAGACCGGCACGATTTCTTTCGCAAAAAGCACAAAAAGCAAAAAGGGGACAGATTTATTTTCCACGCTCACTTGCCTCCTTTACAGGCCGTCC
>CAZGOY010000020.1:0-58291 GCA_964527565.1 uncultured Sulfuricella sp. | reverse complement strand
ATGCCCATGCCGGGCACACTAGGGCGCAATCCCCGAAGGGCATTGCGCCGGATGTGATGGTGCAATGCCCTTCGGGGATTGCACCCTACATTTCTTATTTCCCCGCCACCGCATTCTTGATCTGCTCCAGCGCGCTGGCGTCGTCCAGGGTGGTCAAATCCCCCGCTTCGCGCCCTTCGGCGATGGCCTGGATGCTGCGCCGCAGGAGTTTGCCGGAGCGGGTCTTGGGCAGCAGGGTGACGAAGTGCACCCTGGCGGGGCGGGCGATGGCGCCGAGTTGTTTATCTACTGTCGCCATCACTTCCTTTTCCATCAGCGCGGCGGCTTCCGGGGTGGCGGTGCGGGTGGGGTCCTTGACCACGGCGAAGGCCAGCACGGCCTGGCCTTTGACTTCGTCGTGGACGCCGACCACGGCGACTTCGGCGATGTTGTTGTGGGCGCTCACCGCTTCCTCGATTTCGCGGGTGCCGAGGCGGTGGCCGGCGACGTTGATGACGTCGTCGGTGCGGCCGAGGATGAAGTAGTAGCCGTCGGCGTCCTTGGTCGCCCAGTCGAAGGTGGTGTAGACCTGCTGCTTGTCGAAGCTGGTGAAATAGGTGTCGACGAAGCGCTTATCGTCGCCCCACACGGTGGAGAGGCAGCCCGGCGGCAGCGGCGGCACGGCCACCAGCACGCCTTTTTCGTTGACGCCGACTTCTTTCCCCGTTCCTTCGTGGAGCAATTTGAGGTTGAAGCCGTAGGCAGCGAAGCTGGGCGAGCCGAATTTGCGCGGGGTGTCTTCGATGCCCGGCACGCTGGAGAGGATCGGCCAGCCGGTTTCGGTTTGCCAGTAGTTATCGACGATGTTGACGCCCAGCGCTTCGGAAATCCAGCGCGCGGTCGGTTCGTCGAGCGGCTCGCCGGCGAGATACAGCGAGCGCAGGCAGGAAACGTCGTATTTTTTTAAGTATTCGGGCGGCTGCTTTTTCAGCACGCGGATGGCGGTGGGCGAGGTGAACATCACGTTCACCTGGTTTTCGGAGACGATTTTCCACCAGATCGCCGGGTCCGGGCGGATCGGCAGGCCTTCATAGACGATGGTGGTCATCCCGTTGATGAGCGGGCCGTAGACGATGTAGGAGTGCCCCACCACCCAGCCGATGTCGCTGGAGGTGAACATGGTTTCGCCGGGCTGGCCGGTGTAGATGTGGCGCATCGAGGCGGCGAGCGCCACCGCGTGGCCGCCGGTGTCGCGCTGCACGCCCTTGGGCTTGCCGGTGGTGCCGGAGGTGTAAAGGATGTAGGAAGGCTCGGAGGATTCCAGCCACACCGGCGCGACCGTGGCATCCAGGTGCTGCTCGCGCAAGGCGGCGTAGTCGAGATCGCGGCCCGCGACGCGGGTCATGTCGTTGTCCAGGCCGCGATGGCAGATCAGCACCTTTTCCGGCGGATTGGCGGCCAGGCGCAATGCTTCATCGACCAGGTGCTTGTAGGGGATGATCTTGCCGCCGCGCATACCGGCATCGGCGGTGACCATCAGCTTGGGGCGGGCGTCGTCGATGCGCGTCGCCAGGCTGGCCGAGGCGAAGCCGCCGAACACCACCGAGTGAATCGCGCCGATGCGCGCACAGGCCAGCATGGCGAATATCGCTTCGGCGATCATCGGCATGTAGATGATGACGCGGTCGCCCTTGACCACGCCCTGCGATTGCAGGATGGCGGCGAAGCGGTTCACCTCGTCGTACAGTTCGCGGAAGGTGTAGGTTTTCTGCTGGCCGGTTTCAGTGGAGATGTAGACCAGCGCCTTTTGTTCGGGACGGTCTTTCAGGTGGCGGTCCACCGCGTTGTAACACAGATTGGTCTGCCCGCCGGTGAACCATTTGGCGAACGGCGGCCTGCTGTAGTCCAAAACCGAATCAAATGGTCTATGCCAGTCGATCAGCCTGGCCTGCTCAGCCCAGAAAGCGTCGCGCTCTTCGATGGATCGGCGGTAGAACTCTGCGTAGTTGCCCATGGTGTTGCCTCCTTATTGTTTGTTTTACCGTTGCGCACGAGATCTTCCACGGAATTGGCGATCACGGCGGTTCAATGCGGCATTTTGCGCGTTACTGGCTTGCTATTCCAGCCCCCATCCCGCCCCTTCTGGGGTGGGCTGCCATTGCTTGAGAAAACACAACAGGTATGGTAGGGTAATACCCTGAAATGCTTTGCTGGAGGCTTCCATGACTGCTGCTGCCATTCGCCCTGTGGCGATCAAGATCAACGAAGACATCAAAACCCGCGTCAAGCGCTTGGCGGATGCGCGCCATCGCACGCCGCACTGGCTGATGCGCGAAGCCATCACCCAGTACGTGGAGCGTGAAGAGAAGCGCGAGGCCTTCCGGCAAGATACGCTCAAGGCTTGGGAAGAGTGCCGCGCTACCGGCTTTCATGCGACGGCCGAAGAGGTGGACGCCTGGCTGGCGAGTTGGGGAACGGATAACGAACTGCCCGCCCCGCTATGCCACAAATAAGGTATGCGCCCAGCGCAATCCGCGACCTGGAGCGCCTGCGCGAATTCCTGCTGTCGAAGAACCCGGTTGCAGCCAGACGCGCAGGCGAGGCGATCATGAAAGCCGTGCAGGTGCTCGGCCTGCAACCCCAGATGGGCCGCCCCGTCGAGGACATGCCCGAGGAATTCCGGGAGTGGGTCATCGACTTCGGTGGCAGCGGCTATGTGGCGCGCTACCACATCGCCCCGGATGTCGTTACGATCCTCGCCGTGCGGCATCAGAAAGAGGTCGGTTTCTGACATCGCCTTACGGCAAATGCGGCTGCGCCAGGTATTGCCGGGTTTGCATTTCCTCCAGGCGGCTGACGGTGCGCGCGAATTCGTCGTGCCCGCCCCGGTACAGTTCCTGCGGCGCGACCTGTGCCGACACGATCAATTTTACCCGCCGGTCGTAGAATTCATCCACCAGCCAGGTCAGGCGCCGCGCGGCGGCTTCATCGTCGGGGCCGAGGCGGGGGATGCCGGACAGCAGCACGGTGTGGAAACGCCGCGCCAGCTCGATGTAATCCGGCTGGCCATGCGGGCCGCCGCACAGTTCGTCGAAATCGAACCAGGCCACGCCGGGGGCGCGGTGGCGCGCCGGGATGCGTCGGCCCTCGATTTCCAGCACCGCCTTGCCCATGCCGCTTTCCCCAGCGAGGCTCCAGTATGCGGAATCGAGATTGACCTCCGCCGCCGCGTCGAGCGGCCAGTGATAGATTTTCACCTTTTCCAGGGCGCGCAGGCGGTAATCGGCGCCGCCATCGACCTCGACCACGTCGAGGCGGGTCTTGAGCAACTCGACGGCGGGCAGGAAGCAACTGCGTTGCAGGCCGTCCTTGTACAGGTCGTCCGGGCAATGGTTGGAGGTTGCCACCAGCACCACGCCGTTGGCGAGCAGTTCACGCAGCAGGCGCCCGAGCAGCATGGCGTCGCCGATGTCGCTGACGTGGAACTCGTCGAAGCACAGCAGGCGCGCCTGTCCGGCGATACGCGCGGCGACCTTGATCAGCGGGTCGGGCGCCGGCGGCAGGGTTTTCAGTTCGGCGTGGATGCCCTGCATGAAGCGGTGGAAATGCAGGCGGCGTTTCAACTCCACCGGGGCGCAGGCGTAGAAGCCGTCCATCAGGAAACTCTTGCCGCGCCCCACCCCGCCCCACAAGTACACGCCGCGCGGCGATGCCGGGTTGCCGAGCAGGCGGGAGAGCCAGCCGCGTTGCTCCTCGGCGCGCAGTTCGTCGTAAAGACGTTGCAGGCCGGCGATGGCCCGCTGCTGCGCCTCATCGAGCTGAAATCCCTGCTGCCCGGCATGGCAGGCGTACCAGTCGGCCAGCGAGCCGCGCTGCTTGAGATGCACGGCGCAATGCTGGTTTTCCGCCGTATCCTGCTCGGCCCAAACGACGCTATCCAAACTGAATCCTCAAATGTGTATCGCCCGTTTCGCCACGCCCAGCGCGGCTTCATGCAAGGATTCGGCGAGCGAGGGATGGGCGTGGACGATGCGCGCGATGTCTTCGCTGGCGGCATGGAATTCCAGCGCCACCACCGCCTCGGCGATCAGTTCCGAGGCATGCGGGCCGATGATGTGCACGCCCAGCAGTTCGTCGGTTTTGGCGTCGGCGAGAAACTTGACGAAGCCCGCCGTCTCTTCCATGGCATGGGCGCGCCCGTTGGCGGCGAAGGGAAACTGGCCCTTTTCGTAAGCGATGCCGGCGGCCTTCAGCTCCTGTTCGGTCTTGCCGGCCCAGGCGATTTCCGGGGCGGTGTAGATGACGAAGGGAATCGCGCCGTAATTGACGTGCCCGGCCTGCCCGGCGATCCGTTCGGCGACCATCACCCCTTCCTCGCTGGCCTTGTGCGCCAGCATCGGCCCGCGCACCACGTCGCCGATGGCCCACACGTTGCGCAGGTTGGTGCGGCAGTGTTCGTCGGCTTCGATAAAACCGCGCCCGTCCAGCTTCAGGCCCACCCGCTCGGCGCTTAAGCCCTCGGTGTGCGGAACGCGCCCGGCGGCGACCAGCAGGCGGTCGAAAGTCTCCTTGTGCGCGGCACCGTCACGGGTCTGGTATTCGACCGTGACGCCCTTCTTGCCTGCCTTGGCGGCGGCGATCTTCACCCCGGTGTGGATTTTCATGCCCTGCCGGGTCAACTGTTTCAAAGCTTCCGCCGCGACCTGCTCGTCGGCGGCGGGCAGAAAGGCATTGCCCGCTTCCAGCACGGTGACTTCGGCACCCAGGCGGCGCCACACGCTGCCCAGTTCCAGGCCGATCACCCCGGCGCCGACGATGCCCAGCCTGGCCGGGACTTCGGCGAAAGACAACGCCCCGGCGTTATCGACGATGCGCTGCCCGTCGAAGGGCGCGACATCCAGCCGGCGCGGCGCCGAACCGGTGGCGACGATGACGTGGCGCGCCTCGATATACTCGCTTTTTCCCGCCACCTCGACCTCCACCTGCCAGGGTTCCCCGCCGCCGACCAGGCGGGCGTGGCCGAAGAGGCGCGTCACCTTGTTTTTCCTGAACAGCACCTCGATGCCGCCGGTGAGGGTTTTAACGATCTTCGCCTTGCGCGCCAGCATCGCGCCGATGTCGATGGCCGGGTTGCTCACGCTGATGCCGTGGGCGGGGAAGGTCTGCGTGATGCGCTCGAAATTCTCCGAGGACTCCAGCAACGCCTTGGAGGGAATGCAGCCGACGTTGAGGCAGGTGCCGCCCAGCGCGGGCTTGCCGTCATCGCTCTTCCATTCGTCGATGCAGACGGTATTCAGCCCCAGTTGCGCGCAGCGGATGGCCGCCACGTAACCGCCGGGTCCGCCGCCGATGACGGCTACGTCGTAGGATTTGGTCATGTCGTTTCCTTTCTTTGTGCGTCACGCAACAGCACGGCTTGGCTGTAGCGCAGGAAGTCGTCCAGATGATGCTCGATAATGCTCACGGTAATGGGCAATTGCAGGCTCTGATAATCATGCACCGCGATATTGCGAAACCCCACCATGCGTTTGAGGCCATCGGCCAGTCCGGCCTCGATCCAGCCGCCCTGCGCCAACAGCGCGAAGACATCGCGCGCGCTTTGCGGCACGCCCAGTTTTTCGCGGCGGATCAAGTGCTGACCCATGTCCAGCGCGGCTTCGCAGGCACGCTGGATGTTCAGGATGGCCGCATCCTGGCGGGTGTAGTCCGTCGCAAAACCCGCCTTGTCATGGTGATACTCCTCGCGCGCCCGCTTGACGCAACGCTCGATGGTCGCGGTCTTGTTCAGCAATACATCATCAACCATAAACGCTTCCCCTCTTCCGGATATCCTCGACCAAACCCCTGCGGGCCGTATCCAGCGCGGTTTTCTCGCTCAGGATGGCCGCCTCGTAAAGCGCCGCCTGTCCGTCCCTTGCCCACCAGATTTGTCCCGTGGTGAGGATTTGATACTGCATGACGGTGGAAGCGGCGCGCAGATCAAGCAAATCCACCGGGCAACCCGCCATGTCGGCCAGATCGCCCGCCAGTTCGAACAGCGCCAGCGCATCGGCATACCCCGCCACCAGCACGGCCAGGTCGAGGTCGCTTTGCGGCCCCGCCGTGCCCTGCACCCGGCTGCCAAAGGCATAAATGGCCAGTATGTCCGGCAGGCGTGCTTGCAACGCCTTGACGATGGCTTCGCGGTTCATGCCAGCCCCCGCACGTTGATCATGCGGGTGACGGTAGCGGCAATATGGGCAATCATCCTCACAACCCCAGCAACAAGCGCGCCGGGTCTTCCAGCGCTTCCTTGATCTCCACCAGGGTCAGCACCGCTTCGCGGCCGTCGATGATGCGGTGGTCGTAGGACAGCGCCAGATACATCATCGGGCGGATGACGATCTGGCCGTTTTCCACCACCGGGCGTTCCTTGGTGGCGTGCATGCCGAGAATCGCCGACTGCGGCGGGTTGATGATGGGGGTGGACATCATCGAGCCGAACACGCCGCCGTTGGTGATGGAGAAGGTGCCGCCGGAAAGCTCTTCCAGCGCGAGCTTGCCGTCCTTGGCGCGGGCAGAGAACTCGGCGATTTTCTTCTCGATGTCGGCGAAGCTCATGCGGTCGGCGTCGCGCAGGATCGGCACCACCAGGCCGCGCGGGCTGCCCACCGCGATGCCGATGTCGTGGTAGCCGTGATAGACGATGTCGTTGCCGTCCACGCTGGCGTTGACCACGGGGAATTTCTTGAGCGCATTGACCGCCGCCTTGACGAAGAAGGACATGAAGCCCAGCTTGACGCCGTGCTCTTTCTCGAAGCGTT
The DNA here is from genome assembly GCA_964527565.1 of uncultured Sulfuricella sp. GTDB lineage: Bacteria > Pseudomonadota > Gammaproteobacteria > Burkholderiales > Sulfuricellaceae > JAGXQV01. The sequence goes on along the minus strand of CAZGOY010000020.1, from coordinate 51,509 downwards.
CCTTGTGGCGGTTCCGCAGTTCCATCACCGGCGCCATGTTCAGTTCATTGAAGGTGGTGAGGATCGCCGCGGTCTGCTGCGACTGGATCAAGCGTTCGGCGATGCGCGCGCGCAGGCGCGTCATCGGCACGCGCTGCTCGGGCCGCTCGCCGGAAAAGGCCGCCGCGCCCGGCAACGGCGCGAGAGCCGCCTGAGCACTGGAAAACGGCGCGCTGGAAAGCGGTGCGGCAGCAGGCTGCGGCGGGCTTTGCAGTGCGGCGAGCACGTCGCCCTTGGTGACGCGCCCGCCGCGTCCGCTGCCTTCGAGCTTGGCCGCATCGACGGCGTTTTCGGCCACCAGCTTGCGCGCCGACGGGCTGAGCGCCGCTGCGGCGGAAGTGCTTTGCGGCACGGCCGGCGCGGCAACGGGGCACGTTGCGGCAGGCGCTCCGGCGGGCGCCGCGGCCTGGGCCGCGCTGTCGATCAGGGCGATGACTTCGCCGCTGGCGACCAGGGAACCGTCGCCCTTGACGATCTGCACCAGCACGCCGTCCTGCGGGGCGGGCAATTCCAGCACCACCTTGTCGGTTTCGACGTCGATCAGGTTTTCGCCGCGCTTGACCGCTTCGCCGGGCTGCTTGTGCCAGGCCAGCAGGGTGGCTTCGGATACGGATTCGGACAGTGCCGGAACTTTGACTTCGATTTGCATGGTCACTCCATTCAACTCAATTTGTTATTGATGCCGGATTACTTGGTGTGGGAGCGGCCTTGGCCGCGAGATTTTGACTTTTTCGCTACCATACCAAAAAACTCGCGGCCAAGGCCGCTCCCACAGGCTAAGCGGTTTTTTCAAATAATTCCGGCTACTTGATTCCCAGCGCGTGTCTCACCAGCGCCTTCTGTTGTTCGAGGTGCTCGGCGAGGTAGCCGATGGCCGGCGACGCGGCGGACTTGCGGCTGGCCAGGGCGAGTATCTGGCTGGGCTTCATGTGCTGACGCAGGTAATGCTGGATGGCATACCAGGCACCCTGGTTCTTGGGCTCTTCCTGTGCCCAGACGATTTCCACGGCCTTGCCGTAACGCTTCAACTGCGCGGCGAATTCCTCGTGCGGGAAGGGATAGAGCTGCTCCACACGCAGGATCGGGATGTTGTCGATCTGCGCCTCGCGCCGCGCGGCCAGCAGGTCGTAATACACCTTGCCGCTGCACAGCACGATGCGTTTCACGGCTTTCGGGTCGAGCGCCTGGTGTTCGGGAATCAGCGGCTGGAAGGCGCCTTCCGCCAGGTCTTCGAGGCTGGAAACCGAGTCCTTGTGGCGCAGCATGCTCTTCGGGCTCATGATGATGAGCGGCTTGCGGTAGGGGCGGATCATCTGGCGGCGCAGCATGTGGAACATCTGCGCCGGGGTGCTGGGCACGCACACCTGCATGTTGTATTCGGCGCACAGTTGCAGGTAGCGTTCCAGGCGCGCCGAGGAATGTTCCGGCCCCTGGCCCTCGTAGCCGTGCGGCAGCATCATGACCAGCCCGCACAGGCGCCCCCACTTGGTCTCGCCTGCCGAGATGAACTGGTCGATGACCACTTGCGCGCCGTTGGCGAAATCGCCGAACTGGGCTTCCCAGATCACCAGATGGTTCGGTTCGCCGGTGCTGTAGCCGTATTCGAAACCCAATACCGCCTCTTCCGAGAGCAGCGCGTCGATGACCAGGAAATGCGGCTGCTCCGGGGCGATGTTCTGCAACGGCACATAGACGCCGTCGTCCCATTTTTCGCGGTTCTGGTCGTGCAGCACGGCATGGCGGTGGAAAAAGGTGCCGCGCCCGCTGTCCTGTCCGGAAATGCGCACGCCGTAGCCGTTCTCCAGCAGCGAGGCGTAGGCCAGGTTTTCCGCCATGCCCCAGTCCAGCGGCAGTTTGCCTTCGCCCATCAGCTTGCGGTCGGCGATGATCTTGTCGACGCGCGGATGCAATTTGAAATTGTCCGGCACCGTGGTGAGCTTTTCAGTCAGGCGCTTGAGGTCTTTTTTCGGCACCGCCGTCAGGGCGGGAGCGTTCCAGTTGGAACTCTTGAACGGCGCCCAATAGGTGGAAAACGCCTGGCGGAAGTTGGTCAGCACAGGACGGTGGCGCAACACGCCTTCATCCAGCCCCTTGCGGTAATCCTCGATCATGCGCTCGGGTTCCTGGGTGGAAATCACGCCCTGTCCGATCAGGCGCTCGGCATACACCTGGCGCGTGCCGGGATGCTTGGCGATCTTCTTGTACATCAGGGGCTGGGTGACCATCGGCTCGTCCTGCTCGTTGTGGCCGAGCTTGCGGAAGCACATCAGGTCGATGACCACGTCCTTGTGAAATTTCATGCGGAAATCGAGGGCGATTTCCACCGCCAGCAGCACGGTTTCCGGATCGTCGCCGTTGACGTGGAAAATCGGCGCCTCAACCATCTTGGCGATGTCGGTGCAATACAGGCTGGAGCGGGTGTCGCGGGTATCGGAGGTGGTGAAGCCGATCTGGTTGTTGACCACCACGTGAACGGTGCCGCCGGTGGTGAAGCCGCGCGTTTGCGACATGGCCAGCGTTTCCATGACCACGCCCTGGCCGGAGAAAGCCGCGTCGCCGTGGATCAACACCGGCATCACCAGGTCGCCGGTGAGGTCGCCGCGCCGTTGCTGGCGCGCGCGCACCGAGCCTTCCACCACCGGGTTGATGATTTCCAGATGCGAGGGATTGAAGGCCAGGGTGAGATGCAGCGGCCCGCCCGGCGTGGCGATGTCGGAAGAAAAACCCTGGTGGTATTTCACGTCGCCGGTGGTGATGTGCTCGTCGTGGCCGTGCACGCCCTCGAATTCCTTGAACAGTTCGCCGGGCTGCTTGCACACGGTGTTGACCAGCACGTTGAGGCGCCCGCGATGCGCCATGCCGATGACCATCTCCTGCACGCCCTTGTCGCCCGCCAGTTGCACCAGGTGGTCGAGCAGGGGAATCAGGGTTTCGCCGCCCTCCAGCGAGAAGCGCTTCTGCCCGGTGAAACGGGTGTGCAGGTATTTTTCCAGCGTCTCGGCGGCACTCAGGCGTTGCAGGATCAGGCGCTTCTGATCGGCGGTGAAGGTGATGCGCGCGCGGCAGCCCTCGATTTCCTGCTGTAGCCAGTTTTTCTGCTCGCTGTCGCTGATGTAGCGATATTCGGAACCCAGGTTGCCGCAATAGGTGCTGCGCAGGATTTGCAGGATTTCCGCCAGCGTGGCCTTCTCCGGCCCCATCAGGTTGCCGGTGTTGAATTCCAGCGTCATATCGGCCTCGGTGAGGCCGTAATGGGCCGGGTCGAGTTCCGGCACCTCCGGGCGCCCGAAGCGTTGCAGGGGATCGACGGTGGCATGGCGCACGCCGAGGAAACGGTAGGCGGTGATCAACTCCAGCACCTTGACCTGCTTGCGTTCCATTTCCAGCAGCGGGTGGCAGGCTTGCACCGGGGCGGCGGGCGGCTGCTTGGCGCGCTGGACGAACGACGCCTGGATGGGCGCATGGGCGATTTCGCGCGCGGCCCCGCCGGATGCCAGGCGCAGCTTCTCGAAATAAGCGCGCCAGTGCTCGTCCACAGCAGCGGGATTATCCAGCCAGCTTTCGTACAATTCCTCGACGAACGGCGCGTTGCCGCCGGACAGCCAGGAATGGTCCTGCAATTCTTTCAGGGTGCTCATTTTTTTCTCCTTCTTGAATGCAGCGCTCAGGTTACGAGCTTGTCATATTCCGCATGCAATCCGATCCATATCCACAGAAAACCATCCTCGATTTCAACGGCGATGGCGCGGTGATGGATGCCGACACGCACAGACCAGACCTTGCCCGTTTTTTTGAAATGCAAGGAGGGATGTCGCGGATTCTTCTTGAGCAATTCGTGATTTTTGTCCGCAAGCATGCGAATCTCTTCAGGAAGCGCGTCATAGCACGTCCAGAATCTGCGGGTAGTTGAATGCTTCACAGCGGTTTCGTTTTTCCGGCTCTATGTTCAGCAAGTGCTTCGTCGATCAGGAAATCGAGCTTGCCAGCCTCGGAGTCGCTTGCAATCTGGCGCTCCCAGCGTGTGTGTTCATACTCGATAAACCAGTTTCGAAACGCGGCAAACGATTGGCTGTCGAGGCGCTGAATCTGGTCTTCAATCAATTGGATGGTTGTCATGGCTTTGTTCAAAACGGTCATGGAGTTAATGGGGAAAACGGGGGGCAACAGAGCATCCCGCATCATGAAGTTGATGTTACCCGCCTGGCGCAAGAATTTCCGCTATTTCTTGCTTCCGAAATCGCGCTTCGTGGCGCCCAGGTAGAGCTGGCGCGGACGGCCGATTTTCTGCTCGGGATCGGAAATCATCTCGTTCCACTGCGTGATCCAGCCGATGGTGCGCGAGATGGCGAAGATCGCGGTGAACATGTTGACCGGGATACCGATGGCGCGCAACACGATGCCGGAGTAGAAATCGACGTTGGGATAGAGTTTCTTCTCGATGAAATACGGGTCTTCCAGGGCGATGCGCTCCAGTTCCAGCGCGACGCGGAACAGGTGGTCGTCGTGCGCGCCCAGCTCGTTGATGACCTCGTGGCAGGTTTTGCGCATCAGGGCCGCGCGCGGGTCGAAATTCTTGTACACGCGATGGCCGAAACCCATCAGGCGGAAGGGGTCGCTCTTGTCCTTGGCGCGCGCGATGAACTGGGGAATGTGGTCCACGTCGGCGATCTGTTCCAGCATGTTGAGCACCGCCTCGTTGGCGCCGCCGTGTGCCGGGCCCCACAGCGAGGCGATGCCGGCGGCGATGCAGGCGAAGGGGTTGACGCCGGAGGAACCCGCCAGGCGCACCGTCGAGGTCGAGGCATTCTGCTCGTGGTCGGCGTGCAGGGTGAAAATGCGGTCCAGCGCGCGCACCAGCACCGGGTTGGGGGTGTACTCCTCGCACGGCGTGGTGAACATCATGTGCAGGAAATTTTCGGCGTAGGACAGGGCGTTCTTCGGGTAGACGAAGGGCTGGCCGACGTTGTACTTGTAGCTCATCGCCGCGATGGTGGGCAGCTTGGCGAGCAGGCGGAAGGCCGAAATCTCGCGGTGGCGCGGATCGGTCACGCTCAGCGAATCGTGGTAGAAGGCCGACAGCGCGCCGACCACGCCAACCATCACCGCCATCGGATGCGCATCGCGGCGGAAGCCGCGGAAAAAATTGTTGATCTGGTCGTGCACCATGCTGTGCGAGCGCACCGTCTTGTCGAACTTGGCGCGCTGCTCCAGGGTGGGCAGCTCGCCGTACAGCAGCAGGTAGCAGACTTCCATGAAATCGGCGTGCTCGGCCAGTTGTTCGATGGGATAGCCGCGGTACAGCAGGATGCCCTTGTCGCCGTCGATGTAGGTGATCGTCGAACTGCAACTGGCGGTGGAAAGAAAACCGGGGTCGTAAGTGAAGACCCCATGCTTGCCCAAGGCTCGGATGTCGATGACGTCCGGCCCGGTGGTACCGGACAGAATCGGCAGTTCGATGGGGTCGGCGTCGCCGATCCTGAGTGTGGCGGTACGATGGCTCATGTTGTTGTCCTCCTGATTGGCCGATGCGCGCACCGGCGGGGTCATTCTACGATTCCCGCAGCATCCGTAACACCCGCGCCGTGGCGGTGTCAGGGCTGGCGCTGTTGCCGAGAATCAGTTGCAGCAAGTCATTGTCTTCAAAATCCAGCAGCCCTTCCAGAGCGGCGACCTCCGGCACGCCAATCCCGTCTGCGTGCCGTTCCCAGAAACGTTCGAGCAAGAGGTCCAGTTCCAGCATCCCGCGCCGCGAATGCCAGCGCAAGCGTCCCCATGCCTCACCGCTCACCCCGCCCACCTATACCGTCCGCCTCACCAGCAGGTCCTTGATCTTGCCGATGGCGCGCGTCGGGTTGAGACTTTTCGGGCAAACATCGACACAGTTCATGATGCTGTGACAGCGAAACAGGCGGTAAGGGTCTTCCAGGTCGTCGAGACGCTCGGCGCTGGCCTGGTCGCGCGTGTCGGCGATGAAGCGCCAGGCTTGCAGCAAGCCTGATGGGCCGACGAACTTGTCCGGGTTCCACCAGAACGACGGACAGGCGGTCGAGCAGCAGCCGCACAGGATGCATTCGTAGAGGCCGTCCAGTTCGGCGCGCTCTTGCGGCGATTGCAGGCGCTCGATCTCCGGCTCGGGATCGTGGTTGATGAGGTAGGGCTTGATCGAGCGGTATTGCTTGTAAAACTGGCTCATGTCCACCACCAGGTCGCGGATCACCGGCAGGCCGGGCAGCGGGCGCAGGATGATGGGTGCCTTGAGTTCCGAGAGCGGGGTGATGCAGGCCAGGCCGTTGCGCCCGTTGATGTTCATGGCGTCCGAGCCGCACACCCCTTCGCGGCAGGAACGGCGCAGACTCAGGGTTTCATCCTGTGCCTTGATGAGCAGCAGGGCGTCGAGCAGCATCATGTCGCCGGCCTGGATGTCCAGGTCGTAGTCCTGCATGGTGGGCTTGCCGCCCTGGTCCGGGTCATACCGGTAAATCGAAAATCGCACTTTATCTCTCCTCGCGCCTCAATACGTCCTGGCCTTGGGCTGAAATGCTTCCACCGTCAGCGGTTTCAGGCGCACCGGCTTGGTGTCGAGACGCTGCCCCTCGCGGTAATACAGGGAATGCTTGAGCCAGTTCTTGTCGTCGCGCTGCGGGTAATCGTCGCGCGCGTGCGCCCCGCGGCTTTCCTGGCGCGCCAGCGCGGCGACGATGGTGGCGAGCGCGATTTCCATCAGGTTTTCCAGTTCCAGCGCCTCGATGCGCGCGGTATTGAAGGTCTTGCTGTGGTCGCGCAGCACGGCGCCGGGCAGCCGGGCGGCGATGTCGCGCAATTTCGCCAGTCCCTCCTGCATCACTTCTTCCTTGCGGAACACGCCGCAATGCAGTTGCATGGTTCTCGCCATGGCGGCACGGATGTCGGCCACGCTATCGCCGTCGCCTTTTCTGTCCCAGCGCGCCAGGCGCGCCAGCGATTGATCCAGGGCATCGGCGGGCAGCGGGCGCGGGAAGGGATTTTCCTTGAGATAGTTGATGACGTGGTTGCCGGCGGCGCGCCCGAAGACGATCAGGTCGAGCAGCGAATTGCTGCCCAGGCGGTTGGCCCCGTGCACCGACACGCAGGCACATTCGCCGATGGCGTAAAGCCCCGGCACCGCCTCCTCGGGGCCGGTGTGGGTGGGCATCACCACCTGGCCGGAGAGATTGGTGGGGATGCCGCCCATCATGTAATGCGCGGTGGGCACCACTGGAATGGGGCTCTCGATGGGATCGACGTGGGCGAATTTCAGCGCCAGTTCGCGGATGCCGGGGAGCCGCTGCTTGATGACCTCCGGGCCGAGCTGGTCGAGCTTGAGCAGGATGTGGTCGCCTTGCGGCCCGCAACCGCGCCCCTCGAAGATTTCCACCGACATGGCGCGCGACACCACGTCGCGCGAGGCGAGGTCCCTGGCGTTGGGCGCATAGCGCTCCATGAAACGCTCGCCGTTTTTGTTGACGAGATAGCCGCCTTCGCCGCGCACGCCCTCGGTGACCAGCACGCCCGCGCCGTAGATGCCGGTGGGATGGAATTGCCAGAATTCCATGTCTTCCAGCGGAATGCCGGCGCGCAACGCCATGCCCAGGCCATCGCCGGTGTTGATGAGCGCATTGGTGGTGGCGGAGAAAATTCTTCCCGCGCCGCCGGTGGCGAGCAGCGTGGCGCGCGCCTCGATGAAAATCGGCTCGCCGTCCTCGATGCCCAGCGCGACGATGCCCAGCGCGTAACCGGCCTGATCCATCACCAGATCGACGGCGAAATATTCCTCGAAGAAATGCGTCCTGGCTGCGATGTTGCGCTGGTACAGGGTGTGCAGCATGGCATGGCCGGTGCGGTCGGCGGCGGCACAGGTGCGGATGGCGGGCGCGCCGCCGTAGTTTTTGGTCATGCCGCCGAAAGGACGCTGGTAGATGCGCCCGTTCTCCAGGCGGTCGAAAGGCATGCCGTAATGTTCCAGCTCGATCACCGCTTCATTGGCCGAACGGCACATGAATTCGATGGCGTCCTGGTCGCCCAGGTAGTCCGAACCTTTCACCGTGTCGTACATGTGCCAGTGCCAGTTATCCTCGGAAACGTTGCCCAGGGACGCAGCAATGCCGCCCTGGGCCGAAACGGTATGGGATCGGGTGGGAAAAACCTTGGAGACCACCGCCACCTTGAGGTCGGCCTGGGCCAGTTGCAGGGCGGCGCGCAACCCGGCCCCGCCGCCCCCTACGATAACCGCATCAAAAGTGCGTTTGGCGATGCCCATTATTGACCCCCCCACAGAATTTGAACGCTCCACACCGCGTAGGCGATCAGCGCGAGGATGGTCAGAACCTCCAGCGGCAAACGGATGGCAACCGGCTTGACGTAATCCATGAAAATGTCGCGCATGCCCACCCAGGCGTGCAGGAACAGCGACAGCAGGAACAGAACCGTTCCCAACCGCACCAGGCCGCAGGAGAAGAAATCGCGCCAGTCGGCATAGTGCAGCGGCTGGTGGGTCAGCAGGAACCCCGCCAGCAGCAACAGATAAACCGCCATCACCACGGCGGTGACGCGCTGCATGAGCCAGTCGCGCACGCCGTAATGCGCGCCGGTGACGATGCGTTTCACCATAGCCATGCTCCCAGCCCAACGGTCAGAAACAAACTGACCGCCAGCACCAGCTTGCTGGAACGGCGCGCCTCGCGCAGATCGAGACACAGGTGGAGATCCATCGCCAGGTAACGCAAGCCGGCAAAAAAGTGATGCAGCAGCGCCCACAACAGGCCGAGCAGGATCAACTTGGCGAAACCGCCGCTCATGACCCGCCGGATGGCTTCGAAACCTTCTTCCGAGGCGAGCGAGGTTTCAAACAGGAACAGCACGAAAGGAATGAACAGGAACAGGCCGGCTCCGCTGACGCGGTGCAGGATGGACACCACCCCAGGCAGGGGCAACTGGATCTGGAGCAGGTTGAGATGTTTGGGGCGTTTTTTTATCATGTGCTTCCCTTCGCGTATCCGTTGATCTTGTGTCTGAGCGACCTCCCGGTCGCAACATTAGAAATCGCGACCGGGAGGTCGCTCCTACCCTGCCGCCGCTGCCACCGCCGGGGGCACCCGGTCGATCAAGCGCGGATCGAAGGGTTTGGGAATGATGTACTCCCTGCCGAACGCCAGCGCTTTCAGATTGTAGGCCTTCAGCACTTCTTCCGGCACCGCTTCCTTGGCCAACGCGGCAATGGCCCGTGCCGCCGCGATCATCATCGGCTGGGTGATCGACCTGGCGCGCGCATCGAAGGTACCTTTGAATATGTAGGGGAACCCCAGCACGTTGTTGACCTGGTTGGGATAATCCGAGCGCCCGGTGGCCATGATGAGATCGTCGCGCACGGCATGGGCCTCGGCGGGGTGAATTTCCGGATCGGGATTGGCCATGGCGAACGCGATGGGCCTGGCCGCCATGCTCTTGATCATCTCGCCGCTCACCAGGTTGGGGCCGGATACGCCGATGAACACATCCGCCCCACGCATGGCATCGGCCAACGTGCGCAACGGCGTGTCCTTGGCGAATTCCCGCTTGTGGGCATTGAGATCGTTGCGCCCGCTGTGGATCACGCCCTTGCTGTCGACCAGCGTCATGTTTTCCTTCCTGCCGCCCATGGCGATCAACAGGCGCATGCAGGCAAGCCCCGCCGCACCGGCCCCCAGACAGGTCAGCTTGATGTCGCCGACGTTCTTGCCCTGCACCTCCAGCGCGTTCAACAGGCCCGCGCACATGACGATGGCGGTGCCGTGCTGGTCGTCGTGAAAAACCGGAATGTCGAGGCGCGCCTTGAGGGCTTCCTCGATTTCAAAGCAGGCCGGTGAGGCGATGTCTTCCAGATTGATGCCGCCGAAGGTCGGGGCAATGTGCACCACGGTCTCGATGAAAGCAGCGGTGGTGGGCGCGTTGACCTCGATGTCGAACACGTCGATGCCGGCGAAGCGCTTGAAGAGAATGCCCTTGCCTTCCATCACCGGCTTGGCGGCGAGCGGGCCGAGGTTGCCCAGGCCGAGAATCGCCGTACCGTCGGTGATGACCGCCACCAGGTTGCCCTTGTTGGTGTAGCGGTAGGCGTTGGCCGGGTCCTCGGCGATGGCGCGAACCGGCTCCGCCACGCCGGGCGTATAGGCCAGCGAAAGATCGTCGGCGGTGGCGCAGGGTTTCGACGACTCTACGGAAATCTTGCCGGGGCGGGGAAACTCGTGGTAATCGAGGGCTTGCTGCTTCAGAGTAGTCATGGCCTCAGTCCTGAGTGCTGCGTTCCGGGAGCCAGCCCCGGATGACGGACACCGGACGCATCCGCCCGGCACGCGGCACCCGGCCCCAGCTACCCCAATTCGTTCAAATAACAGTGATGCCGGGTGTTGCATTTGCTGGAACGCAGCTCGACCGGCTTATCGCCATAGGTATAGGCAATGCGGTGAATGTCCAGCAGCGGCGTGCCGGCAGGCACGTCCAGCAGTTCGGTGACCGGCGCTTGCGCCGCGACGGCCTGGATACGCTCCTCGGCACGGATGATGCGGGTGCCGTAGCGCGTTTCATAGAGGCTGTAGAGCGTGCCTGCGTATTCGTCGATCATGCCCTCCGACAGCCCCTTGAACAGGGTGGCCGACAGCCAGATGTCATCGAGGATCACCGCTTCTCCCGACAATCGCAGCAGGCGGCGCAAGATCACCACCGGCGCGCCGCGCTTCAGTTCCAGGCGGTCGGCGACGTCGCTGTCGGCCTTGGCGCGCTTGCAGAACAGCACCTGGTTGATCGGCTCCTCCTTCTTGCCGTGGATTTCCACCATGCGCAGGAAATGATACTGACTGTGCTCCTCGGTATGAGAGGCAACGAAAGTTCCCTTGCCCTGGCGCCGGATCAGGATATTTTCCGCCGCCAGCTCGTCGATGGCCTTGCGCACCGTTCCCTGGCTGACCTTGAAGCGGTTGGCCAGTTCCAGTTCGCTGGGGATGGATTCCCCCGGATGCCATTCGCCCGCCACCAGACTCTGGGTGATGAGTATCTTGATCTGCTCGTAAAGCGGACGAAAGGTGGGGGTGGAGTGAGACTTTGTCATATGCGCCCTTTATAGCATGAACAAAAAACCGCCGTCAATAGTCTTGTATAAGACATAAGATATAAGCCAAGTTATGTAAGCCGACTGCTGACCATGTTGACATGGGTCATACAGTCAAATATATTTTGGCATATTATCTGTCAGTCTTCTACAGAAGAAATTATTCGTTGCGCGCACTCGCGCAATCCCCCCACCCCAGACAGGAGACGTTTCCATGAACCCGCATTACCGCCCCCGCCGCTCCATGCTGCATCTTCCCGGCAGCACCCCGCGCTACCTGGAAAAGGCGCGCGACCTGCCGGTCGACAGCCTGATATTCGACCTGGAAGACCCGGTGCTGCCGGTCATGAAGGAAGATGCGCGCCGCAACGTGGCCGAAGCCATCCGCCAGGGGGGTTACGGTCAGCGCGAACGGGTGGTGCGCATCAACGGACTGGATACGCCGTGGGGGGTGGATGACCTGAGGGCGGTGGCGGATTGCGGTGCAGACGCCATCCTGTTCCCGGAAATCGAAAGCCGCGAAGATGTGCTAGCCGCCCTGAAGGCGCTGGACGCCGCTGGTGGCGCGCACTTGCCCATCATGGTGCAGGTCGAGACACCGCTCGGCGTGCTGCACGCGGAGGAAATCGCCGGCGCATCGGAACGCATCGCCTGCATGGTGATGGGCACCACCGACCTGATCCATGCACTGCACGCGCAGGTTACCCTGGAGCGCCTGCCGCTGCTCTACAGCCTGTCGCACTGCCTGCTGGCGGCGCGCGCGCACGGGATTTCGATCATCGACGGCATCCACTCCGAACTCAAGGACATGCACGCCTTTGAAACCGCCTGCCGCTTGGGATGCGAACTGGGCTTCGACGGCAAGGCGCTGATCCACCCCTACCAGATTTCTTTCGCCAAAGATGCCTTCACGCCGAAGCAGGCCAACCTCGACCATGCGCGCCGCATCATTGCGGCAATGGCCGACGCCAATGCCGTGGGATGCGGGGTGGCGGTGGTCAACGGACGCCTGGTGGAAAGCCTGCACGTCGAAAGCGCCAAACGCCTGCTGGCAGTTCAGGAAATGCTCGACAAGCTGGGCCAGCGGGGCGGGTAGCCTTGCCCCCGCCTTCGCCAGAACTCGTAGGGCGGATTAGGCGCCAGCCGTAATCCGCCGTATGTTACATCCGGTGCAATGCGCTTCGCGGATTGCACCCTACGGCTGCCGAAAACCCGCCTAGTTGACCTCCACCTGCGTCTGCATCTGCTGGCGCAGGCGGATGTGCAATTCCTTCAACTGTTTTTCATCGACCGCGTTCGGCGCATTGGTCAGCAGGCAGGCGGCGCGCTGGGTCTTGGGGAAGGCGATGACGTCGCGGATGGATTCCGCGCCGGCCATCAGCGTGACCAGGCGGTCCAGGCCAAGAGCCAGGCCGCCGTGGGGCGGCGCGCCGAATTGCAGGGCTTCGAGCAGGAAGCCGAATTTCTCCTGCGCTTCCTCGGGGCTGATATTGAGGGCGCCGAACACCTTGGACTGCACGTCCTGGCGATGGATACGCACCGAACCGCCGCCGATTTCCCAGCCGTTCAACACGATGTCGTAAGCCTTGGAAAGCGCCTTGCCGGGATCGCTGGACAGATAGTCCTCGTGTCCGTCGAACGGCGCGGTAAAGGGGTGATGCAGGGCATCCCAGCGTTTTTCATCCTCGTTGTATTCGAACATCGGGAAATCCACCACCCACAAGGGCTTCCAGGCCTCGCCAGTCAGCAAGCCGCGCTCGTGGCCGACCTTGACGCGCAAGGCGCCCAAGGCTTCGTTGACCACCTTGGCCTTGTCGGCGCCGAAGAAAATCAGGTCGCCGTCGGTGGCGCCGGTGCGCTCGATGACCGCTTTCAACGCGGCATCGTGCAGGTTCTTGACGATCGGCGATTGCAGGCCGTCGCGCCCCTTGGCGACATCGTTGACCTTGATCCAGGCCAGCCCCCTAGAACCGTAGATGCCGACGAACTGGGTGTAGGCATCGATTTCGCTGCGGCTGATCTCGGCGCCGCCGGGCACGCGCAATGCAGCCACGCGCCCGTTGGCGGCACTGGCGGGGGCGCTGAAGACCTTAAAGTCAACATCCTTCATCACGTCGGTCAATTCGGTCAGCTCCAGCGTCACGCGAAGGTCGGGCTTGTCCGAACCGTAGCGCGCCATGGCCTCCTTGTAGGTGAGACGCGGCAGCGGGTCGGGCAATTCGACGTTCATCACGCTCTGGAACAGCTTGCGCAGCATGTCCTCGACCAGGGCGGTGATGGCCTTTTCGTCCATGAACGAGGTTTCGATATCCACCTGGGTGAATTCGGGCTGGCGGTCGGCGCGCAAATCCTCGTCGCGGAAACATTTGACGATCTGGAAATAACGGTCGAAGCCGGACACCATCAGCAACTGCTTGAACAATTGCGGCGACTGCGGCAGGGCGAAGAACTGGCCGGGGTGGACGCGCGACGGCACCAGGTAGTCGCGCGCGCCTTCCGGCGTAGAGCGCGTCAGCATCGGCGTTTCGATTTCCATGAAGCCGTGACCGTCGAGCGCATCGCGCAAGGTCTTGGCGACGCGGTAACGCAACTTCATGTTGGCCTGCATCTGCGGGCGGCGCAGGTCGATGTAACGGTGCGTCAGGCGCACGTTTTCACTGAGATTTTCCTCATCAAGCTGAAAGGGCGGCGTGGCGGAAGCATTGAGAATCTCGATGGTGTGCGCCAGCACTTCGATCTCGCCGGTGGAAAGATTGGGGTTGACGGTGCCTGCGGGACGGTCGCGCACCACGCCGGTCACTTTCAGCACGAATTCGTTGCGAATTTTTTCGGCATTGGCGAAGGTCTCGGCCCGATCCGGGTCGCACACCACCTGCACCAGTCCCTCGCGGTCGCGCAAATCGATGAAGATGACGCCGCCGTGGTCGCGGCGGCGGTGCGCCCAGCCGCACAGGGTTACGGTTTGTTGCAGATGGTTACGGTTCGGTTCGCCACAGTAATGAGTTCGCATGATGAGTTTTCAACAGTAAAAAGAGGGGAAATTCAGGGGAAGAAGCAGGTTGGGGTTTTAGTCGCCGGGGTAATCGGCCGTGCTGACAACAGGCTTTTCGGGCGAGACCACCACCCCCATGGAAACGATGTATTTCAGCGCTTCATCGACATTGATGTTGAGCTCGATGGTTTCACTTTTCTTCACGAAAAAGTAAAAACCGTTCACCGGGCTGGGCGTCGTCGGGATGAACACGCCGACATATTCGCCATCCAGCCGCTCGCCGACACCGCGAAACGGAATGGCGGTCTGGAAAGCCAGCGACCAGGCCTGCGGATGCGGATAGCGCACCAGCAGCACTTTGCGGAACGCTTCGCCGCTGCCGGAAAACAGCGTATCGCTGACCTGCTTCACACTGTAGTAAATCGACTTCACCACCGGGATGCGCGCCAGCAGGCTTTCCCAGAAACGGATCAGGCGCTGACCGACGATATTCGCCGTCAGCAAACCGGTGAGCAACACCACGCCCAGGGTCAGAATCACCCCCAGACCCGGCAGGGACATACCGATTATGCTTTCCGGCCGCCAATAATCCGGCAACAGCAGCAGGCTCTGATCCATGGCGCCGATCAGCAGTTTCAGCACCCATACGGTAATGCCGAGCGGCGCCCAGATCAGCAGACCGGTGAGGAAATAACGCTTGAGCATCAGCTAGCGCAGCAACAGCCGCCCCCGCCGCAAGACGGCGCCGCCTCTTCCTTGGGTTTGGCGCCCCCCTTGAAATCGCTCTGATACCAGCCGCTGCCCTTCAACTGGAAACCGGCGGCGGAAAGCATCTTGGCATAGGTTTCCTTGCCGCATTCCGGGCAAGTGGTCAGCAGCGCATCACTCATCTTCTGCATGTGTTCCTGCTGAAAACCGCAGGAAGAACAACGATATTCGTAAATCGGCATAGCCAGCTCCTGAATTCGCAAAACGTGGAATTATACCCAAAAATACAAGGGCTAACTGGGGATAGTTTGCGGCTTTGCAAGAGGGGGCGCTTCCGGGTGGCTTGGCGGCGCATCCCGGCTAGCAGTAGTCAACCTGAAACCACGGCTCGTGGGAGCGACCTCCTGGTCGCGAATTCAGCGGTTCGCGACCAGGAGGTCGCTCCTACATTGCGCAATTCTAACTTGACTGACTACCAGTCCCGACTAAACGTATTTCAGCGGATCGATGTTCCAGGCTTGCGGATCTTCGTAGCCCAGGATGCGGTCGGCGACGCCCTTACCGACGCTCCTGGACAGGTCGATGTCGCAGGGCGGAAGGAATTGCTTGCGCTTGCTGTCGTAAATGACGCGAATTTTCGGGGTCAACAGATTCTTTTCGTGCTGCTCGCACACCACGCCGAGCTTTTCGCTTTCCAGCTTGACCAGGGTGCCGACCGGATAGATGCCGACCGAGCGCACGAAAGCATGGACCAGTTTTTCGTTGAAATGAAACTTGCTCCACTCCACCAGCTTGCGCAGCGCCACCGGGGTTTCCATGCCCTTGTGGTAGCAGCGGTCGGCGGTGATGGCGTCATACACGTCGACGATGGCCGCCATCTGTCCGTACAGCGAAATCCCGTCCTGCTTCAACCCGTTCGGATAGCCGCTGCCGTCGTAGCGCTCATGGTGCTGCGCCGCCACGTCGATGCCCACCTGAGTCATGCCGGGCGTGTCTTCCAGCAGCAGGCGGCTGTGCACGACATGGCTTTTCATGATGCCGAATTCCTCGTCGGTCAGCTTGCCCGGCTTGTTGAGAATACTGTCCGCCACTTTCATCTTGCCGACATCGTGCAACAGCGCGCCCACCCCGATTTCGCGAATGGTATCGCGGTCGAGCTCCAGCACGCGCGCGAAAGAAACCAGCAGCGTGCACACACTCACCGAATGCTGAAAGGTGTAATCGTCCTTGCCGCGCAGGCGCGTCAGCGTCAGCAAGGCATCCTTGTTGCGGAAGATCGAGTTGGTCATCTGCTCGACCACCTGAATAGCCTGCGCGGTCTCGATCTGCTTGCCCAGGCGCACGTCGCTCATCAGGCCGCTAATGATGCGGTTGGCCTCGCTGTAAGCCCTTCTCGCCTTGACCATTTCTTCCGCCATGGCATGGACGTGCGGGGGTTCGGGCTTTTGGGTGGCAATTTCCACCAGCTTGGCATCGAGCTGCTCCCTGACTTCCTCCACCGTCTGGGCGTCGGCCACATCCAGCCCTTTACCGGTATCGATATACACTTCGTGCAAGCCGGCATCGGCAATGGTTTTGATCTGCTGCGGCGAGGTGAGCTTGAACTGGTTGAGCGTGAAGGGATGGTCCATCCAGCCGCAATTGAGGTCATGGACATACATGCCCGGTTTGAGCTGGGAAACGTTGACGATTTTAATCATGCGCAGAGAGGGGACAAGGAAATCAGTCCGTGATGGTAAACCAATGCGGCCGAGCCTGAAACTCTCGTTTTCTCTCTACCCGATTTCTCTCGCGTGCATCACTACTCCGTCCGGGTTTCCCGCCCCGGTGACGTTTCCACCCATTGAATGGCAAAACGCACGTAATCCGCATTATTTTTCAGGCTGAGTTTTTCCTTGATGCGCGCACGATTGGCCTCGATGGTCTTGATGCTGCGGTGCAAGGCGGCGGCGATGGCCGCATTGCCCAGGCCCTGGCCGGTGAGCCGCAGCACTTCCAGCTCCCGGTCGGTCAGGCAATCCAGGGGGGAGCCGTTGGCTTGTGCCTGCGGTGCGACCAGCCGCTGCAACATGCGGTTGCGCATGGTTTCGCTGAGAAACAACTCGCCGCGCAGCACTTGGCGTATCGCCGCCAGCACCAGGTTGAAGGCCTCGCATTTCATGATGTAACCCTTGGCGCCGGCACGCAGAGCACGTTCGGCATGGAGGTTTTCGTCGTGCATCGACATCATCAGCGCCAGTACGCCGGGATGATGCTGTTTCATGGCATGCAGCAATTCAAAACCGGAAACGCCGTCCAGGGTAATGTCGATGATGACCAGGTCCGGCGGCGTTATCCGTATCAGCTTCAAGGCCTCCTCCACGCTCGCTGCACCACCGCAGACGGCCATATCGGATTCACGATTGATGAGTTCGGCGATGCCTTCGCGCACCATGGCATGGTCGTCGACAATCAGGATGGCAGCTTTACGGGATAATTTCATATTGATCATCATCAAGAAACAGGATTGGAAAATACCACACTAACGACAATTTCGCCTTGCGGTTCACATGCGATATTTAACGCCGCGCCGATAAGGTCGGCACGGTATTTCATGATACGCAGCCCCATGCCGGAAGAATCAGGCGATTCAGGCAGTTCCAGAGGAGTGCCGTTATTCGAGATGCGCAGATCCAGGCCCTGCTCCCCGGCAGACAAACTGATGGCGATGCGGCTGGCCTTGCCGTGGCGCACGGCGTTGCTCACGGCTTCCTGTGCAATCCGGTAAAGATGAATGGCCACGCCCTTGCCGTGAACGGTGGCAGCGCCTGCGGAAACGACCGTGCAGTCCACGCCAAACGTGCCGTGCGCATATTCCGCCAGTTGCTCCAGGGCGGGCAACAGGCCATTCTCCTCCAGTTCCACCGGATACAAGCCCTTGGACAAAGCGCGCGTCAGATTGATGGCATTGGTCACCCCCTGCACGATGCGCGTGGCATCATGGCTTTCCGGCAGCGATTGGGCAGCCAGACGGCTTTCCAGCACCTTGGCGACGAAACCGATTCCCGTCAATTGCTGCCCCAGGTCATCGTGAAGCTCCTGGCCGATCGCCATGCGTACTTTCTCGTCGATTTCCAGAATGGTCTTTTCCATCTCATGCCGTTCGGTGACGTCATGCGCCACCATCACCACATGGGACACCGCCCCCTGGTCATCGCGGACGACGCCCGCACTGGATTCGACATGGCGGACATCACCATTTTTCAAGAGCAGGCGATACTGTGCCCGCCGCCCCTGCCCGCTACGCACGGTTTCAAAAAATAGGGCACGCATGCGCTCCCGGTCTTCCGGGTGGATATCCTCGAAGGAATTGCTGCCGGTCTGCGGGATTTCCCCAAAAACCGCGCGGTAAGAGGGGCTGTTGTAGAGACGCCGCCCCTTGGGGTCAAGCAAGGCGACCAGGTCGCCGATATTTTCCGCGATGTGGCGAAACTGCTCTTCGCTTTCGCGCAAGCGCTTTTCCATATCCAGAGGGCGTGCACACTGGACCAGCGCTTCGTCCAGCGCCGACTTGTCCACCGGTTTGAGCAGAAACTTGTCGATCCCCGCAGCGATGGCTTTCAGCAACAGCTTGTTGTCGTTGAAAGCGGTGGTGATGATGACCGGGGTTCGCGGCGCAAGCTGCTTGATAGCGGCAGCCATCTCCAGACCGTTCATGTAGGGCATCTGGATGTCGCTGATGACGATGTCCGGGGAAAATTCCCGAAAGGCTGCCAGACCGGCCTCGCCATCTTCAGCCGCATGCACGCGTCCGACGATACGCGTCAGCATGTCGGCGAAGATCTCGCGTGTGGTGGTGTCATCTTCCACGTACAACACCGCCATGCCGCGCAGCATGGCGCTATCTGACAGGGTCAGAGACTTTCTGCGGGGCATGGGTCGTCAAACGGTCAAATCAATCTGTTGCAGCGTGCCGACGCGGCCGCTCTCGTCAAGGTAAACACCGCTGGAGCGCACCGCCCCCAGCGAATCATTGTCGCCGGTCCTGATTTCAAACGGCGTTGCCGTCCTGCCGAGGTACAGCGCGCCAACGCCCCGGCCTTTCAGGCTGGAAAGGACATCGTTGCCATCGGCGTCCTTGCTCCACACTTTAAGTTGTGCGAATACGGCATCATTGTCGTCTATCCAGCCGTTCTTGTCATCGTCATAGGCCGCCAGATCCTGAAAACCGTCGCCGCTTTTGGCGCCGAACAGCTCGCTACCGTCGTTGATCTGGCCGTCTCCGTTGCGGTCCAGAGCAATGAAACCGCTATCGGGGCCGACGAAGGAAACCTGGTCGGCACGGCCATCGCTGTCGATATCGAAACTGAATTTTGTACTGGTCAACTGCGCCGCCGTGCCACCGAAATTGATGACCAGCGGGTCTTTCATCTGCCGCACCGCATCGCCCAGGCGGACACTGACATTCTCCTCGCGCGCATAAACGCGCTCCATGGACAATTGCAGGTCAAAAGCGATTTCCTTGCCGTCGGCGGTGCGAACCACCCCATGCGCCGCAAAGCGGGTACTTTCGGCTTCGTAATGCGATTCATGGGCATCGTATTCGACACCGTAACCCGCGCTGGGCGGGGGGGCTTCACCTTGCGCCGCCGCACTGGCCTGATTCGGGTCGCGCAAGGCTGGCGCCTCGACATTTTGGTCGATTTTTTCCAGGCGCCTCAATTGAATTTTCTCGCCGGTGAGCGCCTCCACCATCATGCGGATCAGAATGGCGCGCGGGTCATTTTCCAGCGCCTCTTCGGGGTCGATCGTTTCGGCTTTGGCTGATTTTGCAGCGGTATCGGTGTGCGCTGCCATCCTGGCCTGCGCGGACAAGGCCACGCTGTCGCGCACCGCAGGCTGTTGCTGTTGTCCGCGCCCTTCGAAATCGGGACGCTGGTTGCCTACCCAGGCTCTCAGCGTTTCGCTCTTGCTGTGTTTTTGCACGGATTGATGCTGGCCGGACAGCGACACTTCGGAACTCTGGATTTTCATGATGCGCTCCCCGGAAATTGACATGAGTTGTTACCCCGGTATCGGCATTTCCGTGGAAAAGTGAAGGCTACTCGCGCGCCCCCAGGGCGAGCGCGCGCTCGCGGCTGATGGCGGCGTCCTCCGCGCCGCCCGAACGCCAGCCGCCCAGATGTTCGCGCGCAATCTCCGCCAGCCCGGCCAGCCAGCGCGGATGTTCGTTGAGCGCCGGGATGTAATGGTATTCCCGGCCGCCCGCTTCAAGAAACGTTGCCTTGCCTTCGAGGGCAATCTCTTCCAGGGTTTCCAGGCAATCGCCGACGAAGCCGGGGCATACCACGTCCAGTCTGCCGGTGCCCTCCCGGCCCAGTTGCTCCAGTGTGGCGGCGGTGTAGGGTTGCAGCCACTGCGCACGACCGAAGCGCGACTGGAAAGTGACCGCGTATTGCTCCGCCGCCAGCCCCAGCGCCTCGGCCAGCAGGCGCCCGGTCTTGCGGCATTCGCAATGGTAGGGATCACCCAGATCCAGCGTGGCGCGCGGCACGCCGTGGAAACTCATCAGCAACTTGTCCGGGCGCCCGTGCGCCGCCCAGTATTCGCTGACGTTGGCAGCCAGCGCAGCGATGTAGGCCGGATGGTCGTGAAAACTGCGCACGGTACGGATTTCCGGCTGGTTGCGGGTGTGGCGCAACACCTCGAAGAGCGCGTCGAACACCGTCGCCGTGGTACTCGCCGAGTATTGCGGATAGAGGGGAAAAACCAGGATGCGCGTACAGTGCTGTTCCCGCATGCGCGCCAGCACGGCGGGAATCGAGGGATTGCCGTAACGCATGGCGAACTCGACCCGCACCTCGCCCTCTCCCGCCAGCGCCTCTCCCAGCAATTGGGCCTGGCGCCGCGTATGCACCAGCAGCGGCGAGCCTTCCGCCGTCCACACCTGGGCATATTTTTCGGCGGATTTTTTGGGGCGGACATTCAGGATGACGCCGTTCAGAATCAGCCACCACAGGGCGCGCGGGATTTCCACCACGCGCGGGTCGCTCAGGAATTGCTTGAGGTAAGGCCGCACCGCCGCCGCCGTGGGCGCCTCCGGCGTGCCGAGATTGACCAGCAGGATGCCGGTGCGGGCAGGCGTGCCGTGCTGGTAGGAGGGTTCGGGAAGAAATTTCAAACTACTCATCCATCGCCATCAGCAGGTAGGCATCCTTGAGATTTTCTTCCAGTTCGGCCAGCGTTTCACCCTGAGTCATGATTGCCGGGTTTTCAAGCAGCTTGCCCAACCAGAAATTATCGGACTTCCAGTAAATCATGGTCATTTTGGGATGCATGATGATCTCCTCGATATTTCAGTGGTACGACAACGCGCTCGACAGCAGCTTGGCGGTGATGTCAACGATGGGGATCACCCTTTCATAGGCCATGCGCGTCGGTCCGATGACGCCGACGGTGCCGACGATTTCACCATCGACTTCATAGGGTGCGGTAACCACGCTCCATTCGTCGAGCGGTACCTGGCTGGATTCGCCGCCGATGAATATCTGCACGCCCTGCGCCCGCTGGCTCACGTCCAGCAGTTGCAGCAAGGCGGTTTTCTGCTCGAAGGCGTCGAATAACTGGCGCAGGGACGCCATGTTGCTGGATAAATCCTGCACGTTCAGCAACTTGCGTTCCCCGGAGAGGACATAATCCTCGCCGCGCGCGCTCAAGGCTTCGCCGCCCGCCTCGACGGCGGCGGCCATCAGGAAACTCATGTCGCGGTGTAGCTCCCGCAGTTCGCCGCTCATTTTGAGGCGCACCTGTTCCAGGGTGCAACCGGCGTAGTGCTGGTTGAAGAAATTGGCGGCTTCGGTCAACTCGCCGGCGCTGAAATCGCGTTCGGTGAAGAGGATGCGGTTCTGCACGGTTTCGTCAGCGCTCACCAGAATCAGCAAAATGCGCTTTTCCGATAGGCGCAGGAATTCGATATGGCGGAAGGCGTCGCTGCGCCGCTTGGGCGTCATCACCACCCCGGCGAAGGAACTCAGGTCGGACAGCAGGCGCGAAGCCGAAGTGATGAGTTTTTGCGGGTCGCTGGGGGAAAGCTGGTTCTCCAGGCGATGCACCTGCCTGGGGTCGAGCGGTTGCACGGTAAGCAGGGTATCGACAAAGAAACGATAGCCGCGCGGCGTCGGAACCCGTCCGGCGGAAGTGTGCGGACTGGCGATGAAGCCCATTTCCTCAAGATCGGCCATCACGTTGCGGATGGTCGCGGGCGACAGATCCAGCCCGGATTGCCGCGACAGGGTGCGCGAACCGACCGGCTGACCGTCGCTGATGTAGCGTTCTACCAAAGCTTTAAGCAGGAGTTGGGCGCGAGGTTCAAGCATGGGCGAAGGGTAGCATAAAATCGCGCGAAGAGAAGCGGGCGGCGGCGGCGCGCGGTGCGTCCGCGCATCGCCATGAACCACGGCATCTCGCGCCCTGAGCGGCAATCTGGGATGATGACGGCAATTTACTTGAGGAATACGACATGGACCACCCCGACGGCTTGTGGCTGCTCGGCCTGTGCTGGCTGGGCTATTTCGCGCTGCACTCGTGGCTGGCTTCGCTCGGCGTGAAGCGGCGCGTAGCGGCGCGCTGGCCGGATTTCATGCCGGCCTACCGGCTGGCCTTCAACCTGCTCGCCGTGGTGCTGCTGCTCCCCATACTGGCGTTGACCTACACTCTGCCGGGGCCGGAGCTGTGGCGCTGGCAGGGCGGCGCGGCAGTGCTGGCCAACGGCGCCAGCCTGCTGGCGCTGGCCGGTGTGGCGCTATCCTCGCGCGGTTACGACATGGCGGAATTTTTCGGCGTCCGCCAATGGCGCGACCGGGTGCGCAAGGTCGAAGATCAGGAACGCTTTCACCTCTCGGCCTTCCACCGCTACGTGCGCCATCCCTGGTATTTCTGCGCGCTGGTGCTGATCTGGTCGCGCGACATGACCGCCGCCACCTTGCTCTCCAGCATCATGCTGACGCTGTATTTCATTGTCGGCGCGCGCCTTGAGGAAAACAAGCTGCTCGCTTACCATGGCGGGCGCTATCGCCAGTACATGAACAAGGTGCCGGGACTGGTGCCGCTGCCGTGGCGAGGCCTCTCCCGCCAGGACGCCGAAAAGCTGCTGGACGACAACCTCAAGGAAGAAACCCGATGAAACCCCTGATTCCCGCCCTATTGCTGCTGTGCGCTCCCCTGAGCGGCTGCGGCGTGGTCAGTGGCACCGTTGCCGTGGTCGGCGCCGCCGCCAGCGTCACCGGCGCGGTGGTCTCGACCGCCGTTTCCGTCACCGGTGCCGTGGTCGAAACCACGGTGAAGGCGGTAGGCCCCAAGGATGACAAGGCAGAGAAATAGACCGCACTGCCCTCCCCCGGCAATATCGTCACCGCCTCTTGAATTTTCTCCTTCGGTCTCCATGTAAGGGCGCATACGTTCTTAAGGAGGCCCTATATATGCAGCAAGAGCAGCAACCCAACCTGGTCGACATCGCCATCGGGGCATCGTCCGGCGACACCATCCCCACCGCCAGTCCCGACACCGCCGCAGAAACCGCGCCGCAAGCCGCCGCCCATGAAACCATGCCGAGCATGGAAGAGTTGCTCAAGCAGGCGGAACTCGCCGCCCAGGAGCACCACGACGCCTGGCTGCGCGCCAGGGCGGACGTGGAAAATGCGCGCAAGCGGGCGCAAACCGACATCGAGAACAGCCGCAAATTCGCCGTGGACAGCTTCGCCGGCGAGTTGCTGGCGGTGCGCGACAGCCTGGAAGCCGCGCTCAAGGTGGAAAACGCCAGCGTGGAAAGCCTGAAAAGCGGCACAGAACTGACCTTGCGCCAACTCGACAACGTGTTCCGCAAATTCAACATCAGCGAGATCGACCCCACCGGCGAGAAATTCGACCCCCACAAGCACCAAGCGATGAGTATGGTGCCCAGCGATGCGGCACCCAATACCGTGGTAATGGTGATGCAAAAAGGCTATGCCCTGCACGAGCGCATCCTGCGTCCGGCCATGGTCATGGTGGCCAAGCCGCACGAGGGTTGAAATCCCCCGGCTTGTCCCCACTTGGGTGGCAGGGCACTGCATTACCCGCATTATTGAATACAACTTATTGAATCGAGGAAAAATTCATCATGGGAAAAATTATCGGTATCGATCTGGGCACCACCAACTCCTGCGTGGCGGTGATGGAAAACGGCCAGCCGAAGGTTATTGAAAACGCCGAAGGCACGCGCACCACGCCTTCAATCGTCGCTTACGCCGAAGACGGCGAAGTGCTGTGCGGCGCCCCGGCCAAGCGCCAGGCCGTCACCAACCCGAAGAACACCCTGTTCGCGGTGAAGCGCCTGATCGGCCGCCGTTTCGATGAAAAGGAAGTGCAGAAGGACATCGACCTGATGCCTTACTCCATCGTCAAGGCCGACAACAACGACGCCTGGGTGGAAGTGCGCGGCAAGAAGATGGCGCCGCCGGAAGTGTCCGCCGCCGTGTTGCGCAAGATGAAAAAGACCGCCGAGGATTACCTGGGCGAGGAAGTCACCGAAGCGGTGATCACCGTGCCGGCCTATTTCAACGACAGCCAGCGCCAGGCCACCAAGGACGCCGGGCGCATCGCCGGGCTGGAAGTGAAGCGCATCATCAACGAACCGACGGCGGCGGCGCTGGCCTTCGGCATGGACAAGCAGGAAGGCGACCGCAAAATCGCGGTGTATGACCTGGGCGGCGGCACTTTCGACATTTCCATCATTGAAATCGCCGAAATCGAAGGCGAGCACCAGTTTGAAGTGCTGTCCACCAACGGCGACACCTTCCTGGGCGGCGAGGACTTCGACAACCGCGTCATCGACTACCTGGCCGACGAATTCAAGAAGGAACAGGGCATCGACCTGCGCAACGACCTGCTGGCCAAGCAGCGCCTCAAGGAAGCCGCGGAAAAGGCCAAGATCGAGCTGTCCTCCGCCCAGCAGACCGAAGTCAACCTGCCCTACATCACGGCGGACGCCAGCGGTCCCAAGCACCTGGTGGTGAAAATCACCCGCGCCAAGTTCGAGTCCCTGGTGGAAGACCTTATCGAACGCACCATTGCGCCGTGCAAGCTGGCGATCAAGGATGCCGGGGTCAAGCTCGACGACATTCAGGACATCATCCTGGTGGGCGGCATGACGCGCATGCCGATGGTGCAGGAAAAAGTGAAAGCCTTTTTCGGCAAGGAGCCGCGCAAGGACGTGAACCCCGATGAAGCGGTGGCTGCCGGCGCCTCGATCCAGGGCGGCGTGCTGAAAGGCGACGTCAAGGACGTGCTGCTGCTTGACGTGACGCCGCTATCCCTGGGTATCGAAACCCTGGGCGGGGTGATGACCAAGCTGATCCAGAAAAACACCACCGTGCCGACCAAAGCCAGCCAGGTGTTTTCCACCGCCGACGACAACCAGAGCGCGGTGACCATCCACGTGTTGCAGGGCGAGCGCGAAATCGCCTCCGGCAACAAGAGCCTGGGGCAATTCAACCTTTCCGACATTCCCCCGGCGCCGCGCGGCATGCCGCAGGTCGAGGTCACCTTCGATATCGACGCCAACGGCATCCTGCACGTTTCCGCCAAGGACAAGGCCACCGGCAAGGAAAACAAGATCAAGATCCAGGCCAGCTCCGGCTTGAGCGAGGAAGAAATCCGCCGCATGGAGCAGGATGCCGCCGCCCACGCCGATGACGACCGCAAGCTGCGCGAAACCGTGGACGCGCGCAACCAGTGCGACTCGATGGTGCATTCGGTGAAGAAATCGCTGGCCGATTACGGCGACAAGATCGACGCCGATGAAAAGGCGCATATCGAAGCCGCGCTGAAAGAGGCCGAGGACGCCATGAAGGACGGCGACAAGGACAAGATTGAAGCCAAGACCAAGGCGCTGGCCGAAGCCTCGCACAAACTGGCCGAGAAGATGTATGCCGGCGCCCAGCCCGAGCAGGGGCAGGCGCATCCCGGTGCCGGGGCGGAAGGCGGCCACAAGGAAGACGACGGCAACGTGGTCGATGCCGAATTCGAGGAAGTGAAATCCGACAAGAAGTAAATTATGTCCAAACGCGACTATTACGAAATTCTCGGCGTCAACAAGGATGCCTCGGAGGAAGACCTCAAGAAGGCTTACCGCAAGCTGGCCATGAAATACCATCCCGACCGCAACCCGGATAATCCGAACGCGGAGGAACATTTCAAGGAAGCCAAGGAAGCCTACGAAATCCTCTCCGACGCGCAAAAGCGCGCCGCCTACGATCAGTACGGCCACGCCGGGGTCGACCCGAGCGCGCGCGGCTTCGGCGGCGCAGCGGGCGGCAAGGGCTTCGAGGGCTTCGCCGACGCCTTCGGCGACATCTTCGGCGACATCTTCGGCGGCGCCAACCGCGGCGGCGGGCGCTCCAACGTCTATCGCGGCGCCGACCTGCGCTACAACCTGGAAGTCAGCCTGGAAGAAGCGGCGCGCGGCACCGAGACCAAAATCCGCATCCCGGCGATGGTGGCCTGCGATACCTGCCACGGCAGCGGCGCCAAACCCGGCACCCAGCCGACCACCTGCACCACCTGCGCCGGACACGGCCAGGTACGCATGCAGCAGGGCTTTTTCTCGATCCAGCAGACCTGCCCGAACTGCCACGGCAGCGGCAAGGTGGTGCAAAGCCCCTGCCCGGATTGCCAGGGCGCCGGGCGCATCAAGCAGCACAAGACACTGGCGGTCAAGATTCCCGCCGGGGTCGACGAGGGCGACCGCATCCGCCTTTCCGGCGAGGGCGAAGCCGGCGTCAACGGCGGCCCGCCGGGCGACCTCTACGTGGTCATCCAGATCCGGCCGCACGCGGTATTCCAGCGCGACCATAACGACCTGCACTGCGAAATGCCGATCAGTTTCACCACCGCCGCGTTGGGCGGGGAAATCGAAATCCCCACCCTGGAAGGCCACGCCAAGATCAGGATTCCCTCGGAAACCCAGACCGGCAAGGTATTCCGCCTACGCGGCAAGGGCATCAAGGGCGTGCGCAGCAGCACCCACGGCGACCTGATGTGCCACGTCATGGTGGAAACCCCGGTGAACCTCACCGAGCGCCAGCGCGAACTGTTGCACGAACTGGAAGCGCTCAACCAGGAAGACGGCGCGCGCCACAACCCCAAGGCCAAGTCGTGGATGGACAAAGTGAAGGAATTTTTCGGGACGTAGGCGAGGGAAGGAGGGGCCTTGGCCCCGAGTTTTTCCGTTCAGCAAAGATAAAAGTCAAAAGCAAACAAGGGTGCAATCCCCGTAGGGTATTGCACCCGGTAGCTGAATTCCCCCCGCCGGTCATTGCACATTGTCTAATCCGGGGGTTCCACCAACGGCGTCACTACGCGGAATTCCGCGCCGCTTCCGGTATTGCGCACTTCGATGTGGCCTTGCATATTGCTTTCGACGATCATCTTCGACATGTACAGACCGATACCTGTGCCGGCCTCGCGCGTGGTGAAATAGGGATCGAAAATCTTGCCGATGACTTCTCCGGGAATGCCGCCGCCATCGTCGCGCACCAGCACATAACCATTGCCGCCGTCGCGCCCCACCTCGATTTCCACATGCCCCGGCTTGACCTTGCGCGCCAGGATGGCATCCTTGGCGTTACCCAGCAGGTTGAGCAGCACTTGCGAATATTCGTTGGCAAAACCGCGGGCCGTGACTTCCTCGCGGACTGTCAGTTGCACCACGATCTCGTTGTTGCGGAAACTGGCCTCGACCAGATCCAGCGCACCCTGCGCCGACTTGGCTAGGCGAAACACCTGCGGCTCGCGGTTGGGACGGAAGAAATTGCGAAAATCGTCGATGGTGGCAGACATTTTCTGCACCAGTTGGTGCCCCTTGGCGGTGGTCTCATCCAGATATTCCGCGTCCAGGTCGCCGTAATCATGGGCATCCTTGATGTTCGCCAGCACCAGGCCCAGGGCATTCAGGGGCTGGCGCCACTGGTGCGCGATATTGCCGATCATCTCGCCCATCGCCGCCAGGCGCGATTGCTGGATCAGCAGGTGGTCCTTGTCGCGGTTTTTCTGCGCTTCCTCCTGCACGCGCCGCTCCAGGGTTTCGTTGAAACGCTTCAGTTCCCGGTCGGCGTGGCTGCGCTGGATGGCGATGCTGGCGAGATGGGCGATGCGGCCAAGCACCTGCATGTCGGCGGTTGCCGGTGTATAGGGGGTACGATGGTAGATGGCGAAAGTGCCGAACACGTCGCCACTGGCGGAATAGACCGGCATCGACCACACGGCGCGCAGGCCATGCGCGGCGGCCAGCGCCCTGAAGTTTTCCCACGCGGTTTCCACCGCAATGTCGGGAACGATCACCGGTCTGCCGTCGCAGGCCGCCTTGGCACAGGGGCCGGTTTCCGCAGCGAGCAGCAAGCCGTCGATTACCCGGTTGTATTCCTCCGGCAGGCTGGGCGCCGCGCCATGCTGCAAACAGGTGCGCGCCTCATCTAGCAGCAGGATGGAGCACTGCGCCCCCTCCAGGATTTCCTCGACGCCCCGGCACAGCAATTCCAGAATGAAAGGCAGCGGCGGATTGCCGCTGATGACCGCCAGGGCGTGATTCTCGAACTCCAGCAGGCGCGCAGCGCGCTTGCGCTCGCTGATGTCGCTGAAAACCACCACCGAACCGGCGGCAGCCGCCCCCCGCAGGATGGGGGAAGCGCACACCGCGACCGCCAGCGCCGAGCCGTCCTTGCGCCAGAACACCTCGTCCTCGGAGCGATAGGCTTTGCCGCTATGCGCCACCTTGCCGATTTCGCAGTCCGCCTCCGGGTAGGGGGCGCCGTCCGCTGTGCGGCAATGGAACAGCGCATGAGCATTTGCGCCGGAAAGCTCTTCCAGCGTGAAGCCCAGCAATCTTTGCGCCTCCGGATTGACGAAGGTAATGCGCCGCGCGCGGTCCAGCACGTACACGCCCTCGCCCAGGTTGGCGGTAATCTCGCGCAACTGGATTTCGCTCTCCTGCAATTCGCGGGTGCGCGCCTCGACCAGGGCGGTGGCGTTCCTGGCCGCCTCCAGCGCGTGTTGCAGCTTCTCGCGTCCCTCCGCGTGAAATGCGCGCAGCACGCTGCCGACGGCTACCGCCAGCAGCAGCGCGCAGAAAGCGCGGACCAACTGCACGGGCACGCCGAAGGTCGCAAAAAACCAGCGGTCGTTGAGAACGTTCGCCGGAAATATCGCGGCGGGCGGCCCCATCAGTCCGGCCGCCACGCCGTACAGCAGGAAGGCCAGCGCCGCCAGCACGAAGTATTTGCGCGCCCAGCGGTGCCACGCCGACTGCGACCGCAACAGGCGGCTGTGACGGGCGCACAGCAGAAAACCCACCCCCGCCAGTAGCGAGCCGCCGAATCCCAGGACGTAACGGGAAGCGATCTTCGCCGCCAGCAGGCGGTCGGGGATCAGCCACAGCAGCGCCACAAAACCCAGCGCTACCGCGCCATACAGCGATTTGCCGAGCAAGGCGGCCATGCGGGGCGGCAGGAACTGTTCCTTGTATGCAAAAACCAGCACCAGACGCCGCCCGAATTCGAAGAGGAACAGGAAGGAAGCAAACAGGAATCCGGTCTTCCAGAGTTCCAGCGCCGGATTGCTGCCGCGCAGGATGCTCCACATGTCCATCCATTCCAGCATGCCGTGCGTGAGGCCGAATAGCGCCAGCAGCCAGATGGATTCGGCCAGATCGCAATGGCTTTCCTCCTTGGGCTGCGCCAGGATGACCAGCCCCAGGGCGATGAACGCCAGGCCGTAGACGAAGAAAACCACGTCCATGTTGGCCACTATCAGCGCGGAAGCCTGTGTGAGCGTTGTCATGCCGACACCCTGGGAGCATCAGCGTCATCCACGGCGGCTTCCGCCAGCGGCGTTACCACGCGAAACTCTGCGCCGACGTCGGTGTTGCGCGCTTCGATGCGCCCGTGCATATTGTTTTCGACAATCATCTTCGACATGTACAGGCCGATGCCGGTGCCCGCCTGGCGCGTGGTGAAATAGGGGTCGAAAATCTTGCCGAGAATGGCTTCCGGGATGCCGCCGCCGTTGTCGCGTACCACCACGTAACCCTCGCTGCCCTCGCGCCCGATCTCCACCCCGACCTGGCCCGGCTTCACACCTTTTTCGATGATGGCGTTGCGCGCATTGCCCAGCAAGTTGAGCAGCACTTGCGCGTATTCATTGGCGAAACCCATCACCTGGACATCCGCGCGCACCTTCAGGGAGATGGCGATCTCGTGGTTTTTGAAACTGGCCTCGACCAGTTCCAGGGCGTTTTCCACGGCAGTCGCCAGGCTGAACGGCGCCGCCTCGCGGTTGGGGCGGAAGAAATTGCGGAAATCGTCGATGGTGGTGGACATCTGCTGCGTGAGCTTCATGCCGCTCTGGGTGGCTTCCTCCAGGTATTCCTCGGTCAATTCCTTGAAATCGTAGGCATCCTTGATGTTGGCGAAGGTCAGGCCGATGGCGTTGAGCGGCTGGCGCCACTGGTGGGCGATGTTGCCGATCATCTCGCCCATCGCCGCCAAGCGCGATTGCTGGATCAACAGCAGGTCCTTCTCGCGGCTTTTCGCCGCCTCCGCGTGCACGCGCTGTTCCAGGGTCTCGTTCAACTCCTGCAATTCGCGGGTGCGTTCCGCCACGCGCTGTTCGAGAAGCCGCCAGGATTCGTGCAGACGCCCGGTCATGCTGTTGAAGCTTTGCGCCAAGCGGCCGATTTCGTCCCGGCCTTGAGCTTCGACCTGGATGGAAGCCAGGTTGCCCGCGGCGATGGTACCCGCAGCATCGCTCAGCTTGACCAGCGGCTGGATCAGGCGCCCCACCACGCGGCGCGTGGCCCACAGCACGAACGCCAGGGTCAGGCTGCCCGCCACCAGGTAAATGCCGATCATCCAGTACAGCGGCGCCAGCACTTCCCCGCGCGCTGCCGACACTTCCACCTGAAAACCCAGCGCGGCCAGGGGCTGCTCCAGTTCAAGTGGCCGTTGCAGCATGAAGCCGCCGGTTTTTTTCTCGTGCCGGTGCGGCTCGCCGACATGGCGCCCCTGCCCGTCCAGCAAGTGCTTGGCAAAGCGCGGCGCCCCCTGCATGGCTGCGTTGCGGAACAGGGTGCTCAGGTTAAGTTCGGCAACCAGCACGCCCTCGGCCTGTCCGGTGGCGGGATAGAGCACCGGGTAGGCGAGCAACAGGATATTGCCGCGTTCTTCCGGCAAGATGCCGGCGTAGGAGCGCGCCTCGGTAATCACGCTTTCCACCCAGGGTGCCCCGAGGAAGGAGGGCAGCCCGCCGGGATGGTTGCCGGCAATGGCACCGCCCTGAAAATCGTGCAGGCTCAAGCTGACCGCCACCCCGAGGGGCGAGCGGTAGTCGCGCAAAAAGGGATCGAGGTAGGTCTCGCGCCCCTGCGAATCAAGCAGGCCGGTGGTGATCAGGGTATTGGCCGAGAGGGCGGCCATGTCCTTTTGCAATATGCCCAGGGTGACGGCCAGGCGCTTTTCGAACAAATCGACTTCGGCGCCCAGTTCGCTACGCACGCTACGCTCAATTTGCAGGTAGCCGATGACGAAGGCGACCAGCCCCACCACCCCGACCACCGACATCGTCAAGGTGACGGCGGCAAAGGTGAGGCGGTTGGCGATGCTGGATTCCAGCCAATCGCGAAAACGCTGCTTCAGTTTGTTGAGCATTTCGTCCCTTCGCTTCCCGCCGGGAAGCGGTCTTCCGGCATCGGTACTGCAAGCTGCCGGGACACGATTTCCACATCGCGCGGAAGATCACGAACCTCGCTAACCGCCTTGACAAGCTGATTTTTTTCTTCTGTCGTCAGTGTATTCAGGTCCCCGCCCTCAAAATAAACCAGCGCCTTCAAGCTCTCGCTGGGCTGGAAAGCGCTGCCATACATTTTTCCGGCTGCCGCCAGCCCTCTGGACAACCCTACCCCCGCAGCAAGCAGCGCGGCAATATCACGATAATCCTTGGCTTCGACGCGCTGGAGCACCACTTTCACTTTCGTCGCCATCAAGTCCTCCAGCGAAGCGACTTGCAGCACGCCATCCGCCGTAAATTCAGGCTCGCCGACCCTGCCAATCCCGATGGCGCCGAAGAAGGAAATCTTGACGTATCCCTGTTCCAGTACATCTGCCACCAATACTCCCAATGAATTCGGAGCCTCTTGCAGCACCGTGGCCTGTCCGAGAAAGGGAAAAGCTTTCAGCAGCGCGACGCGGTCAAGCGGCCTTTCCGAGAAGAAGTCAAAATCGACTGACTGCCGGTGACCGATACGCAAGGCAATGGCGGTTCCGCCGTAAAGCACGAAACCCGATTCGGCAGCGGGCTGCAACAAAGGCCAAAGCCGTTGTTGGGCGGGCGGCAGGATTTCCCGGTGCGGATGAAAAAACCGGCTCATCCCAGCCTCCGCACGGGAATCGGAGGAACCTCGCCGGTTTCGGCAAGCCCGAGACGGTAATGCCAGTAGGCCCAGGAACGTTCGCTAAACTGGCCGATTTCTGCGTGCGTCAGGACATTGCGGAGGACATTTTCCCCCACTTGACCGGCAAGTGTCTGCACGTCCCCCCAGTCACCGATGTTCATGACCTGGGCGATGACGCGTTCAGGCATGGCAAGCGCCTCATCCGGCGATTTCCACCAGATGTATTTGCCCGCAAGCGTTTTCAGGGTGTCCCGGTCTATCTGTCCCATGCCCTTTGCATTCTCATTTTTCCACCCGCACGATAGCGCCATCCTCGTCATAGCGCGCCATGAACACGTCTTCCGGGGCCAGCGCCTCGTGGCGCGTGGCACTGAAAGGCTGCCGGTAATCCTTGATCAGGCCGCTGTAGTTCTTCACTTCCTCCAGCGCCCGGCGCACTGCCGCGCGCTCGGTCGTGGCGGCGCGCTGGATGGCCAGGGCGAGAATGTGCGTCAGGTCGTAGGCGTGTGCCATGCCTACCGGCGATGGAATTCGGCGCACATCGGCAATGCCGGACAGGCGGGCGGCGGCATCGATCACCTGGCGCGCCTTTTCGCGACGGGCGCCGATGAAACTGTAGGTCTGCACCACGGAAAAATCGACCTCGCCCAAGGCCTTGCCGGTCATTTTCGGCAGGTCGCCGCCGGTCACTCCCCAATGGCTGATGAGCGGCACCCGCTCGGCCATGGGCAGGGACGCCACCTCCTTGACCAGAACCGCCCCTTCGCTTTCGTTGGTGGCGACGATGATCGCCTGGGCGCCTGCGCGCGTCAGCGCCACATATTTTTCCAGCAGCGACTTGTCGCCCCAATTGAACCAATGGGTGGCGACCGCCTTCATGTCGGGGTGGGCAGCCAGATAGTCTTCCGCTGCCTTGAGCGTGCCGCGCCCCCACGAGGTGTTGGGCATCAGCAGGCCGACGCGCAAGGCGCCCTTGGTGCGCGCGTGCCGCATCATCACCGGCACCGCCCAACTGTCGCGCAGGGACAGGCGGAACACGTAATTCGGCTGGTAACCGTTATCGACAATTTTGTCCGCCGCCGCCCACGGGTCGAGCAGGATCATTTTTTGTTCGTGCAGGGTGGGCAGCAGTTCCAGCACCACCGGGCTGAATTTGCCGCAAAATACCGCCGTCATGTCCGGCATGGCGGCCAGTTCCCGGACATTGACGATAGCGCGCGCCGGCACCGAACGGTTGTCGCGCTCTACCAGCTTGAGCGGCCTGCCGCCGAGCACGCCGCCGGAACGGTTGATTTCGTCGATGGCGATGAGCATGCCGCGCTTGATGGCGTCGTCCGAAGTGCTGGTGGCATGGCCGAATTCGGCATCCAGCCCGATCAGCACCGGCGCTTTTTCCTGCGCCTGGACGCCCAGGGACAGCAGGGCACAGGCCAGCCACAACAGAGCGGAGCGAAATCTCATTTCTCCTCCTTCCGGCAATCCACCACCATCAAGGACACATCGTCGTGCGCCGGGCGGCCCTCGAGATGATCCTGCATGCGCCGCACCACGGCGGTCATGCGGGCGGCGCCCGCCAAGCCGGCGTCGCCATCCAGCAACGCCTCCAGGCCGAGCGGCTCGCCGACGCCGTTTTCCGCCTCGACCAGACCATCCGAAAACAGCAGCAGTTGCCCTTCTCCCTGCCAGGGCATGACCTCGGTACGCACGTCCACCCCGCTGTTTTCGACGATGCCCAACGCCAGGCGGCTGGATTTGAACAGCCGCATTTCCCCCCCGCACTGCCATACCGCAGGCGGATTGCCGCCGTTCCATATTTCGATGATGCCGTTGCGGGTATCCACGCGCGCCAGTGTTACCGTCACGAAACGGTCGGCGGTGGATTGCTCGCGGATCACGCCGTTCAGCTCCGGCAGCATGGCGGAAAGGGTGAACCCCCGCTCCACCATGCGGTAGAAGATGCGCGACAGCGGCAGCAGGTTCATCGCCGCCGCCAAGCCGTGGCCGGTAGCGTCGCCCAGGATGAGGAACAGGTCGCCGTTAGGCGCGCGCTGCACCGCCACCAGGTCGCCGCTGAACAGGGTGGCGGGGGCGATCCATGAATGCAGCATGGGGTCGTTGAGGTTCCGTTCGCGCAGGGTGCGCTCCATCAGTTCCGCGACCAGATAATTTTCGCGTTCTCCCGCGTCGCGATATTGCTGCAAATCTTCGAGCATCTGCTGCATTTGCACGCTCTGGCGCGCCAGTTCGCGGCGCTGGTGCAGCACGCGCGCGCTCTTGAGCAGCGCGCGGCCCAGTATGGCGGGATCTACCGGCTTGAGTACGTAATTGTCCACGCCGATCTGGATGGCCTTGAGAAAATAGTCGGTCTCGTTAAAGGCGGTGGTCACGATGATGGGCACTTCGGCATTCAGCGCGCGAATGCCTTCAGCCATTTCCAGCCCGTTCATCTCCGGCATCAGGATGTCGCTGACCACCATGTCCGGCAAGTGGCGCCGGTAGAGTTCCAAGCCCTCGGCACCGTTGGCGGCGACATAAAATTCTCCTGCCCGGCGCTTCAGGAATTGCGTGAGCTGATCGCGAATGTGCTCGTCGTCCTCGACATACAGCAGGGAAAACTGCTTGAGCAGGGCGTTATCGTCTTGCGTGTCCATGCTGTGCTTCTCCAATGGTTGGGCTATTTTAACCCGGATATGTCATTAATTTCTGCGCGATCATCATGCGGGTTTTTCCGGGCGCGCGCCGCCCTGACCGGCGCAAAGCTCAAGCGGTGCGCGGGACAAGCGCCGTGGCGATGCAGGGCATCCAGGTGAACGGCGGTACCGTAGCCTTTGTGGCGGTCGAAGCCGTATTGGGGATAGGTCTGGTGGAGTTCGAGCATGACGGCGTCGCGCGCGGTTTTCGCCAGGATGGAGGCGGCGGAAATGGCGGCCACGCTGTCGTCGCCCCTGACGATGGCCTGCGACGGCATGGACAGCGCGGGGCAGCGGTTGCCGTCGACCAGCACCTGGTGCGGCACGATGGTGAGCTGCTCGACGGCTCGTTTCATGGCCAGCAGGCTGGCTTGCAGGATGTTGAGGCGGTCGATTTCCGCCACGTCCGCATGGCACACCGCCCAGGCCAGGGCGCATTCGCGGATTTCCCCGGCCAGCCGTTCGCGTTTTTTTTCCGTGAGTTTTTTGGAATCGGCCAATCCCGCGATTGCACGGCGCGGGTCGAGGATCACCGCTGCCGCGTACACCGGCCCGGCCAGCGGCCCGCGCCCGGCTTCATCGACGCCGCACACCAGGACGCCGTCCGGCCAGGGCGCAAGGGTCACGCCGCCGCCCCGAGGTAGGGCAACACCGCCGCCACCGCCCGCTCGGCGGTGTTTTGCTGCAACTCACGGCGCATTTGCGCGAACTGGGACTCCAGACGGGCGGTGACGACGGCATCGTTGACCCCGTTTTGCAGGGCTTGCGCCAGGTTTTCCGGGGTGGCGTCATCCTGCAGGATTTCCGGCACGACAAAGCGCCCCGCCAGGATGTTGGGCAGGCCGACGTAGGGCAGATAGCCCTTGCGCTTCATGATGCGCCAGGAACCCGGCGACATCTTGTAGGTAATCACCATCGGGCGCCCCAGCAGCGCGGCCTCCAGGGTGGCGGTTCCGGAAGCCACCAGCACGGCATTCGCGGCGATCATGGCGTCGTGGGCGTGGCCGAAGAGGATGGTCAGCGGCAGGTCCTGCGCCCCCATGCGGTACAGGGCTTCCTCGAAGTAATGGCGCGTTTCGCGGCTCACCAGCGGCACCAGAAAATGCGCGCACGGATTTTTCCCGGCGATGATTTGCGCGGTGCGGATGAACAGTTCCGTCATGTAACGCAGTTCGCTCTGGCGGCTACCGGGCAGCAGGGCAAAGATGGTCGCATCCTGGCGCAGTTTGAGCAGTTCGCGCATGGCGTAGCGGTTGGGATGGGCCGGCAGGGCATCCGCCAGGGGATGGCCGACGTAGGTGCAGGGGATTTTGGCCGCGTCGTAAAGCGGTTTTTCGAAGGGGAACAGCGCCATCACGTGGGAAGCCGCGCGCCCGATCTTGCGAATGCGCTCGCCGCGCCATGCCCAGATCGACGGGCTGACGTAATGGAGGGTGGGAATGCCGCGCCGCTTGAGGGCCAGTTCCACCGTCAGGTTGAAATCCGGCGCATCCACGCCGATGAACACGTCGGGCGGATGGTCTTTGAAATGGCGGATCAGCTTGCGGCGGATGCCGAGTATCTCGCGGAAATGGCGCAGCACTTCGATATAACCGTTTACCGCCAGCTTTTCCATGGGAAACAGGGCGCGCAATCCCGCCGAAACCATTTTCGGCCCGCCGATGCCGACGAATTCGGCGTGCGGCAGACGCTGCCTGAGTGCTGCGATCAGATGCGCGCCCAGCAGGTCGCCGGAGGCTTCTCCGGCAACCAGGGCAATGGTCGGTTTGTCTTGGGATGCGTTTAGTTGCACAGAGGAAAATACTTCCATTATTCCGCCAATTCCAAATTTTCCATGCTGCGGTTACCCCCTGTGGGAGCGGACTCTTGTGCCCAAGCCGACAGGCTGTCGGGTATGGCCGCGAGCTCTTGGGTTCCGTTGCGGAAAAGTCAAAATCTCGCGGCCAAGGCCGCTCCCACAGGGTTGGGTAGCATTCATGAAATATCGGCCTAGCGGATGATGCCGCGTGTGGATTGCGCCAGGAAATCCGCCAGGAGCTGGATTTCCGGGCAGGATTTCGCCTCTTCCGCCAGTTGCGCTGCGGCCTCCTCCGCCGTCAGTCCGTTGCGGTAAAGGATTTTGTAGGCCCGTTTGATGCGGGTGACGGCCTCCGCCGTGAATCCGCGCCGCTTCAGCCCTTCGCTGTTGATGCCGTGCGGCTTGGCGGTATTGCCGGCGGCGGTGACATAGGGCGGGATGTCCTTCAACACCACGCTGCCTACCGCCGTGATGCAATGCGCGCCGACATGGCAGAACTGGTGCACGCCGGTGAAGCCGCCGAGGATAGCCCAGTCGCCGACGGTGACGTGGCCGGCAAGCTGCGCGTTGTTGGCGAAGATGGTGTGGTTGCCCACCTGGCAATCGTGCGCCAGATGAACGTAGGCCATGATCCAGTTGTCGTCGCCGATGCGCGTGACGCCGACATCCTGCACGGTGCCGCAATTGAAGGTGCAGAATTCGCGGATCACGTTGCGGTCGCCGATTTCCAGACGGGTCGGCTCATCCCGGTATTTCTTGTCCTGGGGGACTTCACCCAGGGAGGAAAACTGGAATATCTGGTTATCCCTGCCGATGCGGGTGTGCCCGCTAATCACCACGTGCGGGCCGATGCGCGTCCCCGCGCCGATCTCGACGTGCTCGCCGATGATCGAATAGGCGCCGACGCTGACGTTCTCGCTTAAAGTGGCGCCACTGTGAACGATGGCGGTCGGGTGAATCATGGGGCGATGTCCCGCTTGGCGCACATCAGGTCGGCCTCGGCCACCACCTGCCCTTCCACCCGTGCTTCGGCCTTGTATTTCCAGATGCCGCGCATCTGGCGTTCGATGGTCACGTGCAGGTGCAACTGGTCGCCGGGCATCACCGGTTTCTTGAAGCGTGCGCCGTCGATACCGACGAAGTAGAACACCGAATCGTCGTCGGGCTTTTCATTCATGGTCTTGAACGACAGAATGCCGGCGGCCTGCGCCAGCGCTTCCATGATGAGCACGCCGGGCATCACCGGATGATGAGGAAAATGGCCATTGAAGAAAGGTTCGTTGATGGTCACGTTCTTGTAAGCGTGAATTTCCTTGCCCGCCTCAAAGGAAATTACCCGGTCGACCAGCAAAAACGGGTAGCGGTGCGGCAGATGCTGCAATATTTCGTGGATGTCCAGGGTGTTCAAACCGATTTTCCTTCCTTAACAAGTTGTTCCAGTTGTTTCACCCGCTCCGCCAGTTCATTGAGATGGTGCAGTTGCGCGGCATTTTTCAGCCAGTCGCGGTGCGGCAGGCAGGGGATGGCCGAGGTATAGGTACCCGCTTCCGTAATCGACTTGGTGACCAGCGTGCCCACCGAAATGTTGACGCGGTCGGCAATCTCCAGGTGGCCGATGATCATGGCGCTGCCCGCCACGGTGCAGTGGCGGCCGATGCGCGTGCTGCCCGCCACGCCGACGCAACCGGCCAGCGCCGAGTGTGCGCCGATGCGCACGTTGTGCGCGATCTGGATCTGGTTGTCGAGCTTGACGCCTTCCTCGATGACCGTGTCGTCCAGCGCGCCGCGGTCGATGGTGGTGTTGGCGCCGATCTCGACATCGTCGCCGATCAATACGCGCCCGATCTGGGGAATCTTCAGCCAGCGCCCGTTCTCGTTGGCCAGGCCGAAACCATCCGCCCCGATCACCGCGCCGGAATGCACGATGGCGCGCTGGCCGATGCGGCAATCGGCGTACACGGTGACGTGCGGATACAGGCGGGTTTCTGCGCCGATGGTGACGCGCTCGCCAATCACGCAGCCCGCACCGATCACGCACTCCGCGCCGATCTGCGCGCCTTCGCCCACTACCGCCTGCGCGCCGATGCTGGCACTGGCGGCAATGCGCGCGCCCTCCCCCACCACCGCCGAAGGATGAATGCCCGGCACGACGGCGGGCAGCGGATTCAGCAGGGTGGCGGCCTTGGCGTAACAGGCATAGGGGTTGGCGGCCACGATGCGCGGCAACGCCGTCAGATCCTTCTCACGCACGCCGACAATCACCGCGCTGGCGCCGCTTGATGCCAGTTGCGAACGGTAGCGCGGGTTGGCGAGAAAGCTCAGTTCGCCGTCGCCGGCACGGGACAGGGTCGCCACCTGGCGGATACGGATGCTACCGTCGCCGACCAGATCACCGCCGGTCTCGCGGGCAATTTCCGCCAGCGTCCAGAGCTGGCCGACACGCTCGTGCATCGCGGGTTTACTTGTCCACCAGCGCCTTCAGCACCTTGTCGGTGATGTCGATCTTGGAGCTGAAGTAAACCGCGTCTTCCAGCACCAGGTCGAATTTTTCGCGCTCGGCGATTTCGACGATGGTCTTCTTGGCACGGTCGTGCACCAGAGCCAGTTCCTCGTTGCGGCGCAGGTTGAGGTCTTCGCGGAACTCGCGCTGGGTCCGCTGGATGTCCCGATTGAGGTTGGCCAAATCACGCTCCTTGTTGCGGCGCTCGGCTTCGCTGGCGGTCATCCCCTCCCTTTCGAGGAAGACTTGCAAGTCCTTGGCCTGGCGCGCCATTTTCTGCAATTCCTGGTCGCGCACGGCAAATTCCTTCTCCAGCTTTTTTTGCGCCTTGACGGCCGGCCCCGCCTCGCGGAAGACCCGGTCGGTATTCACGAATCCGATCTTCAACTCCGCCGCAGAAACGCTCGCAGCGGCCTGCATCATGAAACTTGCCATCAAGATTGCCAACAGTTTGTTCAACTTCGTTTCTCCCAACACATCAAAAATATCAACCCAAATAATTCACTAGCCCGAAATGTACCGTCTTGCCGGGTAGGAGGGGGCTTGCCCCCGAGCTTTTCCGTGGCCGAAGACAAAATCTCGGGGCCAAGGCCCCTCCTACAGGCACAGCAAAATTTCATGAAATTTCCGGTCAAAACACCGTACCCAGCATGAACTGGAAGCGTTCGATCTTGTCGCCATTCCCGGAATTCAGGGGCTGCGCCA
This sequence comes from uncultured Sulfuricella sp., assembly GCA_964527565.1. GTDB lineage: Bacteria > Pseudomonadota > Gammaproteobacteria > Burkholderiales > Sulfuricellaceae > JAGXQV01. Next base: position 11,521 of record CAZGOY010000020.1, on the reverse strand, counting down.
GGCTGAACTTCATCGGTCCCATCGGCGAGAACCAGCTTACCGCCAGGCCAGCGGAATAGCGCAGGCCCTCGCTGCTGAATTTCTCGTCCTTGCCGAATACCCCGCCGCCATCGACGAACAGGCTCATACGCATGGAACGGTCGTTGCGCATGCCGGGGAAGGGGAACAGCAACTCAACGTTGCCCACCACCCGGCGCGTGCCGCCGTAGGCGTAACCGTCGGAATCCTTGAGGCCGATGGAACTGGTGCGGTAACCGCGCACCGAGTTGTTGCCACCGACGTAGAAATTCTTGAAGAAGGGAAATTCCTTCTCGCCATAGGTGTCGCCATACCCCGCCTCGCCGTTGAGCAGCAGGGTGAAATCACGGCTGATGGGAATAAATTTTTGGTGCTGATAATTGATCTTGTAATATTTGAGGTCGCCACCCGGCAGCCCGATTTCACCGTAACCGCGTTGCAGCGTGCCTTCGGTGGGATAGGTCAGGCTGTCGCGGGTGTCGCGCGCGAGACCCGCATCGGCGCGCAAGGTCAGGTTTTTCTCGCCGAATTGCGTGACGTAATTCTTGTAGCGCTGCGGGCTGTCGTCATACACGCTCAGTTTCAGGCTTTCCGCCGCCACCCCCAGGTTGAGGGTGTCCATCTCGTTGAGCGGCACGCCGAAACGCACCCCGGCGCCAAGCGAATCGGTGTTGTATTTGGCGATTGACAGCGTGGTGGCATTCATCTTGCGCTGGTACAGGTCGAAGCCGCGGCTGATGCCGTCCACCGTGTAGTACGGATCGGTAAAGGACAAGGCGTAAACGGTGTTGATCCGCCCGGAATTAATCTGCGCGCTCAAGTGGTTGCCGCTGCCGAACGCGTTGCTCTGATTGACCGAGCCGCTCAATATCAGGCCTTCGTAACTGGAAAAGCCGACGCCCGCCATGATGCTGCCGGTAGGCTTTTCGGTGACGCTGATGTTCATGTCCACCTGGTCGGTGGCGCCGCTGACGGCGGGCGTTTCAACATTGATGTCTCTGAAATAACTGAGGCGTTCCAAACGCACGCGCGAGCGGGCGATCTTGTCGGCGGCGTACCAGCCGCCCTCCATCTGGCGCATTTCGCGGCGGATGACTTCATCGCGCGTGCGCGTGTTGCCGGCGATGTTGATGCGCCGCACATACACGCGCCGCCCCGGATCGACGAAGAAGGTAAAGGAGGCCTGTTGCTTTTCCTTGTCCAGCTCAGGCACCGCATTGACGTTGGCGAAGGCATAGCCGTCGTTGCCCAGACGGCTGCCGATGGCCTTGGTGGATTCAGTCAACTTTTCGCGGGAGAACACGTCGCCCGGCTTGATCTTCACCAGCTTGCGCAATTCTTCTTCGGGCACCAGCATCTCGCCGCCCAGGCGGATGTCGGAAACCGTGTATTTGGGGCCCTCGGTGATATTCAGGGTGATGTAGATGTCCTGCTTGTCCGGGGTGATGGAAACCTGGGTGGATTCGACGTTGAATTCCAGATAGCCCTGATTCATGTAGAAGGAACGCAGGGTTTCCAGGTCCGCCGCCAGCTTCTGCTTGGAATACTGGTCGTTCTTGGTGAACCAGGTCATCCAGCCGGGCGTGGTCAGCACGAACAGGTTGAGCAGCTGCTTTTCCTTGAAGGCCTCGTTGCCGACTAGGTTGATGGCGCGAATGCGGGCGACATCACCCTCGTCAACATTGAAATTGATCGCCACGCGGTTGCGTTCCAGCGGCGTCACCGTGGTCGTCACCGTCATGGCGTAGCGCCCGCGGCTCAGGTACTGGCGCTTGAGTTCCTGTTCCGCCTTGTCGAGCATGGACTTGTCGAAAATGCGCGATTCCGCCAGACCGATCTGTTTCAGGCCGGTCTTGAGCTGGTCCTTGTTGAACTCCTTGAGGCCGACGAAGTCGATCTGCGAAATGGCGGGACGTTCCTGCACCGTGACGATCAGCACATCGCCCTCGGCTTCCAGGCGCACGTCCTTGAAAAATCCGGTGGCGAACAGCGCCTTGATGGCAGCGGCGGATTTTTCATCACTCAGCGTGTCGCCCACCTTCACCGGCAGGTAGCTGAATACTGTACCGGCCTCGGTGCGCTGAATACCCTCCACGCGGATATCCTTCACCACGAACGGTTCGGCGGCCAGCAGCGGCGCGCTGAACAGGCTCATCAGGAGCAGGGAAAGGAATTTTGGTTTCATGGATTATTGTCCGGTAATCAGACGGTTTATGTCGTTGTAGAAGGCGAACAGCATCAGCGTCAGCAGGATGGCAATGCCGATCTGCTGGCCGATTTCCATGGTCTTCTCGGAAACCGGGCTGCCCTTGATGATCTCGACCATATAATACAATAAATGCCCGCCGTCCAATAAGGGCACCGGCAACAAATTCAGCACCCCCAGGCTGATGCTGATGAGTGCGAGAAAGCTCAGGTAGGGCACCCACCCCATCTGCGCCGACTGGCCGGCGTAATCGGCGATGGTGATCGGCCCGCTGATGTTCTTCCAGGATACTTCCCCGGCAATCATGCGAAACAGCATTTTCAGGCTGAAAACCGAGGTGTCCCAGGTCTTGCCCAGCGCCTTGATGAAAGCGGTATGCAGGGGATAACTCACTTCGGTCAGCAGCGAACGCAACATTTCCCGGTCAACCTTCGGGGAAGCCCCCACGCGCCCGATGCGTTTTCCGTTTTCCTCCACCGTGCCGGGGGTGAGGACCATCTCCAGTTCGTGCCCGCCGCGCAGGATCACCAGGTTGAGGCGTTTTTCAGGACTTTGCCGCACCCAGCGCACCCAGTCCTCCCAGCGACGCACTTCCTGGCGGTTCACCGCAATCACTTCGTCGCCCGCGCGCAGTCCGTCGCGCGCTGCCGCGCCTTCCGGCTGCACGGTGCCGATGATGGCGGGGATGTCGCCCTGCACGTGCACCAGCCCCAGTTTTTCCAGGAAATCGCCTTCCAGGTCGTCGGAAGTGATACCGCTTACGTCCAGTGTGCGCGTCACCGGCGTATAGCCCGGTGTTTCCACGGTGATTTCCAGCGTCGGCGCTTCCATGACCTGGCGCAGCAATGCCCAGCGTGCGTCCTGCCAAGTGGCGACCGCATCATTGCCGACCTGGGTGATGAGTTCGCCGCTCTGAAAGGCCGCCTGCGCGGCAGGTGTATTGGGCGGCGCTTCGCCCAGCATGGGTTTCACCCCCTGCACGCCAAGCATGAACAGCAGCCAGTAGAGCAGCACCGCCGTCGCCAGGTTGGCTGCGGGACCGGCGGCAACGATGGCGGCGCGGCGATACACCGATTGGCGGTTGAAGGCGCGATGCACCTCGTGCGGTGCTACCTCACCTTCCTGCTCGTCGAGCATCTTGACGTAGCCACCCAGGGGAAAGGCCGCCAGCACCCATTCGGTCTGGTCGGCCCCGTAGCGCCGGGTGACCAGCGGCTTGCCGAAGCCGACGCAGAAACGCAACACCTTCACGCCGCACAAACGCGCCACTTTGTAGTGGCCGTATTCGTGCACCACGATCATGATGCCCAGCGTGACGGCGAAGGCCGCCAGGGTAAACAGGAAGCTCATGGTGCCATCCTCCTCTGCGCGGCCTGGCGCGCCGCCGCATCTGCGTCCAGCACGTCGTGCAGCGATACGGCGTCGCGCACGGGGATTTCCCCCAGCACGGACTCGATCACGGAGGGGATGGCGCGGAAGGGAATTTTCTCATCCAGAAAAGCGGCCACCGCCTCTTCGTTGGCGGCATTCAGCACGGCGGGCGCGGTGCCGCCACGGCGCAACGCCTGATAGGCCAGATCCAGGCACGGGAAGCGCGCAAAATCCGGTTTTTCAAAATCCAGGCGCCCGATCTTGAACAGGTCGAGCGGTGTCACCCCGGCATCGATACGCTCGGGGTAGGCCAGCGCATAGGCAATCGGCGTGCGCATGTCGGGATTGCCCAGTTGCGCCAGCACCGAACCGTCGGCGTATTCGACCATCGAATGAATCACGCTTTGCGGGTGGATGACCACCTCGATGTGCTCCGGCGCGGTATTGAACAGCCAGTGCGCCTCGATCACTTCCAAGCCCTTGTTCATCATGGTGGCGGAATCCACCGAGATTTTCCGCCCCATCACCCAGTTGGGGTGGGCGCACGCCTGTTGTGGCGTGACGCTTTCCAACTCCGACAAGGGAATGGTGCGAAACGGGCCGCCGGAAGCGGTCAGCAGAATGCGGCGCACGCCATTTTCCGCCAGATCACTGGAGAAATTACGCGGCAAAGACTGAAAGATGGCGTTGTGCTCGCTGTCTATTGGCAGCAGTTCGGCGCCGTGCCGGCGCACCGCATCCATGAACAGGCCGCCGGACATCACCAGCGTTTCCTTGTTCGCCAGCAGCACGCGCTTGCCGGCCTGGGCCGCCGCCAGCGCGGGCTTGAGTCCCGCCGCGCCGACGATGGCGGCCATCACGCTGTCCACCTGCGGCAGCGCGGCAACCTGCTCCAGTGCCGCCATGCCGCTCAACACTTCCGTCCCCAGCCCGCTCTGGCGCAGGCGCAGACGCAACTCACCGGCACAATCGGCATCCAGCATGACGGCGAACTGCGGCTCGAATTGCAGGCATTGCCGGTAAAGTTTTTCCACTTGGCGGTGCGCGGTCAGCGCCACCACTTCGAACTTGTCCGCATGGCGTGCCACCACGTCCAGCGTGTTGACGCCGATGGTGCCGGTGGCGCCCAATATCGTCAGATGCCGTTTTTTATTCTGGCTCATTTCCCCCCCGCTCCCCACTCCAGGCAAGTGATGCACAACGCGGCCACCGGCAACACCGGAATCAGCCCGTCGATGCGGTCCAGCACGCCGCCGTGGCCCGGCAGTAGCGAACCGCTGTCCTTGATGCCGGCGACGCGCTTCATCCACGACTCGAACAGATCACCACCAATACTCAAACCGGCCAGCACCCAGAAAGCCGCCACGCCCCACAGGGGAAGCGGTGTCGACGCCGATAGCGCGATGCCGAAAACAGTCACGCCCGCCAGCGCGCCCGCCACCCCCTCCCAGGTCTTGCCGGGGCTGATGGCGGCGGCCAGCTTGTGTTTGCCGAAACGCCGCCCGGCGAAATAGGCCGTGCTGTCGGCGATCCACACCACCATCATCAAGACCAGCAGCCAATGGGGGTTCATGTCGCGCAGCAGCACCAATGCCTGCCAGGTGGAAAGCAGCAACAACCAGCCCATTCCCGCCATGACTACCGGATAGCGCGCGCGCCACTGGAATTTCAGCCACAGCCAGGCCGGAACAATCCAGAACAGGGTGGCCGCCATGAGCAGCGGACTACAGCCTCCCGCCTCCACCGCGAGCAAGCCCAGCGCCAGCAGCAAAGTCGCCAGCACGTAAATCCAGCGGCGATTGCGCGCATAACCGGCGATGCCGGCCCATTCCCAGGCACCCACCAGCATGGCGGCCAGGGTCAGCGCCAGCCACCCGGCGGCGGGCAGAAAAAATAGCGCGCCGAGAAAGAGCAGCAACAATGCCAGCGCCGTAACGACCCGCTGCTTAAGCATCGGTGATCAACTGCTCGCTGGTGCGGCCAAAGCGCCGCTCGCGCTGCTGGTAGGAGTGGATGGCTTTTTTCAGCGCTGCGGCGTTGAAATCCGGCCACAGGGTGTCGGTGAAGTGCAGTTCGGTATAGGCCAATTGCCACAACAGGAAATTGCTGATGCGCTTTTCGCCGCCGGTACGGATGAACAGATCGGGTTCCGGCGCCCAGGACAGGGACAAATAGGCCGCCAGATCTTCCTCGCTGAAAGCCTGCGCCAAGCCCGGTGCTGCCGCAATCATGGCGCGCACCGCCTGCATGATGTCCCAGCGCCCGCCATAATTGGCGGCGATGGTCAGGGTTAGCGCACTATTGTCGGCGGTGTGCCGTTCAGCTTCATTGATCAGATCGACCAGTTTGTCGTCGAAGCGCGAACGGTCGCCGATGATCCGCAAACGGATGTTGTTCTTGTGCAGCCGGGTGACTTCCTGTTCCAGGGCGCGCAGGAACAACTGCATGAGAAAGGTGACTTCTTCGGCGGGGCGGCGCCAGTTTTCGCTGCTGAAGGCAAACAGGGTAAGGTATTCGACACCGAGATCGACGCACGATTTCACCGTGCTGCGCACTGCCTCAAGGCCACGCTGGTGACCGGCGACGCGCGGCAGGAAGCGCTTTTTCGCCCACCTGCCGTTGCCGTCCATGATGATGGCGATGTGGCGCGGAATTTCCGCCACCTGGGGAATTGCTCGCGTCGAGCTGGTGAATAGGGCCACGGGGCGTGTGGACGGTCTGTCAGACCGCCATCAGATCGACTTCTTTGGCGTGCAGTATCTTGTCGATTTCGGCGATATGGCGGTCGGTGAGTTTTTGCACCTCGTCCTGCGCGCGGCGTTCGTCATCCTCGCCGATGGCCTTGTCCTTCAGCAAATCCTTGAGCGTAGCGTTGGCGTCACGCCGCACATTGCGTATTGCTACTTTGGCGGTTTCCGCTTCGCCCTTGACCACCTTGATGAGTTCCTTGCGGCGCTCTTCGGTAAGCGGCGGCATCGGCACGCGAATCAATTCCCCCTGGGAAACGGGATTCAGCCCCAGGTCGGCGTCGCGGATGGCTTTCTCGACCTTGGCGAGCAGGTTCTTTTCCCACGGCTGCACGCCGATGGTGCGCGAATCCACCAGATTGATGTTGGCAACCTGGTTGATGGCGGTAGGCGTGCCGTAATAATCGACCATGACGTGGTCGAGAATGCCGGTATGGGCACGCCCGGTCCTCACCTTGCCCAGATCAACCTTGAGGGCTTCCAGGCTCTTGTGCATTTTCTGTTCGGCGGATTTCCTTACGTCGTCAATCATGCTATTCCCCTTAACACTCGACCAAAGTTCCTTCGTCTTCTCCCGTCACCACGCGCTTTAGCGCCCCCGCCTTGAAAATGCTGAACACGCACAGCGGCATTTTCTGGTCGCGGCACAGCGCCAGCGCGGTGGCATCCATTACCTTCAGGTTTCTGGCGATGGCCTCATCAAAAGTCAGACGTTCGTAACGTTTCGCCGCCGGGTCGGTTTTCGGGTCGGCGGTATAGACGCCATCGACCTTGGTGGCCTTGAGCACCACCTCTGCATCCATCTCCACCGCGCGTAACGCGGCGGCGGTATCGGTGGTGAAGAACGGGTTGCCGGTGCCGGCACCGAAAATCACGATCTTGCCCTCTTCCAGGTAGCGCAAGGCCTTGCCGCGGATATACGGCTCCGCCACCTTCTCGATGGTCAGCGCCGATTGCACGCGCGCCACGATACCGGCGCGGCGCATGGCATCCTGCAAGGCCAGCGCGTTCATCACGGTGGCCATCATGCCCATGTAGTCGGCGGTGGCGCGATCCATGCCGGTGGCCGCCGGGGCCACGCCACGAAAAATGTTGCCGCCGCCGACCACCACCGCCACCTGCACCCCCAGTCGGGCGACTTCGCCGATTTCCGCGACAATGCGTTCGATCACGTCGCGGTTGATACCGTAGCTGTCCTCGCCCATCAGGGCTTCGCCGGACAGTTTCAGCAGGATGCGGGAGAATTTCGGCTGCGGCATGGCGTCAGACCTTGGCGGCGGCAGCCACTTCGGCAGCGTAGTCGGTCACTTTTTTCTCGATGCCTTCGCCCACCACGTACATCTGGAAAGCATTGACTTTGGCCTTTTTGGCGGCCAGCAGTTTTTCCACCGTTTCGTCGGGATTCTTGACAAAGGGCTGACCCACCAGGGTGACTTCCGCCAGGTATTTCTGCACGCGGCCTTCCACCATCTTCGCCACGATATCGGCGGGCTTGCCGCTTTCGGCAGCTTGAGCAGTGTAGATTTCGCGTTCCTTGTCCAGCAGTTCGGCAGGCACCTGGTCTTTGGAAACGCACACCGGCTTGCTGGCGGCAATGTGCATGGCAATGTCCTTGCCCAGTTGTTCGTCGCCACCGTCCAGATCGACCAGCACGCCGATACGCGAGCCATGCAGGTAGGCGGCCAGCTTGCCGGCGGTCTGGTAGCGCACGAAGCGGCGAACCGTCATGTTCTCGCCGACCTTCATCACCAGCGCCTTGCGCGCGTCTTCCACCACCGCCCCGGAAGGCAGTTTGGCATCGGCCAGCGCGGCGGCATCCGCTGGGTTACTTTCCGCCACCAGTTGCGCCAGCGCTTTGGCAAAGGCGATGAAATCTTCGTTCTTGGAAGCGAAGTCGGTCTCGCAGTTGACTTCCACCAGCGCGCCGGTCTTGCCGTCGGCACTCATGTGACAGGCGATCACGCCTTCCGCCGCCACACGGCTGGCGGCCTTGCCCGCCTTGGCGCCGCTCTTGATGCGCAGCAGGTCTTCCGCCGCCTTGAAGTCGCCATTGGTTTCCGTCAGCGCCTTCTTGCATTCCATCATGCCCAGACCGGTCAACTCACGCAATTCCTTTACCATGCCTGCGGTAATTTCCGCCATGTCAAACTCCTTGAAAACTCACTTGAAAATACAGGCTGCCAGTACGCCAGCCCGTCAAAATTCGATACAAAAAAGGGGCTATAAGCCCCTTTCTGGGTTGCCGGGACGAATCAGGCCGCCTGAGCCGCGCCTTCTTCCACTTCGACGAATTCGTCGCCGACGATTTCCTGAATCACCTGGCTGCGCCCTTCCAGAATGGCGTCAGCCGCGCCGCGCGCATAGAGGCGGATGGCCTGGCTGGAATCATCGTTGCCGGGAATGATGTAGTCCACGCCAAGGGGAGAGTTGTTGGTATCAACGATGCCGATCACCGGGATACCCAGCTTCTTGGCCTCGACGATGGCGCCGCTCTCATGACCGACGTCGATAACGAACAGCGCATCCGGCAGACCGCCCATATCCTTGATGCCGCCCAGGCTGCGCTCCAGCTTGGCCAACTCGCGGCTCAGCACCAGCGCCTCTTTCTTGGAAAGGTTGACGGCGTTTTCTTCCGACAGCATGCCTTCCAGGTCGCGCAGACGCTTGATGGATTGCTTGACGGTCTTGTAGTTGGTGAGCATGCCGCCCAGCCAGCGGAAATTGACGAAGGGTGCGCCGCAACGCTCGGCTTCTTCCCTGACGATCTCGCGTGCCTGGCGCTTGGTGCCGACGAACATGATGTTGCCCTTGTTCACCGCCATCTGACGAATGAACTTCATGCCTTCCTGGTACATCGGCAGGGTCTTTTCCAGGTTGACGATATGAATCTTGTTGCGGTCGCCGAAAATATACGGCGCCATCTTGGGGTTCCAATAACGGGTTTGATGTCCGAAATGGACGCCCGCCTCCAGCATCTGACGCATGGTTACTGACATGATATTGCTCCTGTAAGGGTTAAAGCCTCCGCCGACCGAAAAACCACCCGCAATGGAAAAATTTCCGGTACGGGCACCCTGTACTTCAAGCCGGCGTGCGTATTGTCGGACTCCATCAGAGGAAATCCAGCGGCGCATTCTAGCATACCGGCAAATCCCATCAATGCCATTCCCGAGAAAAAATGCGGATATGTCTGCCCTTACGGCAAAAACGGTGGCGGCAGGCACGCGCCGGTTCAGTTCTCCTCGCGGCGGCGCGACTGGATGAAACGCCGGTGATAACGAAACACGGTGCGCTCCAGCCATTCCTGCGCTTCTTCGCTGAGATGGCTGAATTCGGCGCCCACGCGAGTACCGCCCGCTGCCGCCGAAGCCGTAAGGACACGGGCCGGCAGCAGCAGCGGCTGCGGCAGGCGCGGGTTGACGAACAGCGAGATCACGATATTTTGGCCCGCTGTCGGCGCATTGCCGCTACTTATCCATTCGATGCGCGATGCGCTCAGGGTAACCGGACAGGCAGCCGGCTGGGGAGCGCTGCGCGCCAGCACTCTTGAGAGCAGGTTGAGCGCGAGATCGAGTTTGGCTTCGATACGGTCAAGACGGCGATCGACATCACTGCCGGATTCGTTTTCATATTCCGGGGCCGGGGTTTCCATGGTGGAAAGCGCGTGCAACAACGCCACGTTGGCATGCATCCATTCGTGCAGGACATTGCCACCCGGAAGCGCTACGGCTTCCCAGCCCAAGGGCATTTCGGCCTGAAAGGAAACACCGCCCACATCGCTCTGGAATGCCATGCTCACCCCCGGATATTGTCCTGATGCGCGAAGGCGGACAGATCGACGAGCGGCTGCGGCATCCAGCCGGGCTGGCGATGCTCCGCAACCACATTGGTGAAAATGCCGCCGCGCACGAAGAACTTCGCCGTCAGCCGCATGAAGCGCGGCGCGGTGGCCGCTACCAGGTCGTCGAGAATGCGGTTGGTGACGGCTTCGTGAAACGCCCCTTCGTTGCGGTAGGACCAGATATACAGCTTCAAACTCTTCAATTCGACGCACTGGCGGTCGGGAATGTAATCCAGATACAGGGTGGCGAAATCCGGTTGCCCGGTCTTGGGGCACAGGCAGGTAAACTCCGGGATTTCCATGTGGATGTGGAAATCGCGTTCCGGGTGGGGATTGTCGAAAACTTCCAGAGCTTTGCTCGGGGTGCTGGACATGATTGGCGCTCCGCTGATACAAATACCGGCATTATCCCGGAAAAAACGTTTCCAGACCCACTATTCGCCAGCAGGCAAGTGTTGAAGCGCGCGTTGGACAAAGCCGCTACGCGCGGAGGAGTCGCCTTGCTGAGCCACACGACATATTCGGTGCCTTGCGCCGGTGTGCAACACCCGTTCCAGAGGGGCTTCCACCGCTGAAGACCCTTGGGCGCAGTGAAATGCAAATAGATATTTCCAAGGGAATCCATGCCGTTAGAAACCGGGCTTGTCCAACAACCGGTTCAGATCGTGGCTCGCTTCGCGACCACGATCTAACCTTAATCGTTTAGGACGGCAATATTTGATTGTTTAGCGCTGACTCCGTGCTTTGGTTTTAGGCCAACGTCTCGGATGGCGAGCATCATGCAACACGGCCAAAACATGTACGAGATCGCCCCGTACCGCATAAAACAAACCGTAAGGAAACCGAGGAAGGAGAGATCGGCGAACACTGGGAATTACCTCAGCATAAAGCAAAGGCGCGTGTTCTAGCCGTTTTAACTGCAACTCCATTGCTGCAATGAATTCTTCACCGAGACCGGTGTTCTGCAATTCGTACCACTCTTGAGCTTCGCCGATTTCGCGCAACGCTCGCGATGAAAATTTTAGGCGGAACGCCATGAGCCATTTTTTAGGTGTGATTTAACTTGATCCCAGGAATAACCAGCATCCGGGTTTGCCTCAAACTCCTCCAAGCGTGCTTCGAGCTCGGCCTTTAGCGCAGGAGAAATTTTCACAGCTTCAGGAACCGCCGCAACGCTGTCCCATATTAGCTCGACAAGATGAATGCGTTCTTGTATCGGAAGCTCAAGAATATCGGAGATAGAGATGTTGTTCATGTTTGATATGGTACACTTTTTCTGGAAACGCCTAACGAATAGCGTTTATCCGCCGCCCCGCCCAAGCCTGCGAGAGCCACCGA
>CAZGOY010000019.1:0-60135 GCA_964527565.1 uncultured Sulfuricella sp. | reverse complement strand
TTGTCAGAATGCAAAATTATCTCACTATTGGGGGCAAGTCCGACAGGCTGCTAGTTCACGTTTGCGTTCCAGATGCTTTTCCAGCGCGTCGGCCTTCATGGCGAAATTTTCCTCGCCAAACATGATTTGCCGCAGGAAACTGAAGGCAAACAGCATCAGTTCGGTTTCGTCGCCAAGAATTTTCTGCCGGGTTTCTTCAGGAATATCGTAAGTATCGTTGAATGGCGCGCTGATGACGAATTCGCGGAAACGGTCGAGATCATAGCAGCCCATGAAGAATAGTTGCAGGCTGCGTTTGGAAGGTTTTCCGACGGTGGGGCCGGAAGATTTCTTCTTCAGAACCAACTGGCGCCAGCCGCGTCCCAGCGTGTCATAGTCGTCGAGACCCTGTTCTGCGCGGTATTCGTCGATGGTCAGCGGGCGGTTTTCCAGATGACCCTTGCAGTGGTCTTCCTTGACCAGCGCGTAGGAGTTGACGTCGGTGTATTCATCCTGGCGGCGCAGGGAGATGAGCGCGACCGGGTAATAGCGGCAGGCGGTGGGGCGGTCTTCATAGACGCTGCATCCTTCTTCGCGCATGAAGCGGCAGGCGGTGCCGCCGTCTACCGGCTTGAACTTGACGCCGGCGATGCCTTCCTTTTCCATTTCATAGGGCTCGGTGTATTCACGCAGGAATTCACCGGAAGTCACGCCCATACGGCGCTTCAGGCGCAGGATGTCGTAGGGAGTCAGGGTGATGTCGATGTTCTTGCAGCAGGCGTTGAAACAGGAAATGCCTGGGTAGCAACGAAACTGGATGACCTTGGTGCCGTCGTATTGGGTGGCTTCAACGGGGCTTTGCGGGAAGGGGGAATCTTTGATGTCGACTATTTTTTCCATGACGTGTACCTCTGTGTAAAGCGCTGGTTCTGAATTCGGCCACCGATATTCACCCGATTGATTTAATCGCTTGGCGGTGACTATTGGAGGAAAAACTCCCTTTGCTTAAAAGAAAACCGGGCACCTCGCGGCGCCCGGAATTCAGTTTACTGCACTGTCAGGACAACTGCTTAGTGAGCAGCGGGCTTGAACAGCTTGGACTTGTCCACGATATCCACATGTTCGCGCTTGAAGCAGGTCCATGTCTTGGTGGTCTTGTCGTAGATGGAGTTCACGAAGCACTTCCAGTTTGCCTCATCGACAAAGTTCTTGTCCATGCGGTAGTAGAAGCCCGGGTAACGGGATTCTTCGCGGAACTGGATGTGTTTCATGTGGGCTTCCGCCGTCAGGATGCGGTGGTAGTTTTCCCAGGCGCGCAGCAGTTCGTGCAGGTCTTTCGCACGCATCTTCTCGGCGTCTTCCTTCAGCATGCCCAGCTTCTCTTCAGCCACGGCCAACATCTTGTCGTTGGTGGTGTAGTAGGTGCCCACGCCTGCAACGTACTCGTCCATGATCTTTTGCAGACGGAATTGCAGCATCTTCGGCGTGATGTAGTTGGGGTTCACGTCGATAGCGGTGGTGTAGTCCTTGTGTTCCAGGAAGTTGCGCACCGGCTTGTAGATCTCGGCAACCAGGGTGTCGGCATCGGTGTCGAGCTCGACCTTCATGTCCTTGTTGTCCAGGCAGTACTTGACCATCGCCTTGGCAGCAAGGCGGCCTTCAGCGTGGGAGCCGGAGGAGAACTTGTGGCCGGATGCGCCCACGCCGTCGCCGGCGGTGAACAGACCCTTCACGGTGGTCATGGAGCGGTAACCCCAGTTCCAGCCCTTCGGCAGGTGCGCAGGCACACCGGCTTTGGCTTCGTCCGTCGGCGCGCCGACGTCTTCCGGGCCGGACACCCAGATACCGCAGCAACCGGAATGGGAACCCAGCAGGTAGGGCTCGGTCGGCATCAGTTCGGAGTTCTTCTTCTCCGGCTCGATGTTTTCGCCAACCCAGATACCGCACTGGCCGATACACATGTCGAGGAAGTCTTCCCAGGCTTCCGCTTCCAGGTGCTTCACTTCCTTCGGCGTCAGGGTCTCGCGCAGCTTGGCGAGGGCGGTGACGGTGTCCATGTAAATCGGGCCGCGGCCTTCCTTCATTTCCTTCAGCATCAGGTGGTTACGCAGGCAGGAAGCGGGGACGGCGGCTTGACCATACGGAGGATAGTCGTTCAGCAGTTCCTTGTTCTTGACCATGTACACTTCGCCGTTGGCGTTGGTGGCTTGGGCCTTGAACAGCAGGAACCAGGCGCCGACAGGGCCGTAACCGTCCTTGAAGCGGGCCGGCACGAAGCGGTTTTCCATCATCGTCAGTTCTGCACCGGCTTCAGCAGCCATGGTGTAGGTGGAACCAGCGTTCCACACCGGGTACCAGGCGCGGCCTTGGCCTTCGCCAACGGAACGCGGACGGAACAGGTTGACGCAACCGCCGGCAGCCAGCAGGATAGCCTTGGCCTTGTACACGTACACCTTGTTTTCGCGGGTGGAGAAACCGACGGCACCGGCGATGCGGTTCTTGTCGTTCTTGTCGTTCACCAGCTTGACGATGAAGATGCGCTCTTGAATACGGTCGGAGCCCAGCACCTTCTTGGCGGCTTCAGCGACGATCCACTTGTAGGATTCGCCGTTGATCATGATCTGCCATTTGCCGGAACGCACGGGCTTGCCGCCGTCCTTCAGGGTGGGCAGGCCTTCCTTGATGGACTCGGCACCGTCGTGACGCACGCCGTCAGCGTCGGTCTTCCAGATGGGCAGGCCCCATTCTTCGAACAGATGCACGGATTCGTCAACGTGGCGGCCCAGGTCATAGGCCAGGTCGTCGCGGGTGATCCCCATCAGGTCGTTGGAGACCATGCGGGCGTAGTCGGCGGGGTCTTGCGCGTCGCCGATGTAGGTGTTGATGGCGGACAGACCTTGAGCCACGGCGCCGGAGCGGTCCATGGCGGCCTTGTCGACCAGCTTGATCTTCAGGTCAACGCCGTTCTCAGCCTTGGCGGCTTCGGCCCAGCGCATGACTTCATAAGCGGCGCCGCAGTTGGCCATGCCGCCACCGATCAGAAGAATGTCAACTTCTTCTTGAACGACTTCAGGATTTTCAAAAGTTCCAGACATTGCTTTTACCTTTCAGTATTCGTTAATCAGAGTGCCACGGGCCGGATTACTTGCGGATCAACTCGGCGGGGTTGCCAGCGCGGTAACCACTCATCTCATTGAAGAAGCCGCTCTTGGCGATGTTGGCCATGACTGCGGTGGGCTTGCCGCCGTAGGGGTCGATGGAGCCTTCGTCGGTGGTACGGATCGGGAACTTGAAGCGCTTCATGGTGCCGTTGCGGAACTTGATGGTCCACATGATGGAATCGGCGCCGCGCAGCGGTTGCACGGAACCGCCCAAGGGAACGATGTCGGCGTAGTGGCGGGCTTCGATGGCTTGTTGCGGGCAAATCTTGATGCAGGAATAGCACTCCCAGCACTGCTCAGGTTCCTGATTGAAGGCGCGCATGGCGTGGCCGGTTTCGGAACCATCCTTGTCGAGCTTCATCAGATCATGCGGGCAAATGTACATGCAAGCGGTTTTATCGCCGCCCTTGCAGCCGTCGCATTTGTCGGTACGAACAAAAGTTGGCATTGCGTTTACTCCTTGAGATTACTTACTGCTTATGAACAAAGGCCGACCACTCGTGCAGTCGGCCAACCCTTGAAAAACTATTTGGCGGAATGGCCTTTCAGTTCCACCTTGACGTTCTGCTCGGTGGTGAGGCCGGCATAATACTTCTGCAGCACCTTGGCCACTTCGGGGCGGCTGAATTCTACAGGCAGATCCTTGCCTTCGGAAAGCATCGAACGCACCTTGGTGCCGGACAACAGAATGCGGTCGTCCTTGGTGTGCGGGCAGGTGCGTTGCGATGCCATGCCGCCGCACTTGTTGCACCAGAAGGTCCAGTCGATGTTCATGTTGACGGTTTCGAGAGAGCCCTTGGGGATTTCGTCGAAAATCTTCTGCGCGTCGAACGGGCCGTAGTAGTCGCCCACGCCGGCGTGGTCACGGCCCACGATCAGGTGCGAGCAGCCGTAGTTCTGGCGGAACAGCGCGTGCAGCAGGGCTTCGCGCGGCCCGGCGTAGCGCATGTCCAGCGGGTAGCCGGCCTGGATCACGGTGTTGGGGGCGAAATAGTTTTCGACCAGCACGCTGATGGCTTCGGAACGCACTTCGGCGGGGATGTCGCCCGGCTTCAAGGCGCCCAGCAGGGAATGAACCAGCACGCCGTCCATGGTTTCGATGGCGATTTTCGCCAAGTATTCGTGGGAGCGGTGCATCGGGTTGCGGGTCTGGAAGGCGGCGATCTTGGACCAGCCCATCTTCTCGAAGGCGGCACGGGTTTCCGCCGGGGTCATGAACTGGTCGCCGTACTCTTCCTTGAAGGTGCCGGTGGACAGGACCTTGACCGGGCCGGCCAGGTTGTACTTGCCCTGATCCATGACCATCTTGACGCCGGGGTGCTCCATGTCGGTGGTCTTGTAGACCTGCATGCATTCGTGGCTCTTGTCGATGGCGTACTTCTCGGTGATTTTCATGGTACCCATGATTTCGCCGTTTTCGCCATTCACCAGCGCGACATCGGTGCCGACCTTGATGGCGTCGTCGTCCGTCGACAGGGTGACGGGGATCGGCCAGAACAGGCCGCTGGTCATTTTGTAGCCGTCGCAGACGCCCTGCCAGTCGGAATGGGTCATGAAGCCGTCGAGCGGAGTAAAGCCGCCGATACCCATCATGATGAGGTCGCCGGTCTCGCGCGACGACAGGGTGACTTTGGTCAAGGATTGCGCGCGCGCCAGTTCGGCCTTTTGTGCTTCGCCGCTCAACAGCAGGGGTTTCAGTTCGCCGCCACCGTGCGGATTAACGAGTTTGGACATGATTGACGATCTCCCGACGAGAATATCTGTTATTTGAAGTCCGCGCAGAATAGCATTTGATGATGTAGCGCAATATTCAATTAATTTTATTCTTGTATAAGAAATATTTTTTCCGTGGCCCCGGCGCCAGCACGGGCTGCGGCATCTTGTGGCAGCGAATAACCCCCCCCTGTTATACTCGCGCCGATGAACGATCCGCAACTCGATTCCCTGAAACTCCCCCCCCATTCCGTCGAAGCCGAGCAATCCGTGCTGGGTGGCCTGCTGCTGGAAAATATCGCCTGGGACAAAATCGGCGACGTGGTCCACGAGGACGATTTCTATCGTCACGATCACCGCCTGATTTTCCGGCGCATCGGCAAATTGATCGAGCACGCCAAACCGGCGGACGTGGTCACCGTGGCGGAAGCGCTGGAAAACAGCGGCGAGTTGAACAGCGCGGGCGGCCTGGCCTATCTCGGCATGCTGGCGCAAAACACCCCGAGCACGGCGAACATCCGTCGCTATGCCGAAATCGTGCGCGAGCGCGCAGTCATGCGCAAGCTGGTGGAAGTCGGCAGCACCATCGCGGAAAGCGCCTTCACTCCCAGCGGACGCACCACCACGCAACTGCTGGACGAGGCCGAGGCCAAGGTGTTCGAGATCGCCGAAGCAGGCGCGCGCGGCAAGAAGGGCTTCGTGCCGATCCAGCCGCTGCTGACCGAGGTGGTGGAAAAGATCGACATCCTGTTTCACCGCGACAACCCCAACGACGTGACCGGCATTCCTACCGGTTTTCACGACCTGGACGAAAAGACTTCCGGCCTGCAACCCGGCGATCTGATTATCGTCGCCGGGCGCCCGAGTATGGGAAAAACCGCGTTTTCCATCAACATCGCGGAAAACGTGGCGCTGCAAACCGGCCTGCCGGTTGCCATCTTCAGTATGGAAATGGGCGGCACGCAACTGGTGATGCGCATGATCGGCTCGGTGGGGCGGCTCGACCAGCACAAGCTGCGCACCGGGCGCCTGCAGGACGAAGACTGGCAGAAGATGACCTATGCCTTGGGCAAACTCAACGACGCGCCCCTGTATATCGACGAATCGGCGGCGCTGTCCTCCATGGACCTGCGTTCCCGCGCGCGGCGCCTGTACCGCCAGGCCGGCAAGCTCGGGCTGATCGTCATCGACTACCTGCAACTGATGAGCGCGAACCGCGAAGGCGAGAACCGCGCCACGGAAATTTCGGAAATCTCGCGCTCGCTCAAGGCCCTGGCCAAGGAACTCGACGTGCCGGTGATCGCCCTTTCGCAGCTTAACCGCAGTCTGGAGCAGCGCCCCAACAAGCGCCCGGTGATGTCCGACCTGCGCGAATCGGGCGCCATCGAGCAGGACGCCGACCTGATCCTGTTCATTTACCGCGACGAAGTCTACAACCCCGACAGCCCGGACAAGGGCAGCGCCGAAATCATCATCGGCAAGCAGCGTAACGGCCCCATCGGCATGGTGCGCATGACCTTCCTCGGCGAATACACCAAGTTCGAGAACTACGCCCACGGCGGCTCGTATTGATCCCATGGCACGTCCCCTGCAAGCGCGCATCGACCTCGCCGCGCTGACCCACAACCTCGGCGTGGCGCACCGCCACGCGCCCCATTCCAAAATCCTCGCCGTCATCAAGGCCGACGCCTACGGCCACGGCATGCTGCGCGCCGCCCGCGCCTTGCAGTCCGCCGACGGTTTCGCCGTGCTGCGGGTGGAGGAGGGCATCGCCCTGCGCGAAGCCGGGCACGGCCAAGTCATCGCCTTGCTGGAAGGGTTTTTTTCCGTGGACGAACTGCCCCTGCTGGCGCAACACCGCCTGACCACGGTGATCCACCACGAGGCGCAACTCGGCATGCTGGAGCGCGCCAGGCTTCCCGCCGCAATCGATGTGCTGCTCAAGATCAACACCGGCATGAACCGCCTCGGCTTCACTCCTGCCGCTTTTCCCGCCGCCTTGCGGCGTTTGCAGTCTTGCCCTGCGGTCGGTGCCATCACGCTGGTCACCCATTTCCCCTGCGCCGACGAAGCGCCGGGTGTCATTGAGCCGCTCGAACGCTTTGAACGGGCGGTTGCGGGCATTCCCCTGCCGCGCAGCCTGGCCAATTCCGCCGCCCTCCTGCGCTATCCGCAAACTCACGCCGACTGGGTGCGTCCCGGCATCCTGCTCTACGGCGCCTCGCCCTTTTCCGATACCAGCGCCGCGCAACTCGGCCTGCGTCCGGCGATGACCCTCACCAGCCGCATCCTCGCCGTCCAGCAACTGGCAGCGGGCGAGCGCGCCGGATACGGCGGCGCCTTCCGCGCCGAACGCCCCACACGCATCGGCATCGTCGCCTGCGGCTATGCCGACGGCTACCCGCGCCACGCTCCCACCGGCACGCCGATCCTCGTCGCAGGCCAGCGCACCCGCACCGTGGGCCGCGTCTCCATGGACATGCTGTTCGCCGATCTGACCGATGTTCCCGCCGCCGACGTCGGCAGTCCCGTCACCTTGTGGGGCGAAGGCCTGCCGGTAGAAGAGGTAGCGCAAGCCGCAGGAACCATCGGCTACGAACTGCTATGCGCCCTGGCGCCCAGGGTGCCGGTGGTGGAACGCGGAGACATGGCCGGAACGTAGGAGCGGCCTCCCGGCCGCGAAGGCGGCATGACGAAATTGCGGCGGCATATTTTTGGGAAAGGAACACTATTACATGAATACCATCCTGACGACTTTCCTGTGTGCGATGCTCGTCGCGCTTACCGCGCCTGCCGGAGCCGACACGCAACCCATACGGAAAGAAGCCCCGCTTGCCATTACCCAGCCTTCACCCGAAATCGGTACCAAACTCAAACTGCAACAGGAAAGCCTGGAACCCTTCAAGGTGCGCCTGGATTCTCAGGACAAGCGCATTGGTGACCTGGGTTTTTACATTGCCCTCTTCGGAACTTTGATTACCGGCATCGTGGTGTTTTTCAGTATCAGATCGACGAGGGAAGCCGTGCTGGCGGCCAAGGATGAAGCGCGCAAGGAAATCAGTGGTTGGATAGGCCGGGAAGGGAAATCTCACATTGATGAACAAATTAAACCGGAAATCGATGTGGCTATTCAACAAATTCACAGGGCAGCTTCTTATGAAATTGATAGGTTACAAAAGAATATCCGGCAATCCGAAGGTTTGATAAAAATTCTAAGTAATCAAATACAAATTCGTATTCCCTCTACACCAGAGCAAGAACGCAGAATTAAGGACGCTGCCGCGAAACTCGACTCAATTGCTCCCCAGCAATACGGTTATGACGACTGGATGACCTTGGCCTTCAAGGCTATTCAGGAAGAAAAGTATGAAATTGCTGCTGAGAATTTTGGGAAAGCGGTAGATGTTTCGGATACCCCAATGGAGGCAGCGCCAGCTCTCCTCAACAAAGGTGTCGCGCTGAGCAAACTTGGGAAAAACGAGGATGCCATCGCTACTTACAATGAGGTGGCACATCGTTACGGCAACAGATTGGAAGCGCCGCTGCGTGAGGTGGTTGCAAGGGCGTTGCTCAACAAGGGTATTAAATTCGGCGAGACGGAAATGCACGACGAGGCTATCGCTGCCTACGACGAAGTGGTGAAACGCTACGGCGATGTTTCAGAAGCTGATTTGCGTGGGGTGGTAGCGATGGCGCTGGTCAACATGGGGGCTAGTCTCAGCAAATTAGGGAAAAATGAGGATGCGATTGCCGCCTATAACGATGTAGTGAATCGCTACGGTAACGCTCCAGAAGCTGATCTGCGTGAGGTGGTGGCGAATGCGCTGCTCAACATGGGTGTTGCGCTGGGTGAACAGGGAAAAATTGATGAGGCCATCACCGTTTACAGCGAAGTAGTGCAACGCTACGGTAACGCCCCGGAAGCTGTGCTACGCGAGTGTGTGGCGATGGCTTTGGTCAATAAGGGAATCCGGCTCAGAGACATGGAGAAATATATCGAGGCTGTTGCTGTTTTCGACGAAGTGGCGAAACGCTACGGTGACGCCCCGGAAGCCGTATTACGCGAACAGGTAGATAAAGCGCAGAATAGAAAGGGAGTTACGCGGCTCTACGAGGCCAAAAAGCGCTGGCAAGCTGGGGACACAAGCGCCGCTGGTGAACTGCTGAAACTGGCCCGCGAGGATGTTGAGTCGGCCTTGGCGCGCAAGCCGGATTGGCCGATGGCACTCGGCAACCGGGGGTACATCCTGTTCCTGCAAGGCCATGCGGCGGAAGCGGAAGCCGCCCTCGCTCAGGCCATCCGGTTAGGCGGGGAGGAACTGCGCCAAGATGAATTGAAGGATGCGGACATCCACACCCTGCCGCAGGATGAAGCCTTCAAGCAACTCATCAACAGTTTGTAAGCCGGTTTGCTCATGCGCCTCAGTAAAGAACATATCCAGGCCATTCGCCGTCTAGTCTCGGAAGTTGCCGGGGAGCAGGCGCGGGTGCGGGTGTTCGGGTCGCGGCTCGATGATGCGGCGCGCGGCGGCGACCTCGACTTGCTGCTGGAATTGCCTGTTCCGGCGGATAATCCGGCCTTGCTGGCGGCACGTCTGTCTGCCAGGGTTTCGCGGCTGATGTACGGACGCAGGGTGGACGTGCTGGTCAGCGCGCCCAATCTCATGCGCCTGCCGATTCACGACATTGCTTTCAAGGAAGGGCAATTGCTATGACGCTCGACGGCAAGACCAGGCAACGCCTGCAATTTCTGGCGCGGGTTATCCGCAAGGAATGCCGCCACCTGGAGACAACGGACGGGCGCCTGTTTGCGCAGCCTTTTACGGTGGAGCGCGCGCGAAGCCTGGAAACCGATGCCGATCTCGCCGAGCGGGTGGAGGCGTTCGTCGGCAGGTTCGGCCGTTTGCAGGATGCCGTGGGAGACAAGCTGTTGCCGGCGTTGCTCGCGGCACTGGGAGAGCGTCCGGGGGCAGTCATGGATAACCTGGACCGCGCGGAGCGTCTCGCTTTGCTGACGTCCGCCGAGGAATGGCTGGTGATGCGCGCCCTGCGCAACCAGATGGTGCATGAATACGTGGAGGATGTGGCGGTGCTGGCGGGGGCGCTGGCTGCGGGGCACGGTTTCGTGTCGGCCCTGACCGGCACCGCCGACAGGATGCTCGCGGAAATCGAGCGGCGGGGGTGGGTTTCCTGACTTCGTATCCGTTGCGTCTGTGTGCGGCGCGGTAGCGCTTATTTGCTGTTTTCCCGGTTCAGTTCCGTAGCGTTGGCGCGCCGCCGCGGGATGATACCCGGCTGCTGCTGCCATTTGTATTCCGGTACCCAGCGTCCGAGCGCCTGTTTCAATGCCATTTCATCCGGTGTCTCTTCCTGCTTGAGCCAGGCCAGCAGGCTGCCCAGCCATTGCGGATCGACGTTGCGCGCTTGGGCGACGCGCAGCTTGGGGTGGGGGGTGGGCAGGGTGTTTTCGCCGTCGGCGAGCAGTTCTTCGAACAGTTTTTCGCCGGGGCGCAAGCCGGTGAAGACGATGCGGATTTCCTCCTCGGAAAACCCGGAAAGCCGGATCATGTCGCGCGCCAGGTCGGCGATCTTTACCGGGGCGCCCATGTCGAGCACGAAGATTTCCCCGCCATGCCCCATCAGCGCGGCTTGCAACACCAGTTGCGCGGCTTCGGGGATGGACATGAAATAGCGGATGATGTCGGGATGGGTGACGGTGACCGGCCCGCCCTTGGCGATCTGTTCGTGGAACTTGGGGATCACGCTGCCGGTGCTGCCCAGCACATTGCCGAAGCGCACGATGATGAAAGCCGTGCCACCCTCGCGCTGCATGCCCTGGCACACCATTTCCGCCAACCGCTTGCTGGCGCCCATGACGTTGGTGGGGTTCACCGCCTTGTCGGTGGAAATCAGCACGAATTTTTTCACGCCGTGTTCCTGTGCCGCGCGCGCCAGCACGTGGCTGCCGAGGATGTTGTTGCGCACCGCTTCCCAGGCGTTTTCGCTTTCCATCAGCGGCACGTGCTTGTAGGCGGCGGCGTGGAACACCGTCGCCGGGGAAAAACGGCGCATCAGTTCTTCGACGCGCGTCCGGTTCTTGATGTCGCCGATGGCGCAGACGATGGGGGTTTCCGGGAAGCGTTCGCGGAATTCCTGTTCCATGCGGTAGAGCGCCAGTTCGTTGAGTTCCAGCATTACCAGGAGTTCGGGCTTGAAGCGGGCGATCTGGCGGCACAGTTCCGCGCCGATCGAGCCGCCCGCGCCGCTGACCAGCACGGTCTTGCCGCCGATCAGGTCTTGCAGGCCATGGTTGTCGAGGATCACCTTGTCGCGCCCGAGCAGGTCGTCGACTTCCACGGCGCGGATTTGCGAGACGGTGACGCGCCCGCTCACCAGGTCCTCGAAGGCCGGTACGGTCAGCACTTCGACGCCAGCCTCGCCGCACAGCCCGGCGGCGCGGCGGCGCACCGAGGGGTGCACGCCGGGCATGGCGATGATGGCATGCGTGGCGCCGGTCTTTTTCGCCCAGTGTGGCAGTTCGTCGAGCGCGCCCAGCACCTTGAAGCCATGCAGGTCGCGGCCATGCTTGGTGGCGTCGTCGTCGAGCAGACCGACAATGTGCCAGGTGCGGCTGTGGGACAACTCGCGCACCAGGCTGGCGGCGGTTTCGCCTGCGCCGAGCACCAGCACCGCTTCGCCGCCGTGCGGCAAAAAGCCGTGCAGGCGATGTTCCTTCCAGGCGCGATATAGCAGGCGGCTGCCGCCCATGATCAGCACCAGCAGGATGGGGTCGAGCAGCAGCACGGAGCGCGGCGTTTCCTCCATGCGCAGCATGTACAGCAGCAAGGGGGTGACCACGGTGGCGGCGGCTACCGCCAGCAGAATGCGCTTCAGGTCGGGCAGGCTGGCGTAGCGCCAGATGCCGCGATACAGCCCGAATCCCCAGAAAATCAACGCCTGCGCCGGAACGATCCAGGCCAGCGAATGCGCCATGCTGTCGCGGTAATGCTCCGGGATGTCGAGATTGAAGCGCAGCCAGAAGGCAAGCAGCCACGCCATGACGGCGGCCAGGATGTCGTGGGCGAAGGCGAGCAGGGTGCGGGGATTGACTCTATGCGTCACGGTCGGCGGCAGTTTGCGTGAATTTGATCCATTCTATATCAATCCAGCGTGCCGTCGCGTAATAGGCGGCACACCAGAGCAGCAGCAAGAGCGCCTGCACGGTCGTTTCCTGCGCCGTGCCCCACAGGGCGCTGCCGCCTGCGGCAGCCATCAGCGCGTAAGCGTGAAGCGCCGTGCGGCGGTGCCCCCAGCCCATGCGCACCAGGTGCTGGTAATAATGTTCGCGGTGCGCCTGCAGGATGCTTGCGCCGCGCAGCCAGCGCTTCGCCAGGGTGATGCTGGCATCCGCGACGAAGGGCGAAAACACCAGCGGGGCGAACCACCACGGCCACAGGCCGCGCTGCCAGCCGAGCAGGCCGAAGGCAGCGGCGAGAAAACCGAGGGGGATCGAACCGGCGTCGCCCATGAAAATTCGTGCCGGGTGGAAATTGAACAGCAGGAAACCCGCCGCCGCCGCCGCTACGCTCCAGGCCGCCCAGGCGAATGCCGCATCACCGGCCAGCCACGCAGCCAGACCGTAGGCGCCGAAACCGGACAGCGCCATGCCGCCGGCCAGACCGTCGGAGCCGTCCATGAAATTGTAGAGATTGGTCATCCACACGATGGCCGGAACGAACAGCAACAGCAGCCACGGCGAATGCGTCGCCAAGCCGGCGCCAGCCAACGCCGCTGCGGCGGCGAGATGGGCGGGCAGGCGCCAGCGCACCGGCAGGCCCCACAGGTCGTCGGCAAAGGAAAGCGCCGCCAGCGCCAGGGACAGTCCCAGCGGCAGCCATAGCCAGGAGGGCACCCCCAGGCTCCATCCCGCCAGCACGCCGGCCAGAATCGCCAGCCCGCCGCTGCGCGGGACGGGCGCGGCGTGCAGGGAGCGATGGTTGGGATCGTCCAGGGCGAATCGCGCCAGGCGGCTGCGCAGCAGCAGGGAAATGGCCAGCCCGGTGACGGTGAAGGCCAGCAGGGGGGCGAGAAACGCCGTGTTCATGAGCGCCTCATGACGGATTCCGCCGCGTTTCGCGGAACCATGCGGCGGTGGCCGCCAGTCCCTCTTCAAGGGAAAAGGGCGGTTGCCAGTCCAGTTCCCGTTCAATCGGCGTGCCATCGATTTCCAGCGAATCGAGCAGGCGGGCAATTTTCGCGCTTTTCCCCGCGAGTCGTCCGGCGAGGCGCAAAAGGGGCGGGGGAACAGGGAGCAGGCGGGCGGGCTTGCCGAGTGCCGCTGCGAGAGCGCGGATCAGCGCGGGGGTGGAAAGCGGCGCGCCGTCACTCAATTGAAAGGTTTTTCCTGCTGCCGCCGGGTGCGACAAGCACACGCGCACGGCATCCGCCAGATTGCCCAGATAAAGCAGGCTGCGCCGGTTGTCTACCGCGCCGAGCGGCAAGGGAATGCCGCGTTCGGCCAAGCGCATCAGGCGCAGGAAGTTGGCTTTCACGCCGGGGCCGTACACCAGCGGCGGGCGCAGGATGACGCTTTCCAGCCCCGTTGCGGCGGCGACGCGCTGCAATGCCTGTTCGGCTTCCCATTTGGAGCGCGCGTAGGGGTCTTGCGGGTGCGGCGCGTCTTCCGCGCGAAACGGCTGTCCCGTGGTGCGCTCGCCGTTGACCTTGATCGAGCTGAGATAGACCAGCCGCCGCACTCCGGCGCGTGCCGCCTGGTGCGCCAGGTTTTCCGTGCCGTCGCGGTTGACGGCGCGATATTGCGCCAGCGGGTCGCACGCGTCGTCCTGCATGAGGTGTACCCGCGCAGCCAGATGCACCACGGCGCTTATCCCATCCAGCGCCGTGCGCCAATCGGTTTGTGCGCCGATCTCACCCACTGCAATGCTGTCCGCTGCGGGATTGTTGGCAACAGCAGTGGCGCTGCGCGTGGCACGGCGTACTTCCCAACCGGCTTTTTCCAGCAGCGGGCACAGTGCCTGGCCGACGAAACCATTCGCCCCGGTGACCAGCACGCGGCTCACGGCAGCAATTCCCGGTAAAGCGCCAGGGTTTCGGCGGTGATTTTTTCCACGGAGAATTCCTTTTCCGCACGCGCTCTTCCGCGTTGGCCGAATTCGCGGCGCAAAGCGGGGTCAAGGATCAGGCGGCGCAGCGCATCGGCCAATGCGGCGGCATCGCGAGCCGGAACCAGCAGGCCGTTGACGCCGTGGCGCACCGCCTCGCGGCAGCCGGGCACGTCGGTGGCGACGATGGCGCGCCCGCTGGCGGCGGCTTCCAGCAGCGCCTTGGGCAGTCCCTCGCGGTAGGAAGGCAGGCACACGATGTGGCTTTGCGCCAGGAGGCGCGCCATGTCTTCCTGCCGTCCGCTCCATTCGACGATTCCCGCCGCACGCCAGATTTCCAGTTGCGCGGCGGGGATGGCCGCGGGGTTGTCCGGGTCGCGTTCGCCCGCCAGCATGAAACGCGCAGCCAAACCTTCGTCGCGCAGCATGTGCGCCGCCGCGACGAATTCGCCCACCCCCTTGTCCCACAGCATGCGCGCCGGCAGCACCACCAGCGGAACGGCTGCATCCGGTTCCGGGACGGGGGTGAAGTGCGCGGTATCGACGCCGGAGCCGCGGATCAGGGTAATCTGCTCTGGGAGCGCTACTCCGGCTTTGAGCAGGGCGGCGCGGTCGTCAGGGTTTTGCAGGATGATGCGCCCGCGTTTGAGCAGCAGGCGGAAAGCCAGGGTGACCAGCGGGCGCAGCAGGCGTGCGGACAGTTTGCCGGAGGTGAAGACGTAACCCATCCCCGCCAGCGCATTGACGACCGACGGGATGGCGGCGATGCGTGCCGCCAGCGAGCCGTACAGCACCGGCTTCAGGGCGACATGGTGGACGATATCGGGTTTTTCCGCGCGGTAAAGGCGCGTGATTTCGGCAATGGCCATCAGTTCGCGCCACGGGTTGCGGCCGCTGCGCCGTAGCCTCAGCGGGATGAGGCGCAGCCCGGCGGCGCGGATGCGTTCACCGTGGGCGGTCACGCGGGTGGCGACCGCAACATCGAAACCGGCATCACGCGCCGCGCAGGCGAGCGGCAGGCGATGCGAACAGAAATACCAGTCCTCGGTGACCAGGAACAGCAGCCGGGGGTGGGCGGCGGGCAATCTTCAGCCTCTTTGCAGATACCACTCGGCGGCGATTTCCAGCCCTTCGCGCAGGGTGTGGCCGGGCTGGTAGCCGAGCAGGGTTTGCGCTTTGCCGATGTCTGCCAGGGAGTGGGGCACATCGGCTGCGCGGAAGTCGCGGTAAACCGGCTGGGCAAGGGCGGCCTGCGGTTTGCGGCGCGCCACCTGTTCGCGTATCAGGGCAAACAGTTCGTTGAGCGTGGCGCGCTGTCCGACGGCGACGTTGTAGACCTGGTCGAGGGCAGCGGGGTTATCCGTGGTGGCGGCCAGCAGGTTGGCCTGGATGGCGTTGTCGATGTAGCAGAAGTCGCGGCTGGTCAAGCCGTCGCCGTTGATGTAGACCGGTTCGCCGTCCCGCAGGCTGGAAAACCATTTGGGGGCTACCGCCGCATAGGCGCCGTTGGGGTTCTGCCGTTTGCCGAAGATGTTGAAGTAACGCAGGCCGATGGTCTTGAAACCGTAGCAGCGGGCAAAGACGCCGGCGTACAGTTCGTTGACCAGTTTGGTGACCGAGTAGGGCGACAGGGGGTTGCCGATGTGCTGCTCCACGCGCGGCAGGTCGGGGTGGTCGCCATAGGTCGAACTGGAGGCGGCATAAACGAAGCGTTGAACGCGCGCGTCGCGTGCGGCGATCAGCATGTTGAGAAAGCCGGTGATATTGGTGTCGTTGGTGTCGCGCGGGTTGTCCAGCGAACGCGGTACCGAGCCCAGCGCTGCCTGATGCAGTACATAATCCGCGCCCTTGCAGGCGCTGTGGCAGTCTTCCAGGTTGCGGATATCGCCTTCGATGAAGCGGAAATTCTCCCATTGCCGGGGCAAGACCTGGGCAGCGATTTCTTCCAGGTTGGCGCGGTAGCCGGTGGCGAAATTATCCAGGCCGACCACTTTCTGATCCAGTTTGAGCAGCGCCTCCAGCAGGTTGCAGCCGATGAAGCCGGCCACCCCGGTCACCAGCCAGGTTTTCGGCGCCGCCGCCAGGCTGGCCTGGAGGTGCCGGTATGTTTCGCTTACAGACGCCATAGCCGGATTCCCGCATTGCGCACGGCAGCGGGGTCGAAAAGTCCCTTGACGTCGATCAGCACTGGATTTTCTCCCATCAGGCGGGAGAGTCCAGCCAGCGTCATGTCGCGGTAGGTGCGGTGGGCGACAGCCGCCACTACGGCGGCGGCGGAGCGAAGCGCTTCCATGGGCAGCAGTTCCACGCCGTATTCGTGCCGGGCTTCGGCGGCGTCCGCCAGGGCGTCGTGTACCTGCACCTGGATGCCGTAGTCCTGCAATTCACGGATGATGTCGATGACGCGCGAGTTGCGCAGGTCAGGGCAGTCTTCCTTGAAGGTCAAGCCGAGCACCGTGACCGTGCTGCCGAGTATGGCGTGCCCGGCGCGGATCATTTCCTTGACGGCCCGTTGCGCGACGAATTTGCCCATACCATCGTTGATGCGTCGGCCTGCCAGGATGACTTGCGGGATATAACCGAGCTTTTCCGCCTTGTGCGTCAGGTAGTAAGGATCGACGCCGATGCAGTGACCCCCGACCAGGCCGGGCTGGAATCTGAGGAAATTCCACTTGGTGCCGGCGGCTTCCAGTACTTCGCGGGTGTCGATGCCCATGATGTCGAACACCATGGCCAGTTCGTTCATCAGGGCGATGTTGAGGTCGCGCTGGGTATTTTCGATGACCTTGGCGGCTTCCGCCACCTTGATCGAACTGGCCGGGTACACCCCGGCGCTGACCACCGAAGCATAGACCTCGGCGACGGTCTTGAGGGTGGCCGCATCCTGCCCGGAAACCACCTTGCGGATTTTGGTGAAGGTGTGCTCACGGTCGCCCGGATTGATGCGTTCCGGGCTGTAGCCGACGGTGAAATCGACGCCGCATTTCAGGCCGGAGCAACGCTCCAGCACCGGGACGCAATCCTCTTCCGTGGCGCCGGGATAGACGGTGGATTCGTAGACCACGATATCGCCCTTTTTCAGCGCACGCCCCACGGTTTCGGAAGCGCGGATCACCGGGGTGAGGTCCGGCTGGTGGGCGTCATCGACGGGGGTGGGGACGGCCACGATGTGGAAGTCGGCGGCCTTGAGGTCTGTGATGCTGTCGGTAAAAAGGATGTCGGCGCTTTTCAGGTCATCGCTTTCGACTTCGCCGGTGCGGTCGAACCCATCGCGCAGCTCAGCGATGCGCGTCGCGTTGATGTCGAAGCCGACCGTGCGCGCATGTCTGCCGAATGCCACGGCAACCGGTAGGCCGACATAACCCAGTCCGATGACGGAAACTTTCCGCACCATGATTTTTCCTGAGAAATTTTGTTTAGGAAAATCAGACTATACAGAAAATCCCCATGGTTGAAAAACTTGTTTGATAAGTTATTTGACAAGTGTTTGCTTGCCATGTAGATTTTAGGATAAGGGAATTTGTGGGCATGGGCCGAAATCAAAATGGCGGAACAGTTGGAAAGCGAAGAACTGGCGGGGATGCGCGTTCTGCCGACGCTGACGAAGCGACAAACGGAGGTGCTGGCGTTTCTCGGGCGCTATTTCCAGACCAACCGCGATTACCCGACGCAGCGTGAAATTGCCGAGCATTTTGGTATATCGCAGAATGCGGCGGCGCTGCATCTGGTGGCACTCGGCAAGAAGAGTTACGTCATGCGTTTGCCGGGCGAGCGGCGCAACATCCGCCTGACCGCGCAGGCGCTGGAAAAGTTGCGCATGGTCGGTGAAGAGGTGGGCGCGCAGATGGTATTCGGTTTTTAGGGGACGGATCAGTCAATGGGGCTGAATTTGCAATTTATCAGGCGGTTGCTGACGCGCTCCGAGCGTGCCGGCGGGTGGCTGGCGATCAGTTTCCTGCCGGGAGAGTTGTGTCTGGCGCACGTGCGGCGCGTACCGGGCGGCAGGCCGGAGGTCGGGCTGTGCGCCATCGAGCCGATCAGTGCCGCAGCCGACCCGGATGCGTTGATGGAATTCGCCAGGGCTTTGCGCATGGAGCGCTTCCATTGTCTGACGTTGCTCAACCTGAACGAATATCAGGTGCTGCCGGTCGAGGTTCTGAACGTGCCGCCGGATGAACTGAAAACAGCCGTGCGCTGGAAGATCAAGGATCTGCTCGACTATCACATCGACGACGCCGCTATCGACGTGCTGCGCATTCCTACCGACAAGGGCGTGGCGCCCAATCATGGCATGTACGCCATCGCCACGCGCAATGAGGTGATCCAGCGCTACGTCACCCTGTTCGAGGAAGCCAACATTCCCCTGTCGGTGATCGACATCCCGGAAATGGCGCAACGCAACATCGCCGTAATGCTGGAAGAGCCGGGACAGGCGCTGGCCGTGCTGTCTTTTGGCGACGAAGGCGGCCTGCTGACCATCACTTGCGATACGGAACTGTATTATTCCCGGCACGTTGACGCGCCCTTGACACAGCTGTTGCAGGAAGATACCGAACAGCGCCAGCGTTATCTGGATCGCATCGTCATGGAATTGCAGCGCTCCTTCGACTATTTCGACCGGCAGTTTCATGAAATCCAGCTCACCAGGCTGATGATGGCGCCCTTGCCGCTGGCCATCGGCCTGGAAGGTTACCTGGAGCGTAACCTGCAAATCGGCGTCGAAACCATCGATATGCATCGCCTGTTTGATTTTTCAAAATCTCCGGCCTTGCAACAGGACCAACTCTCGCGTTGCTTTCTCACGCTGGGCGCAGCGTTACGGCTTGAGGAGAAATCCCTGTGACGCAGCAAATCAACCTCTTCAATCCGATTTTCTTGCGGCAGAAGAAGTATTTTTCCTTCGTTACCATTCTGCAGGGGCTGGCGCTGTTGTTGATCGGGGTGCTGGGCTTCTATGCCTATGCCACCTACCACATGGGGCAGTTGAGCAAAGAGGTTCAGGAAGTCAGCCAGCGCCTGGAGCAGGAAAAGAGCCGTTTTTCCAAGGCGGGCAAGGAATTTGGCCCGCGCCAGAAGAGCAGGGAGCTGGAGATGCAGGTCAAAGAGTTGGAAAAACAGGTTCGCGAACGTGAGGAAATCCTCGGTATCCAGGCCGG
Organism: uncultured Sulfuricella sp.; assembly: GCA_964527565.1. Lineage (GTDB taxonomy): Bacteria > Pseudomonadota > Gammaproteobacteria > Burkholderiales > Sulfuricellaceae > JAGXQV01. Next base: position 41,004 of record CAZGOY010000019.1, on the reverse strand, counting down.
TGCCGAGGGACACGGCTTTTCCGAGTATTTGCGCGCTTTTGCGCGTCAGAGCGTGAACGGCTTGTGGCTGACCAGTTTCAGCCTGAGCGAGGGCGGCAACAAGATGGTGATCGGCGGGCGGGCGTTACGCGCTGACCTGGTGCCGGATTACCTCAGGCGGCTGGGCAACGAAAAGGTCATGCGTGGCCAGCCGTTTTCTTCCCTTGACATGAGGTTGACCCGAGTGGAAAAAATCGGTGGCTATTTCGAATTCAATCTGCGTTCGGTGGAGCCGCAACAGCCGGGCGCTGACCCGGCTAAGGCAGTGAGGTAGGCTTTGAAAGAGCAATGGCATAAAGGGCTGGAAAAAATCGACGCGCTGGCGTTACGCGAGCGTGCGTTAATCTTCCTGATGCTTTCGGTGTTGATGCTGACACCCGTCAAAATGTTCCTGCTCGACCCCTTGCGCACCAAACACTCTTCACTTACCAAGCAGCTTGCCGATCGCCAGAAACAGATTGCCACGCTGCAATCCCAGGTTCAGGGCCTGGCCATTTCCAGCCAGATTGACCCGGATGTGGAAAATCGCCAGCGCCTGGAAAAACTGAAGCAACGTTTGGCGGAAATGGAAGCACCGCTGGAAACCGTGCAGCAAACCCTGGTTTCGCCGGACAGGAAGGTCGTGTTGCTGGAAGGCTTGTTATTGCAGTATCCCCATCTGAAAATGGTATCCCTGAAAACCTTGCCGGCCACCTCCGCGCTGGAAAGTAAGGTTGCGGGCGGAGGCAAGCCCGGGGCTTCGCTGGTCTACCGGCATGGCGTGCAACTGGTTCTGGAGGGCGGCTATCACGATTTGTTGCAATATCTCGCGGGCGTGGAAAAATTGCCCCTGCGCGTGGTGTGGAGCGCGGCTGATCTGAAAGTGGACAAATATCCCCAGATCACCCTGACGCTGACGCTCTATACCCTGAGCCTGGAAAAAGTGTGGTTGAGCGTATAGGCAGAGGGCAGCGTTTTTTCTGTCATAATGACCGGGTTGATCCTGAGAGTCAGGGGTGCCGGTGTTGATTTATCCCTTGTTTGGCAAATTGCTGGGTGTTTTTCTGCTGCTTTTTGTGTCGGCGGCGGAGGTTTGCCTGGCGGCAGAGAATTTGCCTGACCCGACGCGCCCCCCCGATCTGCTCAGCCCTTCGCCCGGCTATGGCGAGGAGCTGGAAAAAGGGCCACCTCCCTTGCCGGTGTTGCAATCGGTGATACTTTCCGCCGACCGCAAAATGGCCATTATCGGCGGCCAGGCGGTGAGGCTGGGAGAAAAATTCGGCGATGCAAGACTGATTCGCTTGACGCCGGGTGAAGCTGTTCTGCGCACTGCGGAGGGCGTTCAGGTGTTGAAGCTGTTCCCTGAAGCAGATAAAAAAATACATACCGTTCGACAGGGTAATCACATGTCCGGCAGTAATAAACCACGTCCCGTGCCTGAGAAGAAGGCCAAACAATGACCAGAAAATTCGCCAGTTATTATTTTCCGCGCCTGGTCGCAGCAGCGCTCGGGTTAATGTTGCTGGGCTGTGCAACGCCAGAAACGCAGAAAAAACATGATTCGACTTACCAGAGAATCAACGAAGAACTGAAACAGGCTGCGCAACCCGCCAAGCCGGAGCAACCCGAAGTCGTGACCAACGCGCTGCTGCCCCCACTGAAGATTGAAATGCCCAAGGGCAGCGACAAGGCTCTGGAACCGCGTTTCGACCTGGTGGTGCACAATGCGCCCGCCAGACAGGTGTTCATGGGCATCGTTTCCGGCACACGCTACAGCATGGTACCGACACCTGACCTGGAAGGGACGATTACTGCCAATCTGAAGGATGTGACGGTGCTGGAGGCGCTCGAAGACATCCGCGAAACCCATGGCTACGAGTACAAGGTGGTCGGTTCGCGCATCTACATCCAAGCTCAAGCCATCCAGACCCGGGTATTCAAGGTCAACTACCTGGTAGGGACGCGCACGGGTTCCACCAGCGTTCGCGTGCTGGCCGGTTCCACCGGCGCGGTAGGGGCAACCGGCGCCACAGGTACGACGGGAGCCACGGGAACCATGGGAACCACGGGAACCACGGGAGCTGCGGCAGCGGGTGGTCGAAGCGGCGGCAGCGGCAGCACCACCATCACCACTAACTCCAGCAGCAATTTCTGGAATGAACTGAGCAGCTCACTGAAAGCCATCGTCGGCTCAAGCCAAGGGCGCAGCGTGGTGATCAGCCCACAATCGGGGGTGATTGTGGTGCGTGCCACTCCGCAGGAGTTGCGCAATGTTGCCGAGTTTCTCAACGCGTCCCAGTTGTCGGTGGAGCGCCAGGTAATATTGGAGGCAAAAATCCTTGAGGTGGAATTAAGTGATGATTACCAGACCGGGGTCAATTGGGCGGCCTTCAAGTCCAATTCCGAGGGGCGGGTTTCCGTCGGGGTGCCGGGAAGCAACGAGGTTGGACCGATTGGGGCATTAAGAAACTCCAATGACATGTTGTCCGGCGTGCCCGGTTCCACCTTGAGAGGATCAGGGGGGCTGTTTGGCTTGGTATTCCAGACCAATAGTTTTGCCGCCATGCTGTCGTTCCTGGAAAGCCAGGGCAGTGTCCAGGTGCTTTCCAGTCCGCGCATCTCCACCCTGAACAACCAGAAGGCGGTATTGAAGGTGGGCAGCGAGGATTATTATGTGACCAGCGTGACCAGCGGCACTTCGATTTCGACAACCGGTACCACCACCACCACGCAACCGACCCCCACCATCCAGCAGTTCTTTTCCGGCATCGTGCTGGACGTGACGCCGCAGATCGATCAGAACAGCAATGTAATCTTGCATATCCATCCCTCGGTGACACGTATCAGCGAGGTCAACAAGGTTATCAATATGGGCAGTTCCGGGACGATGACCCTGCCGCTGGCATCGACCAACGTCAGCGAAACCGACAGCATCGTGCGCGCGCGCGATGGTCAGATCGTGGTGCTGGGCGGCTTGATGAAACAAACCAGTTCGGGAGATCAGGCCAATCCGCCGGGGTTGAACGAGGTACCCTTTTTACGCCAGACCAAACGCAGCACCAAAAAGAGTGAATTGATTATCCTGCTCAAGCCGACCATCGTGCAGGACGGCAGCGACTGGTCGCAGGATGTCCTGGACACGCAACGGCGCGTGCAGGCGATGGGACGCGAATAAGCGGCGCCGGAACCAGCTTATGTACAACCAGCACTTCGGCCTGCGCGAAGCCCCGTTCGGCATTACCCCGGACACCAGTTTCTTCTACGCCTCCTCGCGCTATCAGGAAGCGCTGAATACGCTGCTGGTGGCGGCGAAGAACGGAGAGGGTTTCATCAAACTGACCGGCGAAGTGGGCAGCGGCAAGACCCTGTTGTGCCGCAAATTTCTTGCCGGTCTGGGCAAGGAGGATTTCGTTACCGCCTACATCAGCAACCCGTTTCTCGAACCGCGCACCTTGCTGATGGCGCTGGCCGACGAGCTGGGGGTGGTGCTGGACAAAAACGTCAACCAGCATCGTTTGCTGAAGTCAGTCACGCTGGCCCTGCTCAACATCGCGCGCAAGAACAAACGCGCCATCGTGTGCATCGACGAAGCGCAGGCCATGCCGCTGGATACCCTGGAAGCCCTGCGGCTCCTGACCAATATCGAGACCGAGAAGATCAAGTTGCTGCAAGTGGTGCTGGTCGGACAGCCGGAACTCAACCATAAGCTGGAGCTGGAGTCGATCCGCCAGTTGAAACAGCGTATTACCTTTCAATATCACCTCGGCCCGCTGGGTGAGGAAGAATTGGACTCTTATGTGGCGCATCGCTTGAGCGTGGCGGGCTACCGTGGCGGGCGCCTGTTCAACAAGGGGGCGATGCGTGGCCTGTACCGTGCCAGCCAAGGGTATCCGCGCCTGGTCAACATCCTTGCCCACAAGGCGATGATGCTGGCTTACGGAGAAGGCATGGGCGAAGTGAATGAACAGCATGTCAAGGCGGCGGTGGTGGATACCCCGGCGGTGAAGAAGAAATCTTTCTGGAAATGGAAACTGGCCTGACATGAGCATCATCAATCAGATGCTGCAAAAGCTCGAACAACGCCGCGGTGGGCGGGATGCCTCTCTGCCGGACGGGGTGCGCGCCGTAGCCGCAACAATCCCGAAATCCAGGCGTCGCATATTGCTCCTGGCGGCGTCGTCGGCCTTGCTCCTGGCGGGTGGCGGCTATTACGCGTGGGTGGGGCAGCAGGAGACGAAACCGGTCAAATCGGTAGCCGTGGCCGGCAAGATGCCCGGTGCGCAGCCGCAACCTCCTGCCGCGCAGCCACAACCTCCCGCAGCCGCAACCGAAATGGGAGTGGAGGAAAAGTTGCCGCTGATCGCCGCCCTGGACCCGGTACCGGATGAACCTGCCAAACCGGCTGCCCAGTCGGCCCCAGGAAAGAAAAAACGTGTGCCGGACAGCGGGATTGCCAGTGGCGGTCCTGCCACGCAGTCTGATGATTTTCCGGCAGGGACTGCCCCCGGAAAGCCTTCGCGAGAGAGTGTCGGCAAGATTCGCGTTGCCCGCGAGAGCGAACTCGCCGTCAAATCCGTCACGCCGCAGCAACAAGCGCTCTACAATTACCAGAAAGCGTTGTCCTGGTTGCAGCAAGGGCGTATCGCCGAAGCGCGCAATGCCCTTGAAGAAGCGCTCCGTCTCGACCCTTACCATCTTGCGGCGCGCCAGGCGTTGGCCGGACTGCTGGTCGAATTGCGGCAACTCACCCAGGCTGAAGTGATCCTGCAGGAAGGATTGGGCCTGAATGCCGAACAATACGGTTTCGCCATGGCGCTGGCGCGACTGCAGGTCGAGCGTGGCGACACACGTTCCGCCCTGGAAACGCTGTACCGGAGCCTGCCGCACGCTATCTCCAATGCCGGTTATCAGGCTTTTCTCGCCGCCATCCTGCAACGCACTGAGCAGCACAAAGCAGCCATCGATCACTATCAGGCTGCCCTGCGTCTGGCCCCTTCCGGAACCTGGCAAATGGGGCTGGGTATTTCGCTACAGTCGGAAAACCGTTTGCCTGAAGCGCAAGAAGCCTTCCGGCTGGCCAAAAGTTCCAACGAGCTTTCCACCGAGCTGCTGGCATTCGTCGATCAGCGTTTGCGGATGGTAAAAAAACTGCAATCCCAGCAATCCACCGCACCCGTGCCATGACTGAACGTTATGCCGTGATTTTATGTGGTGGCTCTGGAACCCGATTATGGCCGCTGTCGCGTTCGCTGAGGCCGAAACAGTTTTTGAATTTAAATGGCGACTTGACCCTGCTTCAACAAACTGCGCAACGTTTGCTAAAGTGGGTCGTACCAGAAAATCTGTTGACAGTAACGCATGTAGACCAGAAGTTTGAGGCCAAGGGTCAACTTTCGGAAATCTCACCGTTACTGATGGACGGCGTGCTGGCCGAGCCGCAGGCGCGCAATACGCTTCCGGCCATCGCCTGGGCGGCCAGCGTGATTTATCGCCGTAACCCGGATGCCATCATTGGTGTTTTTCCATCGGATCACGCTATCGGTAATGAGCCGGCATTTCTTCAAGCCTGGCAGGCGGCGGAAATGGGGGCGGAAGAGGGATATTTGGCCTTGATCGGTATCAGTCCGGCCGGGCCGGCAACCGGATATGGCTACATTCAGCCCGGTGAATGCCTGTCGATCAATGGCGGAGGCGCTCTCCGGCAGGTTGCCCGATTTGTCGAAAAACCGGATCAAACCAGTGCCATGCGTTTTCTGAAGGAAGGATATCTCTGGAATGGCGGCATGTTCATCTTTCGTGCCGCTGTTTTTATGCGACTTCTGGAAAAATATCAGCCTGAAATTCATCAGATCGTGATGTCCATGCAAAGTGACAGTCTGGCTGAATCCTATGCCCGGATGCCTTGCCTTTCGATAGATTACGGTTTGGCTGAGAAAGCGGAGGGGGTGGCGGTTGTCGCGGCGGACATGGATTGGAGCGACCTGGGAAACTGGGATTCGATCTATGACCATCACGCCAAGGACGCTTGCGGCAATGTCGAGCAAGGTGATGTCATTGCCATGCAGACCAGCAACAGCCTGCTTTGGACTACACATGGTTTGCTGGCGACGCTGGGAGTGGGCAACCTCGCAGTGATCCAGACCGCGGATGCGACACTTATATGCAATCGTAACCGTACCGAAGACATCAAGGCGTTGCAGGCACTGATTCAGGAAAGGTATCCCCATCTCCTGGAAACGCATCTCACCGTGCATCGTCCTTGGGGTATTTATACCGTGCTGGAAGAAAAGCCAAAATTCAAGATCAAGCGCATCGTCGTCAACCCCGGCGCCAAGCTCTCCATGCAATTGCACAACCATCGCTCGGAGCACTGGGTGGTGGTGGCGGGGACAGCCAGGATCACCAATGGCGAGAAAGAGATTGTCCTGCGGGAAAACGAGTCTACCTACATCCCGATAGGGCATCGCCATCGTCTGGAAAACCCCTCGGAGGTGGCGCTGCATATCATCGAGGTGCAATGCGGCGATTATGTGGGGGAAGATGACATCGTCCGTTTTGAAGATACTTATGGAAGGGGGCAAGCGGAAAAATGAATAAAGTCGCCTTGATTACCGGCATCACGGGGCAGGATGGCGCCTACCTGGCCGAATTCCTGTTAAATAAGGGCTACGAGGTGCACGGCATCAAGCGCCGTACCTCATTGTTCAATACCGACCGGATCGATCATCTCTATCAGGACCCTCACGAAAAGGATCGTCGTTTCGTATTGCATCATGGCGACATGACCGATTCCAGCAGCCTGATCCGCATTATTCAGCAGGTTCAACCGGACGAAATCTATAACCTGGCGGCTCAAAGTCACGTGGCCGTGTCATTCGAAGAGCCTGAGTACACGGCCAACTCGGATGCGCTGGGGGCATTGCGCGTACTGGAAGCCATCCGCATCCTTGGGATGGAGAAGAAAACCCGCTATTACCAGGCGTCTACCTCCGAACTCTTCGGCATGGTGCAGGAAACCCCGCAGAAGGAAACCACGCCGTTTTATCCGCGCAGTCCTTATGCGGTGGCAAAACTTTACGCCTACTGGATTACCGTCAACTATCGTGAAGCTTACGGCATGTATGCCTGTAACGGCATCCTGTTCAATCACGAATCCCCCATCCGGGGAGAAACTTTCGTTACCCGTAAAATCACCCGTGCCCTGGCACGCATTTATCTGGGATTGCAGGATTGCCTCTATCTCGGCAACCTCGACGCCAAACGCGACTGGGGCCATGCCAGGGATTACGTCGAGATGCAATGGCTGATGCTGCAACAGGAAAAACCGGAGGATTTCGTCATTGCCACCGGCGTGCAATACAGTGTGCGCGATTTCGTCAACGCCGCCGCCCAGGAATTGGGAATGGTGATTCGCTGGGAGGGAGAAGGCGTTAATGAAAGGGGATTCTGGGAAAACCGCAATCCGGCAGACGCCTCACCCGTTGTTGCCGTTGACCCCCGCTATTTCCGCCCAACGGAAGTTGAAACCCTATTGGGCGACCCGAGCAAGGCTAAAGCCAAGCTGGGTTGGGTGACCAAAGTGACTTTCAGCGAATTGGTGGCCGAAATGGTGCGCGAGGACCTGAGCGCGGCGCAGCGTGACGAACTGGTAAAACAACATGGTTATTCAGTCCTGAATTGCCATGAATAAAATTTGATCGCTCAAATGACGCAATCCCCCTCGGTGAATGCCGATTTTGCCCACGCCAGGATCTATGTTGCCGGCCACCGGGGGCTGGTGGGTTCAGCCATTGTGCGTCGTCTGCTTGAAATGGGCCTCGGCCTTCAACCCTCATCACTTTCTCCGGGCATCATTACCCGAACGCACGCAGAACTCGATCTTACCGATCAGCAGGCAGTGTGCGCGTTCTTTGAAAAGGAAAAACCCGACCATGTTTTCCTGGCCGCGGCCAAAGTGGGGGGAATCCACGCCAACAATACCTATCCTGCTGAATTTATTTACCAGAATCTGGCCATCCAGACCCATGTGATTCACGAAGCCTGGCGCAACCATGTCCGGCGCCTCCTCTTTTTGGGTTCGTCATGCATCTATCCGCGCGACTGCCCGCAACCGATGAAAGAAGACTACCTCCTCAGTGGTCCGCTGGAGCCGACCAACCGCCCCTATGCGCTGGCCAAGATAGCCGGCATCGAGATGTGCCACGCCTACAATCGCCAATACGGCACGAAATATATCGCGGTGATGCCGACCAACCTGTATGGCCCTGGTGATAACTACGATGCCGAGAATTCACACGTTCTGCCGGCACTCATGCGCAAGATGCATGAGGCCAAGGCGCGTGGCGACAAAAGTGTCACGGTATGGGGCAGCGGTACGCCGTACCGTGAATTTTTATATAGCGAAGACATGGCCGGAGCCTGCGTTTACTTGATGTGCCTTTCCGATGAAGCGTTTTCCCCGCTGATTAAGGCCGACTCGCCACCATTGATCAACATTGGTAGCGGAGAAGAACTTTCCATCAGGGAGTTGGCCGAATTGGTCAGAGAAATTGTCGGGTTTGCCGGTGAACTGGTTTTTGATGCCAGCAAACCGGATGGCGCGATGCGCAAGTTAACGGACGTGAGCAAACTGAATCGGATGGGATGGCATGCGACCACCAAACTGCGCGAGGGAATATCGACCGTTTACCGTGCCTACCTGAAGGGAATAGGGGATGTCTCTTTTTTGCATGACGGTATTAGGAGGGGGGGTCAGTGAAGATTAGTGATGAAATCCGCAAGGAGCGGGATCCGGCATGCCCTCGGAACAAACCCTCGCCAAGCTTCTGAGACGCCTCTGGCACCATATCAGTCCACGGCGCCGCGCGCAGTTCGGGATGCTGCTGGTGTTGATGGTGCTCACTTCGTTCGCGGAGATTCTCAGCATTGGCGCAGTGTTGCCGTTCCTCGGCGTGCTCACGTCTCCAGAGCGGGTGTTCGCGCATCCTGCCGCGCAGCCTTTCATCGAATTTCTGGCGTTGGATCAACCCAATGCGCTTCTGCTTCCGCTCACCGTGGTATTCGGTTTGGCTGTACTGCTGGCGGGGGGGATGCGATTAATGCTGCTTTGGGCAAATACACGGCTATCCTTCGCAACCGGCGCTGACTTGAGCATCAATGTCTACCGGCGTACCTTATATCAGCCTTATGCCGTGCATGTAGCCCGTAACAGTAGCGAAGTAATCAGCGGGATTTCCGGCAAGGTCAACAATATTATCTACAGTGCCATCTTGCCGCTTTTGGCGCTCATCAGTTCCAGCATCATGCTGGTCATGATACTGGTTGCTATGTTGTCCGTAGACCCTTTGATCGCGCTGGCCGCTTTTGGCGGTTTTGGCATCATTTACGCCGTTATTATCCGCTTGACGCGCAAGCGCTTATTGAATAACAGTAATTCGATTGCTCGTGAGTCACCTCGTGTCCTCAAGGCGTTACAGGAAGGCTTGGGTGGCATACGCGATGTTCTGATTGATGGCACACAACCTGCCTATTGCCAGATATACCGCAATGCGGACCTCCCGCTACGACACGCCCAAGGCAATAACATTTTCATCAGCCAAAGTCCCCGTTACGGCATGGAGGCCTTGGGCATGCTGCTCATTGCCGCGCTGGCCTATGTCCTTGCCCAGCAGGAAGAGGGGGTCGCAAAGGCGATTCCGGTGCTCGGCGCCCTGGCATTGGGCGCGCAACGCTTGCTGCCCGTCTTGCAGCAGGCCTATGGGGCTTGGTCTGGCATTCAGGGGGGGCGGACATCGTTGCGGGACGCACTCGATTTACTCGATCAACCCCTTCCCGGACACGCTGACCAGCCCCCTGCCATCCCATTGCCATACCACCAGGGAATTGTGCTCAGGCATCTTTCTTTTCGCTACAGCCCCCAAACTCCCTGGGTGCTCAATAATCTTGACCTCACCATCCCCTATGGTAGCCGCGTAGGCTTTATCGGCACAACCGGCAGCGGCAAAAGCACTTTGCTGGATATTGTCATGGGGCTGTTGCAGCCCACGCAAGGAACCCTCGAAGTCGATGGACAGACCATCACTCTCGGCAATCACCGCGCCTGGCAGTCCCACATTGCGCATGTTCCGCAAAGCATTTTTCTGGCCGACAGCAGCATAGAAGAAAATATCGCTTTTGGCGTACCCAAGGCGCAGATTGACCCGCAGCGTGTCCGGCAAGCCGCGCGCCAAGCGCAAATTGCCGATACAATCGAGACTTGGCCCAAGCAATACCAGACATTCGTGGGCGAAAGGGGCATCCGCCTTTCCGGGGGGCAGCGCCAGCGTATCGGTATCGCCCGCGCCCTCTACAAACAGGCGGACGTCATTATCTTTGACGAGGCCACCAGCGCGCTCGACAATGAAACCGAGCAGGCCGTGATGCAGGCTATTGAAAAACTTAGCGAGGATCTCACCATACTTATCATTGCCCATCGGGTGACCACTTTGAAAAACTGTACGCTGATCGTGGAACTGGTGGATGGGGGGGTCAAGAGAATTGGCAGCTACCAAGATATTGTGGATAAATCGGCAATAGTGCGACTTGCAAAATAATGAAAGTTACTTTTAATGCTCCATAATTCTTCCATCCTCATCACCGGCGGCACCGGTTCATTCGGAAACACCTTTGTGCCGATGACGCTGGCAAAATTCAACCCGCGCCGTCTGGTCATTTTCTCGCGGGACGAAATGAAGCAGTGGGAGATGGCCAAGCTGTACGGTGAAGACAAACGCGTCCGTTTCTTCATCGGTGATGTGCGCGATAAGGATCGTCTCGCACGTGCGCTCAATGGCATTGAATATGTCGTGCATGCGGCCGCCACCAAAATTGTTCCTACCGCTGAATATAACCCTTTTGAGTGTGTTAAAACCAACGTGTTTGGAGCAATGAACCTTATCGACGCATGTATCGACCAAGGCGTGAAGCGCGTGGTGGCGCTTTCCACAGACAAGGCTAGCAGCCCGGCCAATTTGTATGGCGCGACCAAGCTAACATCGGACAAGCTATTTATTGCTGGTAACTCATACTCGGGGGGCAACGATGCCCGATTTGCCGTGGTGCGCTACGGCAACGTCATGGGGTCGCGTGGTTCGGTAATTCCGTTTTTCCTCACTCTCGCGAATAAAGGTGTGCTGCCCATTACCGATGAGCGTATGACACGCTTTATGATCACCTTGGAGCAGGGTGTGGAGCTGGTGTGGCATGCCTTCTCGGACATGGTGGGGGGCGAAATTTATGTACGAAAGATTCCCTCCATGAAAGTGATAGACATTGCCAGAGCCATCAATCCCGATGCTCGGCATGACATCATCGGTGTTCGTCCGGGGGAAAAAATTCATGAGCAGATGATCGGTTATGAAGACGCGTTATATACTTATGAGCACGATCACCACTACAAAATATTGCCTGCAATTAACAATTGGAATTCCGACCCGGCACGGATCAAAGATGGAAAAAAAGTTTCACCAAGCTTCACCTATTGTTCTGACAACAACCCAGACTGGATGAGTATCGATACCCTGCGTTCGTGGATAGACGAGAACCGGGGAAAGATCGGCAGGATTTGATTGCTTATGACCATCCCCTATGCATGCCAGGAAATCACGCAGGCCGATATGGACGCGGTGGCGGCGGTGTTGCGTTCTGATTTTCTTACTCAGGGGCCGATGGTGCCGCGCTTCGAACAGATCGTGGCCGATTATTGTGGCGCCAGCCATGCCGTTGCCGTCAACAGCGCCACTTCCGCGCTGCACCTTGCTTGCCTGGCCCTGGGCGTTGGGCCGGGCGATTGGGTGTGGACCACCCCCATCACGTTTGTCGCCAGCGCCAATTGCGCCCGCTATTGTGGCGCGGAGGTGGATTTTGTCGATATTGACCCCCGCACCGGTAATTTGAGCGTGGTGTGTCTGGAAGCCAAGCTGGCGCAGGCCGAAAAGGTCGGGCAATTGCCCAAGGTAGTGATCCCGGTGCACTTTTGCGGCCAACCTTGTGAAATGGCGGCAATTCACGCCCTTTCGCAACGCTACGGCTTTCGCATCATCGAGGATGCCTCCCATGCCATTGGCGGGCGCTATCAGAGGGAACCCATCGGCAATGGCCGCTATAGCGACATCACCGTGTTCAGCTTCCACCCGGTGAAAATCGTTACCACAGGCGAAGGCGGCATGGCCCTGACCAATAGCGCGCAACTGGCCAGGCGTTTGAAATTGTTACGCAGCCACGGCATCACCAGCGATAGTACCGAGATGCTCCCGCGCGCGCCTGAAGAGCTTTGGAACTACCAGCAGATCGACCTGGGCTTCAATTACCGGATGACAGACATACAGGCAGCGCTGGGCGCAAGCCAGATGCAGCGCCTGGACGCCTACGTTGCTAGGCGCCATGCCATTGCCGTGCGCTATGACGCGCTCCTCGCAGAACTGCCAGTGCTTGCCCTTTGGCTGCACCCGGAAAGTTATTCCGGGTTTCACCTGTATGTGATACGGCTGAAGCTGGCGGAAACCGGCAAGACACGTCGGGAAGTGTTCGATTCATTGCGGCTGGCCGGCATTCTGGTGAATCTGCACTATATCCCGGTGTACCGTCAGCCTTATTATGAAAAACTGGGCTTTAAGGCCGGATATTGCCCGCAGGCAGAGCACTATTACGCAGAAGCAATCAGCCTGCCGATGTATCCGGGGCTGACCGATGAACAACAATGTCGCGTAGCCCAATCCCTGAAGGAGGCGATTGCCGGATGAAGGTTGCCGTCATTCCCGCGCGCGGCGGGAGCAAGCGTATCCCGCGCAAAAATATCCGGCCCTTCGCCGGCAAGCCCATGATTGCCTACGCCATCGCCGCCGCTTGGGGGAGCGGGCTGTTCGACCATGTCATAGTTTCCACGGACGACGATGAAGTTGCCGGGGTGGCTAGATCCTGCGGCGCCGAGGTTCCGTTCATGCGCCCGGCAAACCTTGCAGATGACCATACCGGAACAGTGGACGTGATCGCCCACGCCATCCGCTGGATGTTCGACCAGGGGTGGCAGCCCGAAGCGGTCTGCTGCATTTATGCCACAGTGCCGTTCATTCGTGTCGAGGACATCCAGCTCGCCCTGCAAGCCTTGGAATCGGGAAACTGGGACTATGCCTTTCCGGTCACGGAATTTGCCGCACCCGTTTTCCGTTCCTTCCGTCTGCATCCGGAAGGCGGTATCGAAATGTTTTTTCCGGAAAATTATATGGCGCGTTCGCAGGACCTGCCTGTGGCCCTGCATGATGCAGGCCAGTTTTACTGGGGGCGTCCGCAAGCTTGGCTGGAAAACAAACGCCTGTTCGACCGGCACACCTGCCCTGTTGTCATCCCGCGCTGGCGGGTTCAGGACATCGATACCGAAGCGGACTGGCGCCGGGCGGAATTGATGTGGGATGCTATTTCCAAAGCGTCATGATTTCCCCAATTTTTTCTTTTCGATGACAAATCCTGTGGAACTTTCCTCCGCCGACGATTACGACAGCCCGTGGAAAGAAGCTGTCGAGCGCTACTTTCCCGAATTCATGGCGTTCTATTTTCCGGCGGCCCATGCTCAGATTGATTGGTTGCACGGCTACGAATTTCTGGATAGTGAACTGCGTGCCGTGGTGCAGGATGCTGAACTCGGCAAGCGCTTCGTTGACAAGCTTGTCCGCGTAAACCGGCTTTCCGGGGAAGAGAGCTGGATTTACATCCACCTCGAAGTGCAGGGCAGCCCCCAGACGGAATTTGCCGAGCGGATGTTCGTCTACAACTATCGTCTGTATGACCGTTACCACCACCCGGTAGCCAGTATGGCGATCCTCGCGGATGAATCGGAAGACTGGCGCCCCGTTTCATTTGGGTTTGAGGTGCTGGGATGCAAACATACACTGGAATTTCCCACTGCCAAACTGCTGGATTTCATGGGGCGCGAAGCGGAACTTCAGGCGGATGCGAATCCTTTCGCTCTGGTAACGCTGGCCCATTTGTTGACAAAGGCCACCCGTAAGGACATGGATGCACGCTTTACCGCAAAGTGGAAGCTGATCCAGTTGCTTTACCAGCGGGACTGGGGTAAACAGCGCATTATTGACCTGTTTCTGGTTCTTGACTGGATGATGCGGCTCCCGGAAAATCTGATGCAAGAGTTGTGGCAACGTATTGAAGTATTCGAGGAGAAGGAAAAAATGCGCTATGTGTCGTCGGTTGAACGGATAGGGATTGAAAAGGGACTTCAGCAGGGCTTGTTGCAGGGGATGCAGCAGGGGATGCAGCAGGGCGAAGGGGTGCTGCTGCGGCGCCTGCTGGCGCGCCGTTTTGGAGCGCTGCCGGAAACCATTGAGAATCGGCTGACCCAAGCAAGTGTCAATCAATTGGAAACCTGGGGGGACCGCGTACTGGATGCGAAGTCGCTGGACGATGTTTTTCGGGAACATTGACCGCCTGCTCGTTGTCGCAGCCACCCTAGAATGCTGAAGGGTGTTTGTTTGCTGTTAGAATTGAGGAAGATATGGGAGCCGCACCAGCATGGGATATTCCGACATCATTGCACGCGAAGCTGAATCACTACCCCCTGAGAGGCAGGCCGAGATACTGGATTTCATCGCCTTCCTCAAGGTAAGGCGGTTTCCATCTGGGCTTGTGTCAGCCCCCAAAACTGCTGGGGAAATCGAAGCTTTTTTCCGAAGCTTCAACGTGGACACCAGCGGATATCAATTTGACCGGGATGATGCCAATGCCAGGTAAGATATTCATTGACACCAATATCGTTATTTATGCGCTCGGCCAAGCTTCCACCAAAGCACATCTCGCCGCCCCATTGTTCGTTGGTTCACCATCCATCTCCACACAAGTACTTTCTGAAACTGCCAACGTGGCATCCAGGCGGCTGGCACTCTCAATGTCGGAAATCCGCAAGCTCATTACCTCGCTTGAGGTAATGTGCCGAGTGGAAATCATATCGTTGGTCACCATCCATACCGCCCTCAATATTCGTGAACGATATGGCCTTTCCTGGTATGACAGCCTTATTGTCGCCACCGCGCTGGAAGCGGGTTGCGACACCCTTTACTCTGAAGACATGCAGAACCGCCAAGTGATTGAAGGCCGCTTGAGCATAATCAACCCATTTGCTTGACCGCGTCCTTGCAAACAACGAATCGAATGAAGGTCTTTTTCCGCGTCGATGCATCCACCCTCATGGGCACGGGCCATTTCATGCGCTGCTTGACCTTGGCAGATACGCTGAAAAAGCCTGGGGTGCGGATTCGCTTTGTCAGCCGTTATTTGCCGGAGCATCTGCGCGCCATGCTGGCGGCAAGAGGTCATGAGTTTGCACTGCTTGATAGCGTTCAAAATGATTTGGCATTTGATGAGCTTGCTCATGCCCCCTGGTTGGGCGTCAGTCAGGTACAGGACGCAACTGATTCCATTCAGGCACTATCGGATGAGTTATGGGATTGGCTCATCGTTGATCACTACGCGCTGGATTTGCGTTGGGAATCGATGCTTCGCCAAACAGCCAAAAACATTCTGGTTATCGACGACATCGCTGATCGTCAGCATGATTGTGATCTATTATTGGACCAAAATCTTTACGCGGATATGGATGCGCGTTATATCGGTAAGGTGCCAGTGCACTGCCAATTGTTATTAGGGCCACGTTACGCGCTGTTGCGCGATGAATTCCGGCAGATGCATGAACAAGTCAAGCCGCGTAGCGGCCCAGTCAAACGCATATTGGTATTCTTCGGTGGCGTAGATGCCGATAACTACACAGGTCGTGCAATTGAGGCTCTGTCTGAGATTGACATTCCTGGTCTTTATGTCGATGTGGTGATAGGCGCACAGCATCCTTATCGTGAGCAAATTAAAGTTGCCTGCGCACAGCATGGATTTATTTGCCATGTAGAAACCAACAATATGGCAGAGTTGATGGCAGCGGCCGACTTGGCAATTGGCGCGGGGGGCTCGGCGACTTTGGAGCGTTGTACGATGGGCTTGCCTTCGATCATTTTAGTGCTTGCCGAAAATCAAAGCAAAGCGGCCAAGGATTTAGATGCGGCTGGAGTGCTTATCAATCTTGGTGATGCTAGGCAAGTAAGCATCACAACATTAGTCAGTACGATTGGCAAAATAATTGCTGATGAAAGAATGCGCTTTGAGCTATCAAAAACATCTTTGAAACTAGTGACATTTCCTAAACGAAATGTCGTCGTGGAATTTCTGGTAAGCCACAATGACTAATTATGGAAGCTACTCAATACGTTCCATTAAATCGGATGACAAGGATGTCATCCTGCAATGGCGAAACTCTGAGAGAGTTCGTTGCAATATGTATAGCGATCATGTCATTTCTCAACAGGAGCATGACACTTGGTACAGCCACGCTTTAGTTGATACGTCAGCATCATATTTGCTTTTCTTGCATGAAGAAAGACCAATTGGCTTCATTTCTTTCACAAACATTAATTCTCAACATGAACGTTGTTCTTGGGCATTCTATTTAGGTGAAACTGACGTGCCGCGCGGGGCTGGTTCGGCAATGGAATTTTTTGCACTTGATTACGCGTTTTTAACTCTTAAAATTAGGAAATTGTGCTGTGAAGTATTTACATTTAACACAGGTGTAATAAGGCTACATGAGAAATTCGGATTTGCTCATGAGGGAAAATTTATTGAGCATTATTCGAAAAGCGGCAAATATGAGGATATTGTGTGTCTAGCGAAATTTGGCGCAATGTGGCCTGAAGATCGTGAAACTTTCAAAGCTCGCTGCTTTGGAAAGAATGGGGTTTAAGAGTGACTGTAAAAATAGGTAATTGGTCAATTGGCCAGAATCAGGCTCCCTTCATCATTGCCGAGATGTCCGGCAATCATAATCAGTCGCTGCAGCGCGCATTGAAAATCGTCGAGGCAGCCGCGATGGCTGGAGCGCATGCCCTGAAGATACAGACCTACACGCCCGACACCATGACATTAGATATGGATGAGCGTGAGTTTTATATCAGTGACCCAAAGAGCCTGTGGGCGGGTGAATCCCTCTATAAACTTTATGGCAAGGCCTACACGCCATGGGAATGGCACCAGCCGATTTTTGATAGAGCGCGTGAACTTGGCATCATCGCCTTCAGCACCCCGTTCGATGACACAGCGGTCGATCTGTTGGAAAGCCTGGATGTCCCGTGCTACAAGATCGCGTCATTTGAAAACACCGATTTACCGCTGATCCGTCGCGTCGCCGCCACAGGTAAACCGCTGATTATCTCCACCGGCATGGCCACCGTGGCTGAGTTGGATGAAACAGTCCGTGCGGCGCGTGAGGCGGGTTGCAAGGATTTAATCCTGCTCAAGTGTACCAGCAGCTATCCGGCCACCGCCGAAAACACTAACATTTTGACCATCCCTCACATGCGCGAACTGTTTGGCTGTGAAGTGGGGTTGTCCGACCATACCATGGGCATTGGTGTGTCAGTGGCCAGCGTGGCATTAGGCGCTACCGTCATCGAGAAGCACTTTACCCTCAACCGCGCAGATGGCGGCGTGGATAGCGCTTTCTCCATGGAACCAGTTGAGATGGCGCAACTGGTGATTGAAACAGAGCGTGCGTGGCAGTCGTTTGGTCAGGTGAGCTATGGTCCCACTGAGACTGAGAAAAAATCTATCCAATTCCGCCGCTCGTTATATGTGGTGCAAAACCTTAAAGCCGGAGACAGGCTCACTCGCGAAAATCTGCGTGCAATCCGGCCAGGATTGGGGTTGCCAACGAAGTATCTTGAAGTGGTGCTGGGCAAGGTCGTGAAAGAGGATGTGGCACGGGGATCAGCATTGAAGTGGGATTTAATCGGTTAATCAGATGGATAATCTGGATATGAAAATAATTCATTTTTCAACTGTATCAATGTTGGTTTTAGTTGCATCCTATCAGAGGCTTTTGCATGCCTGAGGAGTGCATCATCATTGGGCTCGGCCAAATCGGGATGGGCTACGATCTTGCACTTGATCCGGAAAATGCTGTGTATAGCCATGCGCGAGCTTTCTCGCTTCATCCTGCATTTGAGTTATTGGGTGCGGTGGACCCTTCGGCAACACGGCGCTCCCTTTTCGAGAGCCATTATGAACAGCCTTCTTTTTCCGATACGGAAAGTGCGCTGAAAGCGAAAGTAGCCAGCATTGTCGTGATAGCGTCACCAACAGCGGAACACAGCGAGGTGCTTAACACAGTGCTGTCATATGCAAAACCTAAAGCAATCCTATGTGAAAAACCGTTAGCCTATGACTTGGCTGAGGCGCGCCAGATGGTTGAGGCCTGCGAAAGCGCAGGGGTCAAGCTCTTCGTTAATTATATGCGCAGGGCGGATCCTGGCGCGATAGAAGTAAAAAGACGTATTGAATCATCTGCAATGGCAGCGCCAATCAAAGGCATCGCTTGGTATTCCAAAGGTTTTTTGCACAATGGCTCGCATTTTTTCAACCTGCTTGAGTTTTGGCTTGGCGCATTTGTGAAGGCCAAGGTGCTGGACTCTGGGCGCCTTTGGGATAATCAAGATCCAGAGCCGGATGTGCAGGTCGAGTTTGAGCGTGGCAAAGTGGTTTTTCAGGCAGCGTGGGAGGAAGCCTTCTCACACTATACGATAGAACTGCTCAGTTCTTCGGGTCGTTTAAGGTATGAACAGGGCGGAAAATATATTGCTTGGCAATCAACGTATTCCGATCCAGTCTTTTCTGGCTACACGATATTACAGGAGGTTCCCGAAATGATTGCCAACGGCATGAACCGTTATCAGCACCATGTCGCAGACCAACTCGCGGACGCGCTTGCCGACAAGCCGCATAGCTTGTGTACGGGGCGGCAAGCGCTGGTCACCCTTGAAGCAATGCAGCAAATAATTAACCAGAGATGATAATGACCACGGAAAAACTGGCACTACATGGTGGCCCCAAAACCATCACCGAGCTATTCAAACGCTATAATCCCATCGGCAAGGAAGAGGTTGAAGCGGCAAAGTCAGTGGTTGAATCAGGTGTGCTTTCCCAGTTCCTTGGCGCTTGGCACGAGGATTTTTATGGGGGGCCAAAAGTTCGGGAGTTTGAGCGCGCTTGCGAAGCTTTCTTCGGCGTAAGGCATGCAGTAACGGTTAATTCGGCAACATCCGGGCTGATTGCTGCTGTGGGGGCTATCGGTATTGAACCGGGTGACGAGGTGATCGTCAGCCCATGGACAATGAGTGCGAGCGCTACCGCAATCCTTCACTGGAACGCTATTCCCGTGTTTGCAGATATTGAAAGTCAAACGTTCAATATCGATCCAAAATCTGTTGAAGCCAATATAACTCCCCAGACTAAAGCAATTATGGCCATCGATATTTTTGGTCATTCCGCCGACATGGAATCTTTGATGGCGATTGCCGCCAAACATGGCCTTAAGGTCATTTCGGATGCTGCGCAAGCACCGGGCGCCCTCTATCGGGGGAAGTACGCTGGGACGCTTGCTGATGTCGGTTGTTATAGCTTGAATTATCACAAGCATATCCATACGGGTGAGGGCGGTATTCTGGTAACCGATAGCGATGAAATTGCTGAGCGCATGCGCCTGATACGTAACCACGCGGAAGCTGTGGTTGGTGACAAGGGGGAGACCAATATCACCAACATGATCGGCTACAATTTTCGCCTGGGGGAGATCGAGTGTGCTATCGGCATAGAACAGCTAAAAAAGCTGAAAGAGTTGGTGCACTCAAGACAGCATGTTGCTGATCGGCTGACTGCCGGATTAAGTGGCCTCCCTGGTTTGGGGCTTCCAGTGGTCAAGGAAGGCTGTACTCATGCTTACTATGTTTATCCCATCGTTGTGGATGAGAATGCGTTAGGTGTCAGCCGCGATAGAATTCATGCGGCATTGCAGGCGGAAGGGGTGCCAGTAAGCAATAAATACCAGAATTTGCACCTTCTACCCATGTACCAACAGAAGGTCGCTTATGGCTCCAAAGGATTTCCTTGGTCATCAGGGATATGTCGGCGCGACATCGATTATCGGAAGGGAATATGCCCCGTGGCGGAAAATCTCAACGACTCCAGCTTTCTTGGGCTGGGAATTTGCACGTACGAGTACACGGATTGCGACATAGCCTTGGTTGCGACAGCCTTCAAGAAGGTATGGGCTCATCTCGACACACTGAAATCGCATGAGTATTGACCCGCCGACCCTTGGAATTCAAGGGGCAATGGTTTTATTGAGACCTTTTTGCCGGGATGATATTACTGACGACTATATTGGTTGGTTAAATGACCCGGCTGTTGTTCGTTTTAGTAATCAACGCTTGGTAAAACACGATAGAGTTAGCTGCCTGCGATATTTAAGTGGTTTTTCAGGGGGTGACAATTTGTTCCTGAGCATCCGTCGTCTCGATACAGGTCGCGCGATTGGCACGATGACCGCATATGTCTCTACGCACCATGGCACGGTAGACGTGGGCCTTATGATCGGAGACAAATCCGTATGGGGGAGGGGCTTTGGGCTGGATGCGTGGAATTCCTTGACCAGTTGGTTACTTTCCCAATCTACTATTCGGAAGCTGACAGGGGGGACGCTTGCCTGCAATATGGCTATGGTACGGATTATGGAGCGCACGGGAATGCGGCTCGAAGGGGTGAGGAAAGCACAAGAAATCGTAGAGGGTCTCCCCCAAGATGTACTTTATTTTGCAAAATTTCGCGATGCTTGAGCCGAACATGTCCGTTGCTGTTGTTTCACACGATGCCGGCGGTGCTGAGGTCGTGTCCAGTTATATTGCGCGGGCCGGCGCCAAGTGCAACTGCTGCCTGGCAGGGCCGGCAGTAAGCATTTTTGAACGAAAGCTTGGCCCGATTGACGTGGTGCCGTTGCATCTGGCAATTTCGATGTCCAGTTGGTTATTGTGTGGTTCAAGCTGGCAGTCCGACTTGGAGTGGCAGGCAATCAAATTGGCCAGAGAAAATGGCAAGCGGTCTGTCGCTTTTCTCGATCACTGGGGCAATTACCGCGAGCGCTTTATTCGTGGCAAAGAAATTTCACTGCCAGACCAAATCTGGGTTGGCGATGTTCAGGCGGAAACTTTAGCGCGGCAGGTATTTCCTGAAATGGAGATCATTCTGGTCGGGAATCCCTATATTGAGGATTTGAGGCGTGAGATTGCCGCTTTTCCCAAACAGCCCGATGTGGGGAGCAAAGCGGAATTAAATGTGCTTGTCCTTTGCGAGCCAATGCGCGAACATGGCCTGAAAGGCTTTGGGAATGAACGTCACTGGGGTTATACCGAAGAGGAGGCGCTACACTATTTATTTTCCAATCTGCACGTGTTTGGGCGAGGCATTGGGCGCATTGTCATTCGTCCACATCCATCGGAGCCTCGGCACAAATATGATTGGCTCAGGACGCATTACAGACTTCCGATTATTGTAGGCGGGGGCAAGACATTATTGGATGACATCATGGAAAGTGATGTCGTGGTGGGGTTTCAAAGCATGGCCATGGTGGTCGGCTTGCAGGCTGGGAGGCGTGTGATTAGCTGTATCCCCCCTGGCGGGAAAGCGTGCTCGCTTCCTCACTCTGAAATTGAAAGCCTGCAAGAAATTTTATTGAAACTGCAATGAGCGGAATTGACGTTTTAAAGTAATGGAATGTTGTGATTTACTCAAGAAAAATTAAGGGCGTATTTTTACGCCTGTACAGGGCTTATTTCCCGGAAAGGAATATACGGGATTTTATAAGGCATAACCAACGCATTTGGCCGCGGGCTGATTTGGGAAATGCGCGAGCGGCTGAAATTCTGTTTGAATACAATACCGCGCACAGTTCAATTATCGCCTTCAGCTATTTGGCTAATGTATTGCGGGACAAATTTAATGCAAAAATTGTTGCGTATACACTTAATGCCGAGATACTGCTGCCATTAACGCAACGGGTAAAACAGTTTATTGCTCGTGTGGTGTTGCCATCAGATGAAAGAAGAATATTTTTATCATTCGGTGTTCAATCCTTTTTTTCAGTGAATCCTACCGGGTTGCAACTTGATAAAGCATCTCGGCTTTTCAATGAAGTATACCCATTGCTGCGAAGCAAGCGAGATGTCGAGAATCTTGCAATAGACGGAGTCTGGATTGGCGATCTCATCTATGACACCTACCTCAGAAAATATTCGGTGCCGACGATTGATGTCCTGGATGGGAAGTTCATACAATTTTTACGTGGTTCCCTCGAAATTTTTATTTTTTGGCAGGAATACTTTGATACCCATGAAGTCAGGGCGATTAATGTAACCCATTGCGTATATAACAATGCGATACCGTTGCGCATAGCGGTTCAAAGGGGAATTCCCGCATATCAAACGAATGCATCCCATGTATACAGGATGAGCAGGAACAACCTGTTTGCCTACGGGGACTATAGATATTTTCCTGTCATGTTCAATAAGCTTTCATTGCGCGAGCAGGAGGCAGGCAGACAGGAAGCGCGTAAAAGGATTGATCTCAGGTTTTCAGGTAAGGTCGGTGTTGATATGCGATATTCGACAAAATCGGCATACGGACAAAAACGAAATCAGCCTGTTTTGCGTAAATCGTCAAAATTCAAGGTGCTGGTGGCGGCACATTGTTTTTTTGATAGTCCGCATAGTTATGGAAACAATCTTTTTCCCGATTTTTACGAATGGTTCGATTTCCTCGGACAGGTCTCAAATCAGACCGATTATGACTGGTATGTTAAGACGCACCCGGATTTTCTCCCTGGAAATATTGAGGTGATTCAATACTTTTTGAATAAATATCCAAAGCTTGCGCTGATTGATGCGGCCACATCACATCACCAGTTAATTGAGGAAGGTGTCGGTTGTGTGCTCACCACGTACGGCACAATAGGATTCGAGTATGCAGCCTTGGGGCTGCTGGTTGTAAATGCGTCCCTATGCAATCCGCATATCGCATACAATTTCAATTTGCACCCAAAGTCGGTTGAAGAGTATGGCGGCATTCTGCGGTCCCTTGATACACAATCGCTCAAGATAAATAGGGCGGAGGTGTACGAATACTATTACATGAAATTTGTTCGTAATACGGAAAACTGGTTATTTGAGGACTATCAGAAAATGCTTGTTTCACTTGGAGGTTATGCAGGCCAACTTACTTCTCAAGCCTACGCAAGTTTTCTGGGCGAGCTGACCGAGGCTAGGCATCGACAAATTCTGGCCACGATGAATAACTTTGTGGATTCGGGTGACTTTCGTTTGAATTATGACCACATGAAAAATACTCCACATGGTTCGAGTTAAGTGAGTTTGAGCGCATGCAGGGCAATCTGAATCTTCAACTGTCCGATATGGCGGTTGTTCCAATAATAAGTATCGGCATGCCGGTATTCAACGGCGCGCAATTCATCCAAAATGCGCTGGACTCACTGCTCAGTCAAACAGTTACGGATTTTGAACTGATTATTTCGGATAACGCCTCTACTGATGAAACAGAAAATATCTGCCGGAAATACGCGGAACAGGACAGTCGGATTAGGTATGTGCGTCAACCCAGGAATATGGGGTCCGCTTTTAATTTCAAGTTTGTTCTTGACGAGGCTCGTGGGGAGTATTTTTTGTGGGCGGCTTGTGATGATGTGCGTTCACCAGATTTTATCGAGGTCAACTTCAGGTTCCTGTCTGAACATCCAGAATTTGTCTCATCCACTTGCCCGAACGGGTTTGATGACCGAATCCTGGATCAGCAAAGGCTGATAAATTTTGCTCTGGATGGTGAACCGTTTGAGCGATTTGTCCAATTTTTTAATAACTGTTGGGCTTCGCATGGCATATTTTATTCGCTGGTAAAAACTGAGGTGTTGCGTGGCTGTGAAATTGTCGGCCAATCCTTCTTTGCGTCAGACTGGGCGATTGACCTTTATCTTGCCAGCAAGGGACAGATAAATCGGACATCTGTTGGGTATGTGATTTTTGGCACACGTGGCATCAGTAGAGGTTCCAACGCATACAAGGTGTTCAGGAATGATTATATTGAATTTTTTTTCCCATTTTATCGTTTGAAAAAATATGTTTATCAACTGACTAACTCGTTTACGCTTATTCAAAAACTGAGAATAGTACTCATGTTGGCAAAATTAGGAATAAAAGTTAATTTTGACCGGGTTTATGCTTGGCTTTATTCAAACCTTTACTCATATGTAACACCAATAATTCATAGAAAATTATGACGGGAATGACGAGTAGACCATGAAAATGATTAAAAGGTATTTATTCAGTCAATTGCGTAGATTATTAAATCCACCCGAACAAAATTATACAAAGACCATCGTCCTGCACTCACTGTTATGTGCAAAATCCAATCGGGTCATTGCTCAGGTCGGATGTCTGAAGGATGTAGAATTCAGTGGCTTTTCCCAGTGGGGGGAGGATGGGATAATCGACTGGATAATTGAAAGAATTCCGGAAATTCCTCAGACATTTGTTGAATTCGGTGTTGAAGACTACCGAGAATCGAACACGCGTCTGTTGTTGTATCTGAGAAACTGGCGTGGCTTGGTCATGGATGGATCGCCAGAACACATTCAGAATATCAGGCACCAAGAGGTTGCGTGGCGCTTTGACCTGATTGCAAATTGTGCCTTTGTTGATCGTGAAAATGTTAATGAGTTAATTGGTGCATCCGGTATGCAGGGTAATATTGGGCTGCTGAGTGTCGATATCGACGGGAATGATTACTGGGTTTGGCAGGCCATTGATGTTGTTAGCCCGGCTATAGTGGTTTGCGAGTACAACGCGGTGTTTGGAGATATGCATCAGATATCGGTACCTTATCGGGCTGATTTTCAGCGTACCCGCGCGCATCACTCGAATCTCTATTTTGGAGCCTCTCTTCCCGCGCTAATTGAACTGGGTAATCGGAAAGGGTATGTTTTTTCAGGAACAAACTCCAATGGCTGCAATGCTTTTTTTATACGGAATGACCTGGCGTCTTCCGTGATGAATCTCATTGCTGAAGTAAAAGCTTTTCCTTCCTTGTTTCGTGAGGCGCGAACTTCGGATGGCAGATTAACTTTTTCTGGTGGAAAGGAGCGCATCGAGATTATTAAACATTTACCTGTTTATGATTTCAACAGCAAATCAATAAGGTTGCTGGGTGAGATGGGCAATCTTTATTCACCAGAGTGGCAACAGCACTGAGCGCGCCATGCGAATCGCTTTTGATCAGCAAGTGTTCTTGTTGCAGGAATATGGTGGAATATCTCGTTACCTGTGTAGCCTTGCTAGGGAGTTGGCGCTTATTCCCGATGCCACGGTGAAGATTTTTGCGCCGCTACATTTTAACAACCATCTGGAGCAGCTTAAGGATAATAATTTAGTGCGGGGCTGGCGAGCGCCACATGTACGGAGAACGGGCAGGCTGATTGTTCCTGTGAGCGCTTATCTGGCTCGTCAGGGAATGAAGAATTTTCACCCGGACGTTATCCATGAAACCTATTTTTCATCCATTGATTTTGTACCTGAAGGCGCAAAACGGGTCATTACCGTGTATGACATGATTCATGAACGATTTGCTTCATCATGCCCGGAAAGTAGTGTGACAACAGCAGCCAAGAAAATTGCCGTAACACGTGCGGACCATGTTATTTGTATTTCTGAAAGCACGCGACGTGATCTGTTGGATTTGTTTAACCTGCCAGAGAATAAGGTTTCGGTCGTTTATCTCGGTTATGACATGCTTGCACCGTCAGAAGTAATGAATGCGATGCTTCCTGAAATTGCGTTACCCCCCTATCTGTTGTATGTCGGCAGTCGTGGCTGGTATAAAAATTTTGAGGGGTTTCTGCGCGCTGTCGCGAGTTCCGAGTTTTTAAAAAGGAATTTTTTGATTGTCTGTTTTGGTGGCGGGAAACTTACAAGGAATGAGGTGGCGCTGATTGAAGAGCTGGGGTTGGATGCAGGAAATATTCGGCAAATCGGTGGGGGCGACGATGTGTTGGCGCGCTTATATCGGGATGCCGAGGCGTTCATTTATCCGTCACTGTATGAGGGATTTGGCATTCCACCGCTTGAAGCGATGTCCCTCGGATGCCCTGTTATTTGCAGCAATACAAGCTCCATTCCAGAAGTCGTTGATGATGCGGGAGAATATTTTGATCCGGGAAATACGGTGTCAATATGTGCCGCAATCGAAAATGTAATGCAATCCCGCACAAGGCGGGGCGAACTCGTGGAAAAAGGGCGCAAACGATGCGCCCTTTTCAGTTGGGCTCGTTGCGCAAGTGAAACCATGTCTATTTATCGGAGCTTGACATGAAAAGAGCTCTAATTTGTGGTGTGTCAGGGCAGGATGGTGCATATCTGGCCAAATCGCTCATTGAAAAGGGCTATCAGGTTTGGGGTTCCTCTAGGGATGCGCAGGTGGCAAATTTTGCCAATTTGTCCACGCTTGGAATTCGTGAACGGGTAAATTTGCTGTCCATGGCGCAAACGGATTTCAGAAGTGTATTGAACAGCCTCAGTCGAAGCGACCCCGATGAAGTATATTTTCTGTCAGGCCAGAGTTCAGTGGGGCTTTCCTTCGATCAACCTGCCGAAACGATAGAATGTTTTACTCTTGGAGTATTGAATTTACTGGAGGCGGTCAGATTTATTGGCAAGCCGATCCGAATCTATCATGCGAGTTCCAGTGAGTGCTTTGGGGATGTCGGGCAGCAGGGGGCAACGGAAGAAACACCTTTTAAACCTCGTAGTCCATATGGAGTTGCCAAAGCTTCTGCTCATTGGTTGGTGGCGAATTATCGTGATTCATATGGACTGTTTGCTTGCAACGGTATTCTTTTCAATCACGAGTCACCATTGCGCCCATCCAGGTTTGTTACTAAGAAGATTGTGTCTACTGCCTGCCGGATTTCAAGGGGAGCCTCAGAAAAGTTAAATTTGGGGCGATTGGATATTGTGCGGGACTGGGGATGGGCGCCTGAATATGTTGAGGCGATGTGGCGAATGCTCCAGATAGAGGCACCCGGTGATTTCGTTATTGCTACTGGTTATAGTGCAACACTTGAAGATTTCGTCGCAAGAGCATTCGAGAGTGTAGGGTTGGACTGGCGGGACTTTGTCGTAAGCGATCCTGCATTTTTTCGGCCTTCCGACATTCTCCGTAGTGCGGCGGATCCTTCAAAAGCGGAAAGAATTTTGCATTGGAGAGCGTCAGCCAAACTACCAGAACTTGTCGATATTTTGGTGTGCGCGGAACTTGAAAAGCTTCATGTTTAATGGGGAGCTTGTTTCCGGTGAGCGGCCCGTTTCCGAGCGCACCAAGTCAATAAAGGACTTGTTGCAGGCGGCTTGTTTGGTCGATTATTTCTCTCGAATGGGGCAAAGTGGCATTTTCAATGCGGCTTGGCAAGATGCTTTGTCTCGCGGCAAAGGCTGGCGTAATCGGGCGGAACAGGGGCGGGATGCTTTGCTCAGGCTGGCGCCTGAGCTGGATTCGCCGGTTTTGTGGAGTTGATATTATGAATAATATAAGTGTTTTATTCGTCTGCATGGGAAACATCTGCCGCTCGCCTACCGCTGAAGGCGTATTTCGTCAGCGGGTGCGGGAAGTCGGCTTGGAACAGCGTATTACGGTGGATTCCGCCGGGACGCACGATTACCACATCGGCAAGCCGCCAGACCGGCGCGCCCAGGCCGCAGGGGCGGGACGCGGGTACGATTTGTCGGGTTTGCGCGGACGGCAGGTCGATAAACGCGATTTTGACGAGTTTGACTATATTCTGGCGATGGATGCGGAAAATCTGGACAACTTGAACCGTATCAAGCCTGCGCGGCACAAGGCGCGGCTGGGACTATTCTTGGAATATGGACTACGTTTTAGCGCGCGCGAGGTGCCCGACCCGTATTACGGCGGGGATCAGGGCTTCGAGCAGGTGCTGGATATGGTGGAAGACGCTGCCGCCGGGTTGCTGGCGGAGATATTGCGGGACGGCTAAGACGGTTCTTCCTGCACGACCAGAACGTCGCATTTTGAGTCCGAAAGAATGTGACGTGTGACGCTCCCCAGCAGGGTGTCCTCGATGAGGGATTGGCCGTGCTTGCCGATGACGATCAGGTCGGCAGCGAGCGCTGTTTCCTTGGCGAGGATCAGGGGAGCGGCGTCGTCGTGTTCAACGCTAATGTAATAGCGGCACGGGTCGTCGCGCGTTTCGCCGATCAGGGCATGGATATGGTTCAGCGCCTGCTGTCTGGCTTGTGTGCGGTAGCGGTGTATTTCCTCGTCAGGCACACCGGCCAGCCAGAGCTTTCCCTCGTAAGGGGTGCCGAAAGCATGAACCAGTGTCATTTCCGCCGCAGGGGCGACAAACCGCGCCATGTGCAGGGCTGCGGCGGAATGTGGGGAAAAATCGACCGGCACGATGACCTGACGGTAGCTTCCCTGCGGCGGGCGTTTGTTCAGCAAAACCGGCTTTTTACAGCGGCGTAACAGGCGCTCGGCCGTGGTCCCGAGGATCAGGTCGCGCAACGGGTTCAGCCCACGCGCCCCGAGGATCAGCATGTCCGCCTTCTCCGAGGCCGCCAGTATTTCATCCAGCACTTGCCCGACCGCTACGCGCGCCGTCAACGCCAACTGGGGTTTCCCGGCGGCAATTTCGCTGCCGAGTTCGTCGAGCATGAGCTGTGCATCGTCCAGCAGTTTTGCATCGGCATCCGGGGACAGACCGAACAGTTCACGCAAAGTAGCTAGTGAAGGGCTGCTCATGACGTGCAGCAATTCCAGGGGGGCCTGCCGTTCCGCAGCGAGACAGGCGGCGCGATTTGCCGCATGGCGGGCATCGTCTGAAAAGTCGGTGGCGGCCAGAAATTTCAGTGAGTTCATGCGTGATTCTCCTTGTCGGGGTGGAACAGTGAGGCTGTAGCAGCATTACGGCGCGGGCGCCGTGCCCTTCATGCGCGCCAGGATGTGCCGGGTCATACTGTGGGCCAACTCCCGTTCGCCCATGAACACCTTGCCGATGTCTTCCTTTTGTAGCAGATTGGCTTCGTCGTCGCTATGGGTTCGGACAATGACTTCTATGTCCGGGTTCAATTTACGGGCAGTCTCGACCATTTTGCGCACGTTGAAGGTGTCCGGTGTGGCGATAACCAGTAACCCGGCGCGCGCGATGTGCGCCTGGATCAGCACCATCGGCTCGGAGGCGTCGCCCGAGACCGCGGGGATATTGCGCGTGCGCAGGGTTTCCACCAGTTCGCGCTGCTGCTCGGCCACGACGAAGGAGATTTTTTGTGCGCTGAGCGCATCGGCAATGCGCCGCCCGACCCGGCCATATCCCACCAGCACCACCTGTCCGGTGAGATGTGCCTGATCGACCGACATGGGGAGCACGGCCAGGGGGTCGTCGCGGCTCTCCAGTTTGCGGGCGAGACTGGAGCGCTCCCGTATCCACGCCTGGGCCGGTTCGACGGCGGAAAACACCAGTGAGTTGAAAGCGATGGAGATCAGCGCTCCGGCTAGAATCAGGCTCTGGCCTTCCACCGGCAACAGGCCAAGCGTCATGCCCAGACCGGCCAGAATGAAGGAAAATTCGCCGATCTGTGCCAGGCTGGCGCCCACCGTCAGCGCCGTATTGAGCGGGTAGCGGAAGAGCAGCACCAGCGCGATGGCGGCAAGCGTCTTGCCAAACATGATGATAGCGGCCACCGCCAGCACCTTGAAGGGAGATTCGATCAGTACCTGCGGATCGAACAGCATGCCAACCGAGACAAAGAACAGCACCGAGAAGGCGTCGCGCAAAGGTAGGGATTCGTCGGCGGCACGGTGGCTGAATTCCGATTCGCGCATCATCATGCCGGCAAAAAATGCCCCCAGCGCGAATGAGACGCCGAATAGCTTGGCCGAACCGTAGGCCACGCCCAAGGCGGTGGCGACCACGCATAGCGTGAACAGCTCGCGTGAGCCGGTGCGCGCCACCCAGTAAAGCAGGTGAGGGAAGACGCGCCGCCCGACGACCAGCATTAGTGCGATGAAAGCGGTGACCTTGGCCAGCGTGATGCCGAGGGACATCCATAATCCGCCGCTTGCGCCGATGGGGGCCGACAAGTCTGCTTTTCCGCCGAGGATTCCCGCCACGGCGGGTAATAGCACCAGCACCAGCACCATCACCATATCTTCGACCACCAGCCAGCCCACTGCGATGCGGCCATTGACGGATGCCAGAACGCCCCGGTCTTCCAGGGCGCGCAGCAGCACCACCGTGCTGGCGCAAGAGAGCGAAAGCCCAAAGACCAGCGCCGCGCCGAGGGGCCAGCCCCAGAACGAGGCCACGGCCATGCCCAGCAAGGTGGCGACGGTAATCTGGAAGATCGCGCCGGGCACCGCGATGCGCCGTACCGAGAGCAGATCATCGAGCGACAGATGCAGGCCGACGCCGAACATCAGGAGTATCACGCCAATCTCCGCAAGCTGGCTGGCCAGTGCCATGTCGGCAACAAAACCCGGCGTGCCGGGGCCGATGATGATGCCTGCCAGCAGATAACCGACCAGCGGCGGTATCTGGAGACGCGCCATCAGCAGCCCCATGATCATCGCTAAGCCCAGCCCGGCGGCTAGCGTGGTTATCAGGGTAAGGTCATGGGGCATGTCTGATTTTCCTGTGACGATTCTTGCGGAACTGGTTGCTCAAAAAGAGAGTTGTTCTTGAAACAATAAAGTTCCGCAAGAAGAAAAATAAAGGGGCTGTCGCCAGCCCCCTTTATCATCGTTCCTGCCTTTGACGCGCTTATTCTGCTCTGCGCGTTTCTATCATCACCAGCGGCGCACTTTCCTCTACGACAGGGGGAGGTGTCCGGCGCGCCCTGGGGGCGCGTGCCGGGATTTTCTGCACTTCCGGCTGTTCTGGAAGCGGCTTGACCTTATCCTGGCTAGTCTCGATCATCACCAGATCACCGAGTTCCAGCGGCTCGGCCAGTACAGGCGCAGGCTTCGGCACCTGTGTGGGCTCTATCGCCGGCACGGACTCGGCTGGCGGCGGCGCTTCCACGGCAGATGCGGGCGCCATCACCGGCGCAGCTTCCGCCACCTGAGCGGGTTCTTCCGTCAGCGGCGCAGGTTCTTCCGGCTGTGGCGCTGACTCGACCTCTGGAGCCGCTTCATGCTGCGGAGCAATCTCGGTTTCCGCTACGGGAATCTTGCGGCGACGGGTTTGTTTCGGCTTGTCCTCTTCCGTTGCTCCCTGAACGAAGGAAGCTTCCTGTGGGGTAGCGTCCTCAGCCGTGAGCGCAGCTACTGTGCCTGGTTTTTGCGCCTGATTTTCCGTCTCCCCGATGGGGACGGCAGCACCGGCTTCCGGTAGCAGGGTGTTTTCGTTCGCGTTGTCCGCTGACTGTTGCGGCCTGCTGTCGCGGTCGCGGCGTCCGCCACGGCGTCCGCGCCGGCTGCGTGATTCACCTTCCGGCCTCTCGGCGGGAGCGGCGTTCTCCTTTCCGCTTTCGAGCGCCGGAGCCGGTTCTTTCCTGGGCTGGGGGGCGCGGGGCTTTTGGCTGTCCTTTTCCTTGTTGTCTCGGTCTTCACCGCGCGCAGGGCGGCGTTCCTCACCCTTGGCGGGGTCGCGTTCACGTCGTGCGGAATCGCGCTCGCGCCGGGGCTGACGTTTTTCTCCCTGGTTTTCACGGCCACGCCCCTTAGGTTTGGCGGGCTTTTCTTCTTCCGTGGAGGAGGCGCCAAAGCCAAAAAATTGTTTCACCTTGCTGAGCCAGCCTTCGGATTTTTCAGCTTCCACCGTGACGATGGGCGCCGGTTGCCCAGGCGTGATACCGCGCACGGCGGCGATCTGGCGCGGCGGCTTGACTTCGCTGCCGCCGGATTTCTCTTCTGGGGTTTCCGGCGGCATTTCCACCATCTGGTAGCTGGGGAGCGCGCCCTCATCGCCCACCTCATCCTGGCGCAAGCGCTGGATGGTGTAATTCGGAGTCTCCAGGTGGATATTCGGGACCAGGACGATATCGACCTTGAAACGCGATTCGATGGTGTGGATTTCGGCGCGTTTTTCGTTGAGTAAGAAGGTGGCGACGTCCACCGGCACCTGGGCGCGGATGGCGGCGCTGTTTTCCTTCATGGCCTCTTCCTGCAGGATGCGCAGGATGTGCAGGGCGGAGGACTCCGTGCCGCGGATGTGGCCGGTGCCGTGGCAGCGCGGGCAGGGGATGTGGCTGCCTTCGCCCAGGCTGGGTTGCAGGCGCTGGCGCGACAATTCGAGCAGGCCGAAACGTGAAATCTTGCCGGTTTGCACGCGCGCGCGGTCGTATTTCAGGGCATCGCGCATGCGGTTTTCCACTTCGCGCTGGTTGCGGCTGCTTTCCATGTCGATGAAGTCGATCACTACCAAACCGCCCAGGTCGCGCAGGCGCAACTGGCGGGCAATTTCATCGGCGGCTTCGAGATTGGTGCGGAAAGCGGTTTCCTCGATGTCCGAGCCGCGCGTCGAACGCGCCGAGTTCACGTCGACGGAAACCAGTGCCTCGGTGTGGTCGATGACGATGGCGCCGCCGGAAGGCAGGTTGACCGCGCGCGAAAAGGCGGTTTCGATCTGATGCTCGATCTGGAAGCGCGAAAACAGCGGCACGTCATCGCGGTAGAACTTTACCTTGACGACATTTTGCGGCATCACGTGGCTCATGAACTGCACGGCCTGGTCGTAGATGGCTTCGGTGTCGATGAGGATTTCGCCGATGTCGGGCTGAAAATAGTCGCGGATGGCGCGGATGACTAGGCTGCCCTCCTGATAGATGAGGAAGGCGCCGCTTTGCGACTTGGCCGCGCTTTCAATGGCGCGCCACAGTTGCATCAGGTAGTTGAGATCCCACTGGAGTTCTTCGAAGGTGCGGCCGATACCGGCGGTGCGGGCGATGATGCTCATGCCGGCGGGCACGTCGAGCTGGGCCATGATGTCGCGCAGTTCGTTGCGGTCCTCGCCTTCTATGCGGCGCGATACGCCGCCGCCGCGCGGGTTGTTGGGCATCAGCACCAGGTAGCGCCCTGCCAGGCTGATGAAGGTGGTAAGGGCCGCGCCCTTGTTGCCGCGCTCATCTTTTTCCACCTGGACAATCAGTTCCTGGCCTTCCTTCAGCACATCCTGGATGCGCGCGCGCGAAATGTCGACGCCGTCGGCGGCCTGGAAATTGACGCGGGATACTTCCTTGAAGGGGAGAAAGCCGTGGCGCTCGGCGCCGTAATCGATGAAAGCGGCTTCCAGGCTGGGTTCGATACGGGTGATAATGCCCTTGTAGATATTGCTCTTGCGTTGTTCTTTTCCTGCGGATTCGATATCGAGATCAACGAGTTTTTGACCGTCGACAATCGCAACGCGCAGCTCTTCAGCCTGCGTTGCGTTAAACAGCATACGTTTCATTTTATTGTTTCTCCCGCGCTCGGACACACGGGGATGGCAAACCACGATGCGGCATGCCTGGCGTGAAGTTCAAAGGCGGTTCAGATTGGCTTGCCTGTCATAACACCCAGATTGATATTGTGCCTTGATGGTTGATTTGCCTGATTTAAAAGCCCCGCCAGCGGGCAGGGCCAAAAATTCATTCAGTGCTTTGAGCGCGTAATTCGTTTATCATCGCTGCTTCGTTTGGTGAGCGAAATTAACCAGTTTTGTATCTCTGCCCGGCGCGCTGTTTCACCACATCGGCTCGCGCTTCCAATCGGCTGGATGGAACAATGGCGAAAACGCCGGAATGCTTCATGCAGCTTTCAGCAGGCCGTTAAGTATAAGCTAAAGTGGAAAATTTAAGCAATAAATCTGTAACTTGGCTCACGGTGGACGAGTCGGGCGAGGGGCAGCGCATCGACAATTTCCTCATGCGGCATTTGAAGGGCGTACCCAAGAGTCATATTTACCGCATCCTGCGTAGCGGCGAGGTGCGCGTGAACAGCAAGCGCATCGATGCCACGCACCGCCTGCAAATCGGCGAGGTATTGCGCGTGCCGCCGGTACGGCTCGGCGAACGTCCGGAAGTGGAAAAGGCGGCAATTCCCCACTCCTCCCGCCTGGCGCCGCGCATTATTTATCAGGATGACGCGCTGCTGGTGCTGAACAAGCCGTCCGGCATGGCGGTGCACGGCGGCAGCGGGGTCAGCCGCGGGGTAATCGAGCAATTGCGCCAGGAGTTTCCCGAGGCCCGTTTTCTGGAGCTGGCGCACCGTCTCGACCGCGAGACCTCCGGCGTGCTGCTGGTTGCCAAAAAGCGCGCGGCATTACTGGCACTGCATCGCGCCATGCGCGAGAGCGACATGGACAAGCGTTACCTGGTGCTGGTTAGCGGAAAATGGCAAAACGCCCGGCAAAGTGTCCGACTTCCCCTGTTAAAACAGACGGTCGGTGACGGCGAACGCCGTGTCAGCGTTGATCCCGATGGGCAGGACGCGCACACCATTTTCAACCTGAAAAGGAACTGGGCCGAATTCAGCCTGCTGGAAGCCGAGCTGAAAACCGGGCGCACCCACCAGATTCGCGTGCATTTGTCCCACCTGGGGTTTCCCATCGCCGGGGATGACAAGTACGGCAATTTTTCCCTGAACCGGGAATTGCAGCGCAGTGGCTTGAAACGCATGTTTTTGCACGCATATAAACTTGCCATACGGCATCCGCTGTCCGGCGAGCCATTATTGCTGGAAGCGCCGTTGCCCGATGATTTGCAATCTTTCTTGAACAAACTGGACAATCATGCCCAAACGCTTTGACCTGCTGGTATTTGACTGGGACGGCACCTTGATGGATTCCGCCGCGACCATCGTTTCCTCTATCCAGAATGCCTGCCGTGACCTCGACCTGCCGGTGCCGAGCGACGCCGCTTCGCGCCACGTCATCGGCCTGGGCTTGCAGGAGGCCATGGAAATGCTGTTGCCGGAGCGCGATCAGCAGGATTACCAACGGCTGGTCGAGCGTTACCGCCATTATTACCTCGGCCAGGATCAGCGCATTCCGCTGTTCGAAGGCGTGGCGCAGGCGATTGCCGACCTGCACGCCGCCGGTTTCCTGTTGGCGGTGGCCACCGGGAAAAGCCGGCGCGGCCTTGACCGTGCCCTGGAGCACAGCCGCTTGGGCGGCTATTTTCACAGCACCCGTTGCGCCGACGAGTGCCACTCCAAGCCCCATCCGTGCATGATCGAGCAGATCATGGACGAACTGGGCGTGCCAACTTCCCGTACCGTGATGATCGGCGATACCAGCCACGACCTGCAAATGGCCATCAATGCCGGGGTCAATGCGCTGGGGGTGAGCTATGGCGCACACCCGAAAACGCATCTCGAAGCCCTGTCGCCCCTCATTTGTGCTGACAGTTTTATTGAATTGAATGAATGGATTGCAGAAAATGCTTAAAGTTGATTACATGATTGGGGGGCGCCATGTCCGAATCGGATAACTGGGAACGCAAAACCCTGGAAAAGCTGGCCTTTTCAGCACTCCAGGAACAGCGCCGCGCGCGCCAATGGGGGATTCTGTTCAAGGTGCTGACCTTCGGCTATCTGTTCATCCTGTTGTTTCTGATGATGGGCTGGTTCGGCCATGGCGAGGGACCGGTCAGTGGCAAGCATACCGCCTTGGTGGAAATGCAGGGCGTGATTGCGGCGCGCAATGAAGCCAGCGCGGAAAACGTCATCAGCGGCCTGCAGGAAGCCTTCAAGGACAAGAACACCAAGGGCGTGATCCTGCGCATCAACAGCCCCGGCGGCAGCCCGGTGCAATCCGGGCAGATTTATGACGAAATCAAGCGCCTGCGTGCCAAGCACCCTGAGATTCCCCTGTATGCGGTGGTTGAGGATATTTGTGCGTCTGGCGGTTATTACGTGGCGGCGGCGGCGGATAAAATCTATGTCGACAAGGCCAGCATCGTGGGTTCGGTCGGCGTGTTGATGGACAGCTTCGGCTTTACCGGCACGCTGGATAAGCTGGGGGTCGAACGACGCCTGCTCAGCGCGGGTGAAAACAAGGGATTTCTCGATCCCTTTTCCCCGCTCAACGGGGCGCACAAGGAACACGCACAGACAATGCTCGGCGAAATCCACCGGCAATTCATCCAGGCGGTGCGTCAGGGGCGCGGCAAGCGCCTCAAGGAAACGCCGGAGATGTTCAGCGGCCTGATCTGGACCGGTGAAAAAAGTATCGAAATGGGGTTGGCCGATGCGCTGGGCAGCATGGAATACGTTGCCCGCGAAGTCGTCAAAGCGGAAGAGATCATTGATTTCACAGTTCAGGAAGGATTCGCCGAACGCTTCGCCAAGCGTCTTGGCGCGGCCATGGCGAGCGCCAATCCGCTGGTGCAGGGAGGCGGAATCAGCCTGAAATGAACGCCGATTACCAGCCGATTCCCTGCGCCCAGCACGAGCGCCTGGAATTCAGCGTCCTGCGCAAGATTCCGCTACGGCTGGAGTTTGTCGATCAAGGCGAACGCCGCCACGAAAAAGTGCTGCCGCTCGACGTCAACACCCGCAACGGCGCGGAATGGCTGAAATTCCGGCGGGAAGACGGCAGCGAAACGGAAATCCGGCTGGATGCGATTGTCGGGTTTCAGGAGTTGGCGGGGTAGCGTGGCAATACATGTCGGAGAGCCGACAAGATCACGGTAAATGCCGGTGTTCGCATTGAAGAGCTGGGCCATGGCCTCCAGTAAAAGGGGAAACAGAGATGACAATGGCGCAATTGGATTTAAGCGCGCTTGAAAATGCGCTGGACTCTCTCAATGAAAGCC
The DNA here is from genome assembly GCA_964527565.1 of uncultured Sulfuricella sp. Lineage (GTDB taxonomy): Bacteria > Pseudomonadota > Gammaproteobacteria > Burkholderiales > Sulfuricellaceae > JAGXQV01. The sequence continues at coordinate 4,198 of CAZGOY010000019.1, read as the reverse complement.
TGGCGGCGGTGAGCGACGCCAAGTGGTTCAACGCCCAAACCAGCGGCGTGCAAAACACACTGATTGCGGGCGTGGTCAAAAACTTTGAATTCGTCTATGAATTGAGCGTCAAGATGATAAGGCGCCGGCTGGAAATGGGATCGGACAGCCCCGCCGAGATAGACAAACTGGAATTCCGCGACTTGTTGCGACACGCAGCGGAAAAAGGCTTGATCGGCGACGTGGAAGCCTGGTTCAAATATCGCAAGATGCGCAACATCACCGCGCACACCTACGACCACGAAAAGGCGCACCAGGTTTATCGCGATACGCTGACCTTCATCGGCGATGCCAATAACCTGCTGGCTTGCCTCAAAGCGCGCAATGCCTGAGCTACCGTTGATCGATATACGCCCGGATCATTTGCGGATGGTTAAAGACATCCTGCAAAAGCACGTGCCGCAATATGAGGTGTGGGCGTTTGGCTCCCGCACCAGACGGACGGCTAAACCTCACTCCGACCTCGACCTGTGCATCGTGTCGGACAAACCGCTGGGTTATTCCGTACTGGGTGCGCTGGCGGAAGACTTCTCCGACTCCGATCTGCCGTGGAAAGTGGATGTGGTGGACTGGGCCACCACCAGCGACTCGTTCCGTAAGATTATCGAGCGGGATAAGGTGGTGGTTCAAGAGGCGGAGCGGAGCGGGGGTATGGCGGGTGGTTCGACCACGGCGAAGTAGCGGTCGGCGGCAAGCATACGACATTGATCGAGATGCACGGCGTGATCGCACCGCACGGCGAAGTCAGCGCCGAAAAGGAAGGCTTTGCCGAACGCTTCGCCAAGCGCCTCGGAGCCGCGATGATGAGCGCCAATCCATTGGCTCAGGGCAGCGCGGGAATCAGCCTGAAATGAACGCCGATTACCAGCCGATTCCCTGCGCCCAGCACGAGCGCCTGGAATTCAGCGTCCTGCGCAAGATTCCGCTACGGCTGGAGTTTGTCGATCAAGGCGAACGCCGCCACGAAAAAGTGCTGCCGCTCGACGTCAACACCCGCAACGGCGCGGAATGGCTGAAATTCCGGCGGGAAGACGGCAGCGAAACGGAAATCCGGCTGGATGCGATTGTCGGGTTTCAGGAGTTGGCTGGGTAGTGTGGCAATACCTGCCGAAGAGCCGACATGATCACGGTAAATGCCGGTGTTCGCATTATTGAAGAGCGACTACTGTGTGCCAGTTGCTGTCGTTCGTTCAGTCTCCAGGCCGGCCGGTTTACTCAGAAAGCCGCTCCATGGCTTGCGCGTGTTACTCAGCCTGAACAAACGGTGATGATCGAAGTTCTCGGCGCCGGAATGAATCGGTGTGCCGGCGCCGGTTGTCTGGACACGGATTTAGACATCAGGCGCTAATACAGATGTGCTTGTTTCTCCTTTTCTTTTGGTGAGATAATGCAAAATTATTTGGGAAAAGTTTCGCAATCAACCATAACCTCCTATAAAGAATCCATGAACTTCCCATCCAACTGGCCCTTCAATTGCCCATTGCCCAGCGCGGTCGATTGTCAGCACACGGTATATATGGCTTTTACGTCAGAGCCTGCAACAGCGGACCAATGTAAAAGCCAAGCGGAAAAGAATAGGGCAATAACCGCGTCCGGGGACGCTGTCTGCACACGACATGGACTTTCTGTATTCCCATCGTTCGATGCTTGTAGACATCAAGTCAACTTGTTGCCGCACCTTGGTCCTTACATTGGGAAAGCTGACCTGACAGCCCCTCATGGCAAGATTGCAGAGACTCCCTCAAATCGAAATCCTGCCCATATGACTTGGTGGTCTTATCAAGGAGTCGATCGTCCTGCCCTGTTCGCCCATTTCGTCGAGGTGAATTGACATGTTATGGGCTATTGATGCCGCCTTATCCTGCTCCATCGAGCAATTCGTTGGGCTTAGCCCTCATGAAGTACTCTACGAGTTCGATGGGCCGCGTATCTTCACAACCATGAGTGGGTCATTGATGCATTTGTGGTATGAATGTGGCGAGGATCCCGAAACCGACCGCATTCGCTATTTGGTTGTACCCGCGAACCAGCAACAAGTTGTGCAACTGAAGAGTGGCGAAATGACGGTGTATGACGCGCTTCGTCAACCATGGTTATGGGCTCTTGATGTTAGAAATGGCCAAGTAGAAAGAGGTTGGACGCTGAACGATCTGGATTCGGTCCCCTCTGGCGCAAAGCCACGTCCAAGTGTTTTGCTTTGGCCCCAGCTTGAGCCATTGGCGTCTGCCCGGCACGTCGAGGTGGAAGAAAGAGTAAGTTTTGGATGCGACGGCGCGCTTCGCGGCATCCTTGAATGGCGGGATGACTCTGGAAACGAAGGGGCGGAGGGGAGGACTTGGGGCAACCTTCAGTTGTGGGTTCACGACACGCTAGTTTGGGGCCAGTTAGATAATTTTGGCAAAACAGCGGGAGTCGCCGGGAACTGGATAAATCTCTTGGAATTCCTTGGAACTGCTTGGCCCTATCTAATTGAAGAAGAGGGATATCCTATTAGCTTCGACCAGTCTGAGCTTCCTACACGTCTCAATGACTTGCGGGGTCGGGCCAAGCTGCGGTGGCATGGGCAGCAAGAAGAATCGGCAACCCAGGAAAAGACACGCTTTCAGGATTTTTTGGATGTTCATGACTTTGCTGAAAAATTCTGCGGTACGCGTCTCCCTAACCTGCTACTGCTCCGGAGAGGCTCTCAAATGGTGGCTGCCACAACCAAGCAAGAGTGGACGTTGTCATTCTTTGAAACCATGTCAACTCTCCAGAAACTCGGTTCCGCCATCAGTGATCGTCTCGCAGGCTTGACGGACCACCGATCTAAGAATGCATGTATTCGCTGGGAGGAGCGCGATTCGATGCCCTCTATCCAAAGGCTAGAAATCGCGACTGGTAGGAACGAGTCTTCCATTCAAAAGATTTGGCCCGTCGGCATTGATGCCAACGTAGCGAATGACGAACTGTATGAGCTAAAGGCCGCTGCGAGAATGGTCGGTCCCAAGTTCCCAGATGCTCAGTTGAAAGCCATTCTAGAAAAGATCAGCAACCTCCCCAAGGGAAAACGCCTTGCCCTAAGCGAGGTGCAAAAGAAGGCTGTTGAAGCAATTAGCGAACATGAAAGCCCAAATGTACAGGGATACCTCTTGGCATCCATGCTCAGGGAATATCTCGGAAGTCTGACCGGAAGGGTCGAGCCTCAGGATGTGTTACGCGCTTGGGGGGTATCGGTTGTGGAATTCGAAATAAAGGACTCGCCTCTCGATGCCATTGCTATCTGGGGGGCGCAGCATGCACCGACAATTCTGTTGAATCCAAAAGGGCCGCGCGCCCATTTTGAAACTGGGAAACGCTCTACGCTAGCACACGAAATTTGCCATCTACTGGTGGATACGGAAGGTGCTCTTCCAGCAGTAGAGGTTCTAGGGGGGCATGTTTCCCGCGAAATTGAACGACGAGCCAACGCCTTTGCTGCGGAGTTCTTATTGCCCCGTGCGGAGGCCGGTGCTGCTGTCCAAAGAGATTTGAGGTATGTTAATACTCAGAAAGAACGCGGCAAAATGATGACCAACACAATAACTATGCTTGTGGAGCAATATGGCGCGAGTCACGAGACAACTGCTTGGCAAATCATTAACTCCAGGAGTATTGATGAAACTGACATGTTGATGGAGCAACTTCGTCGGCAATGCAAGTCTATTTACGCGCCGTTCGATACCCACGCTTGGTGAATTCTCTGATCTGAATATCTCAGTCCGCGTAGGGCGCCTGCAAGCGTGTGCATCCCTCCAAATCCACTTAGGCCGCCATCGCCAGCGGCGTGACTTCGTCCTCAATGCGCTGGTGCATCTCGCGCTCAGTGGTTTCCAGGTCGAACTGTGCTTGCAGGTTCATCCAGAAGGTTGCATCGGTGCCGAACAAGCGTGCCATGCGCAGGGCGGTATCCGCCGTAACGCTGCGCTGGCGTGCGCAGATTTCATCGATACGCCGCTGCTGGACACCCGCCAACTTTGCCACTTTGTAGCGCGTCAGTCCGAGTGGAACGATAAAGTCTTCCATCAGCACATCACCGGGATGAACGGGTTCCAGCCGCCCGCCAGCGGCGACATCCGAAAAATCAATTTGGTTAAGCGCTTCGCGTGAGATAGCCATGATGCTCAATTCCTTTTAGTGG
>CAZGOY010000018.1:0-63086 GCA_964527565.1 uncultured Sulfuricella sp. | reverse complement strand
TTTACAGCAGGCTACCATCTTAATTCTCTGTCCGGTTATTGGGGTCCACTATACCTCCGGCAAAATCAGCGCGAACCGTGAATCCCGCAGTAGGCGGGAATCGGAGTTGTTCTGGGGTAAAATCGGCAGCAGGGCGAGCACCAGTAAGCATTTTTTACGAATTCGTTTCTAGACAAAACAAATTATATCAAATAGTTACTTGGTAGTTCGCCCTTCTTATGCAAAATTCAGGTTAGGCGACAACTAGCTTGACAACGACCGCTCGCAGGCTTGGGCGGGGCGGCGGATAAACGCTATTCGTTAGGTATCCGCGTCAAGGAAAGTGAAATGTTGATTGAGTGTTGCGAATGCAAAGCACGAGTAGATGGGGAAATCTTGGCCTATCACGAGAATGAGTATGCGGAGATTTTTAGTATTCGTACTTATCTCCTGAAATGTCCATCATGTAATTCGGCACTCGTCGGTGAATCAGAACAGGATGTGCGCGATGGCAAATTATTTTGGCCTGATTTAACACGTGTTTTTCCAAAACCCAGAAGACTGCTAGGTTCTGGTATTCCAGATATGGTCAAGAAGTCGATTGATGAAGCAGAGAGATGCGTTCAAGCAGGGGCTTTCTTAGCGGCCACAGCAATGTGTGGTCGTGCACTTGAAGCAATTTGCCGTCACTACCGTACAAAGGACACGTATCTTGGTGCCGCGTTAAAGGAACTGCGTGACAAAGGCATTATCGATGCTAGACTTTTTCAGTGGAGTGAGGAACTAAGAGACCAAAGAAATATGGCAGCTCACGCAACTGACCAGATAATTTTAGCCCAAGACGCTAGTGATGTGCTCTCTTTCACTTACGCAATTATCGATTACGTTTTTTTGCTCGCCATGAAGTTTGAGCAGTTTCAGAAACGTAAAGACCAACACAAAACTGAAAAACAACATGCCAAAAATACAACAGCAGCCAGGTAGGGTGGGCACGGCTTCATCGTGCCCACGCAGAAAGCAGCCGCGAACGTATTGAAACGGTAGGGAAAATCGTGCCCACCCTACGGCGCTGAATGAAGAAATCGAAACCAATCCCAACGTCAGGCAATTGAAGGAAATCATTGCCTCCATCAGTCGTTGTCAATCGACCCTTGACGAGGCTATCGAGGATCTCCGCCCAGTAGCGTAGGTAGTATGTTCTTGCTTACGCGAGCATTGACGCAGGTAGTCGAGTGCTTGCTCCGGTAATCATCAAATGAAACCCAACAATTGAGCTTAGATCGTGAACGCGAAGCGAGCCACGATCTGAACCGGTTGTTGGATAGGCCCGGATTGATGGCTGGGTTTTCTCTGGAAATATCTTTTGCTTTTCCGCCGTGTGCGAAATCCGGAAGTGGCCCCTTTTGTGACACGATGCTATAATCCGTGACACTTCGTTAACCGCCAATCATTTTCCATGCCATCATGAAGACCCTGACTATCCGTGAGGCTCGCGAAGGTCTGAGTCATCCCGAACGAATGTTTGCAGATGACGGTGAAGTGCTGGTGGTGAGACGAGGTAAGCCTGTTGCCCGCATATTGCCGCTGGAATCTGCCATGCAGCCGCGCTTCCTTCCTTCACTAAAATGGCTGCGCGACCAGATGCCGCTTCAGCAAGTCGCCAGCGAAATTTTGATACGGGAAGACAGGGATGCGCGTGACTGAGTGCTACGCTGATACCAGCGTGTTGCTCAAGCTGTATGTAACCGAGCCGTTTTCGGACGAGGCACAAAACTATTTGTCGAGCATTGACCGCCCGGCGATCAGCAGCCTGACCATACTGGAATGGCATTGCGCCATGGCGCGGCGGCTGCGCGCCGGGGACTTTTCCGATGCTTATCTGGCGATGGCGCGCCAGGAATTCATGCGTCACGTTAGCGAAGGCTATTTCCGCCTTCAACCCGTCAGCGATACCCTGCTGACGCAGGCGTTGTGGCTGCTCGATGCGGTCAAACCGACGCCCCTGCGAACTCTGGATGCCCTGCATCTGGCGGCGGCGCGTGCGATAGGTGCGCGCGGTATCGCAACCGCAGATAAAATCATGTGCCAGGCCGCAGAGCGGCTGGGTATGACTGTTGAATGTTTTTTTGCCCAACCCCAATTATCATGACTGACGAAACCTCCAGCAACCTTGTGCCTCCCGACGAAAACCAGATCATTGCCGAACGCCGCGACAAGCTGAAAAAGCTGCGCGAGCAAGGCATCGCCTTTCCGAACGATTTCCGGCGCAACGACATGGCGGGCGACCTGCACGCCAGCCATGACGCGCGTGACGGCGCGGAACTGGAAGGCGCGGCGGTCAGCGTCAGCGTGGCCGGGCGCATGATGTTGAAGCGCGTGATGGGCAAGGCCTGCTTTGCCACCATCCAGGACATGAGCGGGCGCATCCAGCTGTTCATCACCGCCGACGATGCCGGCGCGGCGGCGCTGGAAGCTTTCAAGCACTACGACCTGGGCGACATTCTCGGCGCCAGCGGCAGGCTGTTCAAGACCAAGACCGGCGAATTGACGGTGCGTGTCAGCGAATTGCGCCTGCTGACCAAATCCTTGCGCCCGCTGCCGGAAAAGTTCCACGGCCTCACCGACCAGGAGCAGAAATACCGCCAACGCTACCTCGACCTGATCACCAACGAGGAATCGCGCAAGGTCTTCACCGTGCGCTCGAAAGTGATTCAGGCGATCCGCTCCTTCCTGGTGGAGCGCGGCTACCTGGAAGTGGAAACGCCGATGATGCATCCGATTCCCGGCGGTGCTTCGGCGCGGCCCTTCGCCACGCACCATAACGCGCTGGACATGGAGTTGTACCTGCGCATCGCGCCGGAACTGTACCTCAAGCGGCTGGTGGTGGGCGGCTTCGAGAAAGTGTTCGAGATCAACCGTAATTTCCGCAACGAGGGGCTCTCGACGCGCCACAATCCGGAATTCACCATGATTGAATTCTACGAGGCTTACCGCGACTATCGTTACCTGATGGACCTGACGGAAGAGATGTTCCGCGAGACCGCCAAATCCGTGCTGGGCCATGCGGTGGTGCAATACCAAGGGCACACCATCAACCTGGGGCAGCCGTTCGACCGCCTGACCATCGTCGAATCCATCCACAAATACCATCCGGGCAAATTCAGCGAGGAGCAGTTGCACGACCGCAAGGCGCTGATCGACATCCTGAAGGGCCTGAACGCCGCCTACAAGCCGACCGACGGGGTGGGCGGGCTGCAACTCTCGCTGTTCGAGGAAACCACCGAACACCTGCTGATCCAGCCGACCTTCATCGTCGATTACCCCGCCGAAGTCTCGCCGCTGGCGCGCCGTAGCGATGCCACTCCCGGCATCACCGAACGCTTCGAACTGTTCATTGTCGGGCGCGAAATCGCCAATGGCTTCTCCGAGCTGAACGATGCCGAGGACCAGGCGGAACGCTTCATGGAACAGGTACGGCAGAAGGAAGCCGGCGACGCCGAAGCCATGCACTACGATGCCGATTACATCCGCGCACTGGAATTCGGGCTGCCGCCGACGGCGGGGGAGGGCATCGGCATCGATCGTCTCATCATGCTGCTCACCGACAGCCCGAGCATTCGCGACGTAATCCTGTTTCCGCAAATGCGTATGAATTGACCGCGACAGCAGCGGCCATCACTGAAACCGACTGGAAGAACCATGCTCGACATCCAACTATTACGCAACGATCTGGAAAACGTGGCCAACCGCCTGGCGGCACGCGGCTTCACGCTGGATACGGCCGCTTTCCAGGTTCTGGAAGGGGAACGCAAGACCATCCAGACCCGCACCCAGGAATTGCAGGCCAAGCGCAATGCCACCTCCAAGCAGATCGGCATCGCCAAGGCCAAGGGCGAGGACGTGGCTACCATCATGGCCGAGGTGGCCAGCCTGGGCGATGAACTGAAAACCGCCGAAACGCAGCTGGAAGCGATTCAGGCAAAGATGCAGGACCTGCTGCTTGCCATTCCCAATCTGCCGCACGAATCGGTGCCGCCGGGAAAATCCGCCGACGACAACGTCGAAGTGCGCCGCGTGGGTGAGCCGCGCATATTCGATTTTGCCCCCAAGGATCACGTCGATGTCGGCGAAGGACTGAAACTGCTGGATTTCGCCACCGCCGGAAAAATCAGCGGCGCACGCTTCACCCTGTTGAAAGGCCAGCTGGCGCGTTTGCACCGCGCGCTTACGCAGTTCATGCTCGATATCCACACCGGAGAGCACGGCTATACGGAAGTGTATGTGCCTTACCTGGTCAACCCGGATTCGATGCGCGGCACCGGGCAGTTGCCCAAGTTCGAGGAAGACCTCTTCGCAGTGCAGAAGAACGAAAACGAAAAACTCTATCTGATTCCCACCGCTGAAGTGCCGGTGACCAACATCGTGCGCGACGAAATTGTGGCGCTGGAAGACCTGCCACTGAAATTCGTCGCCCATACCCCGTGCTTCCGCTCCGAGGCCGGATCCTATGGCCGCGACACGCGCGGCATGATCCGCCAGCACCAGTTCGAGAAGGTGGAACTGGTGCAGATCGTCCACCCGGAACGCTCGTCCGATGCGCTGGAAGAACTTACCGGCCACGCCGAGACCATCCTCAAGCGGCTGGAACTACCGTACCGCGTGATGGCGCTGTGCGGCGGCGACATGGGTTTTTCCGCCGCCAAGACCTATGACCTGGAGGTATGGCTGCCGGCGCAGAACACCTACCGCGAGATTTCCTCGTGCAGCAGTTTTGAATCGTTCCAGGCGCGGCGTATGCAGGCGCGCTTCCGCAACGACAAGAACAAGCCGGAACTGGTGCATACGCTCAATGGTTCCGGCCTGGCGGTGGGGCGCACGCTGGTGGCGATACTCGAAAATTACCAGAACGGCGACGGCAGCATCACGCTTCCGGCTGCGTTGCGCCCGTATATGGGTGGCCTGGACAGGCTGTCTGCATAATCGTTTTGAGGACACCATCATGAGCAAGGGCAATATTTTCGTGGTCACGGCACCTTCCGGCGCGGGCAAGACCAGCCTGGTGCGCGCGCTGCTGGGGCTGGACAAACAGGTAAAACTGTCCGTTTCCTATACCACGCGCGCGCCTCGTCCCGGCGAGGTGAACGGCCAGGACTACCATTTCGTCGATGAAAAAACCTTTCTCGACATGCTGCAACGCGGCGATTTTCTGGAAAGCGCGGAAGTGTACGGCAACCGCTACGGTACCTCGCAGCCGTGGATAGAAAGCGTGATCGCCGGGGGTGCCGACATCCTGCTGGAGATCGACTGGCAGGGCGCCGCGCAGGTGCGGCGCCTATTTCCAGAAGCCATCGGCATCTTCATCCTGCCGCCTTCCCTGGAAGTGCTGACCGAGCGCCTGAAGGGGCGCGGCACCGATGCGCCCGAGGTGATTGCCCGCCGTCTGGCCGCCGCGCGCGCGGATATCGGGCATGTCGAGGAATTCGATTATGTTATTATCAACGACGACTTCAATACCGCGTTGCAGGAGTTGCTGGCGGTGGTCCGCGCGCAACGCCTGAAGGCGGAACACCAGTTGGACCTGCATGCCGGCATTATCGGCAAAATGAAATAATCCAAGGAAAAAACATGGCTCGCATTACTGTTGACGATTGTCTGAAACGCATCCCCAACCGCTTCGAACTGGCTCTGGCCGCCACCTACCGAGCGCGCCAGCTCGCCACCGGTGCCACGCCCCTGGTGGAAGCCAACCGTGACAAGCCCACCGTCATCGCGTTGCGCGAAATCTCGCAGGGGAAAGTCGGCATGGAAATCCTCAATCGCGGGCGAGCGTGACATTTCCAGGCTAGGGGCTGGCAGCCGGTCACGCGTTACATGCTGATGCGCTGTCGGCCCCTCGATTTATGTCCTCTCTCGAAGCGTTAACTTCCCAGCTTAACTACCTGCGCCCGGAAGAGGTGGCGCGCGTCATGGCCGCCTACGAACTCAGCAAGGTGGCGCATGAGGGACAGTTTCGCCTGAGCGGCGAACCCTATGTTTCGCATCCCCTGGCGGTTGCGCAGATTCTCGCCGAATGGCATCTCGACGATCAGGTGCTGATTGCCGGGCTGCTGCATGACGTGATGGAGGATACGGCCTTCACCAAGCAGGATATCGCCGACAAGTTCGGCAAATCCGTGGCCGACCTGGTCGATGGCGTTTCCAAGCTCGACAAGCTCTCTTTTCAGACCGAGGCGCACGCCCAGGCGGAAAATTTCCGCAAGATGCTGCTGGCCATGGCGCGCGACGTGCGCGTCATCCTCGTCAAGCTGGCCGACCGCCTGCACAACATGCGCACCCTCACCGCGATGCGCGAGGAAAAGCGCCAGCGCATCGCCCGTGAAACCCTGGAAATCTATGCGCCCATCGCCAACCGCCTGGGCCTCAACCAGACTTACCGGGAACTGGAGGATTTGAGTTTCCAGTTTCTCTACCCCAACCGCTACCAGGTGCTGGACAAAGCCATCAAGGCCGCGCGCGGCAACCGCCGCGAAGTGGTGGCCAAGGTGCAGGAAGCGATCAAGCACAAGCTGGCGGAGGTTGGCATCGACGCCAGCGTCACCGGGCGGGAAAAGCATCTTTACAGTGTTTACAGCAAGATGCAGGGGAAATCTCTACCGTTTTCAGAGGTTTTCGACATCTACGGTTTCCGCGTCATCGTCAAGGACGTGCCGACCTGCTATCTGGCGCTGGGCGCGCTGCACGCCCTGTACAAACCGATTCCCGGCAAGTTCAAGGACTATATCGCCATTCCCAAGGCCAACGGTTATCAGTCCTTGCATACCACGCTGTTCGGCCCCTTCGCCACCCCCATTGAAATCCAGATCCGCAGCCAGGACATGCACAAGATCGCCGAAGCCGGCGTCGCCTCGCACTGGGTTTACAAGAGCGGCGAACCGGGCGAAAGCGAGATACACAGCAAAACCCACCAGTGGCTGCAAAGCCTGCTGGAAATCCAGTCGGAAAGCGGCGACGCTTCCGAATTCCTGGAACACATCAAGGTCGACCTGTTTCCTGACGACGTGTATGTCTTTACCCCCAAGGGCAAGATTTTCGCGCTGCCGCGCGGTGCCACGCCGGTGGATTTTGCCTACTCCGTGCACACCGACGTCGGCAACCGTTGCGTGGCCGCCAAGATCAACCACGAACTGGCGCCACTTAGGACCGAGCTGCATAACGGCGACCAGGTCGAGATCATCACCGCCGCCCACGGCAAGCCCAACCCTTCCTGGCTGAATTACGTCGCCACCGGCAAGGCGCGCTCGCACATCCGCCATTTCCTCAAGACCATGCAATACGAGGAATCCGCCGCCCTCGGCGAACGCCTGCTCAACCAGGCGCTGCGCGCGCTGGGCGTGAGCGCGGGCGAGGTCAGTGCCGCCCAGTGGGAAAAACTGTTGCGCGAGAACAGCAGGCCGCGCGAAGAAATCCTGGCGGACATCGGCTTGGGCAAGCGTCTCAATATCGTGGTGGCGCGCCAGTTGCTGGCTCTGAACGATGCGTTGCCGGAAGAGCGCAAGGCCGGCTCCGGCGGCTCCATTACCATACGCGGTTCGGAAGGCATGGCGGTGCAGTTCGCCAAGTGTTGCCGCCCCATTCCCGGTGATCCCATCATCGGCCTGATCAACAAGGGGCAGGGGTTGATGATCCATACGCACGATTGCGCGCAGATCGCCAAGGTGCGCGGCGATGCCGACAAGTTTCTCGACGTGGAATGGGATCCCAACACGCCCAAGCTGTTCGACGTCGCCATTCGCCTGGTGGTGGCCAACCAGCGTGGCGTGCTCGCCAAGGTCGCTGCAACCATCGCCGAGGCGGGCTCCAACATTGATAACGTCAGCATGGAAGAAGAAGACGGCAGCGTCTATGTCGCCATGCTGTTCACCCTGCAGGTGGAAAATCGCGCACACTTGGCCAATGTCATGCGCTGTTTGCGCAAACTGCAGGAAGTGATAAGAATCGCTCGATTGAAGGGATGAAGCAACAATATGACCATTGAGGAAAATCATCAGAGCCGCAGCACCGAAAGTCTGCTGGAATCGGTGGTGCAGATTACCGGCCAGCGCGACCGCGATTCGCTCGAACTCAGCCTGGTAAAAACCCTGCACGAATTGATCCGGGCCAGCCGCATCATTCTTCACAAGCTCGAAACCCATCAAGGTAAGCAACAGATATTTCCTTTGGTGCGTTTCGAAAGCGAAGAATTGGTTGTTGAAGCCGACGATCTGGATGAAGGTGGCGATTTCGCTGTTCCCCTGGATGGATTGGCGGGTTTTTCCGCCGTGCTGGAATCGCGGCAAATGACCAAGCTGGATTGCGCTTGCCTGAGTGAAAACTGCATCCGTTACATCTATCCGGTGCTGGGCAACAACGATAGCGTGGTCGGTTTTCTGGAAATCGAGAGCGGGCGGCACAGCAAGGTCAGCGCCAAGCTGGTGACCGGTTTTCTCAAAATTTACCAGAATTACCTGTCGATACTCGACGACAGCGAACGCGACACCCTGACCGGCCTGCTCAATCGCAAGACCTTCGACAACAATATCGCCCGCATTACCGCCCATTATCGTCATGCAGATGCAAAGTCCGGCGGAAAGCCCAAGGCGCCGCGCCGCCGCAAGATCCATCCTGGCTGGAGCCACTGGCTGGCGGTGATCGACATCGATTTTTTCAAGAGTGTCAACGACCGTTTCGGCCATCTGTATGGTGACGAGGTGCTCCTGTTGCTGGCGCGGCTGATGGAAAAAAGCTTCCGCCAGAACGACAGGCTGTTCCGCTTTGGCGGTGAAGAGTTCGTGGTGGTGCTGGAACCGGCGACGCCGGAGAATGCGCGTGCCGTGCTCGAACGTTTCCGCAAGGCGGTGGAAGCCTTCCACTTTCCCCAGGTCGGGCAGGTGACGGTGAGCATCGGTTTTACCCACATTCACAGCGATGACATCGCTTCCACTACCGTGGGCCACGCCGACGAAGCGCTCTATTACGCCAAGCAGCATGGGCGCAACCAGGTCTGCTTGTATGAAGATCTGATTGCCAAGGGTGCCTTGGAAAGCGAGCATTATCAGAGCGAAGTGGAGTTGTTTTAACCCAAATTGATCGAGGAAGCCACCCATGAGCAGACAAATCCTTTCCACCCCCAATGCCCCCGCCGCCATCGGCACCTATTCGCAAGGCGTGCGCGTGGGCGATACGGTGTACCTGTCCGGCCAGATCGGCCTGGACCCGCACGGCATGGTCATGAAAGAAGGCATCGAGGCGCAGATCGAGCAGGTGTTCCTCAACCTGGGCGCCGTGGCCAATGCCGCCGGAGCAGGGCTGAACGCCACCGTCAAGCTGAATGTCTATCTCACCGATCTGGCCCATTTCGCCAAGGTCAATGAAATCATGGCCAAGTATTTCGACCAGCCCTATCCGGCGCGCGCTGCTGTCGGCGTGAAAGAGCTGCCGCGCGCCGCGCTGGTGGAAATGGATGCGATCCTGCATATCGAAAAGGCTTGAGGCACAGCGCTTTCCTGTCCCAGTACTTGGCGCCTGAATGATGGACTGGAAAATCGGCAAGGCCGTCCGCGACAAACTCGCCAAGCTGGGCATACAGCGCGCCTTTGACGTTCTCCTGCACCTGCCCTTGCGTTACGAGGACGAAACTCACCTCTACCCGATTGCCGATGCGCCCTTCGGCCAGACGGTGCAGGTCGAAGGGCGCATCGTCGAGCAGCAGATCCAGTACCGTCCGCGCAAGGCGCTGACCTGCATATTGCAGGATGGCGGCGGACAGATCACGCTGCGTTTCCTGCATTTTTATCCCAGCCAGACCAAGGTGCTGGAAGAGGGCAAGACCGTGCGCGCGCTGGGCGAATTGCGGCATGGCTTTCACGGCACGGAAATGGTGCACCCGAGATGCCGCGCCGTGGGGGAGGGCGCTCCGCTTGCCGAGTCCCTGACGCCGGTTTATCCCACCACTGCCGGATTGTCCCAGGCGGTCCTGCGCAAGCTGGCCGGGCTGGCGCTGCAAGATCAGGATTTGGCCGATACCTTGCCGGAGGCCCTGTGCGAGCGGCTGGGCCTGCCGGACTTCGCCGCCAGCATTCGCTACCTGCACCAGCCGCCCCCGGAAGCCTCGCAACTCGCACTCGGCGAACGCACCCATCCGGCTTGGCGGCGCCTGGCTTTCGATGAACTGCTGGCACAGCAGCTTTCCATGCGCCTGCATTACCGGCGGCGGCGCAGCGTGGATGCCCCATCGCTGGCGCCGAACGGCACGCTGACGGGAAAATTCCTTGCCGCCTTGCCGTTCGGCCTGACCGCTGCGCAACAGCGGGTGGCCGCCGAAATCAGCCGCGATCTGACGCAACCGCACCCCATGCAGCGCCTGCTGCAAGGCGACGTCGGTAGCGGCAAGACCGTGGTGGCGGCATTGGCCGCCCTGCAAGCTATCGAAAACGGCTATCAGGCAGCACTGATGGCGCCTACCGAAATACTCGCCGAACAGCATTTTCTCAAGCTGGCCGAATGGCTGGCGGCCATCGGCGTGAAAACCGCCTGGCTGGCGGCACGTCTCAATGCCAGGGAAAAGCGTGCCGCGCTGGCGCTAGCGGCCAGCGGGGGAGCGGGGCTGGTGGTCGGCACCCATGCCCTGTTCCAGGAACAGGTCGAATTCAGCCGCCTCGGCCTCGCTGTCATCGACGAGCAGCACCGTTTCGGCGTCCACCAGCGCTTGGCACTGCGCCACAAGGGTGGCAACGTCACGCCGCACCAGTTGATGATGAGCGCCACGCCCATCCCGCGCACCCTGTCGATGAGTTATTACGCCGACCTGGATGTTTCGCTGATCGACGAATTGCCGCCGGGGCGTACCCCGGTGCTCACCAAGCTGGTGTCGGAGACGCGCCGCGCCGAGGTGGTGGAACGGGTGCGTGCCGCCTGCCTGCAAGGGCGGCAGGCATATTGGGTGTGTCCGCTGATCGAGGAATCCGAAACCCTGCAACTCAAGACCGCCACGGAAACCTGGGAAACGCTTTCCGCCTGCCTGCCGGAACTGAACATCGGTCTGGTGCACGGACGTTTGCCCGCCGCCGAAAAGGCTGCCGTCATGGCGGCGTTCAAGGCCGGGGACATTCACCTGCTGGTGGCGACCACGGTGATCGAGGTCGGTGTCGATGTGCCGAACGCCTCGCTGATGATCATCGAAAACGCCGAGCGCATGGGCCTCTCCCAGTTGCACCAGCTGCGCGGGCGGGTAGGGCGGGGGGCTGCCGCCAGCGTGTGCCTGTTGCTCTACCAGCAACCCTTGTCGGAAACCGCCCGCGAACGCCTGAAGATCATTCATGAGAGCAGCGACGGTTTCGAAATCGCGCGCCGCGATTTACAGTTGCGCGGGCCGGGAGAATTTCTCGGCGCGAAGCAAAGCGGCGTGCCCATGCTGAAAGTCGCCGACCTGGAATGCCACCAGGATTTGCTGGAACAGGCACGCAATACGGCGGAAATCCTCTTGCGTGATTATCCGCAGCATGCCGCCCGTCATCTTGAGCGCTGGCTGGGCGGGCGTCACGAACTGCTCAAGGCGTGACGGCAACGCCCGATTTTGTTATGGTTAGCGCATGAATCTACTTCCCCTTTCCGCACCGGACGTGGTGGCCGGCGAACCGTTGCCGTGGCCGCTGTTCGACGAGGACGGACATATCCTGTTCAACCAGGGCGAAACGCTGCCCGCCGGCTATCCGCTGATCGGCCTGTTCCGCAGCCCGGATGCCGATGCGATGGCGGTTTCCGCACCGGTGGAGGAGTTTTCCGTAGCGGGGGCATTCGAGGACGTTTCCGCCGGGGAAATGTTTCCGCCCAATGGCATCAAGCCGCAAATGTGGGAAGTGGTGCAGATCCATCTGCCGGAGCGCGACCACCAGCCGCATTATTTTACGCGCCTGGTCGGCTATATCCGCGACATGAGCATCCTGGTGACGACGCCGCGCATCCGCCGTCAACCTGTGTCCATGGTGGAAGGCGAGCGCGTCGAGGTGCGGATGCTCACCGGCCGCAATATTTACGTGTTCCAGTCGCAGATCATCAAGGCTTGCCTCGCGCCTTCTCCCTATATGCACCTTTCCTTTCCCGAGCATGTGCAGCGCCAAAGTTTGCGCAAGGCGCCCTGGGCAAAGGCAAGCCTGCCCGGTACGGCGGAATGCGCGGGAAAGCGGGTGGATGTGACTGTGGTCAATCTTAGCGTCTCCGGCGCGCGCGTGGATGCTGCCGTCCCCTTGGGGGGGGAAGGGGAGAGTGTGACGCTTTCCTTCCATGCCGAAGCGGACGGCTATTGTCACGATTTTGTGCTGGAAGCGCGCATCCGCCATGCGCGGCGTGCGACGGCCAGTACCGCTTCGCCGACGGAACATGGGGTGGAATTCATACAGGTGCCGGAACAGGAAGCGCTCTACCTGCGGTGCCTGGTGTATCAGCGCATTGCCGAAGGCTTCCTGGTTTAGTTCCCGATGAAGATTTCCCTTTATCCTGCCGGTTGGCACGAGCATTTGCGTCTGCATGTCGGCGCGTGCCGTCACTGGCTGCTCGACCGGGGCTCGCTGACGCGCCGCATCATGGCGCGTTGCGCGGCCTTCAGCGTGCGCGGCGTCCGCGTGGAAGCAGGCTGGGCGGCAAGCGGAGGGAGCCCTTCCCGCCCGCAACACGCGCTGCTGCGCGAAGTGTTCCTGTATTGTGGTGATGTTCCGCTGGTTTACGCCCACAGCGTCCTGCCGTTCGCCAGCCTGCGCGGGCGTTGGCGCGGCTTGCGTCGCCTCGGGGGGCGTCCGCTGGGCGATGTTCTGTTCAGCGACCCTCAGGTGAAGCGCGCGCCGCTGCAATACAAGAAACTGACCCAACGCCACTGGCTATACCGGCATGCCTGCCAGACGCTGGAAAACCCGCCATCCAGCCTGTGGGCGCGGCGCTCCACCTTCACCCTGAATGGCCGTGCCATCCAGGTCACCGAAGTGTTCCTGCCGGCCATACTGGAATTGTCCGAATGAACTGGCGCGAACGGCTCGCCCTTTATGAGCGGCTGATGCGGCTCGACAAGCCCATCGGTATCCTGCTGCTCCTGTGGCCGACCTTGTGGGCGCTATGGATTGCCGGCGCTGGCGCGCCGCAGGGAATGCTGGTGTGGATATTCGTGCTCGGCACCGTCCTGATGCGTTCCGCCGGTTGTGTGATGAACGATTACGCCGACCGTCATTTCGACCCGCATGTCGAGCGCACCCGCGCCCGCCCGCTGGCCGCCGGGCTGGTCAGCGGCAAGGAGGCGCTGGCGCTGGCGGCGCTGCTGGTCGTGCTCTCCTTCCTGCTGATCCTGACGCTCAACCGCCTGACCCTGCTGCTGTCCGGGGCGGCGCTGTTTCTTGCCGCCAGCTATCCCTACACCAAGCGTTTTTTCGCCATCCCGCAGGCCTATCTGGGCATTGCCTTCGGTTTCGGCATCCCCATGGCCTTTGCCGCGCAGACCGGCAGCGTGCCCGCGCTGGCGTGGTGGCTGCTGGCCGCCAACGTGTTCTGGGCAGTGGCCTACGACACGGAATACGCCCTAGTCGACCGCGACGACGACCTGAAAATCGGCATCAAGACTTCCGCCATTACCTTCGGTCGTTTCGACGTGGCGGCGGTCATGCTGTGCTACGCCGTCACGCTCGCCATCCTGGCCGGGGTTGGCGCAGAACTGCGCTTCGGCGTCCTATATTTTGTCGGCCTGGCTGTGGCGGCGTGCATTGCCGCCTACCATTACACGCTCATCCGTCACCGCGACCGTGCCCGCTGTTTCAAGGCCTTTTTGCACAACAACTGGTTCGGCGCGGCGGTATTCGCCGGTCTGGCGCTGGATTATCTGGTGCGCTGAGCGGATATGTCCGAGCATCATTTCATCCTCCTGCTATTGTTGTTGGGCCTGTCTGTTGCCGTGGTCACGATGTTCCAGGGCTTGCGGATTCCCTCCAGCCTAGGCTATCTCCTGGTGGGCGTGCTGCTGGGTCCGCATACTGCCGGGCCGGTGATCGAGGCGCATGACATTCGCGTGATCGCGGAATTCGGTATCGTTTTTCTTCTTTTCACCATCGGCCTGAGCTTTTCCCTACCGCAAATTCACGCATTGCGCCATCTGGTGCTGGGGCTGGGCACCGGCCAAGTGCTGCTGACCACGGTGGTCATCGGTGTTTGCGCATGGCTGCTCGGTTTGCCGCCGGTAGCGGCTTTTGTTGTCGGAGCGGTGTTTGCCCAATCTTCCACCACCATCATCAGCAAGCAACTCGCCGAGCAGGGCGAGGAACATAGTCGGCACGGGCGGCTGGGCACGGCCATGTCGGTGTTCCAGGACGTGACCGCCGTGCCCTTCGTGGTGGTGATCCCGGTGCTCGGCGTCGTTGCTGCCCAGGAACTGGCAGGCTCACTGGCCTGGGCGCTGGCCAAGGCGGTGGCGGCATTCGTGCTGGTGTTCCTCGCCGGACGCTGGCTGCTGCGCCCCCTGTTTCATGCGGTGGCGGCGCGGCATTCCCCCGAACTCTTTACGCTCAACGTGCTGTTTGTTTCCCTGGTGGCAGCCTGGGTGACCAGCAGCCTGGGCTTGTCCATGGCATTTGGCGCCTTTCTGGTGGGGATGATGCTGGGGGAAACCGAATTCCGTCACCAGGTGGAATCCACCATCAGGCCGTTTCGTGACGCATTGCTGGGGCTGTTTTTCGTCAGCATCGGCATGTTGTTCGATCCATTTTCGATTCCTCAGGTGTGGCATTGGGCGCTGGCTGGCGCTGTCGTGCTGCTGGGAGTGAAAAGCCTTTTGGTGGCTTATCTCGTCAGGAGAAGCGGAATGGACACCGTAACCGCATGGCGCACCGGCCTGTTGCTGGCAGTGGGCGGGGAATTTGGCTTTGCGCTGCTGGCCATCGCTTTGGATGCGCGGGTAATCGCTGAACAAACTGCGCAGATCGCACTGACCTCCGTGCTGTTTTCGATGATTGCCGCGCCTTTCCTGATTCGTTACAACCACACTCTGGCGTTGCGCTTCGCTTCTTCTGCAAATGATACCGGTGAGGGGGATACCACTCAGATCAGCGTGGCCGTAGGGGAACATTTCAGCGGCCACGTCATCATTTGCGGTTACGGACGCATCGGGCAAAGCCTGGGACATTTTCTGGAAGAAGAGAAAATTCCCTATGTGGCACTTGATCTCGACGCGCCCCGCGTGCGGGAAGCGCGTATCGCAGGTGAACCGGTCTATTACGGCGATTCATCAGAACACGACATGCTGGAAGCAGTGGGGGTGGCAAGCGCACGCCTGGTGGTCGTCAGCCACGAGGATGTGGCGTCCGCGCATAAAGTGCTGCAACAGGTACGCACCCTACACCCGGATTTGCCGGTGATGGTGCGTACCCGTGATGAAACTCATGTCGAAGAATTGCGCCGGGCAGGCGCCACTGAAGTGGTGCCAGAAACGCTGGAGGCCGGCATGATGATCGCGTCACACGCGCTGCTGCTGCTGAATGTGCCTTTATCGCGTGTAGTGCGCCGCATGCAGGCGTTGCGTAGTAGCCGCTACCGGTTGCTACATGAATTTTTTCGTGGCAATAGCGCGTTTCCCGACGATGCGGGGCTACGCGATAGCGACCGCTTGTATCCCGTACAAATACCAGCCGGTAGCCGTTTTATTGGGCAAACATTGGGAAGTCTCCAGCTCGACGGCGTGGTTATCACCGCACTGGCGCGAGATGGCAAACGTATTCCGGCGCCGAAACCGGAAACCATTTTGCGGGCAGGCGATGCGCTGGTTCTGTTTGGTGTCCTGGGCGACTTGCAACAAGCGGAAGATGTCTTGCTGGGATAGCTGCAACAGTAACAGAAACTGTTATTGAGGAATGCGGTGATGCACAAGTGCTAAGGGAGCTGTCAAACCGCATGGCTTTGCTTTTGTGCCACCTTAATAGACAAATTCTTAAACCTCATGGCTCGAGACAGATGGGAATAAAAAATTTCCGGAAAAACCGGGGCGATTGGATCATTGTAATTTAACATAATGCACATTATACGCAATTGCTATGCCGACTCAACATCCCCGTCTCAAACTTCTTTGTCCATACCCAGTGGTTCTGCGATTTTGTCAATACTCCACGTGGTGACCAGGCGGAATTGCTGCGGGCACTCTCCGACAGGTCTGCCTTTTTTGCACGATACGCGGCCATCAGAAGGCTTTCAATTACTTCGGTTTGAGTCTTGTCTAGGTTCCGCAAGCTATCAACCTCGCGCATAAAAGTGGCTAACAGAAAATCTGGGGTTATTTTTCCTTGGAAAGGACGTCCAAAGCGGTTTGCAATTGCACGCACCATTTTTCCTGCGGGTCGAGTTTGGCGACACGCTCCAGGCATTCGCGTGCCATCTGCATCAGATTGTCGCTTTTTCCATTCTGGCGCATGGAAAGAACAGCCACGTTAGCCAAGTTGATCATAATGCGCTTGTTGTTCGGTAGCATGGTGCGCGCGTCTCTGAGCAGATGGATGGCTTCATCAAGCTTGCCGTCCTTGGCCAGGGTCACGCCGCGGTTGTTGGCATCAATAACTTCCTGACGCGAAGTTTCGACCAACTTCAGGCCTTCATCTTCCATGCCAGCTTGGCTGTAGAGTGTGTTGACCTGGGCCAGCAACTGGGTGTTCTCGTGGTTGTTCTTGACCACGTTTTGCACTAGATTCTCCGCTAATTCCTTGTTGCCGGTTTCAAGGAACAGCTGGGCCGCTTCCAGCATGACGCCGGAAGGAAGTTGATCCTTGTCCGTTTCTATCAGTGCGGCAACTTCCTTGGAAAGTTTCCCGGCGTTGACAAAATCTCCGGATTTACGATAAACCATGCCTTCCACAACTTTAGCGTGCAGCTTGGTCTCAGAGTTGTCAAATTCCTTGTGTACGCTCTTGAGAATTTGCAATGCTTCGGTGTGATTTGCCTTGTCCGAGCAGATTTTTGCCAGGCCAAGGTAGGCGACCGGGGTTTTGTGTACCGAGAATTCGCCCAGCTTGATCGTTTTGCGGAATGCACTTTCGGCGGTTTCCAGGTCGCCGCGCTGGTGGGCGATTTCCCCAAGATATTTTTGGCGGGTCACTGAATTCGGCGACAATTCCGTACAGCGCGACAGGACGCGTTGCGCTTCGCTGAGTTCTCCGGCTTCGTGGTGACACTTGGCAAGCCAGTCGTGGGCTTCAAGGTAGGCGGGATTCTCCGTGATGACTTCGCGGAATATCTGGCGCGCTCTTTCCATATCTCCACTATGAAAATAGACCTTTCCCAGGCCAGTTTTAGCCCACGGGATGTCGCGTTTGGCGAGTATCTGCTCGAAAACCTGTTTGGCCTGCTCAAATTTTCCCATGGTAAGCAGCGTGTTGGTCTTGATGCGCAACAATTCCGTAATATTGGTTTTGCTGGTTGCCAACACCTCGTCGCACAGCGTCACTATGCGTGCGTGATTCTTGGCTCGTACTGCCTTTTCGATGTCGAGTAACGCCTCTTTTCGGGCGATGACTTTTTCCAGCCGACTTCTGACCGTGGCCTCGTTGACCGGTTTGATAATGTAATCGTCCGGCATGTGTTCAGCTGCGCCGATAACCAAATCGGAGGTTTTTTCCGCCGTAACGATAATCCATGCCGTCGCCATTCCGATAAGATCGCGGTGCTTGGCTTCTTCAAGGACTTGCTGACCGTTTTTGCCGATGCCCAGGTTGTAGTCGCACAGCACCACGTCGTATTTGTTGTTTTCCAGGCTGGCTATCGCTTCGTTGCCGTTGCTGGCTGTGTCGATATGTTTGGCGCCAAAGGCTTTCAACATTTCGCGCATCATCGAGCGCATGCCCTGAAAATCGTCGATGATCAGGTAACGCTTGCTGGCAAACAGGGTATTGGTATCTGAAACCGCGTACATGAAATTTCCTTATATCTGCTTACGGCAAGCGCAAAATGAAGCAGCCGCCACCATATTTCCCGCCGTTCTCCAGCGCCATCGAACCGACCTTGCCACGATTCTTGTGAAGTTTTGCCACCATCGATGAAAAATACAGGCCCAATCCCGTACTGCCGGAGGCAAAACTCACTCCCTTGCTGACGGCGTCCCCTGCTTTGATGATGCTGTCGGGATAACCGCTGCCGTTGTCCTCGACGCGGATCACCAGTTCGCCCCCCTCCTCCTTCGCCGACAATCTCAATTTGTCGCCGGTGTAATGCGCGGCATTGTTGAGGGCGTGGGAAATCACCCCGGAGACCAGTTCGTAATCGAAATACCAGCTTAGGTCTTCATCGCAATCAAGTTCGAGCGTTATACCAAGATAATCCAGCAACGTCTTGTTTTGCGAGGTTATCTCGCCAACAAAATCTTCAATTGAAATTTCCGTTAGGTCGAAAGGGTAGAATTTGTTGCCAACCTTGTAAATCGCCAGCATCTGAATCAGGTTGGCGTTGACGCGTTTGACCTCGTACAGCATGGGCGCTGCTTGGCGCTGTGCTGCTGGTTCCAAGTTGGTGATATTGTCGTCGAGAAAATTGATCAACACGCTGATCGAATTTTTCATGTCGTGTATCGCCGAAGCCAGAAAGGCCGAGATGTCTGGGCTGGTTTCCGTATTATCTGCCATGGTAAGCCTATCCGAGGTTATGGAGTATTACTGTAAAACCAAGGCGAATAGTCCGCCATTGGCCGTTTGCAGAAACAGCCTGTCACGCTGTGCCAGAAGCGGCGCCACGACGGCGTGACCGTCCGTGGCGCTACGAGCCGCAAGGCCGCCGTCTTCACCGGAGAGAATATGTACATAGCCCCGGTAATCGGCTACCGCCACATGCCCGTTCAAGATCTGCGGCGCGGTCAGTTCGCGGCCGAACAACTTGTCCTGCTTCCAGATGCTGGCACCGGTATGCTTGTCGAGGGCGTGAACCGCCCCCTTTGCATCACTAAGATACAGATAGCGTCTATCCATGCTCAGGCCGGAAATGCTGGAAATTTCCCGCGTCCACAGTTGGCTGCCTTTAAACAGATCAAAGCAGGCCAAGCGTCCTTGAAACGCCACAGCGCAGACCGTGCCTTCATCAGCCACCGGCAGGCTAGCAATATCGGCAATGCGTTCCAGCTCCGTGGCGCCGCGCGGCAGCGCCACCGTCGCCTCCCAGCCGACGGTGCCGTCTACCAGATTCAGGGCCACTAGCTTTCCTCCGGGAAAGCCGACCAGAACCGCACCGCGCGTGATGGTCACGCCCGAGTAGTTACGCAGTGACAGCGGCGGCATGGCGCGTTGGTAAACCCATTTTCGTTTGCCATCCCTGGCATCCAGACCATAAATGCGACCATCACCGGCACGTACCACAACAATCTCATCAGCGATTTGCGGCGCGCTTAACACCTCGCTGCTGACTTTGGCACGCCATTGAAGTTTGCCGTCATGGTCGAACGCCAGGACCTCCCCCTTGTCGGTGCCTGCCAGCAACAGCCGGTCGTTGCCCCCTACCCCGCCGGAAAGTTTGTTCCCCGTATCGATGCGCCATAGCTGTGCGCCGCTGTCTGCCGAGAAACGCGCGATTTGGCCATCCCGCCCCGTGGCAAACAGGCTTTCGCCGAGCAAGACCGGGGTAAAAACAAAACCGCCTGCCGTACCGACTTGTTGTCGCCAGGCGTGCCTGACTTCAGCGCTGGTCTTGAAATCCTGCAAAACGGCGGCTTCCGCAGTGGCCTTGGTGGCACCGAACAGCCCAAAACCAGTGCTTACCTGCTCGGTGACGGTAGAACACCCCGCCAATACGGAAAGCAGAAATATCGCCGGGTATCGCTTGAGTAAATTCACGGGTGTTTTCCTTGCAAGGGGCTAGCCTAGCTGCCCAAACTTTCCATTTTCATTTTGATTATCTGGCGATAGGTGCCTTTGCTCCCCATTTTCTCCAGTGCCGTTTTATATGCGGTACGCGCCTCCTGCGTCTTTCCCTGGGCAGCCAGGATATCCCCCTTCACATCGGCGAAAAGCGCGGCGAAAGCCGGGTTGGAGGTCCCTTCAACCTGTTTGAGGGCTTCTCCAAAATTTTTCTCATCCAGCAACACAGCGGCCAGACGCAGCCTAGCCGTATCACGCACTTCTTCTTCATCGGCGTGCTCGCTTGCCCATTGCAGTTGTGCCCTGGCGCTCTGAACATCGCCGACATCATGGTTGGTTTTGGCAATGAGTAACGCGGCGCGCGGCGCGTAGGCCGTGCCGGGATATTGGTCGATGATTTGGCCTGCGGTATCACGGGATTTTTTCGCTTCACCGCTCTTGAGCAGGTTTTGCAAGGCATCGTAAGTCATTGAGGCCTTCATTGCCTGGTTGATCTGGTATTGGCGCCAGCCCTGCACCCCCACCACCGTGGCAGCAAATACCGCCACCCCCAGAATGACGGTGTTGCCGTGTTGTTTCCACCATGCCTTGAGAGCATCAATCTTTTCCTGTTCATCCAGATCGTAGGTTGCCATGTCGTTAATACCCTTTTTCAGAAATTCATGTGCGGCGCAGTAATTCTGCCGTCGCTTCGACTGTCATGCGTGCCTGCCCGCCCAGTTCACGCAAGGGTTTGATGCTGACTTCGCCGGCTGAAGCTTCGTCTTCACCGATGATGATGGCGTAGCGAGCGCCACTGGCATCGGCTTTCTTCATTTGTGTCTTGAAACTGCCGCCACCGCAGTGCAGGATAACATCCAGGCGCTGGTCCCGCAGCTTTTCAGCCACTTGCCAGGCCATTCCCGTAGCGGCTTCTCCCATGTGCAGCACGTAAGCTGACGGCACTTGAGCTGGCGGCTGAAAACCGCCTTCTTCCAGCAAGGCCAGCAAACGCTCCACCCCCATCGCAAAACCGCAGGCCGGAGCTGGTTTGCCGCCGATCTGTTCGATCAGCCCGTCGTAACGCCCGCCTGCGCAGACGGTGCCCTGCGCACCCAGCCGGTCGGTCACCCATTCAAATACCGTGTAGTTGTAATAATCCAGCCCGCGCACCAGGCGCGGGTTGATCTCATAACTGATTTCCGCATTGCGCAGCATGCCTTGCAACATCTCAAAATGTTTGAGCGCATCTTCGCCCAGGTCATCCAGCAAGCGCGGCGCGGCATCTATCAGTGTCTGCATTGCCGGATTTTTGCTATCCAGTACGCGCAGCGGGTTAGTGTGCAGGCGGCGGCGTGCATCCTCGTCCAGGCTGTCCAAGTGCTTTTCCAGGTAGTGCACCAGCCGCGCGCGGTGGCGCAAGCGGTCTTCGCTACTACCGAGCGTGTTGACCTGCAGCACGATGCCATCCAGCCCGAGTTGTTTCCACAAACGCGCGGTCATGACGATGTGTTCGGCGTCAATGTCCGGTCCTGCATACCCGAGCGACTCGATGCCGACTTGGTGGAACTGGCGGTAGCGCCCCTTTTGCGGGCGTTCGTGGCGAAACATCGGCCCCATGTACCACAAGCGCTGCGGCGCAGCGTAGAGCAGATTGTGTTGCAGTACGGCGCGCACGCAGGAAGCCGTGCCTTCAGGGCGCAGGGTCAGGCTTTCCCCATTGAGTGCGTCGATGAAGGTGTACATTTCTTTTTCGACAATGTCGGTCACTTCGCCGATAGCGCGTTTAAACAGACTGGTCTGCTCGACGATGGGCATGCGGATGCTGCGATAGCCATAGGCAGCCAGCCAGTCCCGCACGGTTTCTTCGAAAAACGCCCATAAATCCGCATGCTGCGGGAGGATGTCGTTCATGCCGCGAATGGCTTGAATAGTGCTCATGTTTCTGCTTTCTCTTTCATTCTGGCGATGCGCAGGCGCACCTGGCGCTCTATTTCATCGACGATTTCCTCTTCCGACACCTTGCCGCTGGGTTTGCCTTCGATATAGAGCAGATTCGGAGAACCGCCAGCTAGGCCGATGTCCGCTTCGCGCGCCTCGCCGGGGCCATTAACCACACAGCCGATCACCGCCACGTCCAAATGCTCTAGCACCCCCTCAAGGCGCTGCTCCAGTGCGTTCACGGTTTTGATGACATCGAATTCCTGACGCGAGCAGGACGGACAAGCGATGATGTTTACGCCCTTGTTCCGCAGATGCAGGCTTTTCAGTATGTCAAAGCCCACCTTGACCTCTTCTACCGGGTCGGCGGCCAGGGACACCCGAATAGTGTCGCCGATCCCCTGCGCCAGCAGCAGCCCCAGGCCGATGGCCGATTTTACACTGCCGGCGCGCAAGCCGCCGGCTTCGGTGATTCCCAGATGCAAGGGCTGCTCAATCTGCGTGGCGAGCAGTTTATAAGCTTCCACCGTCATGAATATCTCGGAAGCCTTCAGGCTGATCTTGAAATCAGGAAAATCCAAGCGGTCGAGTATCTCGATATGGCGCAAGGCCGATTCCACCATGGCTTGCGGAGTTGGCTCGCCATATTTTTGCTGTATGTCCTTTTCCAGCGAGCCGGCATTGACGCCGATGCGTATCGGGATGCCGTGATCCTTGGCCGATTGCACCACCGCGCGCACGCGGTCTTCCCGGCCAATGTTGCCGGGATTGATCCTCAGACAATCCGCGCCCAATTCCGCGACGCGCAGGGCGATCTTGTGGTCGAAGTGAATGTCGGTAATCAGCGGCACCGGCGAGCGCTGCCGTATCTTGCCGAATGCCTCAGCGGCCTCCATGCTGGGCACGGAAACCCGCACGAGATCAGCGCCGGCGCTGGCCGCCCGCTCGATCTGGGCGAGTGTGGCCTCGACGTCACAGGTTTCAGTGTTGGTCATGGTCTGCACGCTGATCGGCGCATCGCCGCCCACCAGCACGTTGCCCACACGAATCTGCCGACTTTTGCGGCGCGGAATTTCAACGTGGAACATGGCGTTAGTTCAGGGTCAGGCGCGCCACGTCGCCACTGCTGTGAGGTGCCAGGTCAACCGGTTTGTCGTTGTAATAAACCGTTACGTTGCTTGCCTTGCCCACCGTCAGCGAAAAAGGAGCCGTGCCCGAGATGATCTGCTCATCGCCTGCCTGGCCGGTCTGCTTGTAGATGGTTCGGCCACCTTTGTCCCTGAGGTCGATCCAGGATTCACCGCCGAAGATGAGCCTGATCTTGGCGCTGCCCGGCGCTGCCCCCCCGGCCTCGGCAGCCGTTGTTGGCGCGGATGCCGGGGGCTGCTGTGTTTCCGCCACGGGAACGGGTGGCGCGGATGATTCGGTGCTGGCGGGTTTTTCCTCGCTCGCAGCAAGCGGCAGGCTTAGCGTCACCACCTCGCCGTCACCGGCAGGTTTTACCACAACCGTAGTCACACCGTTGCCGAAAAATATTTCAAAAACGACCCACGCCACCCCGGCCAAAATAAGCATGCCGATCAGCGCATATTTCAGCAACGATGGCGGCTGCGCGCTAGTGAAGCGGCGCTGGCTGCGCGAGGCGTTCAATTCGACCTGGCTGACCGGTACCGAAATCACCTTGGGCTGGAAATCCCCGCTAACCGAGAGTTGTGGGGCCTTGAGCAAGGGATCAGGGTCGAGATGCAACAACTTGGCGTAATTTCGCACGAAACCGCGCAGAAAGGTTTTACCGGGCAAGCGCTCGTAATCATCGGTTTCGATGGCCTCCACCTGCCGCACGGACAATCGCAGGCTGCGTGCCACGTCAACCACGCTGAGGCCCTGCTCCTTCCGCGCTGCAGACAGCACCGCGCCCGGAAGCGGCGGTATAGCCTCGGTTGGCGTTTCCAGCATTTCTTCGCTCACTTGGTCCCTTTCTGCCCGTCTGGTTTGGCAAACGCGGAATAATCGAAATGGCCGCCACGCAACGCCAGGGCTTCACGGGAATCCGGAAAATGTTTGCGCAATTGCGCTCCATATCCGGCTTCCGCATCCCGGTTTCCCAACTGTCGTTCGATGCGCACCGCCAGCCACAGGATTTCTGGACCCGGTGTCACCGTTTGCAGCAACTGCGCAAGATAATTTCTTGCCTCAAAATAATCCTTGCGCTTGGCGGCCAGTTCGCTCAGGTAATACAGAGCCTGCGGCTCTTGTGCGCGCAGCTTCAGCACTTTTAGAAAAAAAGTCTCGGCACCTTCCGCATCCCCTTTTTTGATCGAACACATCCCGGCATTCAGGTAGGATTTTTCCGGCGTGGTATAGAGCGGATTTTTCAGCGCCATGAAAAAATGCTTGATGGCATCGTCGACTCGTCCACGCTGACACAGAAACCACCCATAGTTATTGTGAAATTCCGGGTTGTTTCGATCCAGGCTGAATGCGCGCTGAAAACTCTCTTCTGCTTGCGGGAATTCCAGCAGTTCCATGTATACCAGACCAAGCATGTTGTGCGCCGGAGCATAGCGCGCATCTGAACTGACCGCTTCTTTCAGTTCTTCCAGCGCTACCGCTAGCTGACCGCGGCTGAAATAGGCCGCCCCCAACTCGGTATGAATCTGGGCGCGGCTCTGTGTCTGATTGCGCGGCGGCTCCGCCCAACTTTGAAACTGCCAAAAACTGGCGATCAATCCGGCGAGTATCACAACGGTTTTTTTCATGTTGCCACCTGTGCTGTGTTGCGCCGGGTTTTGTCACGCACCTGCCCGGCCAGTTGCCCGCAGGCAGCGTCGATGTCGCCGCCGCGCGTCTTGCGCGTGGTGGTGACAATGTCTGCCCGCATCAGCGTTTCGCCGAAACGGCGCAGGGCGTCCGGTCTTGAACGCCGGTATTCGGACTGGGGGAACGGATTGAAGGGAATCAGGTTGAATTTGCAAGGCACTTCACGCGTCAATTCAACCAGTTCGCGTGCGTGTTGCGGGGTGTCATTGACACTATCAAGCATGACATATTCGAACGTGACGAAATCGCGTGGCGCGCTTTCCACATAGCGGCGGCAGGCCGCCATCAGTTCGTGCAATGGATATTTGCGGTTGATCGGCACCAGTTGGTCGCGCAAGGCGTCGTTAGGCGCGTGTAGCGATACCGCCAGCGCTACCGGGCAATCCTCGCGCAGGCGGTCCATTGCCGGGATGATGCCGGAGGTGCTGACCGTCACGCGCCTGCGCGACAGGCCGTAGGCGTAGTCATCCAGCATCAGGTGCAGGGCCGTCAAGGTGGCGTCGTAATTCAGCAGCGGTTCGCCCATGCCCATCAGGACGACATTGCTGATCACCCGCTCGTTGCGCGGCGTGCAACCCAGCGCCTTGTTGGCCCACCACAACTGGCCGATGATCTCGGCAACGCTCAGGTTGCGGTTAAAACCCTGTTGCCCGGTGGCGCAAAAGCGGCATTCCAGGGCGCACCCCACTTGGCTGGAGACGCACAGTGTGCCGCGCTCCCCGTCGGGAATGAAGACGGTTTCCACGCCGTTACCCACGCCGACATCCAGCAGCCATTTGCGCGTGCCATCGGTGGAGTGCTGTTCGCATAGCAGGCGTGGCGGCTCGATCACCGCTACGCCATGCAGTTTTTCCCGCAACGATTTCGCCAGATCGCTCATCCTGGCGAAATCGCTTTCGCCGAATTGATGAACCCAGCGCAACAACTGCCGGGCGCGAAAAGGCTTCTCGCCGATTTCCTGAAAATAGGCGAGAAGCCCTTGCTGATCGAAATCGAGCAGGTTAACCGACATCAGCGGTTATAGACTTCCATGCTGGGGAAAAAATAGGCGATTTCCACCTTGGCGGTATCCGGGCCATCGGAGCCGTGCACCGCATTAGCGTCGATACTTTCCGCAAAATCGGCGCGAATGGTACCCTTTTCCGCTTTTTTCGGGTCGGTCGCGCCCATCAGTTCGCGGTTCTTGGCAATCGCATTTTCCCCTTCCAGCGCCTGGATCATCACCGGTCCGGAAATCATGAAATCGACCAAATCCTTGAAAAAGGGACGCTCGCGGTGTACCGCATAGAAACCCTCGGCTTCGCCGCGCGACAAATGCTTCATGCGCGAGGCAACAATTTTCAACCCATTGGTTTCAAATCGGGAATAAATCTTACCGATAACATTTTTCGCGACGGCATCGGGTTTGATGATGGAAAGTGTGCGTTCAACAGCCATTTACAATACTCCACAAGTTTCGGGTTAATCCCGGATTAATTCAAACAATCTTCCGACCGGACAACATAAAACCGTTGCGCCATTTTTCAATGGAGGCGGCCTGAAATCACCGGTCTTCCACTTTCTCTTCCGGTTTGGCCGACGGCTTGCCGCTGTCCAGAACCTGAAAAAAAATCTCGTCGCGCTTCACCATGCCCAGTTCGCTGCGCGCGCGTTCCTCAATGGCCTCGTATCCCTGCTTGAGGTCGCGCACCTCGGCATCCAGTGAGGCATTGCGTGCCTTGAGCTTCAGGGTGGCCTCCTTCTGCCCGGTCAATTCGCGGTCAACCTCCCACACCCGCAACCAGCTCCCCTTGCCCAGCCATAGGGGGTATTGCAAGGCGAGGATGAGCGCCACCAAAAGCAGGGTCAACCAGCGCATGACCTGTTAGCGTGGCCGTTTAGCCCAGATGGGGAAAGGCCTCCCGTCCGGCATAGCTGGCGGCGTCCCCTAACTCCTCCTCGATGCGCAGCAATTGGTTATATTTGGCAATGCGTTCCGAGCGGCTGGCGGAACCGGTCTTGATCTGCATGGCATTGGTGGCCACCGCGATGTCGGCGATGGTGGTGTCCTCGGTCTCGCCCGAGCGGTGCGAAATCACCGTGGTGTAGGCGGCGCGCTTGGCCATTTCTACGGCGGCAAAGGTCTCGCTCAAGGTGCCGATCTGGTTCACTTTCACCAAAATCGAATTGGCTACCCCTTTCTGGATACCCTCGCGCAGGATGCGCGGATTGGTCACAAAAACATCGTCGCCTACCAGCTGAATCGACTTGCCGAGCTTGTCGGTCAGCAGTTTCCAGCCATCCCAGTCCTGTTCGGCCATCCCATCTTCGATGCTGATAATGGGGTACTTATCGACCCAGGCGGCCATGAGGTCGGTGAGTTCGGCTGAGGACAGCACTTTTCCTTCCGAGGTCAGGTGATACTTGCCGTCCTTGAAAAATTCCGAACTGGCACAATCCAGGCCGATGGCAGCATCCGAACCCGGCAGATAGCCTGCTGCCTCAATGGCTTCGACAATCAACTGCAATGCGGCCTCGTTGTTAGGCAGGCTGGGTGCAAAACCGCCTTCATCTCCGACCGTGGTCGGCAAGCCTTTGGCGTCGAGAATCTTGTGCAGCGCATGGAAAATTTCCGTCCCGCAACGCAAGGCCTCGCGAAAAGTCGGCAAACCGAGCGGAATCACCATGAATTCCTGAATGTCGGTGCTGTGTGCGGCATGGGCGCCGCCGTTGATGATGTTCATCATCGGCACCGGCAGATGCATCGGCCCGGCGCCACCCAGATAGCGATAAAGCGGCAATCCGGATTCCTCGGCGGCAGCTTTGGCCACCGCCATGGAAACTGCCAGAATGGCGTTCGCCCCCAAGCGGGACTTGTTGTCCGTACCGTCCAGTTCGATCAGTGTCTTGTCGATAAAACTTTGATCTTCAGCATCCAGGCCGATGATCGCCTCGCAAATTTCAGTGTTGACGTTCTCTACGGCCTTCAATACGCCTTTACCGCGATAGCGTGCCTTGTCGCCATCGCGCAACTCGACCGCCTCGCGCGTGCCGGTGGAAGCGCCGGAGGGTACCGCAGCGCGACCTATCACCCCCGATTCCAACAACACGTCGGCTTCGACGGTGGGGTTGCCGCGGGAATCCAGAATTTCTCTCGCAATGACATCAACAATAGCGCTCATCTTCTTGTCCTTAAAATAGATATTCTTACAAATTATGCTCAATGAAACCCGTTCTTTTCACCAGAGCATCCAACTCGATCAAGGTTTCCAGCAACTCACGCATGCGTCCCAGCGGCCACGCATTGGGGCCATCCGAGAGCGCCACGTCGGGATTCGGATGGGTTTCCATGAACAGCCCGGAAACCCCTGCCGCCACCGCCGCCCGCGCCAGCACCGGCACGAATTCGCGCTGTCCACCGCTTTTGTCGCCCTGCCCTCCCGGAAGTTGCACCGAATGGGTGGCATCGAATACCACCGGGCACCCGGTGTCACGCATCACCATCAGCGAGCGCATATCCGATACCAGATTGTTATAGCCGAACGTGGCACCACGCTCGCAAACCATGATGTTGTCGGCACCGCCGGCACGGCGCGCCTTGTCGACGACCTGTTTCATGTCCCACGGCGCCAGGAACTGGCCTTTCTTGATGTTCACCGGCTTGCCGGAACGGGCTGCCGCCTGAATGAAGTCGGTCTGGCGGCATAGGAAAGCCGGGGTTTGCAATACGTCCACCAGCGCTGCCGCCACGGGAATTTCTTCGACGCTATGCACATCCGTCAGCACCGGCACGCCGATCTGATTCCGAACATCGCTAAGAATATCAAGACCTTCCTCTATCCCATTGCCGCGAAAGGATTTTATTGAACTCCTATTGGCCTTGTCGTAGGAGGATTTGTAAATGAACGGAATACCCAGGCCGGCACAGATTTCCTTCAGGGCACCCGCAGTATCCAGCGCAAGCTGGCGCGACTCGATAATGCACGTCCCGGCGATCAGGAATAGCGGTTTGTCCAGCCCGGCTTCAAAATGGCAAAGTTTCATCAGATGGACTCAGTTCGCGCCGGCATGTTGCAACGCCGCTTCGACGAACGCTTTGAACAGGGGGTGCCCATCGCGCGGCGTCGAGGTGAATTCGGGGTGAAACTGGCAGCCGATGAACCAGGGATGATCCGGCAATTCCACCATTTCGCACAATTCCTCGCTCGGCGATTTCCCGCTCACGCAAAGTCCGGCCTGCTCCAGTTGCGCCAGATAGCCATTGTTGACTTCATAGCGGTGGCGATGGCGTTCGGTGATGCTTTCCGCGCCATAGACCTTACGCGCCAAGGTATTCTCACCCAGGCGGCACACTTGCCCGCCCAGCCGCATGGTGCCGCCCAGGTCGGACTGCTCCGTGCGCGTTTCCGTCTTGCCGTCGCGGTTTTGCCACTCGCTGATGAGTGCGACTACCGGATAAGGGGTATCGGGGTCAAATTCGGTGCTGTGTGCGCCCGGCAGGTCGGCGACGTTACGCGCG
The DNA here is from genome assembly GCA_964527565.1 of uncultured Sulfuricella sp. GTDB lineage: Bacteria > Pseudomonadota > Gammaproteobacteria > Burkholderiales > Sulfuricellaceae > JAGXQV01. The sequence goes on along the minus strand of CAZGOY010000018.1, from coordinate 33,983 downwards.
TACTCGATCACCGCGAGCTGCATGCCTAAACAGATACCCAGATAGGGAATCCGCTTTTCGCGCGCATAACGTATCGCCTGTATCTTGCCCTCCACGCCACGTTTGCCGAAGCCGCCCGGCACCAGAATGGCATGCATGTTTTCCAGGCTCGCCACGCCATCGTTTTCGATATTTTCGGAATCGATGTAATGGATATTGATCTTGCTGTGCGTATGGATGCCCGCGTGGATCAATGCTTCGGACAACGATTTGTAGGATTCGGTGAGATCCACGTACTTGCCGACGAACGCGATGTCGATGGTGTGTTCGGGGTGTTCCAGGCGATAGACCAGGTCGCGCCACACGGAAAGATCCGCAGCCTTGGCGAGGATACCCAGTTTGTGGCAGACGATCTCGTCCAGCATCTGCTCATGGAACAGAGTGGGAATCTTGTAGATCGAATCGACATCGACTGCCGAAATCACCGCTTCTTCGGATACATTGGTAAACAGCGCGATCTTGCGCCGCTCGCCCTCCGGCAAGGGACGGTCGGAACGGCACATCAGGATGTCGGGCTGGATGCCGATCTCGCGCAACTCCTTGACGGAGTGCTGCGTCGGTTTGGTCTTGATCTCCCCGGCGGAGGCGATGTAGGGCACCAGCGTGAGGTGGATGTAGCACACGTTGTTACGGCCAAGCTGTACGCCCATCTGACGGATGGCTTCGAGGAACGGCAGCGACTCGATGTCGCCCACCGTGCCGCCGATTTCGACGATGGCCACCTCGGCATCGCCCGCCCCGAGGCGGATGAACTGTTTGATTTCGTCGGTGATATGGGGAATCACCTGCACCGTGCCGCCGAGATAATCGCCGCGCCGCTCCTTCTTGATGACGCTCTCGTAAATTTGCCCGGTGGTGAAATTGTTGCGCTTGCTCATCTTGGCCTTGACGAAGCGCTCGTAATGACCAAGGTCCAGATCGGTTTCCGCACCGTCTTCGGTGACGAACACCTCGCCGTGCTGGAAGGGACTCATGGTGCCGGGGTCAACGTTGATATAGGGGTCGAGCTTGAGCATGGTCAACTTGATCCCACGACTTTCCAGGATGGTTGCCAGGGAGGCGCCGGCTATCCCCTTGCCGAGTGAGGAAACGACACCGCCCGTGATGAAAACGTATTTGGTCATGAAGGAGGAAATTTGAGGCCCGAGACGGAGGGCTATTCTAGCCGAAACCCCGTCTTATCACAATTGAAAGCGGGATTTTCCATTTTTTTACAATGAGAAAACTTCCGGCTGGCGGTCAAAACAATTCCACGCCCGTCTCACCGCTGGAAGCCAGTTTTTCCAATTCTTCCAGTACCTGGCGGCTGGCCTCTTCCATCGCCGTGACCAAGTCCAGACCACGCAGGAAATCGCCGGAACGATAGCATTCCACCGCTGCCATGCCGTTGGCATGCACGGCTTTATGCGGAACCTCGATCTCGCGATAGCCGGGAAAGCCGGCAAACAAGATTTTGCCGTCGCCCTCGTAGTACCATTTCCCGAGACGGCAGGCGGTATGGCTGGAAAAATCACTGGCGTTTTTCTCGGAAAGCCCCATGAAAACCTTATAAATTTCAGATTTGTAGATAAGGTGATCGACCTTGGCCACCTCGACAAAGGTACGCAGGGCGCTGGCCTTGATGACGTGCTGCAATTTTTCTGAAACCGCGTGCAGTTCTGCCATGCTGCTGGTCGCGGTACGGGCATCCGCATCGAAGGCGGCGGCCTGTTGCGGACTCACCTCAATCTGGTTTTTTGCTTGCACGGTTTCCTGCTGGATGGATTGCACCAGCCCGGAAATTTCGCTGGTGGCGTTGGTGGTGCGTTCCGCCAGCTTGCGCACCTCATCGGCCACCACCGCAAATCCGCGCCCCTGTTCACCGGCGCGCGCCGCTTCGATGGCGGCATTCAGCGCCAGCAGGTTAGTCTGGTCGGCGATTTCCTTGATCAACTTGACGATACCGCCGATCTCGCCGACACGCGCGCTTAATGCCTCCACGCTGGTGGCAATATCGCGGGATCTCTGCGACATGGTGTTCAGATTGTCGGCAATCTTGTTGACCGCCACCACATTGGTTTCCGTCAAGGCGTAAGTCTTGTTTGAATCGCTCTGCTGCGCCTTCATCTCCGTCGCCAGCTTCGCCAGCGATTTCTGTGATTCGCCGATGGTGCCGGCAAACAACAACAGGTTTTTGAAAAGATTGCCGTAAATTTGATCCTTACCATCGCCTGCACTCATCTGCGTCAGCAGGGCATTGCGCTCCCCTTCCCACTGCGCCCGTTCCGCTTCGCGTTCGGCTTCCATCTGGTGCAGCTGTGCCAGGGTTTGCACCAGTTCCTGCTTCAACCGCTGTTTTCCAAACATGCTTTGCTCCTGATTTTATTATCGCTTCGTGACCAAGGCCCGAGTCTCCCCACCCATGCCCGTCATCCCTGACGCGCCATTCTTGCTCGATTTTCCGGGAATGTAAATGTCATGTGCAGACTTTTGTATATTTCCCGCAACGAGAGTGGAATGCCAATAACGCCGCTGTATTTCGCGCCAGGTACGGACGTGTGTGCCATCCCGCCCGAAGCGGAACAACGTGGCGCCATCGCGGTCACTGCGGAACATTTCCGCCCCCGCGGCCTGATAGCGCTCGACGACATCCCGCCGCGGATGCCCGAAGCGATTGCGATAACCTGCGGTGAATACCACAAAGGAGGGACGCACCTGGGCGATGAAATCTGCCGTGGAAGACGTGCGGCTGCCGTGGTGCGGCGCGACCAGCAGGTCGGATGGCAACATTTCCGGGGTGCGCGCCACTATTTCCCGCTCACTGCGCTGTTCGATGTCGGCGGGCAGCAACACGCTGCCGTGGCGGCTGGTGATTTTCAGCACGCAACTGCGGTCGTTATCCTTCAGGCGCGGGTCCCGATAACTCTCCGCGAGAGGATGCAGCATGTCGAAACGCACGCCGTCCCATTCCCAGGATTGCCCGGCCCGGCACGGCAATGCAAGGCGCGCCTGCGCGACAATCTCGTGCCCGGCAGGCAATGGCGAGGCCAACCAGGCGACCGGCATGGCCTGCATCACGGAAAACGCCCCGCCGCTATGGTCGATATCGTCATGGCTGACGATCAATCCATCCAGTTTTTTGATGCCGGCCGCACGCAGGTAAGGCGCGACGATGCGGCTACCGCTGTCGCTTTCCTGCGTAAAGCGCGGCCCGCTATCGAACAGCAGGGCATGGCGCTGCGTTTGCGCCACCACCGCCAACCCTTGACCGACGTCCAGCACGCTGATCCATAACTCACCCTTGCGCGGCGTTTCCGGCAAGACCAGAAATAGCGGGAACATGGCGCACAGCCCCAACCAGCGCGCTGGAAACCCGCGTGGCAACAGCATCCAGATAATGCCCAGCAACGCCGCCGCCACCGTCCAGGGTTGCGGCGCATGCTGTTGCCACACGGCGTCGGGCAGGCGGCTCATGGCCTCCAGCGCAGCCATGCACCAGGCCAGGATTTCGTGCGCTGCCAGCAACACGAAATCAAACGGCAGCAGCGCGCCGAGGAGAGTCAAGGGCGTGACCAGCAGACTGATAACCGGAATCGCGAACGCATTGGCCAACGGGGAAATCAGCGAAACTTGCTGGAAGAGCAGCAAGGTGGCGGGAATCAGTGCCAGCGTCACCGCCCACTGGGTAACCCCCCAGGCATACAGCCAGTGAACCGGGCGCAGACGCCCGGCAGAAACGAAAAAAATGGCCGCCACGGCGCCAAACGACAGCCAGAATCCCGGTGCCAACACAGCCCACGGGTCGAACAGCAGAACCACCAGCAGCGCGGCGCACAACACCCGCGAAGGCGTGCCGGTGCGCCCCATCCATAGGGCCAGTGCCACCGTCGCCAACATGAACAGGGTACGCTGCGTGGGCACGCCGAAACCCGAGAGCCAGGCATAGCACAGTGCGGCCAATACGCCTCCCATGGCGGCTGCCTTGCGTGCCGGCAAACGCAGGACCAGCGCAGGAACACGCCGCCAGACACCGTAAACCAGCGCGAACAGCAGCCCCGACAGCATGGTGACGTGCAAGCCGGAAATGCTCATCAAATGGGTAACGCCGGTACGCTGGAATATTTGCCACTGCGCCGGACTGATGGCGTTCTGCTCGCCGATGGCCAGCGCCTGGAGCACCCCAGCGTATGGCCGCCCGGCGAGCACCGCCTGGAAACGGCTCGCCAGCGTTTCGCGGGCGACCTCGACCAGATAGGCGGGACGGTAAACCCGTGCGGCCAGCCGGACATTACCTTCATCGGTGCGGACATAGCCACCGGCCCGAAGATTGCGCTCCAGCGCCCAGGCTTCGTAATCAAAGCCATGCGGATTGGCGTTGCCGTGCGGGCGTTTCAGGCGCACCGTCAGGCGCCAGCGCTCGCCGGCATGTACCGTGGGCACGGGCGCGATGGCTTTTCCGCCGAAGCCCGTGGCATACCAGGTCAACTGAACGCGGCGCGGCACCCGCGCGTCCGACGTCAGTACCGTTTCGACATTCAGGATGAAACGCTGGCCGCGCTCCCCCGCACCCGGTAGCGCGGCCACCACGCCGGTGAGCCGGATGTCGCGCCCCTCCCAGTGCGGCGGCAATTCATCGGCTAGGCGGACATGGGCAAACGAGGCGGCCCACAGGAACCCGGCCCCCATCCAGGCGGCGACGGACAATGCGCGCCGCACCGGCGGCAGGCGGCAATACCTGGCAGCCAGAAGCAAGGGCAGCAGGGCCAGCCACCACGTCAGCGCAGGCAACTGCGCCTGTTGTTGCAGTAGCCACACGCCGGCGACAAAGGCTAAGATGCCGGATTGCATACCCCTTGTGCTCCCCATGCCGCGCAAATATTTCAGGAAAATCCTGCCCAGTCACCAAAGCATACGGGAAAACCGCGCCGTCGGCCTGTTCGGCGGGCTGCTCAGCCACCATAATTTGTGGCATCTGCACCGCCGCTCCGTGGCGGGGGGAGTCGCCGTCGGCCTGTTCACCGGATTATTGCCCGCGCCCTTCCAGATGCTCAGCGCGGCGATTTTTGCCATCCTCTTCCGCGTCAACCTGCCGGTGGCGGTATTCACCACTCTCTACACCAACCCGCTTACTTTCGTGCCCTTGTATGTCGCCGCCTATCACCTGGGTGCCCTGCTACTCGGGTATCAGGGCGTGATGCCCGGCATCGCGGGGGAGTTTGAAGTCACCCATTGGCGTAACTGGATTCCAGAATTCATTGACTGGCTCAGCGCGCTGGGTATGCCGCTGCTGGTTGGCGTTCCTGTGCTGGGCCTGCTGTTTGCCGTTACCGGCTATTTTGTCGTGCGCGGTTTGTGGCGGCTGCACGTAGTACGGCAATGGCGGCGGCGCAAGGAACGGCGCATGGCTGGCCAAAGCTAACCACGATCATGGATGAAAATGCGCCAACCTGGTGGGAGGGGGCTTGCCCCCGAAAATTTTGACGGCCATTGCACACAAGCAAAAAGCTCGCGGGCAAGCCCGCTCCCACGGGGGACGCTATTTTTCACGTTAACCGTCCGTCAGCACCCCGTCCACCAAGCGCAAGACCCGGTCGGTTTTTCCAGCCAGTTCGAGGTCGTGGGTGACGATGACGAAACTGGTGCCAAGTTGCCGGTTGAGTTCCAGCATCAGGTCGAAAACACCTTGCGCGGTGGCGCGGTCGAGATTACCGGTCGGCTCGTCGGCCAGCACGCAGGCAGGCCGGGTCACCAGCGCCCGCGCCACGGCGGCACGCTGGCGCTCGCCGCCGGAAAGTTCGCCCGGCGTGTGCTTCAGGCGGTGCCCCAGCCCGACTTGAGAAAGGATGGCGGCAGCCTGCCGCTGTGCCTCTTCCCTAGCCATGCGGCGGATCAGCAGCGGCATGGCGACGTTCTCCAGCGCGCTGAATTCCGGCAACAGGTGGTGAAACTGGTAAATAAAACCCAGCGACTGGTTGCGCAGCTTGCCGCGTTCGACCTGGCTTAAGGAACGCACATCGCGCCCCATGATGGCGACCTCGCCGGAACTGGCGTCGTCCAGCCCGCCCAGGAGGTGCAGCAGCGTGCTTTTACCCGAACCGGAGGCACCGACGATGGCGACCCGTTCGCCATGGGCGATTTCCAGGGAGACGCCAAGCAGCACCGGCACCTCCAGTTCGCCCTGGCGGTAGATCTTGTGCAGGTTGGTGCAGGAAATGACGGTTTCCAACTTGTCACTCATATCTGAGCGCCTCTGCCGGATTGGTTCTGGAAGCGCGCCAACTGGGATAGAGCGTCGCCAGCAGCGTCAGCACGAAGGACAGGCTGGCGATGATGCCCACGTCGCGCCATTGCAGCTCTGAAGGCAGGTCGCTGATGTAGTACACGTCCTTGGCGAGGAACTGGATACCCAGGGCGCGCTCGATGGCGGGTACCAGCACGTCGATGTTGAGCGCGGTGACCACCCCGCTGGAAATGCCGATCAGCGTACCGATCACGCCGATCAGCGCACCCTGGACGATGAAAATCTTCATGATGCTGCCGGGCGAGGCGCCCAGCGTGCGCAGAATGGCGATATCGGCCTGCTTGTCGGTGACCGCCATGACCAGCGTGGAAACGATGTTGAACGCCGCCACGGCAACGATCAGCAGCAGGATGATGAACATCACGTTCTTTTCGATCTGGATGGCGCGGAAAAAGTTGGCGTGGGCGCGCGTCCAGTCGCCGGCGTACATCCCCGGAGGAAAGGTGGCGTTTAGTTCGCGCGCCACGCGCGGCGCGGCGAACAGATCGTCGAGCTTGAGGCGCACGCCGCTGACCCGCTCGCCCATACGGTAAAGGGTGGCGGCGTCTTGCATGTGCAGGAGCGCCAGGCCGTTGTCGTATTCGAACATGCCGACTTCAAAAATCCCCACCACGGTAAATTGTTTCAGGCGCGGCATGACGCCAGCAGGCGTGACCTGGCCTTGCGGCGCGATCAGCACCACCTTGTCGCCTTGCGAAACGCGCAGGTTGCGCGCCATATCGGCGCCCAGCACGATACCGAATTCACCCGGCTTGAGCTTGTCCAGGCTGCCCGATTTCATGTGTTCGCCGATGTCGGCAACCTGGCTCTCGCGTTCCGGCAGAATGCCGCGCATCATCGCGCCGTGCACCGCTTGCCCGAAGGAAAGCAGGCCTTGCGCCATGATGTAGGGGGCGGCGCCGCGCACTTCCTGATGCTGGGCGGCAAATTCCGCCACCTGCGGCCAACCCTCCAGGCCGTTGCCCTCGCCGCTGATCTCGATATGCGAAGCCACGCCGAGGATGCGGGTGCGCAATTCTGTCTGAAAGCCGTTCATCACCGACAGCACCACGATCAGCGCCCACACGCCGAGCGCGATGCCCAGCATGGAGATCAGCGAAATGAAGGAAATGAAATGATTGCGGCGCTTGGCGCGGGTGTAGCGCAGGCCGATGAAAAGTTCGAAAGACTGCACTTAGTGCCCGCTTGCCATCTGGTAGTTGTTGCGGCCATGCTGCTTGGCCTGGTACATCGCCTCGTCGGCGCGCTTGATGAGCACTTCCGGCTTGTCGCCGTCGCGCGGATACACGCTGACGCCGATGCTGGTGCTCAGCGCGAAGTCGTGCCCGTCGATCACCGCATGCACGCGCATTGACGCCAGCACCTTTTCCGCCAGCGCTATCAGGTTGTTCATCTGCTTGATGCGCGGCAGCAGCAGGACGAATTCGTCCCCGCCCAGGCGCGCCACGGTGTCCCCCTTGCGGACGCTGGTTTTAAGGCGTTTCGCCACCTCGCACAGCAGCTTATCGCCGACATCATGCCCCAAAGTATCATTGACCTCCTTGAAGCGGTCGAGATCGAGAAACATCACGCCCAGCATTTCGCCTTCACGGCGCGCGTGCAGCAAGGCCTGGGTCAGCCGGTCGTGAAACAACTGGCGGTTAGGCAAACCGGTGAGGATGTCGTGATAAGCCTGGTAGCGCACCAGATCTTCGTGGCGCTTGCGTTCGGTGATGTCGAACAGCACGGAAACGTAATGGGTAATCCGGCCCTCGTTGTTGCGCACGGCTGAAATGGTCTGCCAGGCGAGAAACACGTCGCCGCTCTTGCGTTTGTTCCAGATTTCACCGCGCCACTGGCCGGTTTCGGCCAGTTGCCGCCACATTTCGCGGAAGAAATCCGCCCCATGGAATTTGGAGCGCATGACATTAGGGTTGCCACCGACGATTTCTTCCTGCGCGTAACCGGTGATACTGGAAAACGCCGGGTTGACGGACAGGATCAGGGCATTGGCGTCCGTCACCATCACGCCTTCCAGAACGTTCTCGAACACCTTGGCGGACAGGCGCAGTTTTTCATTGGCCAGTTCAGCCTGTTTTTCCAGTTCGGCCACTTTCAGCGCGTTGCGCACCACCCTTTCCAGTGTGTCCAGCGACATCCGCGCCTTGGCCAGGTAATCGGTGGCGCCGGCGCGCATCAGCTCCACCACCAGTTGCTCGTCGCCTTGCCCGGTGAGCATGACCACGGGAGTTTTGATGCCCAGGGTACGCAGCAAACGCAACTTGTCGAGGCCGTTGTCGCGCCCCAGCAGGTAATCGAGAAAGATTACATCCGCCGGATGGCGGACCCGTTCGTCGAAATCGGCTTCCATGCCGCTCAGGCAGGAAACGTCAATTTTGTAGGATATGACTTCGGAGAGATAACGGCGCAACAATTCCTGGTCGGCCGGATCATCATCGATGGCAAGGATGGTCAGATTCTGTCGCGGCATGACTTATCCCCTGGCAGGCAACCTGACGGTATTGAACCAGTATTCCTCGATGGTGCGGATCACCTTGGTGAAATGCTCGATGCTGCTCGGCTTGACCACATAGGAACAGGCGCCGCTGTTGTAGCTGCGCGCCACGTCGCGGTCCTGCTGGGACGTGGTCAGCACGATCACCGGAATGTGCTGCAAGGTGAGGTCGTTACGCACTTTTTCCAGCACCTGGATACCGTTGAGACGCGTCAGGTTGAGGTCCAGCAGGATCAGGTCCGGCATGGGGTAATGCTCGGCATCGGCGTAGTTGCCGCGCTGGTAGAGATAGTCCAGTGCCGTCTCGCCATCATCGACCACATGCATCTGGATATTGCCGGTGCTGTCGTGCAATGCCCGCGTAATCAGTTCCTGGTCGCCGGGGTCGTCCTCCACCAGCAAAATGATGCCTGCCTTGTCCTTGTCTTCCACATTTTTCTCCATTGCGACCAGCCGCGAAGTATATCCTAACCCGGCAGGGTAAAGCGGAAATGCGTCCCCACCCCCTCCTCCGATTCGACCCATATTTTCCCACCGTGGCGCTCCACCACCTTGCGGCAGATGGCCAGGCCGATACCGGTGCCTTCGTATTTTTCACGCCCGTGCAGGCGCTTGAAGGGCTGGAAAATCTGCTCGGCATAGTCCGGATTGATGCCGATGCCGTCATCGCGCACGCCCAGCAGCCACGCGCCGTTTTTCCTTTCCACGCTGAGATGGATGTGCGGCACGCCATCGCAATATTTCAGGGCGTTGCTGACGAGATTCTGGTAGAGCTGCGTCAGCAACGTGGCATCGCCCAGGACCTCCGGCAAGGGGTCGCGGCTGATTACCGCGCCGGTTTCCCCAATGCGCAGGGCCAAAGCTTCGAGCGCTGTTTCCGCCACCTTTTTCAGACTGACGCGCTCGCGCTGCAAATCCCGGTTACCGGCGCGCGACAATACCAGCAAATCTTCGACCAGACGGCGCATGCGCGCGGCAGCATCGGTAATGAACGCCACGTCCTTGGCCACCGGTTCCGGCAGGTTGCCGCCCAGGTCGCGCACCAGCCATTCGCTGAAAATCATCAGCTTGCGCAGGGGTTCCTGCAAATCGTGGCTGGTGATATAGGTAAATTCGTTCAGTTCCGCGTTCAGTTGCGTCAGTTTGGTCATTTGCGAGGCCAGCTCCGCATCGCCGTGTTCGATCGCCTCAATCAATTGGGAGAGCGTATTGGTCAGCGCGCTCAATTCATCGGCGTTGCCGGCGCGCGCTTCATCCAGCGCCTGCTTCATGCACGCCGTCACCGCCCGCTCGCGGGAAAAAGTCTGCGCGGCCTGGCGTAGCGCACCCACGCGCCGGGCAATGGCGGTCAGCCAGCGCCCCAGCAACAACCACAGGAAAACGGTCAGCAACAGGATGATCAGCGCACCGCTATAAACCAGTTCCTGAAGCGTGAACGGACGTTCCACCCGCTGCTGGATGACCAGCAAGGCACCGGGCTTGCCTTTCTCCCACGGCAGGAGATGCTGCTCGTAACGGTCGCGCCCCTGGTAAACCGCACCCTGGAAATCGGGATTGACCCCCCGTACCGTTCCGCCCTGGGAACTGGAGACGAAGTTCCCCTGCCAGGCAAGAAAAAGCCGGGCGCCGGGGAAGATGTTGGCAAACAGCAGCGCGTTGTCCAGCGGCTTCAACAGATAGAGCCAGGCCATGCCGTCGCTGCCCAGCCAGATTGCCTGGCGATACACCCGGTACAGCGCGGCGTGCGCGGCATCGTAATGCCAGCCGACATAAGTTTTCTGGGCGAAGGTGTCCGGCAGGAAATCCGCATTCACGCCGTAACGGTACAGCACCGGCCCCTGTTTCGAAACGATCAGGATGTTGGAAAATATCCGGCTGCCGCTCTGGGCGATCAAATAGCTGTTCAATCCGATCCAGCGCCGCTCGCGGTCTTCCAGCAGGCGGGTATATTCCAGCCGGGTCTTGAGGCGCATGGCTTCGCCTTCCCACTCTTCCTCCAGTTGGTTGATGCGCACGGCATAATGTTCGGCGGCGTCCTGCATTTTTTGCGCCGCAGCCTTGTCGAACGCGGCGTTGTAAAACCCGAACACCGTGGCGCCCGCCAGCAGCAGCGCCGCGCTCAGCGCCAGCGCCAGCCGCACGCTGGCCTGCCGCTTGAGGGCGCCGATTTGTGCGTCGGGCATCATGTTGTCCATAGGCCGCCCCTCATGGCTTTCTTCCCGACCAGCGGTCGACGGTCAGGCTTTCGATTTCGAGTTGCCTGGCCGCCGGATCGTCTGCGGACGATTGACGGAAAAAATGCTGCGTCTCGCGCAACTGCGCGCTGGAAAAACGCCCGTCCGGGCTGTAAAGGCGCGGATAGCGCCTGAGGGAAGCGAGCAATGCGGCGCTTTCCTCGCTGTCCCGGATATCCAGCTTTTCCACGATTTCTTCGGCGCTGTGGTTCGCCATCCATTGCAGCGTGCGGCGCAGGATGCGCACCATCTTCTCAACCTTCTGTGGGGCATTCCTTAGCGTTTCACCGCGCGTTTCCAGGGTGGCGTGCAGAAACCCCGCGCCGGGAATACGGCGCACGTCGGCGGGGTTGGTCAGGTTGACGAGAAAAAACACCTGCTTTTCCGCCAGCAGGCGCGAGGCGAAGGGTTCGTCGCCCATCACCGCGTCCGCCGCCCCGCTCAACAGCAGGGAGGATTGTTCCAGCCAGCTTTGCCCGGCGGCGACGATGCGCACTTCATCCGCCGAAACCCCGGCGGATTTCAACACCAGCTCGGCCAATTGCTGCGAAGTGGTTTTGCTGGAAAGCGAACTGGTGTTGACCCCGATGACCCGACCACGCAGGTCGGCCACCTGCTTCACCTGCTCCTTCAGCCCGGCGCGCACCATCAGGATGAACAGCGGCAAGTCGTTGACCGCCGCCACCCCGACCACGTCGCCGCCGTTGGCGCGTAGCGACATGGCCGCCGGAAACCCGGCCACGGCGAAATCGCTGTTGCGGTTCATCAATTCCTGCAAGGCCACCGCGCCGCCGCCGACCTGGAGCAACTGTACCCTGGCCCCTTCGGCATGGTCCGCGCCGATCTTGCCGATCAGATCAATCGGCAGATAGGAAATGTTGCGCGGACCGGGGACGGAAACCACGATTCTTTCCATCCCGCTTTCGGCGGCTGCGTGCGGCGCCATTCCCGGCACGGCCAGGAGCGCGCAACACAGCATTACCCATGCCTTTTGCCAGACAGCCTCCGCTGGCAAGCGCAAACCGTTCGGGAAATTCATTTCGGTTCCTCTCATCACTTTCATTCCTTTCTTCCTGCCCAGAGATCGACGATCAGGCTGTTGACATCCAGTGTCTTGGCCGCCGGGCTGTCGTCAGAAGAAGATTGGCGGAAAAAATGCTGCGTCTCGCGCAACTGAGCGTTGGAAAAACGCCCATCCTTGCTGTACAGATGCGGATAACGCTTCAATGAAGCCAGAAGCGACGCTTTTTCCTCGCCGTCCCGGATATCCAGCTTTTCGACGATGGCCTCGGGGCTGCGCGTTGACATCCATTGCAGTGTATTTCTCAGGGCGCGCACCATTTTTTCTACCCTTTGGGGAAAATCCCTCACGGTTTCCCGGCGGGTCACCAGGGTGCCACGCAAAAAACCCGCGCCGGGTACGCGGCGCGCATCGTCCGGCTTGCTCAGATCAAGAAGGAAAAACACCTGTTTATTGTTACGCAGGCGCGAGGCAAAGGGCTCGCCGCCCATCACCGCATCCACCGCGCCACTCTGGAACATTGTGGATATTCCCTGCCAACTTTGCTCGACGGAAATGAAGCGTACTTCATCCAGCGAAACTCCGGCGGTTTTCAGCACCAGTTCCGTCAGTTGCTGCGAAGCGGTCTTGCTGGAAAGCGAGCTGGAATAAATGCCGACCACCCGCCCGCGCAGGTCGGCGACCTGCTTCACCTGCTCTTTCAGATCGGCGCGCACCATCAGCATGTACAGCGGCAAATCGTTCACCGCGGCGACGGCAGCCACATCGCCGCCGTTGATGTACTGCGACATCACCGCCGGCAGGCCGAGAACGGCGAAATCGCTATTGTGTTTTATCAAGTCCTGCATGGCCAGACCGCCGCCGCCGAAGTGGCGCAGTTCGACCTTGATTCCCTCGGCGCGGTCCGCGCCGATCTTGCCGATCAGCTCAATCGGCAAATAAGAAATGCTGCGCGGCCCCGGCAGGGAGAGCACGACTTTTTCCCCCGTGCCATCGGCGGCGGCGAGCGCCCCGCCGCCGCCCAGGGACAGGACAAGACAAAAAAATATCCGGGCTATTGTCCCAGCGTAAATTTGAACCATGTGCCCTGCCCTTCTTCGGATTCCACCCAGATTTTCCCATGATGGCGCTCCACCACCTTGCGGCAGATCGACAGCCCCACCCCCGAACCTTCAAACTGTCCGCGCCCATGCAGGCGTTTGAACGGCAGGAAGACCTGATCCGCATACTGCGCGGGAATACCGATACCGTTGTCGCGCACGCCGAATATCCATTCATCGCCGACCTGCTCTGCCGTCAAAGCGATTTCAGGAAGGGCGCCGTCAGTGAATTTCAGCGCATTGCCGATCAGGTTCTGGTAAAGCTGGGTCAGTAGCGTCAAATCTCCCAATACGACAGGTAGCGGCGCACGGCTGATACGCGCATGGCTTTCCGTAATCATCAGTTCAAGCGCCTCCAGCGCGCGGTTGACGGCATCATCGAGAGCGAACTTCTCGCGCACCATGGAAACCTTGCCGGTGCGCGACAGCGCCAGCAGATCCGCCACCAGGCGTTGCATTCTTTGCGCCGCGTCGACGATAAAGCCCAGATCCTGCTCGGCGCGCGGCGGCAATTCCTCCCCCAGGTCCTTTCTCAGCCACTCGCTGAAAGCCACCAGCTTGCGCACCGGCTCCTGCAAATCGTGGCTGGCGACATAGGTGAATTCGTCCAGCTCGGCATTCACGCGCGCCAGCTCCACCATGTGCTGCGTCTGCATGGCTTCCGCTTCGTGACGGTCGGTGATGTCCTGAAACGAAAGAACCGCACCCGAAACCTTGTCGTTTTCATGGAGAGGGGCGATCACCAGGCTTACCGGAAAACGGCTGCCATCGCCGCGATGAAACGACCAGTCATCGGCCTGGAAGGTGTGTCCTGCGGCAACCACCTCCCACGCGGGGCAAGTGCCATCATTCAACGCAAGTCCATCCGCCGTTATTGGCAGCACGACATCGCACAGCTTGTTTCCCCGCATTTCCGGCTCTGGAATGGCCAGAATTTCCTGGGCTTTGGGATTGGCGAAGACAATCCGGTGCGACAGGTCCAGCCCGACCAGGCCTACGCCCACCGCATCGGTCAGCGAACGGCTCAATTCGTTGACATGGGCGCGCGCCGCCGCCTGCTCCAGGTGTCGGCGTTCGGTTATATCGCTGGCGATACAGAGCACGAAAAGCTTGCCGTCCGCTTGCGGCAACGGACGCTTGCTCATGGACATCCACAGGGTTTCGCCATTCGGCAGGGAGAGGGCTTCCTCCATGTCAATGCTCTTGCGTTCGTCCAAGACCAAGCGCTCGACCTGCGAAATAAAGTCGACCTTTCGGTTAGTCGGGAAAATATCCGACTGATTACGACCGGCAAGCTGTTCGGGGGTCATGCCCCAGGAGGAGGAGGTGGCGTGGTTGACCAGCAGGAAATTGCCTTTCTCATCCTTGACGAAAATGATGCTGGGTATGTTGTCGATAACCTGGCGGATAAAGCGCTTCTCGTGTATCAACTCGCGTTCGGCCTTTTTCCGGTCGCTGATGTCGAAGGAAAAACCCAGCAGCATGGGCTCATCGCTACCGGGCAGACGAATGACCTTCTTGCCCGCGAGCAGGGTTTTTTCCTGCCGGTTGCAAACCACCCGCTCCTCGCGCATCACCAGGCGCTCCTCGGCAAACACGTATTCGTCGTACTCGAGCAATCGGGCGGCGACATCATGCGGAAATACGTCAAAGTTGGTTTTGCCGGCAGCCGCCTCTTTGGTCATACCCAATGTCCGTGCGGCCTCTTCGTTCACCAGGACAAAGCGGAAATGCTTGTCCTTGAGAAACACATTGACCGGTAGCGCGTCCAGCACTTGCGAAAACAGCGATTTCTGCCGGACTACCTCGGCCATCACCCGCTGGCGCTGGGTGACCAGCATCAGCACCAGCGCAAACATCAGCACGCTGGTCACCATGCCCCCCAGCAAAACCACCACGGGCAAATAGCCGCCGGTACCCGCCGCGCTTTCCTTGGTCCAGGTATCGGCGGCGTACCAGGCCATGCTGGTCAGCGCCATGCCGATGAGGAAGACCAGCCACGCCAGACGGGATATCCCCAGCATTCTCAGCGCCGATTTTCCGGGTATGCCGTGCTTATCATTGCGCATTGTGAATCTCCACCGGGCCGACAATCCGGGTTCCAGTATATCGGGCAATAACCTACCATTTCAGTACGCTTTCAGTGTAGGCAACGATTCGGCGATAATAAAGGCAACATCACAAATTTCCGGTCGCGCCATCCAAATTTTCCTATGCATTGTCACCTTCTCGTTCCCCGTCTTGCGTCTTTCGTTGCGGATGTCGCGCGCCACGAGATAGTACCAGAGGGACTGGCCGCGCTGCTGAAATACGGTGTCAGCACCGAAACGGCAGGAAAGAGTACGGAGGACTGGCTGTGTGCAGCCTTCCGCCTGGAACGGCAGCAGGACGACCCGGTTGCGCCCTTTTCCCTGCTTGGCGACGGCGGGGCGCCCGGCGACAGCTATTGGCTGCGCGCCGACCCGGTGACGATCCAGCTGATGCGCAACCGCCTGGTTCTCCTGGCCGACGACGACAACGCACCCTCGCCGCTGGAGGCGGCGGAACTCGTCGCTGCGTTGAACCGGCATTTTTCGCCGGAGGGCTTGCAGTTCAGCGCGCCTCACCCGCGCCGCTGGTATCTGCGCCTTCCTGCCGTGCCCAGACTGCAAACGCATAGTCTGGCCCAGGCAAATGGCCGCAATATCCAGCATTTTCTTCCCTTTGGTGAAGATGGCGCCTATTGGCGCAAGCTGCTCAACGAAGCGCAAATTCTGCTGCATGCCCACCCGCGCAACGTCGCCCGCGAGGCGGCTGGCAAGCCCGTTCTGAACAGCATCTGGCCATGGGGAGGGGGTATCCTGAACGGCGCGCTTTCCGCGCCTTACAGTCAAATCATCGCCGACGGCCCGCTGGCTCGCGGGCTGACCATCGCCGCCGCCCTCCCGTGGACAGCGTTACCCGCTTGCTTGCCGACAGCGGTCGGGAAATTTACGGATGCCCCCTTGTTTGTGCTTGAAGCGACGCGCGACACCCCGCAGCAATGTCTGGAGCACTGGGACCAGGATTGGTTCAAGCCCGCGCTGGCCGCATTACGGCAGGGAAAGATCAAGCGTTTGAGCCTGTTCTCTCCCGATGAACCCGCCACCCTGGAGGCGACGCTGAGCCGCCTTGATTTATGGAAATTCTGGCGCGGTGCTTTCCGGCGTATTGACACCCCGTCTGCGCGTTGATATAAAAGTCAACATGCAGGCCACACTCATCTACCGCTTTGAACAGGATTTTGATGATGGCGCAATGGTGCGTATGCTGATATGGAAAGTGCCGGAACCGGTGCCACCTTCGCCGCATCCTCATAAATACCGGCTTGTTTATATTGAAAACGGCAAGCGGATAATCGGATTTGACAACGAACGAGGCAAGGGAGACCACCGCCACGAGGGGGGGAACGAGTTCCCATACCGGTTCGTGGATGTCGCCACACTGGTCAAGGATTTCATCCAGGCCGTCAAGGAAAGGAGATTGACATGCGGACACTGACCATCAGGATTGATGACGATGCAATGAGCGCGCTGGAAAATGCTGGCAAGGAATTTTCCAGCGCATGGGAAACGGAAAGCTATACCGGCGAAAGCATGAGCTTTGAATCGCCGACGGCCCTCTTCCGCGTGCTGACCCCTGCACGCTGGAATGTCCTGTCTTCGCTCCAGAAAACGGGACACTGTGGTCTGCGGGAACTTGCCAGGCGCATTGGACGTGACGCCAGCGCCGTCTTGCGGGATGTTACCGCATTGTCCGAGCGGGGACTGGTGGAAAAGGATGAAAACGGGCGGCTTTTCGTTCCTTTCGAGCGAATCCATATGGAGTTCGATCTGGCCCAGGCTGCCTGATCGCTGTTCCCTATTCAGGGCTGCTTTTCAAACCCATCAACCTTTCGAAATTGCTTGTGCTTGCTTCCACAACCTCTTCAAAAGTAATGTTTTTCAGTCTCGCAATTTCTTCAGCGACGAATTTCACATAAGCCGGCTGGTTGATTTTTCCGCGATGCGGCGCAGGCGCCAGGTAGGGCGCGTCGGTTTCAACCAGTATGCGGTCCAGCGGGGTGGCGCGGGCCACCTCTTTGACCTGTGTGGCGTTTTTGAAAGTGACGATACCGGAAAAAGACAGGTAAAAACCCATTGCCAGCGCGCGCTGGGCCACTTGGAGATTCTCCGTGAAGCAGTGCATGACCCCCCCGGCCTCGGCGGCATTTTCTTCCGCCATGATGCGCAGGGTATCTTCCGCGGCTTCACGAGTGTGGATGACGAGTGGCTTGGCAGCTTGGCAGGCGGCGCGGATATGGGTGCGAAAACGTTGCCGTTGCCATTCCAGATCGCCTTTCAGCCGGTAGTAGTCCAGGCCGGTTTCTCCGATGGCCAGCACCTTGGGGTGCTTGGCCAGCGCTGCCAGCTCGTCCGCGCCCGGCTCATGAACCTGCTCGTAGTCGGGATGAACGCCGACCGATGCGTAAATATTCGAGTGCGCTTCAGCCAGTGCCAGCACCCTGGGGAAGTTTTCCAGATTGACGCTGATGCACAGGGCGCGACCGACGCCATGCTCGCGCATGGCGGCAAAAATTTCGTCGAGGTTGGCCGCGAAATCGGGAAAATCAATATGACAATGTGAATCAACCAGCATGGGTATCCTGTTGAAATTACATGGTATGAGTCTGGCGCGTGGACTTCAGCGTTCCACCCAGCAAGCCTTCTATTTTATTGCGCATGGTGATGCCGTTTTCGTTCCCGCTGAACTGGACGCCGATGCCCTGTATCTTGTTGTTCTGCGAACCGGCGGGCGTAATCCAGGCTACGTGACCATCCACCGGCAGTTTGGCCGGTTCGTCGAGCAAGGTCAGCAACATCAGCACTTCATCCCCGATCCGGTAAGTCTTGGAAGTCGGGATGAAAATTCCGCCGCCCTCCAGATAGGGCATGTAGGCGGCATACAGGGCGGAACGCTCCTTGATGGTCAGCGATAGAACGCCGGGACGCGCGACAGGTAGCTGTTGTTGCGGAAGGTTATCGGACATGGGGACGCTCCTGTGCGCGTTTCATGATCTGCCAGAAGGTCAGCAACAGTTTCTCCAGCAGCAGGCGAGGATTGAGCGGGTGGTGCAGGCTTCTCTGCGCAGCAAGCAGATCGCGGTGAAATTCAAACAGTTTATGCACATCAATGGCTTTCGACAGGATCATCAGCTTATCCTGAAAGTCGGGATGATAGCGCACCTTGTTGCTTGTATGGGCACTGATCAGATCATAAATCCAGGTTTGCAGCCAGTTCAGCACCCAGGCCAGCTCCAGTTTTTCTCCCGCTTCGGCAAGGGCCAAGGGATCGGCGTTTTCCTGCAGGCGCGAGAGAAAGGCGGTGCGCTTTTCACGATAGCCGCCGTCATTCAGCTCCAGCGCTCGTAGCGGCGCGCCGCCCGCCTGCGCCAGGATCGCCGCACCATCGCTCACCCCTTGCTCCGCCAGCCATGCCTGCGCCACGGAGGCGGCGGGCGCGGGCATGGCAACCTTCAGGCATCGGCTGCGCACCGTCGGCAACAAACGTTGCAGTTGATGAGAAACCAGGATAAACAGAGTGTTGGGCGCAGGTTCTTCGAGTGTTTTGAGCAATGCATTGGCGGCGCTGGGATTCATCGCTTCCGCCGGATGCAGCAGGATCACTCGCATTCCCCCTCTGCTGGCGGAAAGCGTGACGGACTCGATCAAGGCCCGCACCTGCTCGACGACAATCAGATGCCTGGGCTTCTTCTCCTTTTCAGCGCGCGGTTTTTCATCCACCGTTTCTTCGCCTAGAGCGGATTCCAGCGCCGCTTCACTGGCAGGTTGCAGGATGTGAAAATCGGGATGGGTGCCTGCCGCCAGCCAGGTGCATGCCACGCAACGCCCACAGGGCAAAGCATTTTCGACAGGCGACTCGCATAGCATGGCATGGGCCAGCGTTTCGGCAAAATCCCGTTTGCCGGTGCCCGCCTGTCCATACAGCAACAAAGCATGGGGAAATCCCTGCTTGCGGGCGAGCAACTCTTGCCAAAGGGCTTTATGCCACAAATAAACGCTTTTATTCATAATGTTGAAAAAACATCTTCAAGCTTTTTCTGTATGTGCATCAAGTCGCCCGTCGCATCGACAAGCCGAAAGCGCTGGGGAAATTGCTGGGCACGGCGCAAATAGCTTTCGCGCACCCGCTGAAAGAATTCCTGCTTTTCCTGCTCGAAACGATCCAGGGTGGCGTTATGCGCCAGCCGCTGGCGGCTGATCTCGACCGGCACGTCGAACAGCAAGGTCAGGTCGGGTTGCAAGCCTGCCTGCACCCAGTTTTCCAACACGGTCAGCTTGTTTTCGTCCAGCCCCCTGCCCCCCCCCTGGTAGGCGAAACTCGCATCGCTGAAGCGGTCGGAAATGACCCATTTTCCTTCGTTCAGCGCCGGGCGGATCACCTTGTCCAGATGCTCGCGGCGTGCGGCGAACATCAGCAAGGCCTCGGTTTCCAGGTGCATGGGCTGGCTGAGCAGGATTTCGCGCAGCTTCTCGCCCAACGGGGTGCCGCCCGGCTCACGCGTAATCACTATGCTCAAGCCGCGCTGGCGCAAGTGACGGGCAAGCCAGTCGAGATGGGTACTTTTACCGGCGCCATCGATGCCTTCAAGGGTAATGAATTTGCCTGTCATGGTTGGTTCAACTGATAGCGCGCCACGGCGCGGTTATGTTCCGTCAGATTGTTGGAAAAATGGTGCGCGCCGTTGCCCTTGGCGACGAAATACAAGGCCTGCGACTTGGCTGGATTCAATGCCGCATGAATGGAAGCGGCACCCGGCATGGCAATGGGCGTGGGCGGCAGCCCGGCGCGGGTGTAGGTGTTATACGGCGTGTCCGCAAGCAAATCGCGTTTGCGCAGATTGCCGTCGAAAACCTCGCCCAAACCGTAGATCACCGTGGGGTCGGTTTGCAGGCGCATGCCAAGGCGCATGCGATTGACAAAAACCGAGGCGATCATCGGGCGTTCCGCAGCCTGCCCGGTTTCCTTTTCAATAATCGAGGCCATGACCAGCGCTTCATCCTGACTGGCGTAGGGCAAGTCCGCTGCGCGCCGCGCCCAGGCTTCCGCAAGACGGGACTGCATCATGCGGTAGGCGCGTTTGAGAACCGCAATATCGCTCATGCCGCTGCTGAAATTGTAGGTGTCGGGAAAAAAGCGTCCTTCGGGGTGCCCCCTCTCTGCCCCGATTTCCCGCAAAATCTCTTCGTCCGTCATGGTGCGCGTGTCGTGGCGCAGCGCCGGATGCTCGTTCAAGGCCTTGCGCATCTGCTTGAAGGTCCACCCTTCGATGAACACCACCTGGCTTTGCGTCACGTCGCCGCGCGTCAGCTTGAGAAAAAGTTGGTAAGGCGAAATTTCACCTTCCAGCAGATAATTGCCCGCCTTGATTTCGTTGGCCCGGCCCAACGCACGAACCAATAAAACGAAACTCCACGGCTCAACCAGCAGGTTCTCTGCGGCAAGCTGATGTGCCACGGCGCGCAGGCTGCTGCCGTGGCGGATTTCCAGTTCCTGGGGGGACTGTTTCAATGCGAGCGGTGTCAGCGCGAACCAGGCCATCCATGCCGCCAACACCACGATAAATACAAATATAATTGAAAACAACGACTTAAAAAGTTTAATCATGCGATTCCGCTAAAAACTGCTGTATTCGGGTTATCCATCCGCCACCCGACCAGTGTCGGCTGCCGATGTTGCGCACCGGCCACGCCCCGATCAGGCTGTTGCACACCATGACCTCTTCGGCCTCCCACAATTCATCGAGCGGTACGTCCCGGATTTTACACGCCATTCCCGCTCTGTGCGCCCAGGCGAGAATGCGCGCCCGCGTCACACCGGCAACGCCGCAACGGCTGAGTTCCGGGGTCACCAGAACGCCGTTCAGGACCAGGAATACATTGCTGGTCACCCCTTCAATCAGCTTGCCGTGCCGATCGAGCAGCAGCCCTTCAGCGATAGCCGGATCATTCCATTCCGCTCGCGCCAGGACGTTTTCCAGACGGTTCAAATGCTTGATTCCCGCCAGGCGCGGTTGCTCGGACAGACGTAACTCGCATAGGCGCGCGCAAATACCATCGCAAGAATTTTCCGTCGGCCAGGCAGGCAGGGGCATTCCCATGACAATGCGTGTCGCTTGCGGATGCGCTGGCAAGGCATAGCCGCGCTCGCCGTGCCCGCGCGTCACGATGATTTTAACCGCACCTTGCGCCCTCCCACGCGCCACCTGTTCCACCTCGCCCAGCAGAACCGGTTCAACTGGAGGCGTGATGCCAACGCGGTCACAATCCTCAGCCAGTTTCGCAAAGTGGCGCGGCCAGCACAAGGCGGTGCCCGCCCTTGTCGCCAGCGTGCGGAAAACCCCATCGCCGTAGGCCAGGCCACGGTCGGCGGCTGCAATCGTATCTTGTGGCTTCCCATTCACCAGGATCATGATGCCAACGCCTTCAACAAGCCTTTTGCCTTGGCGCGCGTTTCATTCAGTTCGCGCATGGGGTCGGAATCCGCCACGATGCCCGCTCCGGCCTTGAACGACAACTGCTCGCCATTCAGCATGAAGGTTCGAATCAGAATATTCAGATCCATGCTGCCGTCGCGGTTGATGTAGCCCATGCTGCCGGTATAGGCACCGCGCGGCGACGCCTCCAGTTCGCGGATGATCTGCATGGTGCGCACTTTGGGGCAACCCGTGATGGTGCCACCGGGAAACAGGGCACGCAGGACGTCGGCTGGCTTCACGTCGGAACGTAAACGGCCACGGACATTCGATTCGATGTGGTGAACATGGGCATAGCTGCGCACCGCCATCAACTCATTCACCTCGACACTGCCTGGCCGGCAGATGCGCCCGAGATCGTTGCGCTCCAGGTCGATCAGCATGATGTGTTCGGCGCGTTCCTTCTGACTTGTCATCAACGCCTGGCGTAACGTCTCATCCTCGACGGGATCAGGGGAACGCGGATGGGTGCCCGCGATGGGACGGGTTTCAACCAGGCCATCCCGCACCTTGACCAGCCTCTCTGGAGAGGAGCTGACGATATGGTATTGCCCGAAATCGGCAATCCCGGCAAACGGTGCCGGGTTACTGCGGCGCAAGCGGGCATACAATTGCGCTGCACTGCCGGCGGCCAGTTGCCCTTGCCAGCGGCGCGCCAGATTGACCTGGAATACGTCGCCTTCGCGGATATAGTCCTTGATGCGCAACACGCCGTCGATAAATTGTTCGGGGGCTTCTTCCAGCAGATTTTCTACCCGGAGCGGGTCATCTGGAACCGGTGTGGCCTGCACCAGGTCGGCACGCATGGCCGTGAGGCATTCGGTATGATCCGGCTCGGCAAACAGGCAGGTTTTCCGCTGCGCCTTATTGACCATCACCGCCGCCGGGATGCGTACCAATTGGGCTGGGGGGAAGTCGGCCGCGACGGTTCGCGGCCTGACGCAGGGTTCCAGTTCATGCAGCAGTTCGTAGCCGAGATAGACGAACCAGCCGCCGCTAAAAGGAATGTCCCTGGTTTCCTGAGCACTTCCGCCGCTTGCCTGCCACTCACGCTCAAGCACAGGAAAAAACGGGGATACGCCATGTCCGGCGGACGCCTGCGGGAAAGCGAACAGAATATCCCATCCGCTGTCGCCCATAGTTTGCAGCAGGAAGGGATAGCGCCGGGGATTGGCGATATGCAGCCCGAGTAGATCAGGGGTTCCGGAAAGGGTGACGACAGGCACGGTCAAACGCCGTTATCACCGTCACCGGCTCAAACTTTGCGGAAAACCAGCGTTCCGTTGGTGCCGCCGAAACCGAATGAATTGGAAATGGCGACGTCGATTTTCATCTCGCGGGCACTGTTGGCGACATAGTCGAGATCGCAGCCTTCATCCGGTTCGTGCAGGTTGATGGTCGGGGGAGAAACTTGATGATGGACGCTCAATGCGGAAAATACCGCTTCGACCCCCCCGGCGGCGCCCAACAGGTGGCCAGTCATGGACTTGGTCGAATTTACCACCAGTTTGCGGGCATGATCGCCGAAACACAGCTTGACCGCTTTGGTTTCCGCCAAGTCGCCAAGCGGCGTGGAAGTACCGTGTGCATTGATGTAATTCACCTGGTCCGTGGCAATGCCGGCATTACGCAAGGCATTCACCATACAGCGCGCAGCGCCCGAGCCATCTTCGCAGGGTGCGGTCATGTGGTTGGCATCCGCACTCATGCCGAAACCGGGCACTTCACAATAAATCTTCGCGCCGCGAGCCTTGGCGTGTTCATATTCTTCCAGCACCAGAATGCCTGCGCCTTCCCCCATCACGAAGCCGTCACGCCCCTTGTCCCATGGACGGCTGGCTGTGGCGGGGTCGTCGTTGCGCGTGGAAAGCGCGCGCGCCGAGGAAAAACCACCAATAGCCAAGGGCGTGATGGTCGATTCTGCACCGCCGGCGACCATAATGTCGGCATCGCCGTATTCGATCATGCGCGCCGAATCGCCGATACAGTGCGTGGCGGTGGAACAGGCGGTAACCATAGCCAGATTCGGCCCCTTTAAACCATACATGATCGAGAGATTGCCGGAAATCATGTTGATGATGGTGCCGGGGATGAAGAACGGCGAAATCTTGCGCGGGCCGTCCTTGAGATAACTGTTGTGGGTATCTTCGATCATCGGCAGTCCGCCGATGCCGGAACCGATATTGACGCCGATACGCTCGGCATTTTGTTCAGTCACTTCAAATCCTGCATCCTTGATGGCTTCCATCGCCGCCACCATGCCGAAATGGATGAAGGTGTCCATGCGGCGCGCTTCCTTGGCGGAAAGGAACTGCGTGACGTCAAAGCCCCTGACTTCGCCTGCCACTTGGGAGGCGAAACCAGAGGAATCGAAGTGGGAAATCCGGGTGATCCCGGACTTTCCGGCAAGGATATTTTCCCAGGCCTGAGAAACGGTGTTTCCAACCGGCGACAGAATACCCAAACCGGTAACGACAACTCTGCGTTTAGACACGGCAGCTCCGAACAGCGAGAAAGGGGATGGAAAACGCGATTACTTGGGGTGAGCGTTGATGTAGTCGATGGCTTGCTTGACGGTGGTGATTTTTTCGGCTTCCTCGTCGGGAATTTCGCATTCGAACTCTTCTTCAAGAGCCATTACCAGTTCCACGGTGTCCAGGGAATCAGCGCCCAGGTCGTCAACAAAAGACGACTCGGTCTTGACTTCGGCCTCGTTTACCCCCAATTGCTCCGCAACGATTTTTTTCACACGTTGTTCGATGTTTTCCATTTTTTTACTACCTTTCCAAGTGACTGTAGAAAAAAGCTCCGGCATTCTATCAAAATTTACCGGTGCCACCAAACCAAGAAATTACCCTTGTTAAAACAATACGTCAGGCCATGTACATGCCGCCGTTGACATGCAGCGTGGTGCCGGTGACGTAAGCGGCTTGCGCAGAGGCCAGAAACAGCACGGCGGCGGCAATGTCGTCCACCGAACCCAGGCGCCCCAGCGGAATGTGCTCAAGCAATCCCTTGCGCTGCTCTTCGTTGAGCGCACGGGTCATGTCCGTATCGATAAACCCCGGCGCCACACAATTGACGGTGATATTGCGGCTACCGACCTCACGCGCCAGCGACTTGGAAAATCCCACCATACCGGCCTTGGCGGCTGCGTAGTTGGTTTGCCCGGCATTGCCCATTGCCCCCACGACCGAGGCGATATTGATGATGCGCCCCGAGCGCGCCTTCATCATGGCACGCAGCACCCCACGACTGAGACGGAACACCGACTTCAGGTTGGTTTCCATGATGTCGTCCCACTCTTCGTCCTTCATGCGCATCAGCAGATTGTCACGTGTGACGCCGGCGTTGTTGACGAGAATGGCGATGTCGCCAAATTGCTTCTGTACCGTTTGCAGACACTGTTCAATCTGCGCGGCATCATTGACGTTCAACGCCAACCCCACGCCGTTAATTCCGGCATCTTTCAAGTAAGTGCTAATGGCTTCCGCGCCGCTTGGGCTGGTGGCCGTACCGACCACCGTCGCACCTTGCTTGCCCAAAGCCAGCGCAATGGCTTGTCCGATTCCGCGGCTGGCGCCGCTAACCAACGCGATTTGCCCTTCCAGCATGCTTTTCTCCGTCATGTTCAACATTCAGGCACCCAGTGTAGCCAGAGCCTGTTCCAGCGTTGCGGCATCAGTCAGCGCAAGGCTTTGCAAGCTGCCGTCGATGCGCTTGTTCAGTCCGGCCAGCACCTTGCCGGGGCCACATTCAGCCACATGGCTGATACCCCGCGCTGAAAAGCAGCGCACGGTCTCCACCCAACGCACCGGGCTATATAGTTGGCGCACCAGCGCATCCTTGATGGCGGCGGCATCATCGTAAGCTTGCACGTCGGCATTGTGCAGCACGGCGGTAGCTGGTGCGCGCATTTCTACCGAATGCAGATAATCCGCCAGCTTTTCCGCCGCCGGGCGCATCAGGGCGCAATGGGAAGGCACGCTAACCGGCAGCGGCAGCGTGCGTTTCGCGCCATTGGTCTTGGCTAGTTCCATGCCGCGCTCGACTGCTTGCTTGTGGCCGGCGATGACTACCTGTCCTGGTGAATTGAAGTTTACCGCTTCGAGCACTTGCCCTTGCGCGGCTTCATTGCAAACCTCTCGCACCTGCTCGTCCTCCAGGCCGAGGATGGCGGCCATGCCGCCCACTCCCTCAGCCACCGCTTCCTGCATGGCTTGTGCGCGAAAACGCACCAGCGGCAAGGCATCGGCAAGGGATAGCCCCCCCGCTGCAACCAAGGCGCTGTATTCACCCAGACTATGGCCTGCAAGCAACTCCGGCTGCCTCCCCCCCAAGGTGTTCCAGGCACGAAAAACCGCCACACCGGCGGTCAGCATCACGGGCTGGGTATTGGTGGTGAGATTAAGCTCTTCCGCATTGCCGGCGGATACCAGTTGCCACAAGTCCTGTTTGAGAATATCCGAAGCCTCGACAAAAGTCTCGCGCACCACAGGCAGGGAATCGAACCCCTGCATCATGCCGACTGACTGCGACCCCTGCCCAGGGAAAACAAAAGCGAATTTCATTGCATCACTCCCAATTGGTCATTACCAGCGAACCAGCACTGAACCCCAGGTGAACCCGCCCCCTACCCCCTCCATCAACACCAGTTCGCCGGTCTGAATGCGCCCGTCACGCACCGCGGTATCCAGCGCCAGGGGGATTGAGGCTGCGGAGGTGTTGCCGTGCTTGTCCACCGTCACCACCACGTTGTCCATGCTCATGCCGAGTTTTTTTGCCGTTGCCTGAATGATGCGCGTATTGGCCTGATGCGGCACCAGCCAGTTGATGTCTGTTTTAGCCAAGCCATTCTTCTCAAGCGTTTCCTCAACAATCTCATCCAACACTTTGACTGCAAACTTGAAAACAGCTCCTCCATCCATCTCAACAAAAGGGTTTCCCTGGATTTTTCCACCGCTGATACTGGCCGATACACCCAACATACCGCGATAGCTGCCGTCCG
The DNA here is from genome assembly GCA_964527565.1 of uncultured Sulfuricella sp. Taxonomy (GTDB): domain Bacteria; phylum Pseudomonadota; class Gammaproteobacteria; order Burkholderiales; family Sulfuricellaceae; genus JAGXQV01. Next base: position 7,253 of record CAZGOY010000018.1, on the reverse strand, counting down.
CATGCAGGTGTGTGGAGAGAATTCCGGGGGCGTCGCCAGCCTTGACGATCACCGCACCGGCGCCATCACCAAACAACACGCAGGTGGTACGGTCGTTCCAGTCGAGGATGCGCGAAAATATCTCTGCACCGACCACCAGCGCGCATTTGGCGCTGCCGTTGCGGATAAACTGGTCGGCCACCGTCAGCGCATAAACGAACCCGCCGCAGACCGCTTGCAGGTCAAAAGCCGCACCGCCACTGCGGATACCCAGTTTGTCCTGCAAAATGCAGGCGGTACTGGGAAACACCATATCCGGCGTGGTGGTGGCGACAATAATGAGATCGACCTCCTGGGCATCCACTCCAGCCATTTCGATGGCGCGGCGAGAGGCATGGAAAGCCAGGTCACTGGTGGTTTCGTGGTCGGCGGCAACATGCCGCTCGCGTATCCCGGTACGGGAAACGATCCAGTCGTCGGAGGTATCCACGACTTTTTCCAGGTCGTGGTTGCTCAGAACCTTTTCCGGCAGGTAGCTGCCGGTGCCGGCAATACGGGAATGAATCATGCGACTCCTTCGCTGTGCAGCAAAGAAACTTGCTCATTGATGCGTTGCAACACCCCATTGCGCGCTTCTTCCACGGCGCGCTCGATAGCGAACTGAAAAGCGAAGCTGTCGGCGGAACCGTGGCTCTTTACCACCACCCCTTTCAGCCCGAGCAAACTGGCGCCATTATAACGGCGGTGGTCAACACGTTTTTTGAAGGCGCCCAATACCGGGGAAGCAATTACGGCAGCCAAACGGGTCATCCAGTTGCGGTTGAATTCCTGCTTGATGAAGGTGCCCATCATCTGCGCCAGGCCTTCCGAAGCCTTGAGCGCCACATTGCCGACGAATCCGTCGCACACCACCACATCGACAGTGCCTTTGTAGATGTCGTCACCCTCGACGTTGCCGTAAAAGTTGAGGTGGCTGCGACGCAGCAACTCAGCAGCCTTTTTCACCACATCATTGCCCTTGATGTCTTCCTCGCCGATATTAAGCAATCCTACGCTGGGATTTTCCTTGTGCTCCACCGCCGATACCAGCATGGCGCCCATAATGCCGAACTGTAACAGGTGATTGGCATTGCAATCGACATTGGCGCCCAGGTCAAGCACATGGGTGTGACCATTGAGAGTCGGCAACATGGAAGCAATCGCCGGACGCTCAATACCGGGAAGCATTTTCAGAACAAAACGGGAAATCGCCATCAGCGCGCCGGTGTTGCCGGCGCTGACGCAGGCGTGCGCTTCGCCGCTCTTTACCAGGTTGGCGGCGACGCGCATCGAGGAGTCCTTCTTGTTGCGCAGGGCCTGAGCCGGCGGGTCATCCATGGCAACCACCTCGCTGGCATGTTGAATGCGCAGCCGGGGACTTGTTGCCGCGTTGCGCGCCTGCAACTCCGCCTCGACAGCTTCAGACAAGCCGACCAGGATGATGGTGGTCGCATCATCGCGCTGCAAGTAGGCCAGGGCGGCAGGTACAGTGACGCATGGCCCGTGATCGCCCCCCATGGCGTCAATGGCGACCGTTATGTCCATTATCCGGCAAGCACTGAAATCGGATTTACCGGAATTTCAATAGGCTTATTCGCCCTTGGCTGTGGTGACTTTTTTGCCGCGATAGTAGCCGCTGGGGCTGACGTGATGACGCAGATGCACTTCGCCGGTAGTCGGCTCGACTGCCAGGGGAGGGTTGGTCAGAAAATCGTGCGCACGATGCATGCCGCGCTTGGAAGGGGATTTCTTGTTTTGCTGTACAGCCATGATTCAACTCCTGAAATATCACCAATTCAAATAAATTTTGCCGGAACAAAGCGTTCTTCAGCCATCCTTCTTCAACGCCGCCAGCACCTCGAAGGGGTTTACTTTCCCCACTCTAAACGAGGGCGCTACGCTGCATTCCGCACCATCGTGCATGGGAGCGATAGGCAAACTCAACAACACCTCTTCTTCAACCAGTGCCAGCACGTTCATTGCAGCATCAGCCGGGATAGCGTCAACAACATCATCCTCGTCTTCCACCGGCGGGAGCGTTTTCCCCTCTTCCACCAGCTCCAAGACGGAGCGCGTTGACAACGGCAACAACAGTGGCCCCATGCAACGCTGACACACCAGATTCAGCGCCCCATCTACTTCGCACACCAGTTGCGGCTCGCCCATCCCGCTCACCCTTCCAGACAGGGAATAATGCAGCATCCCGCCACTGGAATAGAGACCTTCCCGCAACCGGACCATCTCCGAGACAGCTACGTTACCCTGCAAGCGCCTGCCGCTCCGCGCAAACTCAATGCTGTCAATGGTGGCCTGTTCAGACATAAGCCGCGCATGATACAATTTTCCGGTTTGCGTGTCAAAGTGAAACTTCATCACATGAACACGCTCCAAGCGCAAGAAAACTCGTGCGTTTTTCCAAAAGCTGTATTAGCATACGGCGTCATCTTATGTCTTATAGATGACCATGGCACCGGTCAACATCCGGCGCTACGCTACCACCAACCGACAGTTTGTTACGGGACCACTGCGTGATCAAGAAAATTCTTATCGCCAACCGCGGCGAAATTGCGGTCCGCATCGTGCGCGCCTGCTCGGAGATGGGCATCAAGTCAGTCGCCATCTACACCGACGCCGACCGCCATGCGCTCCACGTTAAAAAGGCCGACGAGGCTTACAATATCGGCTCCGACCCGGTTATCGGTTATCTCAACGCTCATAATATCGTCAATTTGGCGGTGGCTTCGGGGTGTGACGCACTACATCCGGGCTACGGCTTTCTTTCGGAAAATCCGGTATTGGCGGAAATCTGTGCCAAGCGCGGCATTAAATTCATCGGGCCTTCCCCAAAAGTCATCCACCGCATGGGCGACAAGATCCAGGCGCGCCAGGCGATGATCGATGCTGGCGTGCCCGTGGTGCCGGGCAGCAAGGGCAATCTGAACAGCGTTGATGAGGCGCGCACGCTCGCCGAAAAAATCGGCTACCCGGTGATGCTGAAGGCCACCAATGGTGGTGGCGGACGCGGCATCCGGCGTTGCAATGACAGCAACGAACTCATCAAGAACTACGACCGCGTGGTTTCCGAGGCCACCAAGGCTTTCGGCAAGCCGGAAGTGTTCATGGAAAAATGCGTGGTCAACCCCAAGCACATCGAAGTGCAGGTGCTCGGCGATAGCTTCGGCAGCGTCATTCACCTCTATGAGCGCGATTGTTCCATCCAGCGCCGCAACCAGAAGCTGATTGAAATTGCACCGTCTCCGCAACTGACCCGCGCCCAGCGCGACTACATCGGAAAAATTGCGGTACGCGCGGCAAAAACCGTCGGCTATGAAAACGCCGGCACGGTGGAATTCCTGCTCGACACCGATAACCAGTTCTATTTCATGGAAATGAATACCCGTCTCCAGGTAGAGCACACCATTACCGAGAGCATCACCGGCATCGATATCGTTCAGGAACAAATCCGCATTGCCAGCGGCCTGCCTTTGCAATACAAACAGGAAGACGTGAATTATCGCGGCTTTGCCATGGAATTCCGCATCAACGCGGAAGACCCGAAAAACGATTTTCTTCCCAGCTTCGGCCGCATCACCCGCTATTACGCCCCCGGCGGTCCCGGCGTGCGCACCGATGCGGCGATGTATTCCGGTTACGTCATCCCGCCCTATTACGATTCGATGTGCGCCAAGCTCACTGTTTGGGCACTGAATTGGGAGGGCGTGGTGGAACGCGGGCGTCGCGCCCTGAACGACATGGTGGTCTATGGCGTGAAAACGACCATTCCCTACTACCAGGAGATTTTGCAGCATCCGGAATTCCGTAGCGGCCAGTTCAACACCAGCTTCGTCGAAAGCCACCCGGAACTCACCAACTATACGGTCAGCCGCCCCAAAGACCTGCTGGCAGCGGCCATTTCAGCAGCAATCGCAGCCCATACGGGCCTGTAACTGAATCTATAAGGAATACACAGCATGGCAAAAATCAATATCAGCGAATTGGTCTTGCGCGACGGACATCAGTCATTGATCGCCACCCGCATGCGCACTGAGGATATGCTGCCGATCTGTGCCAAGCTCGACAGCGCCGGTTTCTGGTCGCTGGAAGCCTGGGGCGGCGCCACCTTCGACGCCTGCGTGCGTTTTTTACGCGAAGACCCGTGGGAGCGCCTGCGCAAGCTGCGCAAGGCATTGCCGAACACACGCATTCAGATGCTGCTGCGCGGTCAGAACCTGCTCGGCTACCGTCATTATTCGGACGACGTCGTGCGCGCTTTCGTACAGAAATCCGCCGACAACGGCGTGGATGTATTCCGCATTTTCGATGCCATGAACGACCTGCGCAACCTCAAGGTTTCCATCGATGCGGTCAAAGCCACAGGGAAAATGGCCGAAGGAGCGATTTGCTACACCACCAGCCCGGTGCATGACATCCCCCATTTCGTCGGCCTGGCCAGGGAGCTCGAAGCGATGGGCTGCGATACGCTGGCCATCAAGGACATGGCCGGCCTGCTGACCCCAACCGTGACCGGCGAACTGGTCACGGCGCTGAAAGCCGCCATCGCTCTGCCGATCCACCTGCACAGCCACGCCACTTCCGGCTTGTCGGCGATGTGCTTCCTCAAGGGCGTGGAAGCGGGTGCCTCCATCCTCGACACCTGCAATTCGGCCTTCGGTGAAGGCGCCGCCCATTCCTCCACCGAAAGCATCGTCGCCGCGCTGGCCGGCACCGAATACGATACCGGAATTTCCCTGCCGCTGATGCAGGAAATCACCGCCTATTTCCGCGAGGCGCGCAAGAAATACTGGCAGTTCGAGAGCGCCTTCACCGGGGTGGACACCCGTGTGCTGGTCAATCAGGTGCCGGGCGGCATGATTTCCAATCTCTCCAACCAATTGAAGGATCAGGGCGCGCTTGACCGCATGGATGAAGTGCTGTCGGAAATCCCGAAGGTACGCGAAGACCTGGGTTTCCCGCCGCTGGTCACGCCGACCTCGCAAATCGTCGGCACCCAGGCCGTGTTGAACGTACTCACCGGCGAACGCTACAAATCGGTCACCAACGAGGTGAAAAATTATCTGCAAGGCCGTTACGGCAAGGCTCCCGGCAAGATCAACGATCAAGTGCGCAACATCGCCATCGGCAACGCCGAGGTCATCACCTGCCGCCCCGCCGATCAATTGCCGGAGGAAATGGACAAGATTCGCAGCGAAATCGAAACCCTGGCCAAGAGTGAAGAAGACGTGCTCACCTATGCCATGTTCCCGGAACTGGGACGCACCTTTCTGCAGGAGCGCGCGGCGGGCACCCTCAAGCCCGAGCAACTGCTGCCGGTCGGCACCAACCTGTCCTGCGGCCCGTTCTTCACACCCAACGAATTCAATGTCACCCTGCACGGTGAGACCTATCACATCCACATTTCTGGTTCCGGGCGTCCGGGCGAAGAACAGCGCCCGTTCTTCGTCTCCGTCGATGGCGTACAGGAGGAAGTGCTGGTCGAAGCGCTCAATGAAGTCGAAGTTTATGGCGGCATGGGTGGCGTCGTTGCCGGTGGCGGCAGTAAATCCAAAACCAAAGAGGGCGGCAAGGCCGCGCCCGGCAAGCGTCCGCGCCCCACGCATCAGGGACATGTTTCCACCGCCATGCCAGGCACCATCGTCGACGTGCTGGTCGAACCCGGCAAGAAGGTCAAGGCGGGAGATCCGGTACTGGTCATCGAAGCCATGAAGATGGAAAACGAAGTTCAGGCTTCCATCAGCGGCACGGTCACCAACGTCTGGGTGGTCAAGGGCGACACCGTTACCCCGAATGAAGCGCTGATAGAAATCCAGCCGGAATAATTCACCCAATGGAACTCGTCCTCGCCTCCACCTCACCCTACCGGCGGGAATTGCTTTCCCGCCTGAAGCTGACGTTTTCCGTCGCCGCGCCGGCAGTGGACGAATCGCCACTTTCCGGAGAAACGCCGGAGCAGACCGCCTACCGCCTCGCCATCGCCAAGGCCCAAGCGGTCGCCGCGCAACACCCGGATGCCCTGATCATCGGCTCCGACCAGGTCGCCACGCTGGAAGGCGCGCAGATCGGCAAGCCGCATACGCACGAAAATGCCACCAAGCAATTGCGCACCATGCGCGGCAAGACCGTCACTTTCCACACCGCGCTGTGCCTGTACAACAGCCGCAGCGGCAATACTCAGGCCCAGGTGGTGCCATTCCTGGTGACTTTCCGCAACTTGTCGGATGACGAGATCGAGCGCTACCTGGCCAAGGAACAGCCCTACAACTGCGCCGGCAGCGCCAAGTCGGAAGGCTTGGGCATCGCCCTGATCGAGAAGATGACCGGCGACGACCCCAACGCCTTGGTCGGCCTGCCGCTGATCGCCTTGGTGGAAATGCTCAAGAACGAAGGTGTTTCGGTCTTTTGAGCGGCATCCTTTACCTCATCCCCACCCCGCTGGGCGAAGAAGGCAACCTGAACGCCGTCCTTCCCGAAGCGGTGCGCAACATCGCGCTGTCCCTTGACAGCTTCGTCGCCGAAAACGCCAAGACCGCGCGCCACGTCCTCAAGCGTTACGGCATCGCCAAGCCCTTGCAGGAAATTGCCATCGCCACACTGGACGAGCACACCCCGCAGGAAAAGATCAAGGAACTTCTGGCCCCGCTGCTCGCGGGAAAAGACGTCGGACTGATGTCCGAAGCCGGCTGCCCCGCCGTCGCCGACCCCGGTGCGCAACTGGTGCAACTGGCACATGAAAAGGACATCAAGGTCGTGCCGCTGGTCGGCCCCTCCTCCCTGCTCCTCGCCCTGATGGGCTCCGGCATGAACGGCCAATCCTTCGCCTTCCTCGGCTATCTGCCGGCCAACCGCGAAGCGCGGGTGAAAAAACTGGCGGAAATTGAAAAGGAAAGCCGCGCGCGTCGCCAGACCCAACTCTTCATCGAAGCCCCCTACCGCAACCAGCAGATGCTCGAAGACATCTTCATCGCCTGTCGCCCGGAAACACGGCTCTGCGTGGCAACCGACATCACCCAGCCCAGCGAAAGCATCGTCACCCGCCCGGTCAGCGCCTGGAAAAAACAGCCGCCGGAAATCCACAAGAAACCGACGATTTTTTTGCTTTACGCTGGATAGGAACTGGATATAAGAAAGTAAAACCCAGTTACCTGGTTTGCACCCAATCTAGCCACTAAAAGGAATTGAGCATCATGGCTATCTCACGCGAAGCGCTTAACCAAATT
>CAZGOY010000017.1:0-63175 GCA_964527565.1 uncultured Sulfuricella sp. | reverse complement strand
TACCACCCGCCCAACTCTTGGCATAGGTCATGCCTCCACTCTTCGATTATTCCAAGTCATAGGGCATTTCGTTGGGATGGGCGGGATAAATAAATCTGTCCTCTTTTTGCTTTTTGTCATCAAGTCCGCGATAAGTTGCGCGTCAAGTACTACAGCATTCGTACCTAACAAACCTACGTCGACTGGATCTCAAACCACCACATTGACCAGTCTTCCCGGCACCACCACGACTTTTTTTACCGGCTTGCCATCGGTAAATTTCTGCACGTTCTGGTTGGCCAGCGCCAACTGCTCGACCGTGTCCTTGTCCGCGTCGCGGGCGACGGTGATGCTGCCGCGCAGCTTGCCGTTGACCTGCAACATCAGTTCGATCTCGTCCTGTACCAGTGCTTCGGAGTCAACCGTCGGCCAGGGCATGGCATCCAACTGGGTGCCGGGGCGGATATCCTGCCACAGGGCGTGGCAGACGTGCGGCACGATGGGGGCGAGCAGCACGATGACGGCTTCCAGCGCCTCCTGGACCACCGCGCGGGTCTGGGCGTCGTTGCCGTCGGCCTTGGACAGGGCGTTCATCAACTCCATCACCGCCGCGATGGCGGTATTGAATTGCTGGCGGCGCCCGTAGTCGTCGCTGACCTTCTGGATGGTGGCGTGCAGCTGGCGGCGCAAGGCCTTCAGCCCGGCGGGCAATTCCCCGCCCGCATAAGCGGCCACCACGCCTTGCGTGACGTGGTCGTGCACCGCCTTCCACAGGCGCTTCAAAAAGCGGAACGCGCCTTCCACCCCGGCGTCCGACCATTCCAGTTGCTGGTCCGGGGGCGCGGCGAACATCATGAACAGGCGCGCGGTATCGGCGCCGTAGCTGTCGATGAGGATCTGCGGATCAACGCCGTTGTTCTTGGATTTGGACATCTTTTCCGTGCCGCCGATCGTAACCGGCTGGCCGTCGCTCTTGAGCAGAGCACCGGTGGGACGCCCGCGCTCGTCGAGACTGAGATCGACATCGGCGGGGTTGACGAACTGCTTCTTGCCGCCGTCGGCTTCGCGGTAGAAAGTCGGCGCCACCACCATGCCCTGGGTGAGCAGCCGGGTAAAAGGTTCGTTGCATTCCACCAGCCCGACGTCGCGCATCAGTTTGTGGAAAAAGCGTGCGTAGAGCAGATGCAGGATGGCATGTTCGATGCCGCCGATATACTGATCGACCGGCAGCCAGTATTTGGCGCGCGCATCCAGCATGGACTGGTCGTTATCCGGCCCGGTGTAACGCGCGTAATACCAGGACGATTCGACGAAGGTATCCATGGTGTCGGTTTCGCGTTCCGCAGGGCCGCCGCATCGGGGGCAGGCGGTCTGGTAAAACTCCGGCATCTTCTTGATCGGCGAGCCGATGTCGATTTTCACGTCCTCCGGCAGCACCACCGGCAGGTCTTTTTCCGGCACCGGCACGTCGCCGCAGTTCGCGCAGTGGATGATGGGAATCGGGCAGCCCCAGTAGCGCTGGCGCGAGATGCCCCAGTCGCGCAGGCGGTATTGCACCTGCTTGTCGCCCAATTCCCTGGCTTTCAGGTCGGCGGCGATGGCGTCCACCGCCTGGGCATGGTTCAGGCCATCGTACTTGCCGGAATGAACGCACACGCCTCTTTCCTTGTCGCCGTACCATTCCTGCCAGCCGTCCATGGAAAAGGCTTCGCCTTCGACCTGGATCACCTGCTTGATCGGCAGACCATATTTCTTCGCGAAACCAAAATCGCGCTCGTCGTGCGCCGGCACTGCCATCACGGCGCCCTCGCCGTAGCCCATCAGCACGTAGTTGCCCACCCACACCGGGATTTGCTCGCCGGTGAGCGGATGGGTGACGCTGAGGTCGGTGGGCATACCCTTTTTTTCCAGGGTGGCGATGTCGGCTTCGGCCACGCCGCCGTGCTTGCATTCCTCGATGAAGGCGGCGAGCGCCGGGTTGCGTCTGGCCGCGTGGGCCGCCAGCGGGTGCTCGGCGGCCACCGCGCAGAAAGTCACGCCCATGATGGTGTCGGCGCGGGTGGTGTAGACCCACAGCTTTTCCGCCTTGCCTTCCAGTTCGTAGGGAAAGGCGAAGCGCACGCCGGTGCTCCTGCCGATCCAGTTCTTCTGCATGGTGCGCACCTGCTCGGGCCAGCCCGGCAGGTTGTCAAGCTCGCTCAGGAGTTCGTCGGCGTAGGCGGTGATCTTCATGAAATACATGGGAATCTCGCGCTTTTCCACGAGCGCGCCGGAGCGCCAGCCGCGCCCGTCGATCACCTGTTCGTTAGCGAGCACGGTGTTGTCCACCGGGTCCCAGTTCACCGTGGCGAGTTTCTTGTAAATCAGCCCCTTCTCGAACAGCCGGGTGAACAACCATTGCTCCCAGCGGTAATAGTCCGGCCGGCAGGTGGCCAGCTCGCGGTTCCAGTCGACGGACAGGCCCAGCGAGCGGAGCTGCTGTTTCATATAGTCGATGTTGGCGTAGGTCCACGCCGCCGGCGCCACGTCGTTGGCGATGGCGGCGTTTTCCGCCGGCAGGCCGAAGGCGTCCCAGCCCATCGGCTGCATCACGTTGTAGCCGAGGAAACGGTGGTAGCGCGACAGCACGTCGCCGATGGTGTAGTTGCGCACGTGCCCCATGTGCAGCTTGCCGGAAGGATAGGGAAACATCGACAGGCAATAATATTTCGGCTTGCCGGAAGACTCGACGGCGCGAAAAGCCTGCGTTTCTTCCCAGTGCGCCTGGGCTTGGCGCTCGATTTCCGCCGGGGTGTATTGGGCTTGCATGAAGATAAACCTTAGAATAAATAGTCGACCCCGCCGATTATACATCGCCATGACGGGATTCTTTTCCTGCCACCCGGCTCTTATGTCTTATACAAAAAACGCGCTTTATAGAGTCATTCAATAAACCAATTACCGCGAAATTGCAAAATAGCTATACTGCGGAGATAGTTAATTTCCCGGGGTCCTTCAATCATGTCGAACAAGCATCCAGTCATAGCCGTCACCGGCTCTTCCGGCGCGGGCACCACCACGGTCAAGAACGCCTTCACCCACATTTTCCGCCGCGAGCAGCTCACGCCGTCCGTGGTCGAGGGTGACAGCTTCCACCGCTACAACCGCGTGGAGATGAAGGCCGCCATCGCCGCCGCCGAGAAGGAAGGCCGCCACGCCCCCAGCCATTTCGGCGCAGAGGCCAACCTGTTCGACAAGATCGAGGATTTGTTCAAGACCTACGGCGAGACCGGCAGCGGCAACAAGCGTTATTACCTGCACAACGACGATGAAGCTTCACAACACAACGAGCGCCTGGGCACCAAGCTCAAGGGCGGCGAATTCACGCCCTGGGAAAAAATCGAAAAAGGCACCGACCTGCTGTTCTATGAAGGCCTGCATGGCGCGGCCGTGGACGGCGACATCGACGTCGGCAAGTTTGCCGACCTGCTGATCGGCGTGGTGCCCATCGTCAACCTCGAATGGATTCAGAAGATCCACCGCGACAGCGCCGAGCGCGGCTATTCCGAAGCGGCCATCGTCGACACCATCCTGCGCCGCATGGACGACTACGTGCACTACATCACCCCGCAGTTTTCGCGCACCCACATCAACTTCCAGCGCGTGCCGACGGTCGATACCTCGAATCCCTTCATCGCCCGCGACATCCCGACGCCCGACGAAAGCTTCGTGGTCATCCGCTTCCGCGACCCGCATGGCGTGGATTTCCCTTATTTCCTGCAAATGATCCAGAACTCCTTCATGTCGCGCCCCAATACCATTGTGGTACCGGGCGGCAAGATGGGCTTCGCCATGGAAGTAATCCTGACGCCGATCATCCACGACATGATCGCCAGGAAAAAGAAGAAATAACCCGACCAAAGAGTAAGGGGAGGAGGAGCCGGCCACCTTGGTGGCCGGTTTTTTTTGTGCGCCCTGCGCCCTTTTCTTTGCCGGTCATTCCTGTAATATCGTGAGATCACGCTGGGAGCGGGAACGCGCCGCCGTCCAGCAATATTCCCGCTTTCACGCGCGCCGCCCAACCCATGAAAAAACCGCTGATCGTCATCCTTCTCGCGCTGACCTTGCTGACGGGCTTGATGGTTTGGGGTTTGTCCGCGCGCCAGTTGCCGCCAATCCGCATTGGCGTGCTGCATTCGCAAAGCGGCGCCATGGCGGTCAGCGAAAAACCGCTGATCGACGCGGTGCGCCTGGCGGTGGAGGAAATCAATGCCGACGGCGGCCTGCTCGGGCGGCAGGTGGAAATGCGGGTGAGCGACACGCGCTCCGATCCGGCGCTGGCCGCCGCCGAGGCGCAGCGCCTGATCAGCCAGGAGCAGGTCAGCGCCCTGTTCGGCTGCTGGACATCGGCCTGCCGCAAGGCGGTCAAGCCGGTTGTCGAACAACACAAGCACCTGCTGTTTTACCCGGTGCAGTACGAAGGGCTGGAACGCTCGCCCAACATCCTCTATACCGGGCTGGCGCCCAACCAGCAGATCATCCCCGGCACGCGCTGGGCGTTGGAGCAGTTCGGCAGGCGCGTCTATCTGGTGGGGTCGGACTACATCTTTCCGCGCGCCGCCAATCTGATGATTCGTGATCTGGTGACGGCTATTGGCGGGGAAATTGTTGCCGAACGCTATGTGCCCATGACGAGCGGGGAGGTCGCCGCCATTGTCGAGGACATCCGGCGGAAAAAACCGGACGTGGTGCTCAACACCCTCAACGGCGACAGCAACAATGCCTTCTTCACCGCGCTGGCGCAAGCCGGTCTCAGCAAGCTGCCGCTGCTTTCCTTCAGCGTGGCGGAAGGCGAAATGGCGGCGCGCGGCGGCGCCCTGCTGGAGCAGCACTATGGCGTATGGAACTATTTCCAGGGCTTGCCGGGCGCGGAAAACGCGCGTTTCGTCAGCGCGCTCAAAGCACGCTTCGGCCAGGACGCCGTGGCCGGCGACCCGCTGGAAAGTGCTTATGTCGGCGTGCGCTTGTGGGCGCAGGCGGTGCGCGAAGAGCGCAGCGCCGACCCGCGCCGCCTCAACGCCGCCACCCTGCTGCGCCAGAGCATCGCCGCACCTTCCGGCGCGGCGGCGGTGGATGCCGCCACGCGCCATTTGTGGAAAACCGTGCGCATCGTCAAGGTGCGCCCGGACGGCTGTTTCGAGCAGGTTTTTGCCTCCGCCTCGCCGCTGCGCCCGGCCCCCTGGCCGAGCTATCGCAGCCATGAAGCATGGCAGTCCCTGCTCGACGAAGCACTGAAAGGCGGCGGATCATGACGCCGGGCCAGTCCTTGACGAGAAAACTGTTTCCGCGCCTGCTGCTGGCTTTCCTGCTGCTGTCGCCGCTGCCGCTGGGCGTGCTGGCCTGGCTGCACCTCCAGGCGTTTGAGCGCACCCTGCACGATGCCACGCTGGCCAATCTGTCCAGCATCGCCGACAAAAAAACCGACCAGATCAACACCTATATCAACGAACGCCTGAGCAACAGCCAGTTTCTCGCGCGCTCCGCCAGCCTGCGCGACGTCTTGCGCGCGCTTTCCACTGCGGATGCGCTCCGCGAGCCGGATGCGCCGCGCTATCGCGCCATGGCGCAGGAGCAGCGCGCCTATTACCGCATCCTGCTCGACACCTTCGGCTATTACGACATGCTGCTGATCGACATGGCCGGTAACGTGGTGTTTTCGGTATTGCAGGAGTCCGACCTCGGCACCAACCTCAACCGCGGCCCTTTCCGCGACAGCCATCTGGCCAGCACGCACCGCGAAGCGATGGCCCTGCTCGACACGCAGACCTCGATAGCGCAGGCTTACACGCCCTCCGCCAACGCCCCGGCGATCTTCGTCGTCGCCCCGCTTACTCAAGGGGGACGCGCCATCGGCAGCGTGGCACTGCAACTCGATCTGAACAGGCTCACCCAGGTCACCAGCGACATCACCGGGCTGGGGGAAAGCGGCGAAACCGTACTGGCGCAACGGGAAGGCGACCAACTGCGCTATCTCGCCCCCTTGCGCCACGTGCCGAATGCCGCCTTCCGCCATGTCATCCCGCTGGAGCAAGCCGCGCCCCCCCTGCGTCAGGCGCTGGACGGCAAGCACGGCAGCGGCATGACGCGCGATTACGCCGGGACGGAAATCATCGCCGCCTGGCGGTACATTCCAGCCTTGCGTGGCGGCATGGTGGTGAAGATGGACAGCGCCGAAGCTTTCGCCCCGGCGCGCCGCCTGCGCGCCACCATGCTGGGCTTGCTGGCGCTGGTGTTGCTGTCCACCGGCGCGGCGGCGCTGTTGTTCGGACGCACCCTGACGCGTCCGATCCGCCGCTTGAGCACTGCCGCCACCCGTATCGCCAGCGGGGATTTGCACCACCGCGCCCCGCTGGATGGCTGCGCAGAATTCCGTCAACTGGCGGAAAGCTTCAACGATATGGCCGACCGCCTGGCACGCGAACCCATCCTTCTGGAACAGCAGGTCGCGGAGCGCACGCGGCAGTTGCGGGAAAGCGAGAGCAACCTTCAGCGCGCACAGTCCGTCGCCCATGTCGGCAGCTGGCACCTTGATCTGGCCGGCAAGGGCTTGGAATGGTCGGACGAAACCTACCGCATTTTCGGCATTGCCCCGGACATGCCGGTCACTTACGACACTTTTCTGGCCGCCATTCATCCCGCCGACCGCGAGGCCGTCAACGTCGCCTGGCGAGCGGCGCTGGGCGGTGCGCCCTACGACATCACCCACCGCATCGTCGTTGACGGTCAGGTCAAATGGGTGCGCGAGCAGGCCCAACTGGTGATGGATGAAGGCCGACGCTTGCAAAGCGGCGTCGGCACGGTGCAGGATGTCACCGCGCAGGTCGAGGCGCGGCAGGCCGCCGAAGCGGCCAGCCGCGCCAAATCGGAATTTCTCGCCAACATGAGCCACGAAATCCGCACGCCGATGAACGCCATCATCGGCCTGACGCGACTGGTGCTGGACGACGAGCTGGCCCCGCGCCAGCGCGATTTCCTGAACAAGGCGCTGTCTTCCTCAAAGGCGCTGCTGGGCATCCTCAACGACATCCTGGATTATTCCAAGATCGAAGCGGGGCGCCTGGAAATTGAAGCGGTGCCGCTGCGCCCGGAAGAAGTCCTGGAAAACGCCGCAGGTCTGTTTGCCGCCGCCATCGAGGAAAAGGGGCTGGAACTCTTTCTGGATATTTCGCCCGACCTGCCCGCTGAAATTACCGGTGACCCGCTGCGGCTTTCCCAGGTGTTGCACAACCTATTGAGCAACGCGGTGAAATTCACCGCGCAAGGAGAGATTTACGTCAAGGCAGAAGTCGTCAGCCGTAGCGCGGATGGCATTACCCTGCGCTTCGCCGTGCGCGATACCGGCATCGGTCTGACGAAGGCGCAAGCGCAGCAACTGTTCCAGCCCTTTACCCAGGCCGACGGCTCGATCACCCGCCGCTATGGCGGCACCGGTCTGGGATTGACCATCTGCCAGCGCCTGGTCAACCTAATGGGCGGAGAAATCGCCCTGTCCGGTCAGGAAAACGTGGGCACCACCGTGACTTTCACCCTCCAGGCCGGCCTGGCGCCGAGATCCGCCGCACCGATGGACTTGCAGGCGATACGCGGCCTGCGCGCGCTGGTGGTGGACGACCACGAAAGCGCGCGCCGGATACTGGAATCCCTGCTGCAAACCTGGGGGCTGGAAGTGACCAGCGCCGCCTCCGGTGAAGAAACCCTGGCGCACATCGAACAAGCACAACGCGAAGCCCAGCCTTACGATGTCCTGCTGCTGGACTGGCGCATGCCGGGCATGAGCGGGCTTGACGTGGCGCAACGCCTGGAACAGGAAATTGCCGCCGGGCATATCACCCACCCCTTGCTGGTGGTGATGCTCAGCGCGCATGACCGCGAACAATTGCAGGCCGAAGCCGCCTCCATCCATTTCGATGCCTTGTTGACCAAGCCGGTGGCGCCCTCGCATCTGTTCGACATCTTGGCCCGCTGGCGCAACGCCGCCCCGGCGGGGGCGCGTGATTCGCTTCCCGAGGGCATTTCGGTGCTGCGCGGAATGCGTGTTTTGCTGGTGGAAGACAACCCGCTCAACCAGCAGGTGGCGTTTGAATTCCTGCGGCGGCGCGGTGTGGCGGTGACCGCCGTCAACCATGGCGGCGAAGCGCTGGAGCGAATCATGGCCGCCCGCGAACCCTTCGATGCGGTGCTGATGGACCTGCACATGCCGGTAGTGGACGGTTTTGAAGCCACGCGCCGGATCCATGCGCTTCCGGGTTGTGAGGCGCTTCCCATCATCGCCATGACGGCAGCGGTCATGCAGGCAGACCGCGAGCACTGCGCCGCCGCCGGGATGGTGGATTTCGTCGCCAAGCCGGTCGATCCGGGCGAACTGACCCGCGCGCTGCTGAAATGGGTCAAACCCGGCGTGCCCGCCACGGTGGCAAGCGGGGATATGCCGCAGGCGGTACCCGCATCCCCGCTGCCGCAAGAGCGGCTGCCCGGCCTCGACCTGGAAGCGGCGCTCCGCCGCATGGACGGCGACCGCGCCCTGCTGGTGCGCCTGTTGCAGGGATTTGCCGGACAGCACGCGCACACCGCCGCGCGACTGGATGCCCTGCTGAAAGCCGACGAAACGGCGCAAGCCATTGAATTGCTGCACGGGCTCAAGGGCGTGGCGGCCAATCTCGGCGCCACGGCGTTGGCACAGGCGGCACAAACGCTGACACAGGAAATCAAAAGCGGGGCCAGCCTGGCTTCACGAACGGCTTTTGACGCGGCTTTGCAGGCGGTGCTCGGGCACATCGCCGCGCATTTCTCCCCGGCGCCGGGCGAATCGGACTCCGGCAGCGCCGACCGCCGGGAACTGGTCCGGGTGCTGGCCGGGTTGCTGCCGTACCTGCGCGAGCGGGAGCTGATTCCCGATGCCATAATGCAAGACCTGAACCGTCTTGTCGCCAGCGGTCTCTTTGGCGCTCCCCTGGCGCGCCTGCGCAGCCAGATCGACCATTTTGACCATGACGGCGCGCTGACCACCCTCGCGCAAATCTCCAGCGCGCAGCAACTGGATTTATTCTCATGAGCAAAACATCATTCTTGCCCCCTCTCCCGGCGCGCAGCCCGGTCCTGGTCCAGTGGCTGATTCTCGGCGCAGCGCTGCTGTTGCTGGGCGGCGCCATGGCCTTGGATCTTTACCAGGAACGCGAGCGCATCCAGAGCCGCGAGGAGGCGCGCCTGTTGACGCAAAGCAGGGTGGTGCAGGAAAACCTCGGGCAGGCGCTGAAAGCCATCAACAGCGCGCTGCTTTCCCTGCGCGGGCTCGTATCCGACAAGCCCTTGCCGCCCGCCATCAACGAGCAACTGGCCCTCCTGGAAAACGCCATGCCGGGGGTGCGCACCCTCAACATCCTGGATGCGGCGGGGAATGTTCGCGCCAGCAACCGCCCCGTGGTCATCGGCAGGAATTTCAGGGAGCGCGCATATTTCCAGGCGCCCTTGCAGCGCCCGGATAGCGACACGCTTTACGTTTCTCCGCCCTTTGAAACGGCGCTCGGCGTGTTCGCCTTCAACGTGGTGCGCATAATCCCCGGCCCCCAGGGCGAATTTAACGGCATCGTCTCGGCCACGCTGGACCCGCTGTATTTCGCCCCGTTGCTGGATTCCGTGCGCTATGCGCCGGACATGTGGGCCTCCATCGGGCACGGCGACGGCGTCATTTTCATGATGCTGCCCGACCGCCCCGGCGTTACCGGAAAAAATATCGCCCAGCCCGGCAGTTTCTTCACCCGTCACCAGCAAAGCAGGCAGGAGGCCACCGTATTCAGCGGCACCGTGTATGCCACCGGCGAGAACCGCATGATCGCCCAGCGCAGCGTCCGCCCCGCCGGACTCAAACTCGACAAAACCCTGCAAGTGGCGGTGGCCCGTGATCTCGATCAAATTTACGCGGCCTGGTGGCGCGACCTGCTGACGCAGGGCGGGTTGTTCGGGCTGGTGGCGCTGGCTTCCCTGGCCGGGCTGTATTTTTTCCAGCGCGGCCAGCGGAAAATCGCGCAGCAGGCGGCGGCAGCCGCTGCCGCCCTGCAACAGGGCGCGGAACGCCTGCAACTCGCCACCGAGGCGGCAGGAGTCGGGGTGTGGGACTACGACCTGCTGACGGGGCAACTGGTGTGGGACAATTCCATGTACGCCATCTACGGGCTGCCGCCAACTTCCCATCCTTCACACTATGAAATATGGCGCGCCGCCGTTTTGCCGGAAGATCTTCCCGCCACGGAAAACGCCTTGCAGGCAACCATCGGCCAGGGGCAACCCTTTAACGCGAACTTCCGCATCCGCCGCGAGGATGGCGCCATCCGCCATATCCAGGCGCTGGCGCAGGTGTACCGCGACGCGGCGGGCCAGCCGGTGCGCCTGGTCGGCGTCAACGAAGACGTGACCGAGCGCCGCCATCTCCAGAGTGCGCTTGAGGACAGCGAGCGCTTCATGAAAACGCTCATCGACATCCTGCCCGGCATGGTCGGTTACTGGAGTGATGATTTACGCTGCGGTTTTGCCAACCGCGCTTACCTGGATTGGTTTGGCAAGACAGAGGAGCAAATGCACGGCATTCGCATCCAGGATTTGATGGGAGAGGCGCTGTTCCACAAAAACGAACCTTTCATCCGTGCGGCCCTGCGCGGCGAACGGCAGCGTTTCGAACGCACGCTGGTCAAAGCCGACGGCAGCACCGGTTATACCTGGGCACATTACATCCCGGATTTCGATGGCGAGCGGGTGCGCGGCTTTTTCGTGCTGGTTTCCGACATCACCGAACTCAAGCAAACGCAAATCCAGCTCGAAAAACTCAATGAGCAACTCAAGATGCGCACCGCCGAAGCCGAAGCCGCCAATCACGCCAAATCGGAATTCCTCGCCAACATGAGCCACGAAATCCGCACCCCGATGAACGCCATCATCGGCCTCACCCACCTGGTGCTGGAAAACGAACTCCC
Organism: uncultured Sulfuricella sp.; assembly: GCA_964527565.1. Lineage (GTDB taxonomy): Bacteria > Pseudomonadota > Gammaproteobacteria > Burkholderiales > Sulfuricellaceae > JAGXQV01. The sequence goes on along the minus strand of CAZGOY010000017.1, from coordinate 52,193 downwards.
GCCGCAACAGGCGGATTTTCTGCGCAAGGTGCTCGCCTCGGCAAAGTCCCTGCTGGGCATCATCAACGATATTCTCGATTATTCCAAGATCGAGGCCGGGCACCTGGAAATCGAGCGCGTGCCGCTACGGGTGGCGGAGATTCTGTCCAACGTAGCCGGGATGTTCTCTCTCGCCATCGAACAAAAGGGATTGAAGCTGCATCTCGACTGCTCCCCCGCGATTCCCGCCGTGGTGCTGGGCGATCCGCTGCGGCTCACCCAGGTGCTCAACAACCTGGTGGGCAACGCCGTCAAGTTTACCGGGCAGGGCGAAATTCACCTCGGCGCGGAGCTGGTGCAGTGCGCGGGCGCCACGCTGACCTTGCGCTTTAGCGTGCGCGACAGCGGCATCGGCCTCTCGCCGCAACAGATCGAGCACCTGTTCCAGCCTTTTTCCCAGGCGGACAGCTCGACCACCCGCCAATACGGCGGCACCGGCCTGGGGCTGGTCATTTCCCGCAAGCTGGTGGAATTGATGGGGGGCAGCATCGACGTTTCCAGCACCGCCGGGCAAGGCGCCGCCTTCACCTTTACTATTCAGGCGGGCAGGGCCACGCTGGCCGACGGCGCGCCCGTGTCTTTGCCGGACAAACGCGCAGCCACGGCCCATCCCCTGAAAGGGCTGCACATCCTGCTGACGGAGGACAACGCGCTCAACCAGGAAATGGCCGCTACCCTCCTGAAGCGGCGCGGAGTGACGGTGACGCTGGCCAACCACGGCGGCGAAGCCGTCGAAAAAGTTGCGGGTGAAATCTTCGATGCGGTACTGATGGACTTGCACATGCCAGTGATGGACGGCATCGAAGCGACGCGCCGCATCCGCGCCCTGCCGCAGCGGCAAGCTCTTCCCATCATCGCCATGACCGCTGCGGTGATGCAGGAAGACCGCGAGCGCTGCACCGCCGCCGGCATGACCGATTTCGTCGCCAAACCGATCGACCCGGACGAACTGACGCAGACCCTGCTGAAATGGGTGCATCCGGCGAATTCTTTTCCCGGTGCGTGATTCCATGATAGTTTACGGGCATTGTCGCAAAGAATCAGGAAAGTGACGGGGATGCTGTTGCAATGCCTGCCCACAGGATAATGAAATATTTTTCCGCAAACATTGACGCATGAAACCCCTGATCTATATAGAAACCTCGGTTATCTCCTACCTGACCGCGCGGCCAAGCCGGGATATGCTGACGGCGGCACGACAAACCTGGACACGCGAGTGGTGGGAAGCTGCCGGAAATCATTGGACGATGGCCATATCCGAACTGGTGGTGGAGGAAGCCGCGCGAGGTGACCGGATTGCGGCCGCACAAAGGCTTGATGCACTGCGCGGCTTGAACGTGCTGCCTGTTGAAAACGATGCAAGACTTTTCGCCCGGCGCCTGATCGAGGCTGGCGCATTGCCGCCAAGCGAACCCGAGGATGCGCTCCATATCGCGCTGGCCACGGTAGTCGGTGCACGCTATCTGGTAAGCTGGAATTTTGCCCACTTGGTGGGGCCAGACGCCAAATTGAAATTGCTCGATGCGGTTCGTGCATGTGGCAAAGTTCCCGCCTTGCTGACGACCCCAGAAGAATTACTGGAGATCATGAAATGAATAAACTGGATACCCCCATACCCCTTGCCCCCCCATCCATGCGGGCACCAGACCCCATTCTGGCAGAACTTTGGGAAATCAAGCGCCAGATCAATGCAGAAGCTGGCTATGACATTGATGTGCTGGCACGCATGGCGCATGAGGCAACGGAGCGCGTCGGCATCCTCTCCCGGTCTGTGGGCTGACAACCAAGGTCTAAGGGCATGAACGCCAAAAATCCGGAAAAGCCGCTGATCCTGCTGGTTGACGACATGCCCGCCAACCTGCACGTGCTGGTCGCGGCGCTCAGGGAGCATTACCGCATCAAGACCGCCATCAACGGCCTGGATGCGCTGGCGCTGGCGGCGCGCGAGGACCGCCCGCAGCTCATCCTGCTGGACGTGATGATGCCGGGCATGAGCGGCATCGAGGTGTTGCGCCGCCTGCGCGAACAGGCGGATACGCGCGACATTCCGGTGATCTTTATCAGCGCCGACACGTCCGAGCAAAGCCAGTTGGACGGGCTGGAACTGGGCGCGGACGACTACCTGACCAAGCCGGTGGTGACCACGGTGCTGCTGGCGCGCGTGCGCAACATCCTGCAACGCAAGCGCGCCGAGGCGCAGTTGCGCCTGGCCGCCCACGTTTTCGAGCACAGCGGCGAGGCCATCATGATTACCGACAGGGACAACCGCATCGTCGAGACCAACCCGGCCTTCACGCGCATGACCGGCTACATGCTGGAGGAAGTGCGCGGCCAGGACCCGCGCATCCTCTCGTCGGGGCGCGCCACCCGCGAAGACTATGCGGGCATGTGGCGAAGCATCAAGGAAAACGGTTTCTGGCAGGGGGAGCTATGGGACCGGCGCAAGGACGGCGGCATTTATCCCAAGCTGATTACCATCTCGGTGGTGCGCAATGCCAGGGGGGAAATCGACTTTCATATCGCCAGCTTCGCCGACTTGAGCGAGCAAAAGGCCACCGAAGAAAAGATCCGCCATGTCGCCCATCACGACGCGCTCACCGGGCTGCCCAACCGCCTGCACCTGCAAATCAGCCTGGAACAGGCCATCGCCGCAGCACACCGGGAAAAAGCGGAAGTGGCGCTGATGTTCATCGATCTCGACCGTTTCAAGATCATCAACGACACCCTGGGGCACAACGTCGGCGACGGGTTGCTGGTGGAAGTGGCGCGGCGCCTGAAGGAAAGCGTGCGCGACAGCGACCTGGTGGCGCGCCTGGGCGGCGACGAATTTGTGGTGGCCTTGAGCGGCCACGACACCGCCAATATTGCCGCCCACGTGGCGGAAAAAGTTCTCGCCCAGCTTTCCCAGCCCTACCAGATCGAAGGCCATCTGCTGCACAGCACGCCCAGCATCGGCATTAGCCTCTACCCGCACGACGGCGACGATATCGACACGCTGATGAAGAATGCCGATACCGCCATGTATCACGCCAAATCCATGGGGCGCAACAACTTCCAGTTTTTCAGCCCGGAAATGAACCAGTCCACCAATGACCGCTTGCTGTTGGAAAACAGCCTGCACCAAGCGCTGGAACGCGGGGAGTTCGAGATTTTTTACCAGCCGCAGGCCGACATGCAAAGCGGCTTGCTGGTGGGCGCAGAGGCGCTGATTCGCTGGCGCCATCCCGAACGCGGCATGGTGCCGCCGCTGCAATTCATCCCGTTGGCCGAAGAAAACGGCATGATCCTGCCCATCGGCGCCTGGGTACTGCGCGAAGTATGCCGCCGGATCAGCGCCTGGCAACAGGCCGGGCTGCCCGCCCTGCGCGTGGCGGTCAACCTCTCGCCGCGCCAGTTCCGCCAGGAAAGCCTGGTCGCCAGCATTCTCGGCGCATTGGAAGAATTTGCCGTTCCCGCCAGCGCGCTGGAGCTGGAAATCACCGAAAGCTCGGTGATGGACAACCCCGATGCCGCCGTGCTCCAGCTCAAGAAACTCAACCAGCACGGCCTGAGCATCGCCATCGACGATTTCGGCACCGGCTATTCCAGCCTGAGCTATCTCAAGCGCTTTCCGGTCAGCAAGCTGAAGATCGACCGTTCCTTCGTCATGGACATCCCCGGCGACGCCAACGACACTGCCATCGCCATCGCCGTCATCCAGCTGGCCAAGAGCCTGGGCCTGAAAACGGTAGCGGAAGGCGTGGAAACCGCCGCCCAACGTGAATTCCTCGCCGCCCAGGGCTGCGATTTCCTGCAAGGCTACTGGTACGGCAAACCGATGGACGCCGCAGCCTTCGAGACATTCGCACGGCAAGCCGCCCCGCGCTTCTGAAGGCCCTCCAATCCCTCTTAAATGCAAAGGGGGAGGCCCGCTGAATTTTTAGAAGTACCAAAAGACATTGGTTGCAATATGCAACCATTCGTATGGAATTTGTAACAACCTGCCATGCGGCAATGAATGTGGCGGCCCAGGTCGCGGCGTGGGCGCGATTGTTGCAGATTGCAATTATGGCGCGCTCAATGTCAAGATCGGGTCAAGTTTTATTCTTTCATTTATAAACAGCTTGTTATAAAGCATCCTCAGGAGTGGCACGTTTTCTGCTCATTGCCTTGTCGATAGCGGCACCGCAGGTGTTCGCGCCGGCAAACTCACTGACAGAGCACTCATGATCCTCACGAAGTTTCTCCCGTTCCTGAAATGGTTCCCGATGAGCGGGAACACGCTCAAAACCGATCTGGTCGCCGGTATCACCGTCGCGCTGGTGCTGATTCCCCAATCCATGGCTTACGCCCAGTTGGCCGGGATGCCGGCCTATTACGGGCTGTATGCGGCTTTTCTGCCGGGCATCGTCGCGGCACTGTGGGGTTCTTCCGCGCAACTGGCCACCGGGCCGGTGGCGGTGGCCTCGCTGCTGACCGCTTCGGCGCTGGCGCCGCTGGCGGCGGTCGGTTCGGCGCAATTCGTGGCGCTGGCGATCTTGCTGGCGCTGCTGGTCGGGCTGATCCAGCTGGCGCTGGGGGTATTCAAGCTGGGTGTGGTGGTAAATTTCCTGTCTCACCCGGTGATCGTCGGCTTCACCAATGCTGCCGCCATCATCATCGGCCTATCGCAACTCAACAAGCTGTTCGGCGTGTCGATGGGGCGCAGCGAACACTTCGCCCAGGATATCTGGGGCGTGCTGCAACAGATCGGCGAAACCCATGTCCCCACGTTCATCATCGGGGTGGCTGCCTTCGCCATCATGTGGGGGCTGAAAAAATATCGCCCCAGGTTGCCGGGCGTGCTGATCGCGGTGGCCGCCACTTCGCTATTAAGCTGGGCGATCAATTTCGAGGCCGACATGGGCGGCAAGGTGGTGGGCGCGGTGCCCTCCGGTCTGCCCAGCCTCGGGATGCCGCAAATGCGCTGGGAAACCATCGTTAGCCTGTTGCCCAGCGCGCTGGTGATTTCCCTGGTGGGATTCATGGAAGCCATTTCCATCGCCAAGGCCATGGCCGCAAAAACGCGTGACCGCATCGACCCCAACCAGGAGCTGGTCGGCCAGGGCTTGTCCAACATCGTCGGCAGTTTCAGCCAGGCGTTTCCGGTAAGCGGCTCCTTCTCGCGTTCGGCGGTGAGCCTCGGCGCGGGCGCCAAAACCGGCATGTCGTCGGTATTCGCCGGCCTGATCGTGCTGATTACCCTGCTGTTTCTCACGCCGCTGCTCTACCATCTGCCGCAGGCGGTGCTGGCGGCAGTGATCATGATGGCGGTGACTGGTCTGGTCAATTTCAAAGCCATCAAGCACGCTTGGCATGCCCACAAGCACGACGGCATTGCCGCTGTGGTGACCTTCATCGCCACCCTGGCCTTCGCTCCGCATCTCGACAACGGCATCATGGCCGGTGCCGGGCTGGCCATTATTCTTTATCTTTACCGCACCATGTCGCCGCGCGTGGCGATACTCGGGCGCTACCGCGACGGCACCCTGCGCGATGCCAAGGTGAACAACCTGCCGGTGAGCGAATACATCATCGCCATCCGTTACGACGGCTCGCTGTATTTCGCCAACGTGCCCTATTTCGAAGACGTGATTCTGGAAGCGGTGGCTGGCAGCGCGAAAGCCCGGCACCTGCTGATCGTTGGCGACGGCATCAACGAACTGGACGCCTCCGGCGAGGAAGTGATCCACCATCTGGCGCAGCGCCTGCGCTCCGGCGGTATCAAGATTTCCTTCAGCGGGTTGAAGAAACAGGTGCTGGATGTGATGCGCCACACCGGGCTGTTCGATTACATCGGCCAGGAAAACATTTTCGCCAACGAGGACCAGGCGCTCAAAGCCATCTATGAAGAGGTGCTGGCGGCGGACCCGGATGCGCAGTGCCGGTTGATGAAGGCCGCCTGATATTTTTACGAACGGGCAAGCGGGGCGTAACATACGCCTGCCGGGCTACAAGAACACAGAACAGGAAAGCAGGGAGTGGAAAAACTAACAGGATTGTTGCCTATCGATCTGGTCGGCGGAGTGGTGGTGCTATGGCTGGCGCTGGCGTTCGCCGGGCTGATTTTTCAGCGCCATCCGCACAAGGTTGCCGGGCTGATTTTCCCGGCAGGCGCGCTGGGCGCGCTGGTGCTGGCAGTTACCGCGCTTTCCGCTCTGGAGGGCGCGCCGAATGTGGCGGTGCTGCCGCTGGGGCTGCCCGATCTGCCTTTCCACTTGCGCCTCGATGCGCTGTCGGCGTTTTTCCTGTTTGTGCTCGGCGCTGCGGCCATCGGCATTTCGCTCTATTCGGCGGGCTATTTCCGCAATATGGAAGGCGGCAAACTCGGCCTGCTGTGCTTTGAATTCCATGTCTTTCTCGCCAGCATGGCGCTGGTGTTCCTGGCGGACGACGCCTACATGTTCATGGTGGCGTGGGAAACCATGGCCTTGTCGTCGTATTTCCTGGTGACCACCGATCACGAGTCCGCCGAAATCCGCCGCGCCGGTTTCCTCTACCTGCTGATTGCCCACGTCGGGGCGATTTCAATCCTGATGTCCTTCGGTGTCATGCAGGGCGGCCACGCCGGTGGCTACACCTTCGAAGCCATGCGTGAAGCAAACCTGAGCACCTTCTGGGCGAGTGTGACCTTCCTGCTGGCGCTGTTCGGTTTCGGTGCCAAGGCCGGTTTGCTGCCGCTGCATGCCTGGCTGCCGGAGGCGCACCCGGCGGCGCCCTCGCCGGTGTCGGCGATGATGAGCGGCATCATGCTGAAGACCGCGATTTACGGCATCCTGCGCGTCACCTTCGACCTGCTCGGCACGCAGTTGTGGTGGTGGGGCGCACTGGCGCTGTCCGTCGGGCTGCTGACCGCGCTGTTCGGGGTGCTGTTCGCCACCGTGCAATCCGACATGAAGCGCCTGCTGGCCTATTCCTCCATTGAAAACATCGGCATTATCGTCACCGGCATCGGCCTGACCATCGTCTTTCACAGCTACCAAAAGGATGCGGTGGCGGCGGTGGCTTTGACCGCCACGCTGTATCACACGCTCAACCACGCTTTCTTCAAGGGACTGCTGTTTCTCGGCGCCGGTTCGGTGCTGCATGCCACCGGCGAGCGTAATCTCGGCAAGCTGGGCGGCCTGATCCACCAGATGCCGAAGGTGGCGCTGCTGACGCTGGTGGGGGTGCTGGCGATTTCCGGCTTGCCGCCGCTCAACGGTTTCGTTTCGGAATGGCTGCTGTTGCAGGCTTTCCTGCTGTCTCCCGGCCTGCCGCATCCCTACCTCAACATGATGGTGCCGGTGGCCGCCGCCGCATTGGCGCTGGCGGCGGCGCTGGCCGCCTACGCCATGGTCAAGTTCTACGGCGTGATCTTCCTCGGCCAGCCGCGCGACGAGGGTCTCAAGGATGCCCATGACGCCGGATTGTGGGAGCGTCTCGGCATGGGCTGGCTGGCGGCAGGCTGTCTGCTGCTGGGGCTGCTGCCGGTGCTGGTGATCTTGCAGATCGACAACGTGACGCAGATGCTGGTGCACGCCGAACTGGGCACCAGCGCCGCCAAATCCGGCCTGTTGTGGCTGACCCCGGTGGCGGAAGAGCGCGCCAGCTTCAGCCCGGTGATCCTCTTCGGCATCATCCTGATCGGCCTGGCCTTTACCTTCGTGGCGGTGCGCAAGCTCTACCACGGGCGGGTGCGGCGCAGCGATGCGTGGGATTGCGGTTACCCCGAGCAGACCGCGCGCATGCAGGACAGCGCCGAAGGTTTCGGCCAGCCGATCCGCCAGATTTTCGAATTCTTCTTCGGCATCGTGCGCGAAGTGCCCAGCCCCTTCGACAAAGCGCCGCGCTATCGCGGCGAGACGCGCGACCTGCTGTGGGAAAAACTCTACCTGCCGCTGGCGCGCCTCACCGAGTGGGTTTCCGGGCTGTTCGGCAAATTGCAGCATGGCCGCATCCACGTTTATTTGCTGTATAGCTTTCTGACTTTGCTGGCATTGTTGGCGTTCATCCGATGAGTATTTCAACCTTCCTTTTCCAGTTATTCCAGGATGCCCTGGTGGTGGCGCTGGCGCCGCTCCTGATGGGCTGGGTCAACCAGTGCCGCGCCTGGATGCAGGGGCGCAGCGGCGCCGGGCTGTTGCAACCGTACCGCGGGCTGGTCAAACTGTTCAGCAAGGACGCGGTGCTGGCGCACAATGCATCAGTGCTGTTCCGTTTCACGCCCTATATGCTGTTCGTGTGCATGTGGCTGGCGGCGGCGCTGGTGCCGGTGGTGGCCACCGACCTGCCGCTGTCGCCGGCGGTGGACGTCATCGCGCTGGTGGGAATTTTCGCCTTGGCGCGGATATTCATCGCCCTGGCAGCCATGGACATCGGCACTTCCTTCGGCACACTCGGCGCACGCCGCGAAATGCTGGTGTCCTTCCTCGCCGAACCGGCGCTGTTGATGGTGTTCTTCACCGCCTCGCTGATCAGCCATTCGACCTCGCTGACCACCATCGTCGAGCATTTCGCCCACAAGGAGCTGGTGCTCTACCCGAGCATGGCCTTCGCCGGGGTGGCGTTCCTGATGGTGCTGCTGGCTGAAAACGCGCGCATTCCGGTGGACAACCCTTCCACGCATCTCGAACTGACCATGATTCACGAGGCGATGATCCTCGAATATTCGGCGCGCCACCTGGCGCTGATCGAGTGGGCATCGAGCATCAAGCTGTTTGCCTACGCCACCATCGGCATTGCCCTGTTCATGCCGTGGGGTATCGCCGAGGCCGGCAATTGGGGTGCGCTGCCGCTGGCGCTGGTCATCCTGGCGGCCAAGCTGCTGGCTTGCGGCTTCGGGCTGGCGCTGCTGGAAACCCTTTCCGCCAAGCTGCGCATCTTCCGTGCGCCGGAGTTTCTCGGCACCGCCTTCCTGCTCGCGGTGCTCGGCATGTTGATCCATTTCCTACTGGAGAGCTGACATGAACATTCCATTTGCCAGCCAGCTCATCAACCTGTGCGCCGCGCTGCTGCTCTTGATCGCCTTCGGCATGTTGTCGCAGCGCCGCGTGCTCTCGCTCATCAATCTGTTCGCCTGGCAGGGCGCGGTGCTCACGGTTTCCACGCTCATCATGGCCTGGTCTTCGCACCAGCATCACCTGTATTACTCGGCGGCGCTGACTCTGGTGTTGAAAGTCATCATCCTGCCGTGGATCCTGCACCGCCTGATCCGCAAACTGAACGTCAAATGGGACGTGGAAACGCTCATCAACATCCCCACCACCATGCTGGTGGGCATCGTCCTGGTGATCTTCGCCTTTAACCTGGCGGCGCCGATTTCGCAGTTGTCCGGCACCATCGCCAAGAGCACGCTGGGCATCGCCATGGCCTGCGTGCTGCTGTCGTTCCTGATGATGATTACGCGCAGCAAGGCGGTGCCGCAGGTGATCGGCTTCCTGGCGATGGAAAACGGCCTGTTCTTCGCCGCCATCAGCGCTACTTACGGCATGCCGATGGTGGTGGAACTGGGCATCGCGCTGGACGTGCTGATCGGCATGGTGATCCTGGGGATTTTCTTCTTCCAGATCCGCGAGACCTTCGACAGCCTCGATTTGAAACACATGGAAAAACTGAAGGAAGAATAGGGTGGAAATTTTTCTGGTACTGGCTATTCCGCTCGCTGGCGGCATCCTGCTGGCGTTGTTCGGGCATCGCGCCTACGCGGCGGGGCTGAACACCTGGGCGAGCTTCGCCACCTTCCTCGCTTCGGGGTGGCTGACGGCGCGGGTCATCAACGAAGGGCCGATGCTGGCGCTGGACGAAATGTTCTTCGTCGATTCCTTCAATGTCTTCCTGGTGGCGCTGACCGCCTTCGTGGCCTTCACCACGGCACTGTTCTCGCGCCCCTACATGCTCATCGAACAGCACCACGGCAAGCTGACCATCGGCCGTCTGCGCCTGTATTACAGCATGTACCAGCTGTTCACCTGCACCATGCTGGTGGCGCTCTTAACCAACAATCTCGGCATCCTGTGGGTGGCGATGGAAGCGGCGACGCTGACCACCGTGCTGCTGGTGTCGCTGTACCGCACCCCGGCCAGCCTGGAGGCGGCGTGGAAATATTTCATCCTGTGCGGCGTGGGCATCGCCCAGGCGCTATTCGGCACCATCCTGCTGTATTTCGCGGCGGAAAAAGTGCTCGGCGCGGGCGGCACGGCGCTCTTGTGGACGCACCTCGACGCGGTGAAAAGCGAGCTGGAGCCGACGGTGCTGTCGCTGGCTTTCGTGTTCCTGCTGGTCGGCTACGGTACCAAGGTGGGCCTGGCGCCGCTGCATAACTGGCTGCCGGACGCCCATGCCGAAGGCCCGACGCCGGTTTCGGCGGTGCTCTCCGGCCTGCTGCTCAACGTCGCGCTGTACGCCGTGGTGCGCACCAAGGTGCTGGTCGACGGCGCGTTGGACAGCCATTTCGCCGGCGACCTGATGATGGGTTTCGGCCTGCTCTCGGTGGTCACTGCGGCCTTCTTCCTGTCGCGGCAGAAGGACGTCAAGCGCATGTTCGCTTATTCCTCCATCGAGCACATGGGCTTGATGACCTTTGCCTTCGGCATGGGCGGCCCGGTGGCGACCTTCGCCGGGATGCTGCACATGACCGTGCACAGCTTGACCAAGTCGGCGATTTTCTTCGCCGTCGGTCACGCCTGCCAGAAGGCCGGCAGCCAGATCATGACCGACATCCGCGGCCTGATCCGCTACAACCCCACCGTCGGCTGGGGGCTGACCGTCGGTACCCTGGCGATCCTCGGCATGCCGCCGTTCGGCGTATTCGCCAGCGAATTTCTCATCATCACCACCGCCATGCACGCCTATCCGTGGACCACCCCCTTCCTGCTTGTCGCGCTGGGCGTGGCCTTCGCGGCGGTTTTCAGCAAGGTGCAGCCGATGGTGTTCGGCGAGCCCAACGAAACCCGGCTGCCGCATCCGCCCGCCCTGATCCCGGTGTTCGTGCATCTCGGGCTGGTGCTGATGCTGGGGCTGTACATTCCGCCCTACCTGGCGGACTGGTACCGCCAGGCGGCGGCATTGATCGGGTGAAATCATGACTATTGAATTCAAGGATATCGGCGTCTCCCTGCAACCCATCCACAGCGCCATGCCGATCTGGCGCGGCGTGGTGACGGCGGCGGGCTACCGCGCACTGTGCGAGCAGGTGCACAACGAGGGCGGCCGCCTGATGGCGCTGTGGGGTTGCGACGAGCGTCCGCGCGGCGGGCATTTCACCGTGCATGTGGCGCTGGCGGGTCATCCCGGACTGTATGCCCTGAAATTGCCGCTGGCCGAGGGCACGGACAGCTTTCCCGACATCAGCGATCTTTTTCCCGCCGCCAACCGCATGCAGCGCGCCGTCGCCGACCTGCTCGGCATTCATGCCGCCGGTGCCGACGACCAGCGCAAGTGGCTGCGCCACGGCGGCTGGCGCGAAGGCAGCTACCCGCTGCGCAAGGATTTCGACGGGCAGTACTTCAGTCCCACCGTCACCGACGCCTATCCCTTCGTCCAGGTGGAAGGCGACGGCGTCCACGAAATTCCGGTCGGCCCGGTGCATGCCGGCACCATCGAACCCGGCCATTTCCGCTTCTCGATCATCGGCGAACGCGTGCTGCGCCTGGAAGAGCGCATGGGCTACAAGCACAAAGGGATCGAAAAACGCTTCGAGAGTTTGTCGCCCAAGGAAGGCGTCAAGCTGGCCGGGCGTGTTTCCGGCGACAGCACGGTGGCCTACGCCTGGGCCTACACCATGGCGCTGGAAAGCCTCTCGGAATTCACGCCGCCGCCGCGCGCGGTGTGGCTGCGCGCGCTGTTCCTGGAACTGGAGCGCATCCACAATCATCTCGGCGATCTCGGCTACCTCGGCAACGACGTGGCGCTGGCCTTCGGCTTCGCCCATTTCTGGCGCCTCAAGGAAGACGCGCTGCGACTCAACCAGGAACTGTTCGGCCACCGCTACCTGATGGACCGGATTATTCCCGGCGGCGTATCCCGCGACATCGACCAGCGCGGAACCATGCGCCTGCGCGAAGGGCTGGCAGCGATAGAGCGGGAAGTGAAGATTCTGAAGGACATCTACGACGAACACGCCGGCGTGCAGGACCGTTTCCTCACCACCGGGCACGTCACGCCCGCGCTCGCCGCCAAGCTGGGGCTAACCGGTCTGCCGGGCCGCGCCAGCGGCCAGGCGTGGGACTTGCGCGCGCAATATCCGTGCGCGCCTTACGATCAATTGGACGTGCGCATGGCCACCCATCGCGGTGGCGACGTGGCGGCGCGGGTGACGGTGCGCTTCGAGGAAGTCTCCGAATCCATCCGTCTCATCAACCTGATTCTCGACCGCATGCCGCCGGGCGAGCTGCATTTCGACGTGCCGCCGGCGCCGGACAACGCCTTCGCCATCGGCTGGGTGGAAGGCTGGCGCGGGGAAATCCTGGTGGCGCTGCACAGCGGCGCCAACAACAGCCTGTATCGCGTCCATCCCCACGATCCCTCATGGCAGAACTGGCCGGTGCTGGAACACGCCATCATCGGCAACATCGTGCCGGATTTCCCGCTGATCAATAAATCGTTCAATCTCAGTTATACCGGGGCGGACTTGTAAGGGCAGCCATATGTACCAGATCATCAAACAGATGCTGAAAACCGGCATCAAGACCGAAACCCCGCCGTCAGCCGACGAAGCGCTGCGCAGCGGCGGCCAGGAAATTCAAGCCGATATTTTGAAACACCTCGGTCGTTCGCTGGCCATCCGCCACGTCGATGCCGGCTCGTGCAACGGCTGCGAACTGGAAATCCACTGCCTCAACAACCCCTATTACAACATCGAGGGACTGGGCATCCACTTCGTCGCCAGCCCGCGCCACGCCGACATGCTGCTGGTCACCGGCCCGGTGGCGCGCCACATGGAAACCGCGCTGAAACGCACCTACGACGCCACCCCCGAACCCAAGCTGGTGGTGGCGCTGGGCGATTGCGGCGGCAACGGGGGAATTTTCGGGGTGGATGAGGCAGGCGCCAGCTATGCCAGCTGCGGCGGCATCGCCAACGTCATCCCGGTGGATGTCACCGTCCCCGGCTGCCCGCCGACCCCCACCGCGATTTTGCAGGGCATTCTCACCGCTATTACCTCTCGAAGCTGAGCAGAACATCCCCTACACGGGCTTGAAAATGGTGGCGCAGTGTGCCACCATGGAAGCATGAATAACGCTACCTGCAAGTCGTTTTGCCGGATATTTGAAGAGCCGCCCCGCCCCGACATTGATTGGGATGAATTGGTGCGGGTGCTCAAATCGTTGGGGGGCACATTGGCCAATGGCAATGGTTCCCGGCGCAGGCTGGCGCTTAACGGCGTCAAGGGCGTATTTCACGAACCACATCCTGATCCCCGTATGGACAAGGGCGCGGTCGCCGATGCCAGGGATTTTTTGTGTAACGGCGGCTGCTCGCCGGCACTATCAGGGTGTATCTGCAAGTAAGGAATTCGCCATGAACATGAACGCATTGATCTACAAGGATTACGTTGCCCGCATCACACTCGATACCGACGCCAAGGTGTTTCATGGTCGGGTTTCGGGCATGAAGGACGTGCTGTCCTTTCGCGGCAAGACTGTCGAAGAGCTTGAGCAGGCCTTTCACGAAACGGTAGATGAGTATTTGGCTTGGTGTAAGGAAGACGGCACCGAACCGCAGAAAACCTGGGCCGGCAAGATGTCGTTACGCTTTGACGACGATTTGCGCCATCGCGTCGGTATGGCGGCGGCCCTGGAGGGCGTGAGCATCAATAAGTGGCTCGAAAAGGTCGCCGACCACGCCGCACGCCAGGTGCTGGCGCACGGGTGACTTTTTTCGCCGGTGATAGGCGGTGGTGGCGCTGGGCGATTGCGCGCTGAGTAGTCACGAATAGCCCACCAAATCCTCCGCCGTCATCGGCGCGCGCGGTCACCCGCCTGGAACCCAGCCCGCTCCCACCAATCAATTCAACTGGATGCGCTGTCCCCACGGCACGGCGGCCTTGCCTTTCACCAGCCAGATCACCGGATAGTCCGGCTCGGCGGCGGGGAAGGCGCCTTCGGCATCGGTGAAATACAGCAGCAGGTCGGGGCGCGCGGCTTGCTGTTCCACCCATTCGAATACCGGGGTGAAGGCGGTGCCGCCACCGCCGCTCAGTTGCTGCGGAAGGCGGAGCGGCTCCCAGGGATCAAATAGCCACGGGCCTTCGGCGGAAAGGTCGCTGTCGCAGGCCAGCAGGTGGACGCGCGCGGAAAGCTGGCTTTTCAGGGCATCGACTTCGGCCAGGAATTCGCCGATGTCGGCGTCCGCGAGCGAGCCGCTGGTGTCCAGCGCCACCACCACCTCCAGCCGGGCGTTGCGCAGGCTGGGAAACAGCAGGTTGCCCTCGCGCCGCGACGGGCGTTGCCAGGAGTAATCGTCGCGCGCGGAGAGGCTCATGTAGCGCGCCAGCAGCATGCGCCACGGCAGGGTGGGTTGCAGCAGGTGATCGACCAGGCGCGCCATGCTGCCGGACAATTTTCCCGCCGCCTGTGCCGATTGCGCGGCGGAGGCGAGGTATTGCTGCCAGCGCGCCGCCAGTTCGTCGCGTTCCTGCGGGGTAAGCGGCGCGGGCGGTGCGCCCTGCGTTTCCCGTTGCGCGGCGGCTTCCGTGCCGTGACCGGTTTCGCCGCGCGCGCCATTTTCCGCGCCGCTGCCGGCAGATTGCCTGCCGCCCTGGTTTTCCCCGCTGCCGCCCTCGCCGCCTTGGTCACCGTCATAGAGGTGTTTGTCGAGCAGTTCGCTGTCGTCGTTTTCCTCCAGCGCCGGGTAGATTTCCTCGGCGCTCATGCCCGCAAAAAGGTCGAGTATCAGCGCGCCGGGCGGCGGCTTGAGGCCGTCTTTCGCCAAGAGCGGGTTGATGGCGAAATCGCAGGCCAGGTCCCAGCGGTGCCGCACGCGGTGCTGGCGCCGGGCGAAGTGCGACAGCGCGCAGTGCAGCGCCTCGTGGGCGAGCATGAACTGGGTTTGCTCCAGGCTGAGGGCTTCGATGTATTCCGCGTTGTAATAGAAATGGCGCGCATCGGTGGCGACCGTGGGGCACCACTCCGGGTTGGCGGCCTTGAGCGGCAGGCGCATGACCAGTGCGCCGAGAAAGGGCTTGTCGAGGATCAGGCGGGTACGCGCGGCGGCGAGCTTGGTTTCCAGTTCGCCGGACATGGTCAGAAATCGTAGAGCATCAGGTCGGCGACGGCATTGGCCCAGGTGCCGAATTGCGGCACGGAGAAGAGTTCCTGGCCGATGGCGCGGTGCATGTCCGACACCAGCATGATGCCCATTTCGCGCAACGGCAGCCTGGCGGCGTAGTCGAGGATGCGTCCGTAAACCGTCAATGCGTCCGGGCTGCCCTTGGCGCGCACGGCACGCCCGACCAGCGCGGAAGCCACGGCGTATTGCAGGTCGATTTCCACGGGCACGGAAACTTCCTCGCCACGCACAATGGCATCAATATCTGGCAGCCGCGCCAGATTGGTGACGAAAGCGTGCAGTTCGATACCGGCGGCGGGGCCGACACAGGCTTTCAGGACATCTTGCAGCAAGTCTTCTTCCGTGCCGAATTTTTGCAGGGCACGGTGGGCGAATTCCCACGAACGCGGGCTGGGGAAAGCCACCGGGTTGTGCGCCGGGTCGAAATCGAACAAGCGCTCCGGGCGGAAGCGCAGGAAAGCGATCAGACGTTCGTCGATGCGGTTCTGGTGTGCCCAGACCACCCAATCGTCGAGATGGGTTTCCAGCTCAAAATGCGAAAAACGGTTGGCCAGCGGCGCCGGCATGGTATAGGTGACGCCGCGGTCGCCCTGGCGGTTGCCGGCAGCGAAAATCACCCAACCTTCCGGCACGCGATAGTCGCCGAGGCGCCGGTCGAGAATCAGCTGGTAGGCGGCAGCGGAAACGCTGGGCGGCGCCGCGTTGATCTCGTCGAGAAACAAAATACCCTGTGGCGCGCCGCCCGCGTGCGGCAGCATGGAGGGCGGCGCCCATTTGACATGGTCTCCGATGCGATAGGGAATGCCGCGCAGGTCGGAAGGCTCCATCTGCGACAGCCGGATGTCCACCACCGGCGCACCGTGGCGCGCCGCGACCTGCACCACCATCTGCGACTTGCCCACGCCGGGCGGCCCCCACAGCATCACCGGTGTGTGGTGGCCGAGGCCAACGCTCTGGAATTCACGGTCGAGGATGGTGACGAGATGGGCAGGGCGCATGGCGGCTCCGGAAATTTAGCGCGGATATTTCATAAAAAAACCCGCCAAGCCCCGCTATGACTTGGCGAAACCGCAAAATACATCGCGCATCATGCTCAGGAGTTGCAGGGTGCGTGGGTCGCCGACGCGGTAAAAGACGCGGTTGGCGTCCTTGCGCGTGCGCAGCACGCCCTTGTCGCGCAGGATGGCGAGATGCTGGGAAATGTTGCTCTGCGAGGTGCCGACGTTATCGACGATGTCCTGCACGCTGATTTCCTGGTCGCCCAGCACGCAGAGAATTTTCAGGCGCAGGGGGTGGGACATGGCCTTCATGGCACGCGATGCCTGCTCGATGTGCTCGTCCTTGCCCATCAGTTCGACCGGTTCGAATTCCATTTTGCCCACCCTCGCGTTGTAGCCGGTCACACAGATGTCACCGGGGTTTTTTAGAGTAATGCACCTTTTATCAAAATATTATAAAATTCGCAACTTCAAGACAAGATAAAGAAGATACAGACCCGGTATGAAGGTAACTCCCGTATTGCTCGTTATCCTCGACGGATTCGGCTACCGCCCCAACGGCGCCGACAACGCCATCGCCCTCGCCAGAAAGCCCAACTGGGAACGTCTCTGGCAAACCTGCCCTCACACCCTGATCCACACCGCCGCCGGCGAAGTCGGCCTGCCCGACGGTCAGATGGGCAATTCCGAGGTCGGCCACCTCAACATCGGTGCCGGGCGCGTGGTCTATCAGGAGCTCACGCGCATCAACCTGGCCATTTCCAGCGGCGAATTTTTCAGCAACACCGCCCTGGCCAGGGCAGTGAACACCGCCAAGACCAATAATTCGGCACTGCACGTCTTCGGTCTGCTCTCCGACGGCGGGGTACATAGCCAAGAAGCGCACATTCACGTCATGCTGGATATGGCGGCCAAGGCGGGCATCACAAAGCTCTACCTGCACGCCTTTCTCGATGGGCGCGACACGCCGCCGCAATCGGCGGAAACCTACCTGAAGCGTGCCGAGGGGAAATTCGCGCAACTCGGTGTCGGGCGCATCGCCTCAATCGGCGGGCGCTACTACGTGATGGATCGCGACAAGCGCTGGGAGCGCGTCAAGGTCGCTTACGACATGATGACCAGCGGCAGCGCGGAATACGGTGCGTCCGACGCCATAGCGGGCTTGCAGGCTGCCTACGCGCGCGGTGAGAACGATGAATTCGTCAAGCCCACCCTGATCGTGCCGCCGGGAGGCGAAGCGGTGCGCATCCAGGACGACGACGTAATCGTGTTCATGAACTTCCGCGCCGACCGCGCGCGCGAAATCACGCGCGCCTTCATCGAGCCGGATTTTGCCGAGTTCGAGCGCAAGACCGCCCCCAAAGTCGCCACCTATTGCACCTTGACCAGCTACAACAAGAATTTCCACGTCCCGGTAGCCTTCCCCCCGGACAGCGTGCGCAACGGTTTCGGCGACTACGTCTCCAGCCTCGGCCTGCACCAGTTGCGCATCGCCGAGACCGAGAAATACGCCCATGTCACCTTCTTTTTCAACGGTGGGGTGGAAGCGCCGGTCGCCGGGGAAGAGCGCATCCTGGTGCAATCGCCGCACGTCGCCACCTACGACCTGAAGCCGGAGATGAGCGCGCGTGAAGTCACCGACAAACTGGTCGAGGCCATCCGCAGCCGCAAATTCGACGCCATCGTGTGCAACTACGCCAACGGCGACATGGTCGGCCACACCGGCATCCTGCCCGCTGCGGTGCAGGCGGTGGAAGTGCTCGACGAATGCGTCGGGCGCGTGGTCGAAGCCATGCGCGAAAGCGGCGGGGAAGTGCTGATTACCGCCGACCACGGCAATGCCGAGAAAATGGTCGATGAAATCACCGGCGCGCCGCATACCGCCCACACCACCTTCGACGTGCCTTTCCTCTACGTCGGACGCCCGGCGAAACTGGCTGACGGCGGCGCGCTCAAGGACGTGGCCCCCAGCCTGCTGAAAATGATGGGATTGCCGCAACCGCCCGAAATGAGCGGAAAATCCCTGATCGAGTTCAACTGAAAGGCATGTTGAGGCGGTACGCATGGCTGGCCGTGTTCTGCACGCTGCCGGCACTGGCCGCCCCCCCCGCGTCGCCGAAGAACGAACTCGGCGAATTGCGTAGCCGCATCCATTCCCTGCAAAAGGAAGTCGAAAGTGCCGAGGGCGCCAAGGCCGATGCCCGCGAAGCGCTCAGGCATTCGGAGCGTGCCATCAGTGCCTCCGGGCGCAAACTGCACGAACTTTCGCAACAGCACCAGGAAACCCGCGGAACGGTCGCCCGTCTGCAACAGAACAGCGCTACTACGCGCACGCGCGTCGCCGAACAGCAGGCGCAGCTCGGCAAGCTGCTGACCCGTATGGCCTTGCACGGCCAGCACGACACCCTGGAAATCCTTTTCGGCCAGCAAGACCCCAGCCAACTGGCGCGCCACCTGCGCTATTACGCCGACATTTCGCGCGCGCGCGCCAAACTGGTCCACGACTTGCGCGGCAATCTGCAACAGATTGACAGCCTGGCCGAGGCTGAAAGGAAAAAGGCCGCCGAACTGGCACGCATCCAGGCCGAGCAGGCAGCACAAAAAAAACGCCTGGAAAAGGAGCGCGGCGCGCGCAAAAACTTGCTGTCGAAGCTGGACCATAAAATCGCCACCCAGCGCCGTGAAATCGGCAAGCTGCAAAATGACGAAAAACGCCTGGCACAACTGATCGAACGGCTCAACCGCCTAGCCGCCGAGCGGGCGGCAAAAGCGGCCAAGGCGGCTAAAGCAGCGAAGTCCGTTCCGCCCGGAAAAGGAAAAAAAGGCGTGCAAAACACGGCGGTCCCCTCCTCCGACCAAGGTGATCGCCCGTTTCGCCAGCTAAAGGGTGCGCTACGCCTGCCGATAAAGGGGGAACTGATCAACCGCTTCGGCACGCAGCGCGAAGACGGCGGCGTCACCTGGAAGGGGCTGTTCATCCGAGCCGCAGCCGGACAGCCGGTGAGGGCGGTGTCTGGCGGGCAGGTGGTATTTTCCGAGTGGCTGCGCGGATTCGGCAACATCGTCATCATCGACCACGGCGGCGGCTACATGAGTTTGTACGGGAACAACGAGACCCTGTTCAAACAGGCGGGGGACGCTGTGAAGACCGGCGACACTGTGGCCGGGGTGGGAAATAGCGGTGGAATAGCGGATTCCGGTTTATACTTCGAGTTGCGTTACCAGAGCAAGCCTTTCGATCCGCTGCCCTGGGTCAGCATGAAATAACCTATTGGCACAGAAATACATTTTGGAGATGGCAATGCGCAGCAAAATGCAACAAGCCGGACTGGTCCTTTTCGGCGCCGTGGCCGGCATCATGATCAGCCTGAATTTCTCGGCGGTTGCCGACAAGACCGCCGGTGCTGCCGCGCCCTTGCCCATCGACGAACTGCGTGCCTTTACCGAAGTGTTCAGCAAGATCAAGAGCGATTACGTCGAGCCGGTGGAAGACAAAAAACTCATCACCGAAGCCATCAACGGCATGCTGACCGGGCTGGACCCGCACTCCGCCTATCTCGACGCCGACTCCTTCAAGGATTTGCAGGTCGGCACGCAGGGGGAATTCGGCGGCCTGGGCATCGAGGTCAGTATGGAAGACGGCTTCGTCAAGGTGGTCTCGCCCATTGAGGACACCCCGGCGTTCCAGGCCGGACTGAAAAGCGGCGATTTGATCATCAAGCTCGACGAGACTCCGATCAAGGGCCTGACCCTCAATGAAGCGGTCAAGCGCATGCGCGGCAAGCCCGGCACCAAGATCACCCTGACCGTGGCGCGTAAGGGCGAAGGCAAGCCTTTGATCTTCACCCTGACGCGCGCCGTGATCAAGATCCAGAGCGTCAAATCGAAACTCGCCGAAGACGGCTACGGCTACATCCGCGTGACCCAGTTCCAGGAGCACACCGGGGAAAACCTCGCCAAGGCGGTAGAAGCTCTCTACAAGCAGAACAAGGACCCGCTCAAGGGCCTGGTGCTCGACCTGCGCAACGATCCCGGCGGCCTGCTCAACGGCGCGGTCGGCGTGGCGGCGGCCTTCCTGCCCAAGGATGTGCTGGTGACCTACACCGACGGTCGCACCGATGACGCAAAAATGCGCCTGACCGCCAGCAAGCAGCACTATCTGCACGGCATGGGCAAGGAAGACTACCTGAAAAACCTGCCGGAAGCCGTCAAGAAGGTACCGATGGTGGTGCTGGTCAACGGCGGTTCGGCCTCGGCCTCGGAAATCGTCGCCGGCGCCCTGCAGGATCACAAGCGCGCCATCATCATGGGTACCCAGACCTTCGGCAAGGGCTCGGTGCAGACCGTGCTGCCGCTAGGCAACAACACCGCCATCAAGCTCACCACGGCGCGCTACTTCACCCCCGGAGGCCGCTCGATCCAGGCCAAGGGCATCACCCCCGACATCATCGTCGACGACGCCACCGTTAGCGGCGTGGATGAAGGTATGCGCCTGCGCGAAGCCGACCTCGACCGCCACCTCGCCAACGGCAACAAGGAAGGCGATACCAAGCAGGAAACCAATTCCATCAAGTTGCACGCACCGGCCAAGCCGGCGCCCAAGGCCAAGGACGGCAAACCGGGCGCCGCCAAGGACAAGGACCTGGAAGACAAGCCGGCTGCCCCCACCGAACTGGTATCGAAGAACGATTACCAGTTGAATCAGGCGATGAACTTGCTGAAGGGCTTGCAGATACTCCAGAACCGTTGAGGCGCGTTTTGCCGTGAACGACGCCCAGTTGCTGCGCTACAGCCGTCACATCCTGTTGCCGCAGATCGGCATCGAGGGGCAGGAAAAACTGCTGGCGGCGCATGCGCTGATCGTCGGCGCCGGGGGGCTCGGCTCCCCCGTGGCGCTTTACCTGGCCTCCGCCGGGGTCGGCCACCTCACTATATGCGACGGCGACACGGTCGACCTCACCAACCTGCAACGCCAGATCATCCACGGCACGCGCAGCCTCGGCGTCAACAAGGCGCTGTCAGCCGAACAGGCGCTGGCGGGCATCAATGCGGAAATCCGCGTCAGCGCCGTTGAAAAGCGTCTTAAAGAAGATGATCTAACTCAGCAGGTGGCACAGGCCGACGTAGTGCTCGACGCCAGCGATAATTTCGCCACCCGCCACGCCATCAACCGCGTCTGTGCCCGCCTGAAAAAGCCGCTGGTATCCGGCGCCGCCGTGCGCTTCGACGGGCAGGTGACGGTATTCGACTTCCGCCAGCCCGCCAGCCCCTGCTACCACTGCCTGTTTCCCGAGCACGCTGATGAGGTGGACGAGCGTTGCGCCACCCTAGGCGTATTCGCCCCGCTGGTCGGCATCATCGGCGCGGTGCAGGCCGCCGAAGCGCTCAAGCTGCTGGCCTGCGCCGGCGAATCGCTGGCCGGGCGCCTGCTGCTGCTCGACGGCCTGCGCATGGAATGGCGCAGCATCCGCCTGACCAGGGATCCCGCCTGCCCGATATGCGGGCAAAACTGATTAGCCCAATTTGCCCCTGTTGAGTGAAAATGGTGGGGGCAACTTGAAGAGTTGCAACAACTCCCCGTCGAGGGGCGGAACGATGTGTCCCCGCCCCCCGTGTCAGAATAGTTGTCGCCTCGTTATGATCTTGACCTTGGGGGCGAAAAGGATGAACGATGGCACGGCACGGAGAAGCATTCAGGAACAGGACGGTAGCGCGATTGCTGCCGCCCTCAATTTGTTGGGCCCCGAAGAGCGCAAGGGCTCACGCGGCACCATGCGTCTGTCCAACCGCACCGACAACGAATCGGCCAATCCATTTTTTTCAGCTTACCTCGGGTTGCGCCAGACCAATCCATTGGACTAAAATCCAGCGATGTTGAGCACCCTTGCAACTGGTTGCTACCGCGCTGGAGAAATTCAATGAGAGCATTTGACCGTATTCAGGATGGATTGGAACAGGCTATCGCCCACGCTGCCGGCGAGCAGGTGGATGTTGTGTTGCACCGCCCCCGCATGCCCGATGTAAGGAGCATTCGGCGGAAAACCGGGTTGAATCAGGAGCAGTTTGCTTCGCGTTGCCACATCAGCGTCAACACCTTGCGCCATTGGGAGCGTGGCGACCGTAGGCCGCACGGCCCGGCAGTCGCGTTATTGCATCTGGTTGAACGTAACCCTGAATTCGTGATGGAAACGCTGGCGGCAGAATAAAGTGACCATAAAGGCTGATTGGAATATTCGTGGCAGCGCTTTGATGAAGAGGCTCCTGACCGTCCTGCTGGCGTTGGCGTTGACCGGCTGCGGTTTCCAGTTGCGTGGCAAGCTGGCGCTGCCTTTCGAGACGCTGTACGTCGAAGGCGGGGCGGTGGCCGACGATCTGCGGCGCGCGCTGGCGCACGGCAGCCGCGCGCGCATCGTCGCCAAGGCGGGGGATGCCGAGGCGCTACTGCAAATCACCGGGGAAGGCCGCGAGAAACGCATCCTTTCCCTGAGCGGGGCGGGACGGGTGCGCGAATACCTGCTGGTTTACCGTGTCACCTTTCGCGTTATCGACCGGCAGAACCGCCCGATGCTGCCGGAACAGCAGATCGAACTGCGCCGCGACATGACCTTCGACGACGCCTTCCTGCTGGCCAAGGCGGAAGAAGAGGAAAAACTCTACCGCGACATGCAGACCGATGCCGTCGCGCAGATCGTGCGTCGGCTTAATGCCGTGCGGCTGCCTCCTCCCCCCGAAGCGGAAGACTAAACGCGATGCGCGTAAAGCCCGAGCAACTCGCTGCCCATCTGCAAAAGTCCCTGGCGCCGTTGTACCTGGTGTTCGGTGATGAACCCCTGCTGGTGCAGGAAGCGGCGGATGCCATCCGCGCCGCAGCGCGCCGTGAGGGTTATGACGAGCGCGAATTGTTCACGGTCGAGTCCGGCTTCAACTGGCAAACCCTGCTGGCCAGCGGCAGCAACCTGTCGCTGTTTGCCGCGCGGCGTATCGCCGAATTGCGCATTCCGTCCGGCAAGCCGGGGCTGGAAGGCGGCAAGGTCATCGAGCAATATTGCGCCAGCCTGCCGCCCGACACCCTGACCCTGGTGCTGTGCCCCAAGCTCGACAAGGCGCAGCAGGCGAGCAAGTGGTTCAAGGCGCTGGAAGGCGCCGCCGTAACGGTGCAGGTCTATCCTGTGGAGCGCCCCCGCCTGCCGGACTGGATTGCCGCGCGGCTGGCGGCGCAGGAGCAGCGCGCCGAGCGCGATACCCTGCAATTCCTCGCCGACCGGGTGGAAGGCAACCTGCTGGCGGCCCACCAGGAAATCCGCAAGCTCGGCCTGCTGTATCCCGCCGGGACGCTGGCCTTCGAGCAGGTCAGGGAGGCGGTGCTGGATGTTTCACGCTATGATGTGTTCAACTTGGCGGAAGCCATGCTGGCGGGGGAAACGGCGCGCTACGTCCACATGCTGGAAGGCGTGCGCGGTGAAGGCGTGTCGCCGGTGCTGGTGCTTTGGGCGCTGACCAAGGAAATCCGCCAGCTTGCGCAACTGGCGCTGGGGAAAAGCCGGGGCGTCGCGCTGGCCCAGGGAATGCGCGACCTGCGCATCTGGGAAAGCCGCCAGGGGCTGGTCGAACGCGCATTCAACCGCGCGAGCGGCGGACGGCTGGTGGCAGCGCTGAAGCGTGCCGCCCACATCGACCGCACCATCAAGGGGCTGGAGCGCGGCGACGTATGGGATGAACTGCTGCAACTGGGATTAATGGTGATCGTGCCGCGCGCCGGTGCGAGAAGTTAGGAGAACGAAGGATGAACGTCAAGGAATACATGCAAACCGTCGGCAAGCAGGCGCGCGCCGCTTCCCGCCAGATGGCGAGTGCCGATACCAACGCCAAGAACCAGGCGCTGCTGGCGATGGCGGCGGCGATCCGCCGCGACAGCGCCAAGCTGGTGGCCGCCAATGCCCAGGACTTGGCTGAAGCCAGGGAAGCCGGGCTGGATGCGGCCCTGCTGGATCGTCTGACCCTCACCGAAAAGGGCGTGGCGGGCATGGCCGAAGGGCTGGAGCAGATTGCCGCGCTGCCCGATCCGGTGGGCGAAATCAGCGGTCTCAACTACCGTCCTTCCGGCATCCAGGTCGGCAAGATGCGCGTGCCGCTGGGCGTGGTCGGCATCATCTACGAAGCGCGCCCCAACGTCACCGCAGATGCCGCCGGGCTGTGCCTGAAATCCGGCAACGCTGCGATCCTGCGCGGCGGCTCGGAAGCGCTGCATTCCAACCAGGCCATCGCCGCCTGCGTGAGCGAAGGCCTGAAGGCGGCGGGGCTGCCCGAGACGGCGGTGCAGGTGATTTCGACCACCGACCGCGCCGCAGTGGGTGAACTCATCACCATGAAAGACTATGTCGACGTGATCGTGCCGCGCGGCGGCAAGGGTCTGATCGAACGCCTGATTGCCGAAGCGCGCATTCCCGTGATCAAGCACCTGCACGGGGTGTGCCACGTCTACATCGACGACGAAGCCGATCCCGCCAAGGCGATCCGCATCGCCGACAATGCCAAGACCAGCCGCTACGGCACCTGCAACACCATGGAAACCCTGCTGGTGGCGCAAAGCGTGGCCCAGGCCATCCTGCCCCCGCTGTGCAAGATCTACCTCGACAAGGGCGTCGAGTTGCGCGGCTGCGCGGCTGCGCGCGCTATCGTGAGCGAAATGAAGGAAGCCACCGAGGAAGACTGGCATACCGAATACCTGGCGCCGATTCTGAGCATCCGCGTGGTCGCGGGGCTGGACCAGGCGATCGACCATATTGCCACCTACAGTTCGCAGCACACCGAATCCATCGTCACAGAGAACTACACCAAGGCGCGCCGTTTCCTGCGCGAAGTGGATTCCAGTTCGGTGATGGTGAATGCCTCCACGCGCTTTGCCGACGGTTTCGAATACGGCCTGGGCGCGGAAATCGGCATTTCCACCGACAAGATTCACGCGCGCGGCCCGGTCGGGCTGGAAGGGCTGACCAGCCAGAAATTCATCGTGCTGGGCGACGGGCACGTGCGGGGCTAGCGGGAGGAATCGACATGCGTGAAGTTAGCGTCAACCAGTTCCGCAGCCATCTGGGTGCCGTTGTAGATGCCAGCATCCAGGATCACGAGCCATTGCGAATCACGCGCCGGGGCGGGAAGGATTTCGTCGTGTTGGGTGCCGAAGATTGGGCGCGTGAACAGGAAACCCTGCATATCCTGCAAAATTCCTCCCTGATGGCGCAGATTGCCGCCTCCCAGGTAAGCTACCGCGAGGGTAAGGGATACACGCCCGCAGCGGATGCGCTGTAATGCGTGCCATTGTTTTTGAAGGCGACACCTGGCAACGTTACGAGGCACTACGCGAAAAGGACAAAAACTTGCACAAGGCATTACGGCGAATTCTTCAGGAAATGCAGCGCGGCGATCCCGCCGTAGGCACGGGAAAGCCCGAAGCACTGAAGCACGGACTTGCCGGGCTGTGGTCACGCCGCCTGTCGCTCAAGGACCGGCTGGTTTACCGCTTTGATGATAACCATATTCACATCTTCGCCATTGGCGGCCATTACGAAACGCTTACTACCTGACCCGACTTTGACACCTTCCCCCATCGGCATCCTCGGCGGCACCTTCAATCCCATCCACTTCGGCCATCTGCGCATGGCCCTGGAGTTGGGAGAGGGCCTGGATCTGGCCGAAATCCGCCTGATCCCGGCGGGCTGCCCGCCGCATCGCGAGCAGCCCGACGTGACGCCCCGGCAGCGTCTGGACATGGTGCGCCTGGCGGTCAGCGACAACACCTGGTTTCGCCTCGACGAACGCGAAATCTTCAAGCAGACGCCGTGCTACACCCTGGAAACCCTGACCGAATTGCGCGACGAACTGGGCGCGGAGCAGCCCTTGTGCCTGCTGATGGGGGTCGATGCCTTCTGGAGCCTGCCGACCTGGTACCGCTGGCGCGAGCTGTTCGACCTGGCGCACATCGTGGTGGCGCACCGCCCCGGTTTCGGCGGCGCTGAGCGCTCCGCCGGGTTTCCTGCCGAACTGCACGAGGAACTGGCAAACCGCCTGTGCCATGACGCGCAGGCGCTGCACCAGGCGGCGGCGGGAATGATCCTCACCTACCCGGTCACCGCGCTGGACATTTCCTCCACCCGCATCCGCGCCCTGCTGCGGCAGCGCCTTAGCCCGCGCTACCTGCTTCCCGGCGCGGTACTCGATTACATTTTGACCCACAATTTATACAGTTAGGAAGAACCGATGGAGTTGCAAGCAATGAAAGAGGCCGTGGTGGCCGCCCTCGAAGACATCAAGGCCAAGGACATCATGGTGCTGGACGTCGCCGCCCTCACCAGCATGACCGAGTGCATGATCATCGCCAGCGCTGACTCCAACCGGCAGACGCGCGCCCTCTCCGCCAACGTGCAGGACAAGCTCAGGGAATTGGGTGAACCGCCCTTGGGCGTGGAGGGTGAGGAAAACGGCGAGTGGGTGCTGGTCGACTTCGGCCAGGTAGTGGTACACATCATGCAACCGGCGGTGCGCGAATACTACAGTCTGGAAGAGTTGTGGGGCGGGCAGCGCCCGTCCGGCACCAAACCCAAAGAGGCGGCCCTCGCCGCCTGACGGATGCCGGGATGCGCCTGCTGATCGTTGCCGTCGGCCACAAAATGCCGGAGTGGGTGACGGCGGGCTTTGCCGAATACGTGAAGCGCATGCCGCGCGAAGCACGCATCGAACTGCTCGAAATCAAGCCGGAAAAACGCGGCGGCGGCAAGAGCGATGAACAGGTCAAGGACGCCGAAAGAACCCGCATCCTGGCCGCGTTGCCGAAGGGCTGCGAACTGGTGGCACTGGACGAGCACGGCGACCAGCCGACCACCCTGCAACTGGCGCAAACGCTGAAGGGCTGGCTGGGCGGCGGGCGCGACGTGGCCCTGGTGATCGGCGGCGCGGACGGTCTGCATGAAGACCTGCGGCGCGCGGCGGCGAAAACGCTGTCCCTGTCGCGCCTGACCCTGCCCCACGGCTTGGCGCGCGTGGTGCTGGCCGAACAACTGTACCGGGCGATGACGGTGATACAAAACCATCCCTACCATAGAGAATGAATCCACAACGCATCTATCTGGCCTCGCGCTCCCCGCGCCGCCGCGAATTGCTGAAACAGATCGGCATCCATCACGAAACCCTGCTGTTGCGCGAAGACCCCGCGCGCGGTATCGACGTCGATGAAACCCCCTTGCCGGGAGAAGCGCCGCACGACTACGTGCTGCGCGTCACCCGCCTCAAGGCCGAGGCCGCGTGGTTGCGCGTGGCGCAACGCCATCTGCCGCGCCTGCCGGTGCTGGCGGCGGATACCGCAGTGGTGGTGGAAGACCGCATCCTCGGCAAGCCCGCCGACAGCCAGGCGGCCATCGAGATGCTGGGCGCGCTCTCCGGTCGCGAACACCGGGTGTTGAGCGCCGTCGCGCTGGTTCTCGACGGGCGCCTGGCGATGCGCCTGTCCGTCTCGACAGTCAGCTTCCGGGTGCTGGACGCGGAGGAAATCCGCCGCTACGTGATGAGTGGCGAGCCGCTCGACAAGGCGGGCGCCTACGCCATCCAGGGACGGGCGGCGGCCTTTGTCACCCGCCTGGACGGCAGCTACTCGGGGGTCATGGGCTTGCCGTTGTACGAAACGGCGGAACTGCTGGCGGAATTCGGCGTGGCGGTGATGTGAGTCTTATAACTACGCGACTGCCAGCGCCTGTTCCACATCGCCCAGCAAATCCTCGATATCTTCAAGCCCCGCTGAAATCCTGACCAAGCCTTCGCCGATCAGATGTTCGCGCCGTTCCTCGGGCGTGTAGAGGGAATGCGTCATGCTGGCCGGATGCTGCGCCAGGCTTTCCGCGTCGCCCAGGCTGACCGCGCGGGTGATGAGCTGAAGCGCATTCATGAAGCGTCGGCCCGCGTCGATCCCGCCCTGGAGTTCAAAAGCCACCATGCCCCCCGGCTGCTTCATCTGCCGCTGCGACAGTTCGTATTGCGGGAACGAGGGCAACCCTGGGTAATGGCAAACCGCCACCTTCTCATGGCTTGCCAGGTATTCGGCGATGCTCTGGGCATTTTGGCAATGGCGATCCATGCGCAAGGCGAGTGTCTTGATGCCTCTCAGGATCAGGAAAGCGTCCTGCGAGGAAAGCACGGCGCCCGTCATGTCCTTGATGCCGTAGAACCGTACCTGATCCAGCGATTCCCTGGGGCCGACGATGGCCCCGGCGATCAGATCGCCGTGGCCGCCCAGATATTTGGTCGCCGAGTGGACGACGTAATCCGCGCCCAGTTCAATCGGTCGTTGCAGGTAGGGGGTGCAGTAGGTGTTGTCGACTACCACTATTACGCCATGACGATGGGCGATGGCGGCAATGGCGGCGATATCGACGAGGCGCATGTTGGGGTTCGTCGGGGATTCGAAGAACACCACCCGGGTTTGCGCGTTGATGGCGGCTTCCAGATTGCCGGGTTCAGTCAGGTCAAGATGGGTAATCCTGACGCCGAATTTCGCCAGCCCGTGATTGAAAAACCCGAACGTGCAGCCATACAGGGTTTTGTCGGCGATGACTTCGTCGCCGGGCTGAAGCAATGTCCAAAGCAGGGAGGCGGTGGCGCCCATGCCGGATGCGGTGACCAGGGCCGCTTCGCCGCCTTCCAGGTCGGCGATGCGCTGCTCCAGCAGGCCGGTTGTCGGATTGCCGACGCGGGAATAGACATATCCCGCCTGTTCACCGGCAAAACGGGCGGCGCCGTCTTCCACCGTGGGAAAGGTAAAGGTCGAACTCAGGTAAACCGGAGGATTGAGGGCGCCGACCCCTTCATAGGGATCGTAGCCGTGATGGATGGCTCGGGTGGAAAAGCCCTTGCGGGAAGCCTTGGTTTGCGCCATTAATCTGTTCTCCCTGCTTAAAGCAGCACCAGGTTGTCGCGGTGCAGCAGTTCCGGTTCGTCGACGTAGCCGAGGAGGGTTTCGATTTCGGCACTGGAACGGCGCAGGATTTTCTGGGTTTCCTCGGCGCTGTAATTGACCAGGCCGCGGGCGATTTCCCGGCCCTGCGCATCCAGGCAGGTGACGGCCTCGCCCCGCCCGAAGTTGCCGGATAGCCCGGTGACGCCAATCGGCAACAGGCTCTTTCCTTCCGCGCGCAAGGCCTTGACGGCGCCGTCATCCAGGGTCAGCGTACCGCGCACCTGCAAGTGATCGGCCAGCCATTGCTTGCGTGCGGCGGTGGTTATCTGCCCGGCAGTAAGCTGGGTGCCGATGGCCTCGCCTTGCGCCAGACGCACCAGCGCATCCGGCTCGCGCCCCCAGGCGATGACGGTATGCGCGCCGCTACGCGCCGCACGTTTGGCGGCGAGGATTTTGGTGAGCATGCCGCCGCGCCCGATTTCACTGCCGGCGCCCCCCGCCATTTTTTCCAGTTCCGGGTCCCCGGCGGCGGCTTCGCCGATCAGGATGGCGTCGGGGTCCTTGCGCGGATCAGCGGAATACAGCCCCTTCTGGTCGGTGAGGATGACCAGCGCATCGGCCTCGATGAGGTTAGTGACCAGCGCCCCCAGCGTGTCGTTGTCGCCGAAACGGATTTCGTCGGTGACCACGGTGTCGTTTTCGTTGATGATGGGAATGACGTTCAGCCCCAGCAGGGTGCGCAAGGTGGTGCGGGCATTGAGGTAGCGCTTGCGGTCTGCTAGGTCGTCGTGGGTCAGCAGGAGTTGCGCGGTGTGCAGGCCGTGCAGGCGAAAACAGGATTCGTAAACCTGAACCAGCCCCATTTGCCCGACGGCGGCAGCAGCCTGCAATTCATGCACGGCGTGGGGTCGCTTTTTCCAGCCCAGGCGCTGCATCCCTTCGGCCACGGCGCCGGAGGAAACCAGCACCACGTCGCGCCCCATTTCCTTGAGTCGGGCAATCTGGCGCGCCCAGTTGGCGATGGCCTCATGATCCAGCCCCGCCCCGCTGTTGGTAACCAGGCTGCTGCCGACCTTGACGACCAGGCGCCGCGATGTGGCAAGTATCGAATCCATAACTCAGTCCAAAGGGGCTTCCGTAACGCTCCCGCCTTCGTCCGGCGGGCTATCTTCTGTCTGTAGGTCTTGGTCTTCTTCCGGTGGGGCCGGACGATGCTGTTCCAGATAATCCATGATCGCCCAGGTCAATTCCTTACATCCTTCGCTGTTCAAGGCGGAAATGATGAAGCACCGGCCAGTCCAGCCAAATTCCTGTAAGAAGGCGGCGCGGCGGCTGTCGCGCTCATCCTCCGGCACCATGTCCATCTTGTTGAGCACCAGCCAACGTTCCTTGTGGTACAGGCCTTCGTCGTACTTGCGCAATTCCTCGACGATCGCGCGCGCATCTTCCACCGGGTTGACGGCCTCGTCGAACGGTGCGGCATCGATGATGTGCAGCAACAAGCGCGTGCGCGCCAGATGGCGCAGGAACTGGTGCCCCAGTCCGGCCCCTTCGGCGGCACCCTCGATCAGTCCGGGGATGTCGGCGATGACGAAACTCTTGTCGTTGCCGACCCGCACTACGCCCAGATTGGGATACAGGGTGGTGAAGGGATAGTCGGCGACTTTCGGTTTGGCGGCAGATACGGCGCGAATAAAAGTCGATTTGCCGGCATTGGGCATACCCAACAGGCCAACATCGGCCAGCACCTTCAGTTCCATGCGCAGCTCTTTTTCCTCACCCGGCGTACCCGGTGTGCACTGGCGCGGGGCGCGATTGGTGCTGGACTTGAAATGCAGGTTGCCCACGCCGCCCTCGCCGCCCTTGGCAATCAGCGTCTTCTGGCCGTCAACCGCAAGATCGGCGATGATCAGGCCGGTGGCGGCGTCGGTTATCACCGTGCCCACCGGTACGCGCAAGGTCATATCCTCGCCGCCCTTGCCGTAGCAGTCGCTGCCGCGCCCGTTTTCCCCGCGCTGGGCGCGATGGATGCGCGCGTAACGGTAGTCGATCAGGGTGTTGAGGTTGCGGTCCGCCACCGCGTAGATGCTGCCGCCACGCCCCCCGTCGCCGCCGTCCGGCCCGCCCTTGGGAATGTATTTCTCGCGGCGGAAGCTGGCCACGCCGTTGCCGCCGTTGCCGGCATGAACCTGGATAGTTGCTTCGTCGATGAATTTCATGGGCGCAGAAAGTAAAAGGCCCTATCGGGACGATAGGGCCGGGCAGCCAAACAGCCAACCGCTATCAGGCGGCGGGAACAATATTGACTGTCTTGTGACGCATCGGGCCTTTGATGGTGAAACATACCGTACCGTCAATCTTGGCGAACAAGGTGTGATCCTTGCCCATGCCGACATTGTCGCCCGCGTACATCTGAGTGCCACGCTGACGCACGATGATGCTGCCGGCGGGAATCAACTCGCCACCGTAGCGTTTCACGCCGAGGCGTTTGGAATGTGAATCGCGACCGTTACGGGAACTGCCGCCTGCTTTCTTATGTGCCATGGATACGCTCCTTGCCTGACCTTAGCCCGCGATGGTTTCGATGCGGATTTCGGTGAAATTCTGACGATGCCCCTGGGTTTTGCGGTAGTGCTTGCGGCGGCGCATCTTGAATATCTTGATTTTGTCACCACGACCGTGCGCGACTACCGTCGCCGTCACCGTCGCACCCACAACCAGCGGCGCTCCCACTTTGGTGGATTCGCCATCCGCAACCATCAATACCTGATCCAGTACGATTTCGCTGCCGATGTCTGCCGGTATCTGTTCTACTTTAAGTTTTTCGCCGGGGGTCACACGATACTGCTTCCCGCCGGTTTTTATGACCGCGTACATGTTGAGCTCCAAAAAATGACTTCTTTGACGAAGGGTGCGAATTGTACATGAAATCTTAACGGCGGGTCAAAGACAGTTGGATTTTTTTGATTTGAATCAATTGACGCTTCCCAAATGTGTTTTTATACTACGTGCACTATGGATACCCAGCAAAATTTCGCACTGATAGGCAATTCCCCGCTGTTCCGCCAACTGCTGAACACCGCGCAACTGGTCGCAGCCACGCGCGCCAGCGTGCTGATCGTCGGCGAATCCGGCTGCGGCAAGGAAAATCTGGCGCGCTACCTGCACGCACACAGCCCCCTGGCGAGCCGCCCCTTCATCGCGGTGAACTGCGCAAACCTCCCGGAAAACCTGGTGGAATCAGAGTTGTTCGGCCATCGCCGCGGCGCATTCAGCAACGCCTTGAGCGATCGCGACGGCTTGGTGCGTACCGCGCACAACGGCACGTTGTTTCTCGATGAAGTCGGCGAGCTTCCGCTAACCGCGCAGGCCAAGCTGCTGCGTTTCCTGGAAAGCGGCGAAATCCTGCCTCTGGGCTGCGACCGCCCGATACACGTCAACGTGCGCGTCATTGCCGCCACCAATTGCAATCTGGAACAAATGGTCAAGACCGGGCGTTTCCGTACCGACCTGTATTACCGCCTGCAGGTTGTGCCGATGGAAGTGCCGCCATTGCGCGAGCGCGTTGGCGACATCGCGCAATTGACCGAACATTTCGTCGGCCTAGCAGCGCAGCGGCACGACCTGCCGGGCGTATCGTTCTCACCCGAAGCGCTACGCGTCATGCGCACCTATGCCTGGCCGGGCAACATCCGCGAACTGAAAAATCTGTGCGAGCGCTTGACCATCCTCTGCCACGGGCAACGCCAGCCTCTCGGCGCCGAGAATCTGCCGTTCGATTTGCGTGAAAAAACAGCGGTTCCGCTCACCCAGAGCGCCATGAGCCTGGAACGACACGAACGCGACATGATCGTGCATGCGCTGGAGCAATGCAAAGGCAATCGCACTCACGCCGCAAAGATGCTGGGCATAACCCGCTATACCCTGCTTTACCGCATCAAGAAGCATTTCCCGTTCGAAACCGGACTGCCCATCCCCGGACATCCGGTCTGATTTTTCGAAAAATATCGAACACCCCGCAAGGGGTGTTTTCGTATGCGACGATCCTGAAGCTCATGCTAATATGCCTGAAATATATTTATTCGGGCAAGTGTCCAGAGACCCTGCAGCCGGATTAGCACAACACCGGTTTGCCCGTTGTCAACGACCATTGGAGGAGCAATAAATGTCGGCCTTGTCCAACCTTTCCATCAAAGTCCGGCTCTCCTTGATGCTGGTCTTTCCGATCATCGGGCTGCTGTATTTTTCCATTTCCGGCGCACTGGAAAAGATGGCGGTTGTTGCCAATCTGAAAACCATGCAGACGCTTTCGACGTTAGCGGTGAAATCCAGCGCCCTGGTGCATGAAGCACAAAAAGAACGGGGCATGTCGGCAGGCTTTCTCGGCTCGAAAGGGGAAAAGTTCGTTGCCGAACTTCCCAAGCAGCGCGTGCTTACCGACCAGAAAACTGCGGAACTCAAGGCGTTGCTCTCTGTAATGGATACCGCGCAATTCGGCCCCCAGTTCAAGGCTTCGCTGGATGGTGCGCTCGGCCACCTGGAGAAAGTCGGCGACATGCGCAAGAAAATCAGCGCGCTCGAAGCGCTTCCCAAGGAATCTTTCGGCTATTACAGTGCGCTGATCGGCGCCGTGCTGGATGTGGTGTCGCAGATTTCCAAATCCAGCAAGCACGATGAAGTGGCGCGCGCCACCACCGCCTACCTGATGTTCCTCAACGGCAAGGAACAGGCAGGCATGGAGCGCGCCACCCTCAACGGCGTGTTTGCCGCCAACCAGTTTTCACCCGAGGTTTATCAACGCTTCATTTCCCTGGTTTCAGTGCAGGCAAGCTATTTCAACCTGTTTGCCTCCTTCGCGCAAAATGATGCGGTCGATTTCTATCGACAGAAAATGGCCGGTTCATATAGCGCCGAAGTCGATGAAATGCGCAAGGTTGCTACGGACAAGGTCAACGAGGGCGAATTCGGTATCGAGCCCACGCGCTGGTTTGGCAGTATCACCAAGAAAATCGATGCCATGAAGGAAGTGGAAGACCGTCTGTCCGGCGAGCTTGACGCCCTGGTGCAGAAACTAACCGGCAACGCCCAGGCGCAACTGGCCACTTATGCGGGAATTACCGTGGCGGCACTGCTTGCCGCCCTGCTGCTTTCCCTGTTCATTGCGCGCAGCATTCTCGAACCGGTGCGCAACCTGAGCCAGGCCATGCAGCGCATGCAGGAATCCGACGACCTTACCCTGCGCGCCGAAGTCGGCGGCAAGGATGAAATAGCCCGCATGTCGATAGCGTTCAACAGCATGATCGCCAGTTTCCAGGCGATTATCGGCGAGATCAATCAAAGTGCCCGGCATGTGGCCAGCTCCTCCACTCAGCTGGCGTGGGCGGCCGATCAGGTCAGCAAGGGCTCGCACATGCAGAGTGAATCGGCTGCCTCCTCCGCCGCCGCCATCGAGCAGATGACCGCCAGCATCGCCACGGTGGCCGAGAACTCGGACGAAGTGGCGACACACTCGCGGGAAAGCCTGGAAAGCAGCCGTCGCGGCAATGAAAGCCTGTCCGAACTGTTCGGCGCCCTGGATGTCGCCGAAGGCGCGATCAGCGACATCGCCGGCTCGGTCAAGGCCTTCGTCGAGAGTGCCGGCAACATCAGCATGCTGACACAGCAGGTGCGCGACATCGCCGAGCAGACCAACTTGCTGGCGCTCAATGCCGCCATTGAAGCGGCGCGCGCCGGGGAACAGGGCCGGGGGTTTGCGGTGGTAGCGGATGAAGTCCGCAAGCTGGCCGAGAAGTCGGCGCTCTCCGCCAACGAAATCGATGCGGTCACACGCAGCATCGGCAGCCAGTCCAGCAAGGTGGAACAAACCATCCAGGAGGGTCTGAATTCCCTGCGCACCAGTCAGGAAGCAATGGAAAACGTCGCCGAGGTAATGGCGGAGGCGACCGAGTCTGTCAGCCACACCACCACGGGCATTTCCAACATTGCCGCCTCAGTGCGCGAGCAGAACGGGGCCATCACCGACATCGCCGGCAATGTCGAGCAAATCGCCCACATGGTGGAGCAAAATACCATGACCGTGGATTCGGTATCGCAGGCCGCCGTCGATCTGGAACGTTATTCCGGCGACCTGCAAAAGATGGTTGGCCGCTTCCGCTACTGATCCCCCGGTTACATCGGTTCGGTGCTGTATTCCACTGTCAGCGTGTGGCAGCCACGCGCCGGTACGGCAACCGTGTTCTCCAGGGCGTTGGCGCTTTCCACGCACACCATGGCGCGCCAGCCGTCGGGTCCGAAATCCCCCATCTTGTCGGCCTTCTCCGCCCACGGCGTCCACACCACCGTTGAACGGCTACCGCTTTTTGCCACACGGATACGGCGCTTCAAACGTGCGTCTTCGATCACGCATTCCGCCTCGGTACTGACGTAGACGCGGTCGGTTTCGCCCGTGAAGGTTACGGCGCCTTCCTGATTGCGCCGCACCCCGCCGCCGGCCTTGTCCATGTACTCACAGCCTTCCAGGCCCAGGACGCGTGTCTCGGCGATGTCGCCGATATGGAAATAGGTATGCAGTGCCTCGCCGATGACGAAATCGGTGTCGCCCAGGTTATGCGTGGTCAGCGCCACCTTGAGCGTCTTGCCCACCGTTAATTGCATTTCAGCACGGCTGGCATGCGGCCACATGGCGCGGGTCTGTTCGCTTTCCTGCAAATACAGAGTGATTTGCGTCGCCCCCTCCGCCGTCGTGGCCGTTCCACTCACTTCCCACGGCACCGTGCGCGCATAGCCATGCCCCGGATAGCCCGCTTCGCTGGCGTGCGCACCGAACCACGGCCAGCATACCGGCACCCCACCGCGTATCGACTTGCCAGGTGCCAGCTTGGCGAGTTTGGACAGCCACACCACCGGCGCGCTTTCCTTGGCTGGTTGCCACGTCATGACGTGACCGCCTTGCAGGCAAATCGTCGCGGTGGAATCGGCATTGGCGATTTCCGCCACCACCAGTCCGTCACCCGCCATCTTGAACTCAAGCTGGTTGGCGATGGCAAAGCGGCTGTTGAGGGTTTCGAGGTCGTTCATGGAAATTTCCTTGTCAAGGTTTGTTGCGGGAGTGAGGTACAACGGGAAGATGTTTGATACGCAGGGCATGGTTGGTTGCCGTAATGAGTGCGCCCTGATTGAGGGCTTCCGTGGCGTCCGAAAGAATGGCGCGCAACAATTTGAACAAAGCTCCGCCATTCAGTCCTTCCTGTCGGATACGGATAACCGATGGAGCCGAAGCTCCCGATAAGGCCAGAAGGGCATGAAAATCAGCGTCAATAGTGACGCAAATCCGGCTCTCCTTCTCCGCCAGTCGAAGTATCTCACGGTCGGTTGAGCGGGCCATGTCAATCTCGCCAACATGCACAGCGTCCAGTCCGCTTTCGCGCAGCAGATGCGCTGCTGAACGGGGAATTCCCTGATCGAGCAGTAATTTCACGCAGCCCGCCTCAAGGTTTGTTCTTCGTCGGCCACGCTGGCAGCGGCGAATTCCAATGCTTGGCGTATGTCTTCTTCTTCCAGTTCGGGATACTCCGCCACCAATTCTGCACGGTCCGGATAAATCGCCAATGCTTCCAATACCCGGCGGACGGAAAGTCGCATGCCACGGATGCAGGGTTGCCCATTAAGAATTTCCGGGCTAATGGTGATGCGGTCAAATGAACCCATTTAGTAACTCCTCAAATAGTAGTGTTGCTTAATGCGCCTGCTCCCAGTTCGGGCCGACGCCCACGCTCACCGTTAGCGGCACGGCAAGTTCGGCGACGTTGCACATCAGGCCGGGGAGTTCGCTTTTTACCAGAATCAGTTCCCCATCCGGCACTTCCAGTACCAGTTCGTCATGGACTTGCATGATGAGGCGGCTGTGTAGGGCTTTTTCCTTGAGCCAGCGGTGGACGGCGATCATGGCCAGCTTGATGAGGTCGGCGGCGGTGCCCTGCATCGGCGCGTTGATGGCGGCGCGCTCGGCGCCCTGGCGGCGCATGGGGTTGGCGGCATTGATCTCGGGTAGCCACAGGCGGCGCCCGAACACGGTTTCGACAAAGCCCTGCCGCTTCGCCAGTTCGCGGGTGCGCTTCATATAGTCGGCCACACCGGGATAGCGGACGAAATAGCGGTCCATGTAGGCTTGCGCCGCGCCGCGCTCGATACCCAGTTGCGCCGCCAGCCCGAACGCCGACATGCCGTAGATCAGCCCAAAATTGATGACCTTGGCGTAGCGGCGCTGCTCATGGTCCACGGCTCCCGGCGGCACGCCGAATACCTCCGCCGCCGTGGCGCGATGGATGTCCAGCCCGGCGGCGAAAGCCTTGAGCAGGCTTTCGTCGCGTGACAGGTGCGCCATGATGCGCAACTCGATCTGCGAATAATCGGCGGCGATCAGTGCATGTCCTTGCGGGGCGATGAAGGCTTCGCGGATGCGTCGGCCTTCCGGGGTGCGCGCCGGGATGTTTTGCAGGTTGGGGTCGGAGCTGGCGAGCCGTCCGGTCACGGCTACCGCCTGATTGTAGCTGGTATGCACCCGCCCGGTGGCCGGATTGACCATGCGCGGCAACTTGTCGGTATAGGTCGACTTGAGCTTGGAAACTCCACGGTGCTCCAGCAACAGCTTGGGTAGCGGGTAGTCGAGCGCCAGTTCCTGCAACACCTCCTCGTCGGTGGAAGGCACGCCGCTGGGGGTCTTCTTCTTGACCGGCAGGCCGAGGCGGTCGAACAATATTTCCTGAATCTGCTTGGGTGAATTGAGATTGAACGGCTGCCCGGCCAGTTCGAACGCCTGCTGTTCGAGTTGCAGGATTTTTCCACCGAGTTCCTGGCTTTGTTTTCCGAGCAGCGCGCCGTCGAGCAGCACACCGTGGCGTTCCATGTCGAACAGCACTTCGGCAAGCGGCAGTTCGATGTGGCGGTAGAGGTGTTCGAGGCGTTCGTCCTTGCTGATCTGCGGATACAGCGTTTCATGCAATTGCAGGGTGATGTCGGCGTCCTCGGCGGCGTAGCGCGTGGCGGTATCGATATCCACTTGCTCGAAGCCGATCTGTTTGGCGCCCTTGCCGCATATTTCGGCGTAGGTCACGGTTTTCACGCCCAAGTGGCGCTCCGCCAGATTGTCCATGTCGTGCGGCTTGTGGCTTTCCAGCACATAGGACTGCAACAGGGTGTCGTGCGCGATCCCGGCAATGCGGATGCCGTGGTTGGCGAAAATGTGGCGGTCGTATTTGAGATTTTGACCAAGCTTGAGTTTGGCCGGATCTTCCAGCCAGGGAGCGAGCAGCGCCAGCGCCTCCCCCTCATCAATCTGGGCGGGTGCGCCGGCGTAACGATGATGGAGCGGCAGATAGGCGGCACGGTGCGCGGCAAGGGAAAAAGAAATACCCACCAGGCGCGAAGTCAGCGGGTCCAGCCCGGTGGTTTCGGTGTCGATGCTGACGAGATCAGCCTGCTGGATGGCGGTCAGCCACGCGTCCAGTTGTTCACGCGCGAGCAGGGTGTCGTATTCCCGCGCGACTTCGCTGAACAATCCCTGTTGCTGGGTGTTGGGCGCGCGCGCCGGGGTGCCGGGAGCCAACCCGGGGGCGTCGTGACCTTGCAGCGCCTCGCGTGCCTCGCGCAGCCAGGTTCTGAATTCGAAGCGCTCGAACAATTCGGCCAGGCTGGCGTTGTCCTGCGTCTGCGGGACGAGATCCGGCAACGTTTCCTTGAGCGCGACATCGCAGCGGATGGTCAGTAATTGCCGCGCCTGCGGCAGCCAGTCGAGCGTGGCGCGCAGGTTGCCGCCCACCACGCCCCCGATCTCGTCGGCATGGGCCACCAGGTTGTCGAGGGTGCCGTACTGCGCCAGCCATTTCACCGCCGTCTTGGGGCCGACCTTGGCCACGCCCGGCACGTTGTCGACACTGTCGCCGATCAGCGTCAGGTAATCGACGATGCGCGCGGCAGGCACGCCGAATTTTGCCAGCACGCCCGCTTCATCCAGGGTTTCGTTGCTCATGGTATTGACCAGCGTGACCTGCGGATTGACCAGTTGCGTCATATCCTTGTCGCCGGTCGAGATCACCGTGCGGATGCCCTGCATTTCGGCCTGATGTGCCAGGGTGCCGATCACGTCGTCGGCTTCCACGCCTTCTTCCATGATGAGCGGCCAGCCCAGCGCGCGTATCGCTTCGTGCAACGGCGCGATCTGGCGCGCCAGGTCTTCCGGCATCGGCGGGCGGTGCGCCTTGTATTGCGGGTAGAGGTCGTCGCGGAAAGTCCTGCCCTTGGCGTCGAACACACAGGCCAGATAATCGGCGCTATAATCCTTGCGCAGGCGCTTCAACATGTTCAACACCCCGTAAATCGCGCCGGTCGGCTCGTTTTCCCGGTTGCGCAGATCCGGCAGCGCATGAAACGCACGGTACAGATAAGAAGAGCCGTCCACCAACAACAGAGTTTGCATAAATGAGTACTTCCGAAAAACTTCCCAAGATACTCGACGAGGATGTTCTCGCCCAATCCTATTCCGCACGCGAATCGTGGCGCGTCTTCGAGATTATGGCAGAATTCGTCGAGTCGACGGAGCGTCTTTCCACTATCCGTCCGGCGGTCAGCATCTTCGGCAGCGCCCGCACGCCGCACGAGCACCCCTATTACAAATTGACCGAAGACATCGCCCATCGCCTTTCTGAGGCGGGTTTTTCGGTGATTTCCGGCGGCGGCCCCGGCATCATGGAAGCCGCCAACAAGGGCGCCTACTTCGGTCCCTCGCCCAGCGTCGGCCTCAACATCCAGTTGCCGCACGAGCAACACACTAATCCCTACCAGGACATCAGCCAGACCTTCCGCCACTTTTTTGCGCGCAAGGTGATGTTCGTCAAGTTCGCCACCGCCTACGTCGTTATGCCCGGCGGTTTCGGCACCCTGGACGAACTCATGGAGGCGCTGACGCTGGTGCAAACCGGCAAGACGCGCAAGATTCCCATCATCCTGGTCCATGAACCGTTCTGGCGCGACCTGCTGAACTGGTTCAGGAATACCCTGGTGACCGAGGGCGTCATCAGCCGCGACGACCTCAACCTCGTCCAGGTGATTGACGAGCCGGAAGCCATCGTGCAGGCGATTTTCAACTATTACGAAGGGCGCGGTTTCGGCCCGTCCCCTGCAGAGCGCGAAATTCAGTTAAGTCTGTAATCACAGAGAAAAACCGAGGGATTATCATGTCGCGTGTCATCGTTCTGCTTCTTTGTTCCTGGGTGGGGTTGGTAAGTGCGGAAAGTAGCACGTTCGACCAAGATACCAATGTGCTGACGATTCCGTCATTGCAAATCGGCAATGGCTATTATTCCAATACCCGACTTCAGTTGAGTCCGAGCGGACAATGGTCGGTGCTCGAATATAGTGCGCCTACAAGCGCCGCTACTCCCCTGTCCGTCACGCCAGCCAGCTTTTCCGCCAGAGTGGGAGACGAACTAGCCGTCAGCATTACTGGCGGAACGCCACCCTATTCCGTCATGGCTACATCGTCCAACATTTACCTCACAGGCATCACCCATGGCCGCCGCTCCGCCATGGCCTCGGTTTTTGTCCTGCGCTCAGGCAATGCCGCAATCGTGGTGACGGATTCCGCCGGCAACCAGGCATCCAGCACGCTGACCACGACGGGTTCTGAACCGCCCTCTGTTTCACCCGCCAGCGTAGCA
This sequence comes from uncultured Sulfuricella sp., assembly GCA_964527565.1. Lineage (GTDB taxonomy): Bacteria > Pseudomonadota > Gammaproteobacteria > Burkholderiales > Sulfuricellaceae > JAGXQV01. The sequence continues at coordinate 11,211 of CAZGOY010000017.1, read as the reverse complement.
GTGCGCACCGGTTCTGGCGTCACCCTTTTCATCTCCGGCGGCACACCGCCATATTCAGTAAACCCTTCGAACAGATATGTCGCCCGACTAGACAATATCTCCCAGGCTAATCCAGCGGTAGCCAGCGCGGTGGCCACTCTTTACACCATCGGTGAGGGTGCGGCCACCATCCTGGTTTCCGATGCTTATGGCGCCTACTCCTCCATGACCATTACCGCAACCCGCTAGCCGCCTGGAACCAGTGTTAAAATCGCGCCATTTCCCGTCAATTTGAAAAGCACCCTATCTCATGCATATCGTCTGTCTCGACCTTGAGGGCGTACTGGTCCCCGAAATCTGGATCGCCTTTGCCGAACGCACCGGCATTCCCGAATTGCGCCGCACCACCCGCGACGAACCGGATTACGACAAACTGATGAAGTACCGGCTGGACATTCTCGCCGGGAAGAAACTCGGCCTGCCGGACATCCAGGAAGTCATTGGCGGTCTGACCCCGCTGCCCGGTGCGCGCGAATTCATCGACGCCCTGCGCGAACGCTTCCAGGTGGTGATCCTGTCGGATACCTTTTACGAATTCGCCATGCCGCTGATGCGCCAACTGGGCTTTCCCGCGCTTTTTTGCCACCGTCTGGAAGCCGATGACAAAGGCATGCTGGTCAATTACCACCTGCGCCAGCCCGACCAGAAGCGCGAATCGGTCAAGGCGTTCAAATCGCTTAATTTCAAGGTGATCGCTGCGGGTGACTCCTACAACGACACCGCCATGCTGTCCGAAGCACATGCCGGCATCCTGTTCTCCCCGCCGGAAAACGTGGTGCGCGAATTCCCCCAGTTCCCCGTGACCCGCGATTACGCAGCGTTGCTGGAGCGAATCGTCGAAGCCAGCACGCGGCTCGGCGAATAGATGCTATCGTTAAAGCCGGAAGTCTTAACCAAGGAAAAACCATGCGCCGCCTGATCGCCGCTCTGCTCATCAGTCTGACCCTGCCGGTTTTCGCGCAGACCCCGCCGCCGGGCTTGCAGCCCGTTCCCGAACCGCCTCCGCCACCGCCCGGCATGGAACTCGACCCCGCGCTGGAGCCGCAGGTGACCATTCTCAAGCGCGGCGAGGACACGGTGCAGGAATACCGCATCGGCGGCAAGCTTTACATGGTCAAGATCACCCCGCCGCACGGCGTGCCGTACTACCTGATCGACGACCGCGGCGACGGCAAATTCTCGCGCCAGGAGTCACTCGATTCAGGCGTGCGCGTGCCGCAGTGGGTATTGATTAATTTCTAGCCCGGAAGGAACCGTTATGGAATCACGTCAGGTTAACGCTGGCCAGGGTTGGCGCTGGATTGCCGATGCCTTTGCGCTGTTCAGAAAGAATCCACTTATCTGGATCGTGCTGTTCGTGCTGTATTTTCTCATCATCATGCTGGTATCCGTGGTGCCGCTCGTCGGGCCGCTGGTGATGTCGCTGCTGGCGCCGGCCTTCGCCGCCGGCTTCATGCTGGCCTGCCGCGACCTGGAAAGCGGCGCGGAACTCGAACTGCGCTACCTGTTCGCCGGTTTCATGCACAACACCGGGCAATTGATTACCGTCGGCGGCTTGTACCTGATCGGCACCATCATCATCATGGGCATCATGATGATGGCCGGGGGCGGCGCCATCCTTGGTGCTGCCGCAGTCGCGGAGGGCGGCTCTGCCGGCGTGGCCGTCGGCGCGGTGGAGGGCATGCTGGTTGCCATGCTGACGGCGTTGGTCTTGCTGATTCCCCTGCTGATGGCCTACTGGTTTGCCCCGGCCCTGGTGTTTTTCCACGACATGCCCGCCGCCCAGGCGATGAAGGCCAGTTTTTTTGCCAGCCTGAAAAACTGGCTACCCTTCACCGTGTATGGCCTTGCCGGTCTCGCGCTCACTATTGTCGCCATGATTCCCTTTGGCCTCGGCCTGCTGGTGCTGGTACCGGTGATTACGGCATCGATCTATACCGGCTACAAGGATATTTTTGTTCCCCAGGCAATGGCATCGGAGCCACCGCCCTCCGACTTTTGACACGCGTGCACCATCGTTTCCCACCCCGGCGTTTTGCTGCAATCAAAATCGCACGCCTCGTTAAACTGATTTAATTTAAGGAAGCTCTTCCCATGAAACTGCAATTTTCCGCACTCCTGTTTGGCCTTTTCCTGTCTTTCGGCGCCCAAGCCGCCAACCCGCAGGTGGAGATGAAAACCAGCCTCGGCAGCATCACCCTGGAACTCGACCAGGAAAAGGCGCCGAAAACGGTGGAGAACTTTCTCAAATACGTGAAAAGCGGCTTTTACAAAGGCACCATCTTCCACCGCGTGATCGACAACTTCATGATCCAGGGCGGCGGCATGGGGCCGGACATGCGCGAAAAGGAAACCTTGCCGTCCATCCAGAACGAAGCCGCCAACGGCCTGAAGAACGCGGTTTACACCATCGCCATGGCGCGCACCATGGACCCGCATTCCGCCTCCGCGCAGTTCTTCATCAACGTCAAGGACAACGCCTTTCTCAACCACTCCTCCCCCACGCCGCGCGGCTGGGGCTACGCCGTGTTCGGCAAGGTGGTGAAAGGACAGGACGTGGTGATGAAAATCGCCAAGGTGAAAACCGGCCCGCGCGCACCCATGCCTTCCGACGTGCCGCAGGAAAACGTGCTTATCGAGGACGTGAAACTGCTGCCGTAAGGCCGCATGAGCACCGCCGGCTACTCCTGGAGCAGCATCCTCGCCATCGTCCGCGAACACCGGCGCGAGTTGATTGTTGCGCACGCCGTCGCCATTCTGGCGGCGCTGGTCAGCGTGCCGATTCCGCTATTGATGCCGCTGCTGGTCGATGAAGTGCTACTGCACCATCCCGGCGGCATGGTGGCATTTATTGACACCCTGTTCCCCGAAGCGTGGCGCGGGCCTTTGCTGTATATCGGCGCAGTGTTGGCGGTCACCCTGCTGTTGCGCCTCATCGCCCTGCTGCTGGGGGTGTGGCAGACGCGCAATTTCACCCTGATCGCCAAGGACGTCGCCTTCCGCATGCGCGAGCAAATGCTGCTGCGTTTGAGCCGCATCGCCATGTCGGAATACGAAACCCTGGGCAGCGGCGCGGTGGCCTCGCATTTCGTCAAGGATCTCGACGCGATCGACAATTTCATCGGCGGCACCGTTGCCAAATCCCTGGTCGCCCTGCTCTCGCTGATCGGCACCGCCGCCGTGCTGCTGTGGATGAACTGGCAACTGGCGCTGTTCATCCTGCTCCTCAACCCGGCGGTGGTGTATTTCACCATGATGCTGGGCAAGCGCGTGAAGGAATTGAAGCGGCGCGAAAACAGCGCCTTCGAACTGTTCAGCCAGGCGCTCACTGAAACGCTGGACGCCATCCAGCAGATCCGCGCCATTAATCGCGAGCGCCATTACCTCGCACGGGTGATTGAAAGCGCGCGCGCCATCCGCACCCACACCGCCGCCTTCTCGTGGAAGAGCGATGCCGCCAGCCGCCTGTCGTTCATGGTGTTCCTGTTCGGCTTCGACGTGTTCCGCGCCGTCAGCATGGTGATGGTGGTGTATTCCGGCCTCACCATCGGGCAGATGATGGCGGTGTTCGGCTACCTGTGGTACATGATGGCGCCAGTGCAGGAAATCCTCGGGTTGCAATTCGCCTACTATGGGGCCAAGGCGGCGCTCGCGCGCATCAACAAGCTGCTGGATCTGAAAGAGGAGCCGCACTACCCGCATCTGCGCGACCCGTTCCGCGGCAAGCACACCGTCGGCGTGGAAGTGAAAGACGTGTGCTTCAGCTACGGCGACACCCCGGTGCTCAACGGGGTGAGCCTCTCCATCCGCCCCGGTGAAAAAGTGGCGCTGGTGGGCGCTTCCGGCGGCGGCAAATCGACGCTGGTGCAGGTCATCCTCGGCCTTTATCCGCCGCAATCCGGTACGGTGAGTTTCGATGGCGCACCGATGACTGAAATCGGCATGGAAGTGGTGCGCAGCCACGTCGCCACCGTGCTGCAACATCCCGCATTGTTCAACGACAGCGTGCGCATGAATTTATCGCTGGGGCGCGAATGCAGCGATGAACAGCTGTGGCAGGCGCTGGCAGTGGCGCAGTTGGCCGACACCGTGCGCGAACTGCCCAACGGACTGGATACGATTGTCGGCCGCCAGGGCGTGCGGCTCTCAGGCGGCCAGCGCCAGCGCCTGGCCATAGCCCGCATGGTGCTGTCGGACCCGCAGGTGGTGATTCTCGACGAGGCGACCTCCGCCCTGGACGCCGAAACCGAGGCCAAGCTGCATGAAGCGTTACGCGATTTCCTGCAAGACCGCACCACCCTGATCATCGCCCACCGCCTCTCTGCGGTGAAACAGGCCGACCGCGCCTACGTCTTCGATGGCGGCCAGATCATCGAGGAAGGGGCACACGACGAACTGATCCGCAACGATGGGCTGTACAGCCGCTTGTACGGGCAGTTGCAGCACTGACCACCGAAACACCTTCACCCCGCCGGATTGCAATCGCCAATAGCGGGCGGATGCCGTTCCGCTACCACATGACAGGGATGACAGGGCAGCATCTCGCATCTTGAAAGATGTTCTGGAATAATCTACCACACAGGGTAGTGTCATTGCTCACCCTGCCGGGCGCACCAATGAAAAGCCCAGCACGAAGGCTGGGCTTGGGTACAGAATCTTTCGATTCTTTATTGTAGCAACGGCTCTCACCCCGGATGAACTACAACGGCAGCAATAATACGGAGAACGGGCATGGCAAGCAAGGATAAAAATCTCGGCCCACTGACTTTCGGTCTTGACATTGGCATCGCTTCGGTGGGGTGGGCGGTGCTGGGGGAGAATCGCATCATTGACCTTGGCGTGCGCTGCTTCGACAAGGCGGAAACCTCCGACAAGGGCGAATCGCTCAATCTTGCCCGCCGTGCTGCCCGGCTGTTGCGCCGCCGCCTGCGCCGCCGCGCTTGGCGGCTTACCAGGCTGGCACGCCTGCTCAAGCGTGAGGGTCTGATTGCCGATACCGGCGTTCTCAAACAACCTCCCACCAAGGGCTTCAAGACCCCCAATCTGTGGCAGCTGCGAGTGGATGCCCTCGACCGCAGGCTCGAAGCGGAGGAATGGGCGCGGGTGCTTTACCACCTGTGCAAGCATCGCGGTTTTCACTGGATGAGCAAGGCAGAGGAAAAGAAGGCCGATGAGGACAAGGAGGGCGGCGCGGTCAAGAAAGGGCTGGCGGGCACCAAGCGGCTGATGCAGGAAAAGAACTACAGAACCGCCGCCGAGATGGTCATCCATGAGTTTCCCGACGCCCAACGCAACAAGCGCGGCGATTACGGCAAGGCACTATCCCGCCTGCTACTGGCGGAAGAGTTGACTACCCTGTTCGAGCGGCAACGCGCATTGGGCAATCCCCATGCCTTGCCGGAATTAGAAAACAAGCTGCTCGACTGCAAAACGGGCCTGTTCTGGGCGCAAAAGCCAGCACTCTCCGGTGAAGACCTGCTCAAGATGCTGGGCAAGTGTACTTTTGAGAAAAGCGAATACCGCGCCCCCAAGGCCAGTTTTACCGTTGAGCGCCATGTCTGGCTGACCCGGCTCAACAATCTGCGCATTGTGGTGGATGGCAAGATGCGCCCGCTCAACGAGGAGGAGCGGGCCATCGCGCTGCCTCTGCCCTACAACCAGGCAGGTGACTTCAGTTACAAGCAGTTGCGCAAGGTGCTGGTCAAAGCCGGGTTGCCCGAGGACTTCCGCTTTGTCGGGCTTGCCTACCCCAGCGACCGGCAGAAGGCCGAGGAAAAAGCCAAAGACCCAGAAGACGAAAAGCTGGTAAAACTCCCCGGCTGGCAAGCCTTGCGCAAGACCCTCAAGGATGCCGGACTAGAAAATGAATGGCGGCAAATCTCCGTCGCCGCCCTAGACAGCAAGCCGCAACTGCTCGACGAAATCGCCCGTGTACTGTCCGTTTACAAGGAAGACGGGGAAGTCGAGCGGGAACTGGGCAAGCTCGACCTGCCGAACAAGGCAAAGATGGTGGAAGCGCTGCTTACCCTGCGCTTCGACAAATTCAGCAACCTTTCTCTCAAAGCGCTTTACGCCATCCTGCCTCACATGGAGGCAGGTGCGCGTTACGATGAGGCATGTGAGAAGGCGGGGTATCACCATAGTCAGTTGTTCAAAGCTGGGGCGGGTGCGCATGAACACCTGCCCTCTTTCTACGTCGGGCGCGATAAGGACGGGCGGCTGAAATTCAACGAAGAACTGGACATCCCGCGCAACCCCGTCGTGCTGCGGGCGCTCAACCAAGCGCGCAAGGTGGTCAACGCACTTATCAAAACCTACGGCTCGCCCCATGCCGTGCACATCGAAGTGGCGCGGGATTTGTCGAGGCCTTTCGACGAACGCCGGGACATCAAGAAGGCGCAAGACGAATTCCGCGACCGCAACAGGAAAGACCGGGATGCCTTCAATGCGGAATACAACACCACGGGCGAGTTGAAAGGCCGTGATTTCGAAAAATGGCAGCTTTACCGCGAACAACATGGCAAATGCGCCTATTCTCTGGAACCACTGGACATCAACCGGCTGTTCGAGACGGGCTATGCTGAAATCGACCATGCCCTGCCCTACTCGCGCAGCTTCGACGACAGCAAAAACAACCGGGTGCTGGTGCTGGTGGCGGAAAACCGCAACAAGGGCAACATGACGCCGTTCGAGTATCTGGGCGGCAAGGAGAACAGCGAACGCTGGCGGCAATTCGTGGCCTTCGTTGACTCGAATAAATCCTACCGCCAAGCCAAACGCAACCGCCTGCTCAAGAAGGATTTTGGCGAAGCCGAAGCCAAGGATTTCAGCGACCGCAACCTCTACGACACGCGCTATATCTGCCGCTTTTTCAAGAATTACGTCGAGCGTTACCTCAAGCTGCATGAGGACAGCGAAGCCAAGCGCTGCGTGGTGGCAAGCGGCCAGTTGACCGCCTTTCTGCGCGCCCGCTGGGGGCTGGTGAAAGTGCGTTCCGATTCCGACCGGCACCACGCACTGGATGCCGCCGTGGTGGCAGCGTGTAGCCACGGGATGGTGAAACGCCTGTCCGATTATTCCCGCCGCAAGGAACTGGAAAATGCACGGGCAGGACTCATCGACATGGAAACCGGCGAGATCGTCAACCCCGCCATGCTGGCGCAATTGGAGCAGCATTTCCCCGCACCGTGGCCACATTTCCGCGATGAATTGCGGGCGCGGTTGAGCATGGACGACCGGCAAACCCTGCGGGCTGAAATGGCGCGGCTGGGCTCTTACCCGCCGGAGGAACTGGAGGGATTGCGCCCTCTGTTTATTTCCCGTGCGCCCAAACGGCGTAATAACGGCCCAATTCACGAAGCAACCATACGATCTCCAAGACTACTAGAGCAGGGAATCAGTTATGTGAAAACTCCGTTACACCAACTCAAACTGGCAAAGCTAAAAGACATTGTTGGTGCAACATATTCGCGCAATGCGCCGCTGATTTCATTATTGAGAGAACGGCTTGAAAAATATGATAACGATGGAAAAAAAGCTTTTGCCGAGCCTGTCTTTAAACCTTCAAGAAACGGCAAAGGATCGTTAGTCAAATCGGTCAAAGTGGCAACGACACAAACCAATGGATTACGACTTGAAGCAGGAATCGCCGACTTGGGAGAAATGCATCATGTCGAAGTTTACAAGCATGGTAATCGCTACCACTTTGAACCTGCATACCAAGCGCTTGCAGAAAAACGTGTTAAACCACCACGCATCCCGGATGGTGCAGAATTTCTGTTCTCTCTAAACAAAAATGACTATGTGAAACTTCGCCTTGGGGAAATCAAATACGAAGGTTACTTCGTTATGTATGAAAGTGATGGACGGCTAACACTCCGCGCTCACGATCAACCCAAACCTGACAAAGAGTATTTCCGAAAAGGCATTACGAGCGCAGCACACATCCAGAAATTTCATGTGGATGTTCTCGGCAACCTCTACCCCGCTCCGCCGGAGCAACGCCGTGACCTGGCGTAGCGTCGTCATTTCCCGCCCGGCCCGGCTGCGCCGGGAACATTACTCCCTCGCCATTGAGCAGGAGCAGACGGCCTTCGTGCCGTTCGAGGACATTGCCGTCATCCTGCTCAACCACCGGGAAATCACTCTTACCCATCCCGTATTGGCTGCCTGCGGGGAATATGGCATCAGCCTGTTCGCCACCAGTGACACGCATCACCCCAGCGGAGTGTTCCTGCCCTTTCTGCCGCATTCCCGCGCCACACGCTGGATGCGCCTGCAACTGAGTTTGCCGCGCCCAGCGGCCAAACAAACCTGGGCCGCCATCGTGCGGCGCAAGATTGCCAACCAGGCGCTTTGCCTGCGCCTTTCAGGGCAAGAAGGCTGGGACAGGCTGGAATCCTGTGCTGCACGGGTGCGTTCCGGCGATAACGACAATATGGAAGGCCAGGCGGCGGCATTTTATTTTCCACAGCTTTTCGGCAAGGGCTTCCGGCGCATGGAAGGCGGCTTTACCAACGCCGCCCTGGATTACGGATATGCCGTGTTGCGCGGCACGATTGCGCGTGGTTTGGTGGCCCACGGCATGCTGCCCGCCTTTGGCATTTTTCACGCCAGCGAGCAGAACGCCTTCAACTTGGCGGACGACCTGATCGAACCCTTCCGCCCTCTGGTGGATTTGTTTGTCCGGGACATGCCGCCTTCACCGGATGACGAATTGCTGCCACGAGACAAGGTAGCCCTGGTGAGCTTGCTCAACATTGATGTGGGCATGCCGCGTGGCAGGATGTCCGTGCTCTCCGCCATCGAGCACGCAGTGGAAAGCCTGGCGCGGGTTTACGATGGCGGCGAGGCCGGATTGCTGGAGCTGCCCACGTTGATCGGGCTGGAAGCGCACCGCTTCGAGTGCTGACCCATGAGTGGAGAAAACAGGCGATTTATGAGACTGCTGGTTTTCTTCGATCTTCCCGTCGTCACCAAGGCCGAGCGCCGGGCTTATACGCTGTTCCGCCGTTTTCTCATCAACGACGGCTACGACATGATCCAGTACTCGGTCTATGGCCGCCTGCTCAACGGCAACGATGCGCTGGAAAAGCACATGAAACGCTTGGTGGACAACCTGCCGCCGGAAGGCTCGGTGCGCTGCCTGAGCGTGACGGAAAAACAATACGCCAGCATGCGGCTACTGGTCGGCATGCCGCTTTTTCAGGAAAAAGTGGTGAAATCCAATCAAATGCTGTTGTTCTGAAGGCGGAATTTTTGAGCAAAAAACCCGCCAGACTCACATCTGGCGGGCGTTTGCGCAAGGTCGATGGTAGCTCATCCGGGGTGAGAGAGGGAGCTACAACGAATAGATTGCGCGATGGTCGCGCCAGCCGATGGTAGCTCATCCGGGGTGAGAGAGGGAGCTACAACACCGGCTCGATATGGCAGGCGCCGGAATAGATGGTAGCTCATCCGGGGTGAGAGAGGGAGCTACAACGCGGCTGGGCGGCTGGCAACGTCCTGCGCTATGGTAGCTCATCCGGGGTGAGAGAGGGAGCTACAACCATCCGTGACGAAGCTATGCGGCTGATTGGATGGTAGCTCATCCGGGGTGAGAGAGGGAGCTACAACATCTTTACGAGGTGGTTGAGCTGCGCACGAATGGTAGCTCATCCGGGGTGAGAGAGGGAGCTACAACGGCGCGAATAGGCGACCATGAAACGATTGCATGGTAGCTCATCCGGGGTGAGAGAGGGAGCTACAACGTATTCGGCGGCTTCGGTGGCTTGATGGAAATGGTAGCTCATCCGGGGTGAGAGAGGGAGCTACAACTGTTTTTCCATTGAAGAGAATCCGGAAGCAATGGTAGCTCATCCGGGGTGAGAGAGGGAGCTACAACATCCATTCTGTGTTGTAGTCGGTTCCGTCAATGGTAGCTCATCCGGGGTGAGAGAGGGAGCTACAACGTGGCCGGGACATGGGTAGTGATGGAGCGCATGGTAGCTCATCCGGGGTGAGAGAGGGAGCTACAACTCGATGTCGTCGCCGTCGTCGAGGAACGCAATGGTAGCTCATCCGGGGTGAGAGAGGGAGCTACAACTTTGCCACTGGCCGTGTCTTCGATGAATTTATGGTAGCTCATCCGGGGTGAGAGAGGGAGCTACAACTTCTGCACCCCGCTGCCGACACCACGGCGCATGGTAGCTCATCCGGGGTGAGAGAGGGAGCTACAACCCGGCGCCGGGCGTGTTGAAATGATGTTGAATGGTAGCTCATCCGGGGTGAGAGAGGGAGCTACAACGCGCCTGGCGGCTGGCTGGGTGACGGCCCGATGGTAGCTCATCCGGGGTGAGAGAGGGAGCTACAACAAAAACGCAGGGGGGGCGGGTGCATCGCGCATGGTAGCTCATCCGGGGTGAGAGAGGGAGCTACAACCTACATGGAAGCCTTCCACATGGCGCAGGAATGGTAGCTCATCCGGGGTGAGAGAGGGAGCTACAACAACAATATCTCCAGGTACAGCATAGGCGCTATGGTAGCTCATCCGGGGTGAGAGAGGGAGCTACAACAGTGCAGGTCAGGGGGACGCAGGAATTGGTATGGTAGCTCATCCGGGGTGAGAGAGGGAGCTACAACAACGCAGGCGGGCGAGGCGTCCGGCCATTAATGGTAGCTCATCCGGGGTGAGAGAGGGAGCTACAACTTGCCGCACGGCTCATAGCATGCGCAGTCCATGGTAGCTCATCCGGGGTGAGAGAGGGAGCTACAACAGTTCTCGCGTAGATGATGGATGCGGCAAGATGGTAGCTCATCCGGGGTGAGAGAGGGAGCTACAACCGATATGCGCGCCGACAGTGAGGGCTCCGTATGGTAGCTCATCCGGGGTGAGAGAGGGAGCTACAACACCGTTACCAGTTGGCGCCACACGTCGTAGATGGTAGCTCATCCGGGGTGAGAGAGGGAGCTACAACCATATTCCTTCCACATCACGCTGACGTTTTATGGTAGCTCATCCGGGGTGAGAGAGGGAGCTACAACATCACCACCTCGGTGCCCTCCACTGCGGCCATGGTAGCTCATCCGGGGTGAGAGAGGGAGCTACAACATCACCACCTCGGTGCCCTCCACTGCGGCTGAGCCTGGTCACCAATCGCGATGTTCTTTGCTGCGCGGATGGTCAAATATCGT